>NZ_LT907844.1:1212500-1812500 GCF_900215505.1 Cohaesibacter sp. ES.047
ATAGGGCGTTAGTTCGATGGATTAGACCCGAAACCGGGTGATCTAGCTATGAGCAGGTTGAAGGTGCGGTAACACGCACTGGAGGACCGAACCCACGCCTGTTGAAAAAGGCGGGGATGACTTGTTGCTAGGGGTGAAAGGCCAATCAAACCCGGAGATAGCTGGTTCTCCGCGAAAACTATTTAGGTAGTGCGTGGGATGAATACCTTGGGGGGTAGAGCACTGGATGGGCTAGGGGGTCTTACCGACTTACCAAACCTAACCAAACTCCGAATACCCAAGAGTACTATCCTGCAGACACACGGCGGGTGCTAACGTCCGTCGTGGAGAGGGCAACAACCCTGACCGCCAGTTAAGGTCCCTAAGTCATGGCTAAGTGGGAAAGGATGTGAGGATCCCAAAACAACCAGGATGTTGGCTTAGAAGCAGCCATCATTTAAAGAAAGCGTAACAGCTCACTGGTCTAAATAAGGGTCTTTGCGCCGAAAATGTACCGGGGCTAAAGCCATGCACCGAAGCTGCGGGTGTGTACTATGTACACGCGGTAGCGGAGCGTTCTGTAGGCCGATGAAGGGTGACCTGTGAGGGCACCTGGAGGTATCAGAAGTGCGAATGCTGACATGAGTAACGATAAAGAGTGTGAGAGACACTCTCGCCGAAAGTCCAAGGGTTCCTGTGCAATGCTAATCAGCGCAGGGTTAGTCGGCCCCTAAGGCGAGGCAGAAATGCGTAGTCGATGGGAATGAGGTTAATATTCCTCAACCAGTGGGATGTGACGGATTCCGGTAGTTGTATTGTCTTATTGGATTGATGATGCAGCGTAGGAGTTCCAGGAAATAGCACCCACGTTAGACCGTACCCTAAACCGACACAGGTGGACAGGTAGAGAATACCAAGGCGCTTGAGAGAACTATGCTGAAGGAACTCGGCAAATTGCTCCCGTAAGTTCGCGAGAAGGGAGACCCGTTTGAAGGCAACTTTTAGCGGGTGGCACAGACCAGGGGGTTGCGACTGTTTATCAAAAACACAGGGCTCTGCGAAGCCGCAAGGCGACGTATAGGGTCTGACGCCTGCCCGGTGCCGGAAGGTTAAGAGGAGTGGTGAGAGCTGCGAATTGAAGCCCCGGTAAACGGCGGCCGTAACTATAACGGTCCTAAGGTAGCGAAATTCCTTGTCGGGTAAGTTCCGACCTGCACGAATGGCGTAACGACTTCCCCGCTGTCTCCAGCATAGACTCAGTGAAATTGAATTCCCCGTGAAGATGCGGGGTTCCTGCGGTCAGACGGAAAGACCCCGTGAACCTTTACTATAGCTTTGCGCTGACAGTTGTGTTGGCATGTGTAGGATAGGTGGTAGGCTTTGAAGTTTGGGCGCCAGCTCAGATGGAGCCATCCTTGAAATACCACCCCTGTTGTCATGGCTGTCTAACCGCGGTCCGTTATCCGGATCCGGGACAGCGCATGGTGGGTAGTTTGACTGGGGCGGTCGCCTCCCAAAGAGTAACGGAGGCGCGCGATGGTTGGCTCAGACCGGTCGGAAATCGGTCGTTGAGTGCAATGGCATAAGCCAGCCTGACTGCGAGACTGACAAGTCGAGCAGAGACGAAAGTCGGTCATAGTGATCCGGTGGTCCCGAGTGGAAGGGCCATCGCTCAACGGATAAAAGGTACTCCGGGGATAACAGGCTGATGATGCCCAAGAGTCCATATCGACGGCATTGTTTGGCACCTCGATGTCGGCTCATCGCATCCTGGGGCTGGAGCAGGTCCCAAGGGTTTGGCTGTTCGCCAATTAAAGCGGTACGTGAGCTGGGTTCAGAACGTCGTGAGACAGTTCGGTCCCTATCTGCCGTGGGCGTAGGAGAATTGAAAGGAGCTGACCCTAGTACGAGAGGACCGGGTTGGACACACCTCTGGTGGACCTGTTGTGGCGCCAGCCGCATTGCAGGGTAGCTACGTGTGGAAGGGATAACCGCTGAAAGCATCTAAGCGGGAAGCCCCCCTTGAGACGAGTTCTCCCTGAGAGCCGTGGAAGATCACCACGTTGATAGGCCGGGTGTGGAAGCGCAGTAATGTGCGAAGCTTACCGGTACTAATAACTCGATAGGCTTGATTACTCTCATTTATCTATGACCATTCAAACGCTTTTACAAAAATCCTGAAAAGCGTCGACTAAAAGACCAGCTTCATTGTCCTTGCGTTTAACCGGCCTGGTGGCTATGGCGAGGAGGCCAAACCCGATCCCATCCCGAACTCGGTCGTTAAACTCCTCTGCGCCAATGGTACTCCGTCTTAAGACGTGGGAGAGTAGGTCGCTGCCAGGCCTGTTAAACGCAAGAACAATATCAAAAAACCCCCATCGCTATAAGCTATGGGGGTTTTTGCGTTCAATATAAGGAAAAAATCCGAACGGAGAAACATGGGTAACCGAGAAAACCCCTACTCCCGAAGCCAACTGATGATCAAGGAAACGTTCGGGACGCCCCCAGCGTGAACGACTTGCCCATTGAGGACGACGCCCGGTGTTGACATGACGCCATAGCCGAGTATGTCGGCCATATCAGTGACTTTCTCGACCTTTGCCTCAATGCCCAACTCGGCGGCTTTCTGTTCGATTTGTTCGGCCGTCTTGACGCAATTCCTGCAACCGGATCCGAGGACTTGGAAACTCTTCATGGGGCTTCCTTTCTTTTGATTGTTTTATTGGATGATCAGGTTGAATCCGTAGCCAATGGCAACAAAGGCGACAAAAAGGATGCCTGTAAATGTCGCGATGAGTTTCGGTTTCAATACCTTTCTGAGGATGATCATTTCAGGTAGGGAAATCGCTGCGACGGACATCATCAGAGCTAGCAACGTGCCGATTGGAACTCCCTTCGCCAGAAGAGCCTGAACGATCGGGATGACCCCAGACGCGTTGGAATAAAGAGGGATGCCTGCGAGCACTGCCGCGGGCACCGCCAGAGGATTGTTTTTTGACGTGTAGGCAACAAAGAAGTCTTCTGGCACGTATCCGTGCAGAATTGCCCCCAGTGCGATACCAATCAGAACATAGAGCCAGATGCGCCCCAGTATCTCTTTAACCTGCGCCCATGCAAATCTGATACGGGAGGCAACGGTATCCGCCGGCTTGTTGATCCTGCTTTCTCCCATACGGATCTTCCAAACATAGTCCTCCACCCATCTTTCCAGTTTTAGTTTCTCGATCAGCAGACCTCCGGCGATACCCAAAAGGAGGCCCGCCGCGACGTAGGCGAGAGCAATCTTCCAGCCAACAACTGAGGCAAGGATGACGACCGCCACTTCGTTGATCATCGGGGAGGCGATGAGGAAGGCCATGGTCACGCCAAGAGGGATGCCAGCTTCAAGAAATCCTATGAACAGAGGCACTGATGAGCATGAGCAGAAGGGTGTGATCGATCCTAGGCCAACGGCAACCGGATAGGATAGATGTCTGGGACGTCCGGCAATCACCTTTCGGACCCTTTCTGGTGTCAGCATCGTACGAAACAGGCCCACAAGGAAAATGATGAAGCTGGTTAGAAAGAAGATTTTGGTGATGTCTTCGATGAAGAAGTGAACGGCTTTGGCGAGCGAGGTCTCAGGCGCAAGGTGCAGCACTTGAAAGGTCAACCCGTCAGCCAGGAGCGTAAAGGGATCGAGCATCGGATCACTCAGTTGTTTGCTTGAGAGTCTGGACCGGACTGTGATGTCGACCTAGGCGACTGCGTTTCGTTCGGGCCGCCCGGTCATGTTGGCCAGCCTTTTCTTGTCCTTGATGGTTTGAGGGTCATCCTTATTGCCGCGAATGGCGGCAACCAGAATTTCCTTTTGCCAGACGGGCATTGTCTTGTTGAGGGAATAAAAAACCCACTGGGCCTTTCTCTCAGAGGAGACGATCCCCGCTTCTCGCATCGCCGCCATATGGCGGGAGATTTTGGGCTGTTGCTGATCCAGCGCGTGAGACAATTCGCAGACGCACAACTCCCGCTCGTCCTCGAACAGAAGCAGGGCCCGCAGGCGGGTTTCGTCACTCAGGCATTGGAAGAATTTGGTCTGTTGCATGGCATGAGTATGCGCTCACCTGTATATGCAGTCAAGAGAATATTCGATTTAGGGTATATGCGCTAGTTTACATATTGGGCCGTTATGGGGCCTTAAGCGCGCCGTGTTTCAAACGTAGTGTTCTGGCCAGCTCATCAGCGCAAGCGCAGTGAACGTTGGAATTCCTCAAGACGCCGGAGGCTCTCTTTCAAGGTGCGCTCGAGATCGTATGGTGGCGCACCTTTTTCAATTCTCAATGCGATCTCTGCCAATTGCATCAGGCCGATGTTGTTTGCTGCACCTTTCAGTCTTTCAGCGTGCTGGCACCGGTTGGCCACACTCGTGGCGTCGTGAATGGCGGCTGACAGCCTCGGTGCATCGGTTAAGAAGCTGTTGATGAGGTCGATGGCCCGGTCTTGATCCGACTGGTCCGTATCGTGCAAAAGAACGGACGGATCGAACAGCGGGGCACCTTCAAAGCTTGCGTGGTTCGGCTCGTCGCTGGGAACAAAGGCGGCTTCGATCGTCGCCAAACGGAGGGCGTCTGCCAGTTGGTCGATATCGAACGGTTTGGTCAGAAAGCCGGACATGCCTGACGAGAGGGCCTGTTTGGACTGGCTGAGCTGATTGGTCATGGCGACGACAGGCATGGCGGCTAGCAGGCTGTTGTGATGCTCTCTGAGCAATTTTGTGGCCTTCCAGCCATCCATCATAGGCAGGGAGATGTCCATCAGGATGATGTCTGGCTGCTGCGTTTCGGCAAGGGCAATGGCCTCCGATCCGTCGGTCGCTTCAAGGGTTTGGTGACCCAACTCGTCTAGCATGGTGCAAACCGAATAACGGTTTGCGTCAATATCCTCAACCACCAGAACCCTTAGATTGGAAAGCCCCTGAAACGAGATTGGCTTGTCCGCTTTGATCGGGAAGCGCGCGGGCAAAGGTGGCTGGGGGGCATCGATGGTGTCTTTAGGGGTGGCGTCTGGAGACTTGTTCTGTGCCGGCTGAAAGCGGCTGAGCGCTGCGGCCAGAAAGCGGCGCAAAAAGGATGGTCCAGTTGAGCGCTTGGAAGGGGTCATTGTCCAGATGGTCCAGAATAGGGCGCGGTGTTTGCCAATTAGGAGGCGAATCTCTCAGGGAAAGGTAGCCTTGCTGGTTGAGCATCGTCCAGTTCTATTGCATTAAGGAGCGGCAAAAAGAAATTGGCGTGCGCGCCAGATCTCCCACCCCGCTTGCACATGACCACATGATGAGATGAAACCATGACGAACAACCCCACCTCGCAGCAAGCTTTTGATCGGTATGAAGCGGTCCGGCATCGCTTTCCCCCTTTGCCAACGCTGCCGGATGCGGATCCTGAAAAGGTGGCCGATCTTGGTGCCATCACCGATCTTTATGATGTCTTTGTCTTTGATGCCTATGGGGTGCTCAATGTCGGCAATGCACCGATTCCAGGAGCTTGCGAGCGGATTGAAACGCTGCGCGCGGCTGGCAAACGGATCTTTGTTCTCACCAATGCCGCGTCTTATGCTTTTCCGAAGGTCGTCGAGAAATTTCAGCGGCTGGGTTTTGCCTTTCGGGATGATGAGCTGATTTCTTCGCGGATGATTTGTGACGAGGCGCTGAAAACGGAAGATCCCGAGATTGTCTGGGGTGTGGTCGGGCCTTCGTGGTTCAGCCCGGACGAACTGCCCGTGCGCTGCTTGCCTCTTGGTGATGATCAGGCAGCTTATGATCGGGCGGATGCCATTCTGTATTTATCGACCGAATGCTGGACCGACCATCGCCACATGCTTCTGGCCCGTAGCCTGTCGGAGCGGCCGCGGCGGGTCATTGCTGGCAATCCCGATCTCGTCGCGCCAATCGAAGCGGGCTTTTCGGTTGAGCCCGGCTGGCGGATGCATGATCTGATGGACCGTATCGCGGGGCTGGATGTCACCTTTGTCGGCAAACCGTTCGGGGCGGTTTATGACGCGGTCGAGGAACGGCTCGAAGGGGCGGTGGCTCCGAGCCGCATTGTCATGATGGGCGACAGTCTGCACACGGATATCTATGGTGCGCGCACACGCGGTTGGGCCAGCGTGCTTGTCTCCGATCACGGGTTTCTCAAGGGAGAGGATCCGCTCGAAGCGATTGCCAAGAGTGGTCTCAAGCCGGACTGGATCGTCCCCGCGATCTAACGTCCGGCTTTTGAGACCCGACTTCTGTTACACGCGTCACGCGACCTGTTGGCTCGGGGTTTTAAAGCCAGACTTCTTGCACAACAGATCGACAATCTCGGCAACGCCCGCATTGCGCGACAGATCGGTGAACTGATGCGGCTTGCCTTTGCGCACCGTGGTGGCATCGGCTTGCATGCGGTCGAGGTCCGCGCCGACATAGGGCGCAAGGTCCATCTTGTTGATGATCAGCAGATCAGAGCGGGAAATGGCCGGTCCGCCTTTTCGCGGTATGTCGTCTCCCTGACAGACCGAAATCACATAAAGAGTCAGGTCGGCAAGATCGGGTGAGAAGGTCGCGGCCAGATTGTCCCCGCCGGATTCGATGAAGACAAAATCCAGATCGGGGTGGCGGGTGCAGAGTTCATCAACGGCGGCAAGATTGATCGAGGCGTCTTCGCGGATGGCGGTGTGTGGGCAGCCGCCTGTCTCAATCCCGAGGATGCGGTCCTCCGAGAGGGCCTGCTTGCGCACCAGCGCCATGGCATCTTCTTTTGTGTAGATATCGTTGGTGACCACGCCGATCGAGAAATGATCACGCATGGCAAGGCACAGCTTCTCGGTGAGGGTTGTCTTGCCCGCACCGACCGGCCCGCCGATGCCGATGCGCATGGGGCCGCCAAGGCTCGGTGCAGACAGGGTGTCGGGGGTCGAGGTCGTCATGAGCGAAAGATCCTAGTTGTCAGAATTTCATGGTGCATCGCTGCGATGTCCGATGCAAGGCAACAGGTGCCGATGTCGTCAAGACTTGCCGTGCCAGCTTCGCGAGAGGCCTTGAGAATGGTGGCCTCAAGGCCAGCCTGCAGTGCCAGCCCGTTGCTCTGGCCCAGCGGCACAAGGCGCATGGCAACCGAGATGAGATTGGAGGAAAAGGCGTGAAGGCTCGCTGGCAGAACACTTTCGAGCGGGATGTCTTGTGCCCTTGCTATCGCGCCAATGATGACGGGCAGGGCGATGTCTTCAACGCCAGCGCTCTCCAGCGCTTCATGCAAGGGTAGGGGCCAGCTCTGGCTCGCCTTCAGAAAGGCATTGCCCTGTTGGGTGGTCTCCAGTTGGCGCTCGGCAGAGGGGGCCATGGCTAACGCATACTCGTTAAGCGACACGATGGTTTCGATGTCGTCGGCCTTCCAGCTCTGGGCCAGAAGCACAGCATCGGACCAGCCGCCGCCATGGAGCAGCAGAGCATCAATCCATTGAAGGGCACTTGCCTGATCTTGCACGGTGCCGTTCGCAATGGAGACTTCGAATCCGTGCGAATAGCTGAAGGCCCCGATGGGAAAGGCAGGCGAGAGAAAGGTGAGCAAGCGGATCAGAGCCGATCCGCCGACACCCAGGTCTGTGCCCATCCCTTCAGAGCGGTCCGTGTCAATGGGGGTGGTCATGGTCATGGGTATGATTGTGTTCATGGCTATGGTCATGACTGTGCCCCTGATCATGATCATGTTCGTGATCGTGGCTATGGGCCTTGCTGACATAGGCGCCACTGACCGGCGAGAAGGGCGCGGAGGCCTTTTCAAGGCGTGCTCCCAGACCTTCCAGCATGTCGGCGATGACCGCATCGTCGCGGATGCGCAATTGGTCCTCATAGATCTCGGTTGGCTGATGGCGGTTGCCAAGGTGCCAGGCGAGGGTCATGAGGGCGAGGCCGTCTGTCGCTCGGACCTCTAACAAGGGTTCCTCCCGCGCAATCACCTCGATGATATGACCGTTGTCGAGCAGGAGGCCATCGCCGTGGTTGAGCCGTTCGGCCTTTGGCAGATTGAGCAGAAACTCGAGGCCACCATCACTGGTCATCAGGATGCGCCTGCGGTGGCGATCCTCTTCATCCAGCGTGATCTGGTCGAATGCCTCCCCGGGCCATTCGGACCGGGGGAGGATTCTGTAGGCAATGATGTTTGACATGGCGCGCCCTAGAACAGGAAGTAGCGTTGAGCCATGGGCAGAACTTCTGCCGGCTCACACGTCAGCACTTCACCGTCAGCGGTCACCTCATAGGTTTCCGGATCAACGGTGATCTCTGGCGTGGCGTCATTGAGCATCATGGAGGCTTTGGAAATGCCAGACCGGGTGTTCTCAACCGCGACCATCTGCTTGGCGGTGCCAAGGCTTGCCTGAAGACCGGCATCAAGTGCTGCCTTGGAGATGAAAGTCACCGAGCTGTTGGTCAGCGACTTGCCAAAGGCTCCGAACATCGGACGATAGTGAACTGGCTGGGGCGTCGGGATGGATGCATTGGGGTCACCCATCGGAGCGGCTGCAATGGTGCCGCCGATGAGCACCATATCCGGCTTGGCACCAAAGAAGGCCGGATTCCACATGACGAGGTCGGCACGTTTGCCCACCTCTATGGAGCCGATGTGCTTGTTCATGCCCTGCGCGATGGCCGGGTTGATGGTGTATTTGGCGATGTAACGCTTGACGCGTTCATTGTCATTGTCGCCCGTCTCGGTGGAGAGGCTGCCGCGCTGCTTTTTCATTTTGTCAGCGGTCTGCCATGTGCGGATGATCACTTCGCCGACGCGGCCCATGGCCTGACTGTCCGAGGAAATGATCGAGAAGGCACCCATGTCATGCAGGATGTCTTCCGCCGCGATGGTTTCCTTGCGGATCCGGCTTTCGGCAAAGGCCACGTCCTCGGGGATGTTGGCGTCCAGATGATGGCAGACCATCAGCATGTCGAGATGCTCGGCCACTGTGTTGGCCGTGTAGGGCCGGGTCGGATTGGTCGAGGAGGGGATGACATTGTCCATGCCGCAGATCTTGATGATGTCCGGCGCGTGACCGCCACCAGCCCCTTCCGTGTGGAAGGCATGGATCGTGCGGCCCTTGAAGGCATCAACCGTGCTCTCGACAAAGCCGGATTCATTCAGCGTATCGGTGTGGATCATGACCTGCACATCGAAGGCATCAGCAACCGACAGGCAATTGTCGATGGCCGCAGGTGTAGTGCCCCAGTCTTCATGCAGTTTGAGGGCTGCCGCGCCACCCAAGAGCATTTCTTCCAGCGCCTTGGGCTGGGATGCATTGCCCTTGCCCGCATAAGCAAGGTTCATGGGGAAGGCGTCCGAGGCTTCGATCATGCGGGCGATGTGCCATGGCCCCGGCGTGCAGGTGGTGGCCAGTGTGCCGTGGGCCGGACCGGTGCCGCCACCAAGCATGGTGGTGATGCCGGACATCAGGGCTTCTTCGATCTGTTGGGGGCAGATGAAGTGGATGTGAGCGTCCATGCCGCCTGCGGTGATGATTTTGCCTTCGCCTGCAATGGCTTCGGTGCCCGGCCCGATGATGATGTTGACGCCGTTCTGGGTGTCCGGATTGCCTGCCTTGCCGATGCCGCAGATGGTGCCATCCTTGAGGCCAATATCGGCCTTGTAGATGCCGGTATAGTCAACAATCAGGGCGTTGGTGATGACGGTGTCCACGGCTCCATCAGCGCGGGCGATCTGGGACTGGCCCATGCCATCGCGGATGACCTTGCCGCCGCCGAATTTGACCTCGGCGCCATAGGAGGTGAAGTCTTTTTCAACCTCGATGAACAGTTCGGTGTCCGCAAGGCGCACCTTGTCGCCGGTGGTGGGGCCGAACATGTCCGCATAGGCGGCGCGGGAAATTGAATATGCCATTAGAGTGCCCCTCCGATGTCGCCGCGAAAGCCGTGAACTTCACGATTGCCTTCCAGCGGGACCAGTTTGACCGACCGGGTCTGGCCCGGCTCGAAGCGCACAGCCGTGCCCGATGCAATGTCGAGGCGTTTGCCGCGCGCGGCATCGCGATCAAATGTCAGCGCTGGATTTGTTTCAAAGAAATGATAGTGCGAGCCGACCTGAACGGGGCGGTCGCCTGTGTTGGAGACGTCAAGCTCGGTGACGTCGAGGCCGGCATTGAGTTCGATGTCGCCGTCCGCCGTGATGATTTCGCCAGGGATCATTGCGCGCTCCTCCTATCGGATCGGTTCGTGGACGGTGACGAGCTTGACGCCGTCAGGGAAGGTGGCTTCGACCTGAATGTCGTGGATCATTTCGGGGATGCCTTCCATGACCTGATCGCGGCTGATGATGTGGGCACCCGCCTCCATCAGATCGGCAACCGAGCGACCATCGCGCGCGCCTTCGACGATGAAGTCGGAGATCAGCGCAATGGCTTCCGGGTGATTGAGCTTTACCCCGCGTTCGAGGCGTCGACGCGCCACCATCGCCGCCATGGCGATGAGCAGCTTGTCCTTCTCCCGTGGTGTCAAATTCATGACGATTCCTCTTCTTGTCTTATGTGGTCCAGACGCGGGGAAGAGGCTCCCCGGCCCTGAGCAATGAAATGAGTGGAATGAGGGTCCGGCGCAGTATCATGCCCTCGGGGGCCATGAGCCGAATGAGCAATTTGCCGCCAAAGCAAGACGCGCCGCCGGTGCAATCCGGTTCGGCTGCGATCAGTTCGCGGGCTTCATTGGTGAGACGCGTCAGGCTTTCGGCATCATCCGGGCCGACATAGCAAAGGGTCGCAAAGGACAGATTGCCAGCTAAGGTCGCCGCCTTGCCGCCAAGGGCTTCGGTTGTCCCTTCAAGCCGGATGGTGTCTGAATGAATGAGCTTGCCGTCGCGGCGGATTTGCCAATGATCGTTGAAGCTGGTGAAGAGGTTGGTCTCGCCCATGGCGATCCGTCCCAGAAGCACTGCTTCGACGGCAAGGAAACGGGCCGAGCCTTCCAGATCAACCTGTAGGGACCGGTTCAGACGCGAGCGGTCGAACAGGATGGTTTCCTGCGGCAGCCAATCAAACCGGGCCCCATCTGCGATGGCAATGCGGGTGCTAAGCTCGGCGTTGCTGCCAGTGGATTTATAAAGCTTCTCGCAGGCCTGAGTGGTGGCAAGAGCCTTGGTGCACGGGCCGCAGGAAATGTCCCAAGAGAGGTTGTCGCCTCCCGTCAGGCCGCCTGAGCTGTTGATCAGCACGGCTTCGCAGGCCTTGGACCCATAGACCTTGGGCAGGCGGATCTTGGCGCAGCCTTGCTGGTAGAGACGATCGAGACGCGTGACGCCGCCTTCAGCAGGCTTGAAGCTGACCTGCCCGCGACCCTTGGCCCGCTGCGCTGAGGGTGCAATGGACCCGGTCTGGGGGTCAGACGGTGAGATAGCTGCGTACATCTTCCCTGTCCAAGTCTTCTGCCGGGCCAGTGTGGGTAATCTCGCCGCGATCCATGATATGGACCACGTCGGCCAATTCCCGGCAAAAATCAAGATACTGCTCGACGAGCAGAATGGCCATGCCTTTTTCTGACTTCAGGTAGGTAATGGCGCGGCCTATGTCCTTGATGATGGAAGGCTGGATGCCTTCGGTGGGTTCGTCGAGGACCAACAGGTCCGGACGGGTGACAAGCGCCCTGCCGATGGCCAACTGTTGTTGCTGGCCACCGGACAGATCGCCGCCGCGCCTTGACAGCATGTCCTTGAGGATCGGGAAAAGCTCGAAGATTTCGTCCTCGACATAGCGGTGTTTGCGCGGCAGGCGGGCATAGCCAGTCTCGAGATTCTCGCGCACGGTGAGCTGGGGAAAGATCTCGCGGCCCTGTGGAACATAGCCGATACCCTTGCCCGCGCGCGCATAGGGGGCCGCTTTGGTGATGTCGCTGCCGCCAAGGGTGATGGTGCCTGATGAAACCGGATGCTGGCCAACAATGGCGCGCAGGAGGGAGGATTTTCCCACTCCGTTGCGGCCCAGCACACAGGTGATCTTGGCCTTATGGGCATCCAGCGAGACATTGCGCAAGGCCTGTGCTGCGCCGTAATGCAGGTTTATGCCCGATACCTTCAGCGTGACAGAGCCAGTGGCGGGAGCGCTTGAGGCCGGAGCTTCAGATAATTCGATGGCTTCACTCATTGTCTTTCCTCTTAGCGGCCGAGATAGCTCTCGATGACGTCCGGATGGGCGCTGACGTGATCGAGCGTCCCTTCAGCAAGGACAGAGCCTTCGGCCAGCACGGTGACCTTGACATCAAGATCACGGATGAAGCCCATGTCATGCTCGACGACGATGACCGAATGGGTCTTGGCAATCTTGCGCAGCAGTTTGGCGGTCTCGATGGTTTCCGCATCCGTCATGCCCGCGACCGGCTCATCGACGAGCAGGAGTTTGGGGTTTTGTGCCAGCAGCATGCCGATCTCGAGCCATTGCTTCTGGCCGTGCGACAGGTCAGCTGCCATTTCGTCGGCGCGGACGGTCAGGCGGACGGTCTCGAGGATCTCATTGATCTTCGTCCTGTCCGCCTCGCTTTCCTGATAGAAAAGCGAGGCGAACACGCCACGCTCACGGGAGAGGGCCATTTCGATGTTGGCGCGCACGGTCTGGTTTTCAAAGACGGTCGGCTTCTGGAATTTGCGACCGATGCCAGCCTGTGCGATTTCTGTTTCGTCATGCTTGGTTAGATCCATGTCGCCCTCGAACAGAACGTCCCCGTGGTCGGGGCGGGTCTTGCCGGTGATGATGTCAAGCATGGTGGTCTTGCCTGCGCCATTGGGGCCGATGATGGCGCGCATTTCGCCCTGCTCGATGGCCAGCGACAGGCCGTTGATGGCCTTGAAACCATCAAAGGAGACAGAGACGTCATCAAGATAGAGCAGGGTTGGGGTCAGGGCTTCGTTCATCAGGCTTCTCCCCCTTGTTCGGCGGCTTTCGCCTTGATCGCTTCATCCGGTCCGGATGCTCTGGCCTTGCCGTTTTTGTTGGTCAGGCGGCCGCTGAGATCAGAGACGGCGCCGACGATGCCCTTGGGCAAAAAGAGGGTGGCCGCGACAAAAAGGCCCCCGAGGGCAAAGAGCCAGAATTCTGGCACGGCCGCGGTGAACCAGCTTTTGCCCAGATTGACCGTGATGGCGCCGATGATCGGGCCGATCAGCGTTCCCCTGCCGCCAACCGCCGTCCAGATGACAACCTCGATGGAGTTGGCCGGTGCGAATTCGCCGGGGTTGATGATGCCAACTTGTGGCACGTAAAGAGCGCCGGCGACACCAGCCATCATGGCCGAGACGGTGAAAACAAATAACTTCACATGTTCAACCCGATAGCCAAGGAAGCGGGCGCGAGCTTCTGCATCGCGAGTGGCCAGAAGGATCTTGCCGAACTTGGAGGACACGATGGCCCCACACAGAATGAGGGAAAGACAAAGCGCAAAGGCCGTCGCAGTAAACAGACCGGCGCGGGTGCCACCATTCTGCAGCGTGAAACCCAGGATGTCCTTGAAATCGGTGAGGCCATTGTTGCCGCCAAAGCCCATGTCATTGCGGAAGAAGGCGAGCAACAGGGCATAGGTCATGGCCTGCGTGATGATCGAGAGATAGACGCCGGTGACGCGCGAGCGGAAGGCGAACCAGCCAAAGACAAAGGCGAGCAGGCCGGGTGCGACCAGAACCATCAGTGCGGCAAACCAGAACTGATCGAAACCATACCAGTACCACGGCAGCTCCTTCCAGTTGAGGAAGACCATGAAGTCAGGCAGGACGGGATCACCATAGACGCCGCGCGCGCCGATCTGGCGCATCAGATACATGCCCATCGCGTAGCCGCCAAGCGCAAAGAAGGCACCGTGACCGAGCGAGAGAATGCCGCAATAGCCCCAGACCAGATCAAGCGCGAGAGCCAGCAGCGCGTAGCATAGATATTTGCCAAACAGCGAGACGGCGTAATCGGGCACATGGAACGTCTCGCCGACTGGCACCATGAGATTGAGCATCGGGATCAGGATACCAAGTGCCGCGATGATCAGCGCCACCCAGATGATGTTGCCCCTGAGGCCGCGTAGGATAAAAGAGGTCAGCATTATTCGACGGCCCTTCCCTTGAGTGCAAACAGCCCTCTTGGACGCTTCTGGATGAAGAGGATGATGAAGACGAGCACAAGAATCTTGCCAAGCACGGCACCGGCAAAGGGCTCAAGGAACTTGTTGGCAACCCCCAGCGTCAGGGCGCCAATCAGCGTGCCCCACAGGTTCCCCACACCGCCAAACACCACGACCATGAAGCTGTCGATGATGTAGCCTTGTCCGAGGTTGGGTGAGACGTTGCCGATCTGGCTGAGGGCAACGCCGGCGATGCCAGCAATGCCGGAGCCCAGAGCGAAGGTGAAGGCGTCGACCCAAGGGGTTCGGATGCCCATGGAGGACGCCATCTTGCGGTTCTGTGTGACGGCCCGCATCTGCAGCCCCATCGGGGTGCGCTTGAGCAGCAGGAACAGAAGCCCAAAGACCGCAAGCGAGAAGAAGAAGATCCAGATGCGGTTCCAGGTCAGGGACAGGCCTGCCAGTTCAACCGCACCGGACATCCAGCTGGGATTGACCACCTCCATGTTTGTGGGGCCAAAGATCGTGCGGACGGTTTGCTGCAAGATCAGCGAGACGCCCCATGTGGCAAGGAGGGTTTCCAGCGGGCGACCATACAGAAACTGGATGACACTGCGTTCAAGAACAAACCCGATCAGCCCGGCCACGAGAAAGGCAAAAGGCAGGGCAACGAGGAGAGAAAAATCGGCCAGCCCGGGCGCGGTCATCAGAAAGACCTGTTGCACCACATAAGTGGTGTAGGCACCGATCATGACCATCTCGCCGTGGGCCATGTTGATCACCCCCATCACGCCGAAGGTGATGGCGAGGCCGATGGCGGCCAGCAGAAGGACCGATCCGAGGGACATGCCATACCAGACATTCTGTAGGGCGTCCCAGATGGCGATGCGGCGCTCGACCGACGTGATGGCGCGGGCGGCTGCGTTTTCAACCTCGCTGCCCGGTTCGGCTTTGACATTGTTCAGGAGTGTTAGGGATCCGCGGCCACCGCGATCACGCAGGATGGAGATGGCATCGAGCTTGGCTTCGGGTGCAATGTCCTCGGAGGTCAGAACGATCGCGGCCTTGGCCTGCTCCAGAAGAGAGACGATTTCAGGGACGTCTTCCTTGCCAAGTCGGTCATCGATCAAAGGCAACGCGTCCGGATCCTTGGATTTGAAGATCGTTTCCGCAGCGAAAAGGCGTTTGGCTGGATCCTTGGCATTGAGGGTGAAAAGGCTCAGCCCATCACGAACGGAACGCCGGAGGCTGTTGTTGACGCGGATCTTTTTCATCGACCGCCGGGGAACGTCGGTCGTGATCTCGCCGGTTATCGGATGGGTGGTCGTATAAGTGCGCCCATCGCGGTCGGCGATGAAGACTTGCTTGTCTGCCTTGCGGACATAGAGATCGCCCTCTGCAAGGGCGTTGAGAATCGGAATGACCCGGTCATCACCGGTGGCCAGAAGCGCTTGCACCCTGGCCTCGCGGTCCCGCAATGACCCTTCGGCGAGGGCGGCGATCGGAGCGCTGAGGTCTGCCTCTTGCGCATGTGATGCACCGGTTGCGGTGATCAGGACGAAAAGACACGCCAGCATTGCGCGCAATCGGGACATGAGCTTTCAACTTTCAGGTCTTTTTACTGGACCCCGGTGGCCGTCATCGACCGCCACCGGGTTGGAGAGGGCAAGGGGCGATTACTCGCCTTTACCGCCACATTCGTTCGTTTCGGTATTGAAGTTGCCGCAGGACAGCGGTGCGCGCCAATCCGAGATCAACTTGGCGGAATCCGGCAGGAAGTCCGACCACGCGTCGCCCGGAACAAGGCCGGCTGTTTCGTAGACGATTTCGAACTGGCCATCGTCCTGAATCTCGCCGATCAAGACAGGTTTGGTGATGTGGTGGTTCGGCATCATGGCAGAATAGCCGCCGGTCAGGTTTGGAACGGCGATGCCGGGCAGCGCGTCGATGACGGCATCGGGTTCGGTGGTGCCCGCTTTCTCAACGGCCTTGACCCACATGTTGAAGCCGATGTAGTGGGCCTCCATCGGGTCGTTGGTGACGCGGTTGTCATCGCCTGTGAAGGCACGCCAAGCATCGATGAACTCGTAGTTGGAATCAGCGTCTACGGACTGGAAGTAGTTCCAGGCAGCAAGGTGACCGACCAGTGGTTTGGTGTCGATGCCGGCCAGTTCTTCTTCACCCACGGAGAAGGCAACGACAGGAATGTCCTGAGCTTCAATGCCCTGGTTGGCCAGTTCCTTGTAGAAGGGCACGTTGGCATCGCCGTTGACGGTGGAGACCACGGCGGTCTTCTTACCAGCGGCACCAAATGCCTTGATGTCGGAGACGATCGTCTGCCAATCGGAATGGCCGAATGGCGTGTAGTTGATCATGATGTCGTCTTCCGCGACGCCATGGGATTTCAGATAGGCTTCGAGGATCTTGTTGGTCGTGCGCGGATAGACATAGTCAGTGCCCGCCAAAACCCAGCGTTCCACGCCTTCCTGTTCCATCAGATAGTCAACGGCCGGGATGGCTTGCTGGTTGGGGGCCGCTCCGGTGTAGAAGACGTTGCGCTGAGATTCTTCGCCCTCGTACTGAACCGGGTAGAAGAGGATGGAGTTCAACTCTTCAAAGACCGGAAGAACGGATTTGCGCGATACTGACGTCCAGCACCCAAACACCGCAGAGACCTTGTTGACGTCAATCAGTTCGCGGGCTTTTTCCGCAAACAAAGGCCAGTCCGATGCCGGGTCGACGACGACGGGTTCAAGCTGTTTGCCAAGAAGCCCGCCTTTCTTGTTCTGCTCTTCGATGAGCATCAGCATGGCGTCTTTCAGGGTCGTCTCTGAAATGGCCATGGTGCCGGAAAGAGAGTGCAGCACGCCGACTTTGATAGTGTCTGCAGCCAGTGCAGCCGTGGCGGAAATCAGTGAGGTTGTCACAGCGAGCGCTGCAGCAAAGCGAGAGAATTTCATTGGCACTTTTTCTTCTCCATCTGGGTGTGGTGATGCAGGGCAATTTGCAAGGGGTGTGCCAATCCCATGAGTGCCATTAGAAGTTTTGCTGAATGATCTGATTCTATTACGTATTTCTATGTATTTTTGACAAGAAGCATCCAAAAGGGAGATGCCTATGGTTCCTGCTCACCATCAAGAAAATGGTATTTCAAGGGTCAGTTGCCTAATTTGTGTGCGATGTCGTTAAGGGTTTGTTTGTTCATGCTCAAAGATTGTTCGTTATCCGAAAAATATGTTGTTTTACAAAGACTTATATTAGGGGATGTCGCTCGTGGGCGGTGCTGTTTGTATTGTGATCGCGGCAAATGATCGAATTGATGCAAATCTGAGGTGCTGCGTTCTGGTGATTTTGCCTTGATCTGCTCCGGCCTGACGGGATCCATGTTCGCACGCCAAGAGCAGTGTGGTTTTAAAAAGAGAAATGCAATTTCTGTTTGCAGCAGGTTGTAGACCTGATATTCATGGTTTTGTTTGGGAGTGTCGAATAGATCCCGCCCTGTCCACGCTTTGCGATGATCAAACGGGCCTTGCTGTGATGAAGAAAGAGTTGCAATCGGGCGAAACGCTGTCGCATCAGGTGCGCTCTCATATGCTGCGAGGGGGCAATCTCTGGAGCGTGATCGCCTTTTCCATGTTGGGTCTGGCCACTGCGGTTTTTCTGATCCTGACGATCCTGCACGGTTTTGACATGGTGATCGGCTTTGGCGAGTTCCTGCCGGTCTTTAATAAGCTGGTCTATTCCAACCCGTCCCTTTTGCTTGGATGGTTCCCCGAAATTGTTGACCTGTTCGAGGCCGCTCGTGGGCAGGTCTATCTTGATCCAGTTGCCTGGATGGTTCTGGCGTCGCTCGGACTGTTGCTGTTCTTTGCGCACTTTTTTCGATTTTCCCACCCGCGCGGGCGATCGCTCGCGGAGGATGAAAAGGCCGGCGCGGTCGTTCGGCGATTGCTGGCTGAGGTTGGCTATTTCCGGACCATATCGGAGCTCAAGAATACAGACGAGGTCGCATATCTGGATTTCCTTTCCAAGGGGCGTGTGCTCTTTGCGCCGTCTGGACAAGTTAATCGGATCGTCAAGGGAAAGCCTTCAGAGAATCAGCAGAAGATCTTGCGATTTTTCATGGTGCATGAATTCGCTCACGCCCTGATGAAGGACAATCTCGTCAACTCGGCTTTTGTTGTCATCGTCAGTATTTATGTCTTTGTGGTTCTGTCGATTTTTTCGCCGCTCTTGTTGATCAGCGCGTCACTGCTTTCGATGGGCCCTTTCGGGCTGTGGCTGAAGCTCGTGCTGCAGATTCTGACCATTGGCTGCTTTTCGATTGGCATTGCCATGTCATTTCACGGGGTGCTGGTTTCCTATAACAAGGTGCGCGAGTTCTTTGCCGATCAGGCGGCCTTTCGGTTCGCCGGTGATGCATTCGATCCCCACAGCGTTGGTGATGATCCTGAACGGCCAGATATGCTGAGCGCGGTCAGTCCGAACATCACGCCGTTCGAGCGGCAATTGCACCAACAGGGCTACAGTCTGCATGGGCGGAATCTGTTGCTGTTCTTCTGGGGGCTGGTGATTGCCATTCGCACGCTTTATGTCCTCTTGGCGCCAAAGGATCTGTGCCTGTGGGTGCTGGGGTTCGATGCCGTGGCGCTCGTGTCCTTTGCGATCCTTTATGTCACGCTGCCCAAACGCCCTCCCAAATCAGAGCCACGGCCCCTTTTGCCGTGGGTTCTGACCTTGTTCGGTGTGCTGGCCGTCGAAGTGTGCGGTCCGGCGCTCGCCGGGGTATTGAAGTCCTTCTACTGGGACTTTTTCTCCAATACCAATGCGCAACTGATCGGTTTGCCCGGGGCGATGGCTTCGCTCGGTCTGCTGGTTGGTTGCCTGATCATGGTGGGCAAGCGGCTTCTGTCAGGCCGGACACCGCGGAGGAAGTGGTCTGCGGCTCTTGGCAAGCGACTGGGCTTGCGCCTTTTGATGCTGCCCGGTGTTGCGATCGAATATGTGCTGATCTTTGCGCTCATTGGGGCATTTGACACGGCCTATCTGCGCTATTTCTTCAAGCTGGAATTTCTGCATGAGCCTTGGCAGCAGGCAGCCTTGGCCATTCCCTACTGTGCGGCAGGACTTGTTCTGCTCTATAATCAATACAAGGGCCTGTTTGTCTTCAGCCGCTATCGCACGGCGCTTGTTACGCTGGTGGAAGTGGTGGTCTTTTTTCTTCTCAGCTTCGGGCTGCAATTGAGTGCTCAGGAACTGATTGCAGCAAGCGAGCGGGGAGAGGCCATGGCGCTGCCGAGCCTCGCCCATATTATAGCCATGGCCCAAGGGGCCGATTTGAGCGCGCCGCTGCAGGTTGCTGTTGCATCCTCAAGCTTTTATCTGCTGCTGCGGTGTCTGTGTTTCTGGGCATGGCACAAGCTTTACTGGATCGAACGCAATCAGAGACAGGGTAGAAAATCATGACGATCAATGCCGATATGCTGCGTATACGACTGACGAGAGACATGGCTGAAGCCGTTGACGAGGCCGATAGCTTCGAAACCTATTTCGGAGATCCCAAGAAGAGCCCCGAATTCGGCGTGGCCCGGGCAGACAATGTTTTGCCGGCGGATCTTCTGTTTCTTTGGGAGTTTGCCGGGCACATCACGGACTACATCATCGCCCACGGCGTTGATGCGCTCGAACTGGTGGATCAGGTCGGCAATCTGTTCCTTGCCTATCAGGCGCTCAAGGCGCGTCCGACGGATTTCGATGATGAGGAAAAGGCAAAGATAATGGAAGCGGTGGCTGAAAGCCTGCGTGGTCTCTCAAACAAAGGGACGGGGGGGTGAGCTTTGGTGCCGCCTTGGCCGCCAGTCTCTAGGCTTTCTGGTCAAGGAACGCCTCAAGCTCAAGATGGTTGATCTCTGCCGTCACGTCCGTTTGTGCCATGAGATGCGCCAGCGCGATGCAATGGTCAGGCATCTCGAATAGCTCGAAATGGCGATTGGCCAGATCGGGCATCGTCAAGCTTTTGGCCAGTCCCTCCACCTTGATCATCGGTTGCCCAGATGGCGGGTCTTCGGAAAAGTGACATTGAAGTGTTGTGAGATCGGCGTTCAGTCCGATGCCGATGGCCTTGAGAGAGGCTTCCTTTAGCGTCCAGTGTCGGATGAAGACTTCGCTCTGCGCCGCTTGGGCTTGCCGCGCGATGCGCGTGCGCTCCTTGAGCGTGAGAACGTCTCTTGCCAGACGCGCAAGATTGATCTTGCGGTCGCGCCGTTCCGCATCAATGCCGACAAGGCCGTAATTGGTGATGGCGCATGCGACCATCTCGCCGGTGTGTGTGAGGCTGAAATCGATATCGCCCAGAGCCGGATGCCGGGCGCGGGACAGGATCGGCTTGCCCGTGTCAGTGCGTTCGAATGCCCAACCGGTCAGCGGTGTGTCGGGATACCAGCGGCTGAGTTCACTGCGGAGCAGGAGATGGGCCAGCACATAATCCCGGCGGTTGGGGAATAGACGCAAGGTAGCGTGCCGGTTTTGTTCGTCTTGGGACAGGCGCGGCAGCAGCACAGCGATCAGGTCTGGATCAGCGGAGGCGGTGGCCAAGGTGGTGATGGTGCGTCTTTTGACATGCGCCGCAATGCCTGTCTGCTTCGGGGTGTCCATTGGGCCTGCCTTGTGCTGCTCTCATTGTCTGCCAGTTTTCTTCTGGCAAAGCATGAGATGTCAAGTTTTCCGTCTCTTGCGGTGTTTCAAGCGTCCAGAACGCAGAAAGGCCGGCATGCCCGTGATGAGCATGCCGACCTTTTTTATTGGACATCTGAGTAACAGGCCCGACCCTGTCGCAATCAGGCTGCCAGAAGAATCTTGAGGAATTTCTCCATTTCCATCTGCAGCGAACGGCTTTGGTCGTTCACGTCGTCGATCATCGTACGCATGGTGCTGGAGACTTCGCCAGTCTTGCGAGCGGCACCGTTCATCACTTCCATGGAAGCGGAGACGTTGCGGGTGCCGGATGCAGCCTCGGAAATATTGCGCGCAATCTCGCCGGTGGCTGCGTTCTGCTGATCGGCTGCGGCGGCCATTTCGGTCGTTTCGCTGGTGATCGCCCGAACCTTTTCTGCCACGCTGTGTGTCGCATCAATCGAGTTGAAGGCTGCCTGCTGCATGTTGGCAATCTGCTGTTCGATCTGTTCGGTGGCCTTGGACGTCTGGCTGGCCAGATCCTTGACTTCGTTGGCAACAACCGCAAAGCCTCGGCCAGCTTCGCCTGCGCGGGCGGCCTCGATGGTTGCGTTGAGCGCCAGAAGGTTGGTCTGGGCGGCAATGTCGTTAATCAGGCGGGTCACGCCGCCGATTTCATCGAGAACCTTCTTGAGCTCTTCGACGGATTGCGTCGTGCGTTCGACTTCGTGCACGGCGTCGGTAGAAAGACCAGCTGATTTTGCCACCTGCTGACTGATCTGGCTGATCGAGGCAGACAACTCTTCGGTTGCCGATGCGACCGTTTCGACGTTCGTGCTGGCTTCCTGAGAAGCCGAGGATACGGAAATTGATTTCTGTGTCGTGTCATCGGAGATTGAAGACAGTTCAATGGAGTTGCTCTGCAGGTTTACGCAAGTTGCGGAAATGGCCTGAGCGATCTTGCCCATGGTTGCTTCGAACTGCTCAGCCAGGCTCTGAAGATCCGCACGGCGGCGGGCCTCGGCGGTTGCGCGCTGATCTTCTGCCTGTGCTTCCAACTCGCGCGTGTGCTCGAGATTGGTGCGGAAAATCGCCAATGCACTATACATGCGGCCGATTTCGTCGCGTCGTTCATCGTTGTCGATCTCAACGCTCAGATCACCCTGAGAGAGAGTTTCGGTCGCGGCGGCCAGACGACCAAGAGGACGTGAGATGGCGGAGTTGTTGACGATAAGCAGAGCAGTGGTTGCGACCACGATCAGAAGAAGACCGATCAAGGCGGAGGTTTTCATCGTGCTCATCGCGTTGTCCTGCAGCTTGTTCATCTCGCTCTGCAGGCTTGACATCTCTGCGATGTGCTCGTTCAGATGATCCAGCACGGTCTTGACTGCATCGCCGCTTTCGCCAGACACCTCGATCACACGGGCCAGGTCCACTGTCATCGGGTTGCGCATCAAGCTCAGCTGTCTGCTGACATAGGTATCGTACCAGGATTTCCATTGCATCTTGACTTCGTCGGTGCCTTCGATATTTGAAAGTGCGTCGAATTCCTGCTCAATGGACGTGGCAGAAGCTCTGACTTCTTCGGCGGCGGTAAGGTTGCCGGTCAGCAGAAAGAACTTGAGCGATGCATATTGTTCGACGATCGATGTCTTGGTTTCATTGAGGACATCGACCTTTTTTCCGATCACTTCAAGCTCGGTAACGGCGTTTGAAACGGTTCCCGCCTGATACAAGCTCATGCCTCCAACCGCGATGCCGATGAAGGCGAGCATGGCAAAGGAAATCAGGGTCTTAAGGGTAATAGACAGATTTTTAAGCATTGCCATTCTCACTTGCTGGCGAGCTGTTGGCGGCGGGCGAACTCAGTCAGATTGACTTCGATGGTTGCCGCACCAATCAACTCTTTTGTTTTTGGGTTCCGGAGGCTCTTGTTCACCTGTACGCGCCAGATACCGATGTTTTCGTCCCATTCGGGCTCATCAACGAAAATAGCGTCTGGGCTGACTTCGTAGGTTTTCTGGAATTTGGCTTCGTCGCCTTGCCAGAAATCAGAGGTGATCGAGGACTGGCCAACGTTGAGGCCCTTGTTGTCCATGACGAAGATCTCTACGAACAAGCCGTAGGACTGACCTTGCATGCGGGACAGATAAACAGAGAGGGGGCTGGAAAGTGTTGCGGAGATTAGAGGCTTGTCTTCTTGTTCGTTTTCCGTACGCCACTTGTTATCCAGATCGGTGATCTGTTGTTGGGTCAGTGTTCCGTAGCGCTTGTTCTGGGCTTCGATGCTCATGGACACGATTTCGCGATCGAGCCATTGGTCGATTTGCTGGTATAGATTCTTCGTGTCCAAGTCAGACAGGTCTGGTTTTTGTGCCGCTGAAGCGATGGAGCTGAAGGCCATGAGCGCTAATGCGAATATTGTGACTGAAAGTTTCATACTGTACACCATTTCTGGACGGGGCCTGAGACTTAAAGCTTCCATATAAAAATTAATAAACCATATAATTTTGACTATGCCAGTTCTTTGGAAATACTATTTGGTTTCCAATTGATTTTGGTGGAATAAGTCAAAAATGCTACTTTTGCTTGAATTTGGCTGTTTCTAGTTAGGTGGTTGTGCTGATTTTCGCTTTATTTTCTGAGGCGTGGTGGTCGTCTTCTACTTATATTGGACTTGATTGTATAAAAATTTTCTCGGCAAGGCCAATGATTAGACGATAATACGCCATGTAAAAAAGCATTTATTCTTTTCACCTCGTTGAGCGCGCGAATGGCTGTGGCGACGGAGGTGATAATGCACTCATCTAAATCTGAGCGCTTTTCCTGATCGGATCTTGATGCTGTTTGCGGAATTTGAATGGTGCTGGATTTTCGGCGTCCCTGTTGGGGCGCTATCTGGCTAGACCAGCCTTCGTTCGTCAAAGGTTATGCAGGCCGATGGTCCCTTTCTTCTGCTAGACCGGGGCGTCCCTGTGGTGCATAGTTGCCAAACGCGAACGATCCGTCGAGAAGATCTTGCAAAGCTTACAAGGTGCGCCGTACGGTCTGACGAAAACTCTTATGCCTTTTGCTCAGGACACTCAATGGCTGATGCGATTTCTGATCTTATTGTCCGCGTTGCTCTGCATGATCGGGCTGCCTTTGCTGCACTTTATCAGGCGACCAGCGCGAAACTCTTTGGCATCTGTTTGCGTGTCTTGAAAGACAGGGCGGAATCTGAAGAGGTTTTACAGGAAGCCTATGTAAAGATCTGGAATAGTGCTTCCCGCTTTGCCATTACCTCGAACAGCCCGATTTCCTGGCTTGCTGCCATTGCCCGTAACCATGCCATAGACCGACTGCGAGCAAGGCGTCCGGATCCGGTGGAGCTGGACGAGGACTTGGCAGGGGCAGATGAAAGTCCTGATCCTGAAAGATTGCTGATCAGTGCAGAAACCGGGAGCCAGATCGAGGCGTGCCTTGAAGAACTTGAAACCCAGCGCGCGGGTGCGGTGCGGGGGGCTTATCTGGATGGTGACAGTTATCAGGAGCTGGCTGAGCGGTTCAGCGTGCCCCTCAATACAATGCGGACGTGGCTGCGGCGCAGCCTCATTTCTCTCAGAAAGTGTCTGGAAGCATGACAGCGCAAGAGAAAAAGGATCGTGATGACAGGCTGCTGGCGGCGGAATACGCCCTCGGTGTGCTGCCGCATGACGAGCGACAAGTATTCAGCGCCCGGCTCGAGCGCGAGACAGATTTGCGCCAGGAAGTGGCGTTCTGGGATGCTCATTATGAGCCACTCTCCGACTTGATCGAACCGGTGACGCCGCCTGCCACGCTTTATGCCAAAATCGAAGAGCAGCTTTTTGATAGCTCGTCTGAGAAAAAAGCGGGTCTATGGTCAAGCCTTGGTTTTTGGCGTGGTCTTACATTCGCGTCTCTGATTGGATTTGCGCTGATGACCTCGGTTCTGGTCGTCACCTTGCGCATGCCGGATGCGCCCGGTCCGAGCTATGTGGCTGAGTTGTCCGGGGATGCCGGTGCGGTTCGGCTTGTGGCTCTTTACGAAGAGCAGACCGGGCAATTGCGACTTAACCGAACGCAAGGGGTTGCTGCTCCAGAGCGTGATTTCGAGCTTTGGTTGATCGCGGGCGAAAATGCGCCGGTCTCCCTTGGTGTGTTGCCCGAAGAAACCCAAGCGGTTCTGACTGTGCCTGAAAGCTTGAAGGCAAAGCTTCCCGGAAGTGTGCTGGCAATCAGTGATGAACCGGCTGGTGGCTCGCCGACCGGCGAAGTCACCGGACCAGTGCTGGCGACGGGTAACGTTTCTGTGATCTGATTTTTTGAAAAAAGCTGAAACTTGTTTTGCCGTGTCTTCGTGTCTCCTGATGTCCGCAACAAAGCGGGCTTGAAAACAAATCAATTGGAGAGAGACACAATGACTTTTGCTCGTACGACAACCTTTGCTGCTGCTACTGCCATCGCACTGACCTTCGGTGCCGGACTCGCACAGGCTGGTGACAACCCGATGGTCGGTGGCGCGCCAATGTATGAATCCAAGACCATCGTCGAGAATGCTGTCAATTCAAAAGACCACGAGACACTCGTTGCTGCCGTCAAGGCCGCCGGTCTTGTTGATACGCTTTCGAGCGATGGCCCCTTTACGGTCTTTGCGCCGACCGATGCGGCCTTTGATGCGCTGCCCGAGGGCACAGTTGCAACGCTGATGAAGCCGGAAAACAAGGATCAGCTGAAAAAGATCCTGACCTGCCATGTTGTTGCCGCTGATGCCATGTCTGGTGCCATCATGAAGATGGTGGATGATGACAAGGGCGCTCATCCGGTCAAAACCGTTGGCGGCTGTACCTTCACGGCGATGTATGATGGCGGCACCGTGATGCTGAAAGACGGACAGGGCAACGTGGCCCACGTCACCATTGCCGATGTGAAACAGTCCAATGGCGTCATCCATGTCATCGATAAAGTTCTGTTGCCAGCATCGTGATTGGTGATTGAACAACCGACCGGATATTCTTGCATCTCCGGTCGGTGCTCTTTGCCGATCTGGAGCGATTTAAATCTACACCGGGTCACCGGTTTAGATTTAAACGCCATTTCTCAGCATGGTCTTGCCTTCCCGTGAACGGGTGATCACGAGACTTGCCCTAACGTTAAGACCAGCGAATTCAAAACAGGAGGTCACGATGAAACGACGCACATTTCTTTTGTCAGGGGCTGCCGCCCTGCTCGGAGCCTCAACCTATGGTCTGGTGCTCGGCGGGCGCTCGTCTGCAACTGAAACCGGAAGTTTTCCGCTGCAGCTAAGCGATGCGGAATGGCGTGAGCGTCTGAGCAAGCCGCAATATGACGTGCTGCGCGATCATGCAACGGAGCGGGCTTTCACCAGCCCACTCGACAATGAAAAGCGCGACGGGATCTTCCATTGTGCTGGCTGCGATCAGGCCGTCTATTCGTCAGAGACCAAATTTGACAGTGGCACCGGGTGGCCCAGCTTCTATGAGGCTTTGCCTGATGCGGTTGGAACCCAGGAAGACAACAGTCTTTTTATGACCCGTACCGAGGTGCATTGCAGCAACTGTGGCGGACATCTTGGTCATATTTTCAATGATGGGCCTCAGCCGACCGGCAAGCGGCACTGCATCAACGGGGTTGCGATGACGTTCAAACCGCAAGACGCCTGATCCCAATTCTTTGCGGCAAATACTTGCGACACACTTATTCAGCCGTCCGTTTCCCGCGGGCGGCTGGTTTTTTGCGTCTGGATGGGCCAGAGGTTTTATTGCCAGTTCGGCGGGACGGTTGCCCCGCCGAGCTGTTGCCTTCCTCATGGCGGGAACGCAGTCTTGCCAAACAGTGCCTGATGCAACTGACCTGCGTCCTGTTTGCGCAATAGCCTGATACCAAGGGCGTGAAGTTCTGACTCTTTAGGGATTCCATTTTTAGCACTGGCGTGATTCAACATGGCAAAGGAGATTTTGCCATGTCTGCCGCTTTGATTCTTAGCGATGCTTTTGACGCCGATAGTTTGCGCCGTCTTGCCAAAGGATGCCGCAATGCCAAACAGGGCCGCCGCCTACTGGCCATTGCGGCTGTCTATGACGGCATGAACCGTGCTGATGCCGCCAAAGTCGGCGGTATGGACCGCCAGACTTTGCGAGATTGGGTTCTTCGCTTCAATGAGCAAGGCACCGATGGTCTTGTCGACATCAAAGCAACCGGCGCTCCCATGCGCTTGAGCCCAGAACAGCTCGAAGAGTTTGTTGCTATCGTTGAAACCGGTCCTGATCCTGAGAAGGACGGCGTCTCTGTCTGGCGTAGCCAGGATCTGGTGCGTGTGATCCAAGAGCGGTTTGGGGTCTCCTACAAGGAACGTGGAGTACGGGATCTTTTGCGCCGCATGGGGTATGTGCGCATATCTGGTCGACCTCAACATCCAGAACAAAAGCCTGAAGTCATTGATGCTTTCAAAAAAACTTCTCCGCAACGTTGGCAGCGCATGTAGGCCATTTGCCAAAGAACAAGCCCATCGAGATTTGGTGGCAAGATGAGGCTAGGCTTGGTCAGAAGAATGGACTGGCCCGACTATGGGCAAAAAAGGGAACCAGACCACGTCTGCCAGCCGATCAGCGATATAAAAATGCCTATCTGTTCGGTGCAATATGTCCAGCGCGTGGCGTTGGCGCGGGATTGATGATGCCTTTTGCAAATACACAGGCCATGCAAATGCACCTCGAAGAAGTCTCAAGGACAGTGGCGCGCGGCGCTCATGCCGTGGTGCTGATGGATCGTGCCGGATGGCATACGACAAGCAGACTCAACGTGCCCAAGAATATCACCATCCTCCTGTTGCCTTCCAAATCACCGGAACTGAACCCAGTTGAGAATATTTGGCAGTATCTGCGCGGTACCTTCCTGTCCAATCGGGTCTTCGAAGACTATGCCGCCATTCTTGATGCTGGTTGCCAAGCATGGAAGAGCCTCTCCGCCAACCCAACCATCATCCATTCAATAGGTATGAGAAAATGGGCTCAAGAAGGTCAGAATTAAATGCCGTTGGTATGATGCCTTTGGTCTCGATGGTTGCCTTTTGCGCGTGGTCCATGCTCAGGGAGCCTTCGAACACGTCGATGATCCGGTCGCATGAAACGTCACCGGCTATGCGGTTGATATTCACGGCGCCACATCCGCTGCAATGGTGCACCAGCATGACATCGCCACAACGAGCCTTGCCATATTTGTCAAAGCCGTTGTGTTTGATCGTCAAACCAACCGGGATCATGCGAGATTGGCATGTGGAGGCCCGGTTGCCCGGTTTGGTGTCTACATGCACAGAATGCAGGCAATGGGGGCAGTGATTGCGATGCACCGTGCCCATGGCTGTGGCCGTAAAGACCATCTGCTTGCAATGGGTGCAGCGGAATTCACCGTCTGCTGCCTTCCATCGGTTGTTTTTGCGTTTGCTTCTGGTGCCTTTGTTCTTTCGATCGGCGCGGCAAGAATGCCGCCCGAAGGATCCTTCGTCGTATAACATGAGAGTGTTGCCAAACATCTTGAAGAGATGATTGGGCAGACTGAAATCTCAGATCGTGATGGGGATTTCGCTGCCAGCAAGGCCGAACGAACGGACAGCAGCAGTCTCTCGAAACATAGGCCCTTGGGCCGGATGACCGGGACAAGAGGGATCTCTCGTCAGGGCGTGTTGGGAGAGCGGCTGTTCGACGCACAGGACGACCGTTCTGCATGGGCTGCCAATGGCTCGCCTATGCAGCGCTGGATACAGACTCCATGGTGCTCAACGCGAAGAATGAAAGACTGAACAAAAAAACCGCCTAACGTTTGTTGAAGTGGCGTTTCAATAAACCCGCAAGAGCGGTGGAGCAAGAATTTCCGGTGCTATTTCTGGTTGCCATTGTGCAGTGTTGCATGAAAAGCGCAGTTGCGGTCAGAGCCTGTCTGATAGGTGCGCGCGCCGCTCGTATGGAGAAGCCTTTGCGTTTCGAGGGAAATTGACGGGGCAGGGCGTATCTGCGACCAGACGTTAACCATATTGCCTAAGAAAAGCCCTTTAGTTTCAATGAAGCGCCAACCGGGGATTGCCAAAGGGTTAAAAGCAAGGGACACTTGATCGCAATCGGGGAGATTCCGTTGAAATCCCCATGAAGAATGCGATTCGGCATTCTTGGCGATGTAAATTGGTGGTGCCGATGCGGATATGGTGGGGCATGGCCGTGCGGCGCGGCTAAATGGGAAGCGGACGAAGTATTTGTGAGCTATTGAGGCCCTTTCAAATGCCTCGTCCAAGAGGGTAAGACGATGAGTTTGTTTTCTTCATTCAGGGCGAGCGTTCGCCTGATGCAATTTGTTTTTGCTGGACTGATGCTTGTGTTCTCGATGGCCCTGTCTGCGCAGGCGGCCGAGGACACACCGTTCTATACAGGGGTGTGGGAACTGAAGACCCCTTCGGGGTTGCAGCCGCTCGTGATGAGTGATTGGCTGATCTTCGAGGGCAAGACACCGGGCATCTGGATGTATCTCAAACCGGGCTTTGTGTCCGGTCAACGCTATCAGTTCATGGCCCGCCGTGTTTCGGTGAATGGTCTGACTGCGGCAGTCGTGGATGTCGCCAAGATCGATGACACCCATATGTCCTATCGTTTGAGCGCCAACGGACAAGTGATCGAGCAGGGCGAGGCGACCCGCCTCAGCGTTCCCAATGCGAACAAATCCTGTCTGGCGGTTGATACCGAGATGAAGGATCTGCTCGGCAAATGGAGACTGGTGCAGAACAAAAAGAAAATCCTCTCGCTGTCTGAAACTCAGTTGGTGCTCGATGGCAAAAAGCAGACCATAACCATGCAGCAGTTGCGCAAAGGCCAGTTGGCCCTGATGGTCGGTGGCGCTCCGTTCGCCATGTTTACCCACGCGGGTGGCGACTATGGTGTTCTGCAAATCCTGCCTGCCGGAACCAAGGCTTTCACCGGTGGTCCGATTGGTCAGCATGTGGTGTTCGATCAGGAGATCATCGTGCGCCGACCAGGAGGGCGCTGCGATGCGGCGATTGCCAGCCGGTTGAAACTGCTCGGCAAGAAACGTTGATCTTGTCAGGGCATTTGATCATGTATAAAGAAAGCGCTCCGGTCCGGGGCGCTTTCTTTTTGGCACCAACCGTTTATGGTCGCGCTATTCGGTCCTGTCACGGAACGTACAAATCCAGCCTCTAATTTGACGAAACACCCTATTTCCAAGCGGGAGATTTAGCACATGGAACTGATCCAGAGCATGAAATCCTTTGGTGGCGAGCAGCGCGTCTACCGGCACAAATCCAGTGCAACGGGCACAGACATGGAGTTTGCTGTCTTCCTGCCGCGTGAGGCGCTGGACGGCTTCGTGTGCCCCACGCTGTTCTACCTGTCCGGTCTGACCTGCACATGGGAGAATGTCACCACCAAAGGCTGCCCGCAGATGCATGCTGCCAAACATGGCATGATCTTTGTCGCGCCCGATACCAGCCCGCGCGGTGAAGGGGTGGCCAATGATCCGTCCTATGATCTGGGACAGGCGGCGAGCTTCTATCTCAATGCAACCAAGGACCCTTGGGCCAAGCATTTTCAGATGGAGACCTATCTGACCAAGGAACTGCCGGACCTGCTGGTGGATGCCTTGCCGATTGATGAGGATGCGCTGGGTATCACCGGTCATTCCATGGGCGGGCACGGTGCATTGACCCTTGCCATGCGGCATCCGGGACTGTTTCACTCTCTTTCGGCCTTCGCTCCGATCACCAATCCGGTTGATTGCCCTTGGGGCCAGAAGGCGTTTGAAGCCTATCTCGGGTCTGATGAGAAGAAATGGGCGATGCATGATGCCTGCGCCTTGATGCGAGACAAGGGTTGGGACGGCGATATCCTGATTGATCAGGGTCTGGCGGACACGTTTCTGGAGAACCAGCTCAAGCCCTGGGCGTTCGAAGCGGCCTGCCGCGCAGCCGATGTGGATCTGACTTTGCGGCTTCATGGCGGCTATGATCATTCCTACTATTTCATCTCCAGCTTCCTTGCCGATCACATGGCTTGGCATGCGGAGCGCCTTGAATAGTCTCTCATTCCTGCCCGCGTGCCGATCAGGCGCTGTTGGCCTTTAAAAAATCACCGATACGCTCGACAGCCTTGAGGATATTCTCAAGGCTGTTTGCGTATGAGAGGCGGATATAGCCCTCGCCATAGACGCCAAAGTCCGGTCCCCCGATGGTGGCAACGCCGGCTTCCTCAAGCAGGCGGGACGACAAGTCCTTGGCCTTGAAACCGGTTTGCGAGATGTTGGGGAAGGCGTAGAAGGCACCCTTGGGTATGGCGCAGGACGTGTTGGGCAGATCGTTCAGCGCAGTGACCACGGCTTTCCGGCGGCGGTCGAATTCGGCCATCATATCATCGGCTGCGTCCTGCGGACCGGTGATGGCGGCAATGCCAGCAAACTGGGCGGCGCTGTTGACGCAGGAATAGCTGTTCACTGCAAGCTTGCGCACGTCGTCATAAAGAGCCTCTGGCCAGACGGAGAAACCGAGCCGCCAGCCGGTCATGGCATAGGTCTTGGACCAGCCGTTGAGCAGAATCAGGCGATCCTTGATTTCAGGGTAGGATGTGAGGCTTTGATGCTCGAGACCGTCAAAGGTCATGCGGGAATAGATCTCGTCGGATAGGATGGCGGCATCGGGCCACGCCTCAAGCCCCTTGACCAGCTTGTCGATTTCTTCTTTCGGCGTAACGCCGCCGGTCGGGTTGGACGGACTGTTGAGAATAATCAGCCGGGTCTGCGGTGTGATGAGCGACAAAAGCTCCTCGGCGGAAAAGGCAAAGCCGTTCTCTTCGCGCAAAGGCACGGGGATCGGGCGTGCGCCGGTGAATTCGATCATCGAGCGATAGATGGGAAATCCCGGGTCGGGATAGAGAATGTCTGCGCCGGATTCGCCAAACAGGGTGATGGCCATATACATGGTGACCTTGCCGCCGGGCATGATCATCACAGAATCAGGGCTTATATCGGCCCCATGGCGGCGGTTGAGTTCGTCTGCGACGACTTCGCGCAGGCGCGGAATGCCGTTGGCTGGGGTGTAGCCGTGTTCACCAGCTTCAAGGGCGTCGACTGCCGCCTTGACGATATGATCGGGTGTTTTGAAATCCGGCTGACCGATGCCCAGATTGATGATGTCCCGGCCCTCCGAGGCGAGTTGATTGGCGCGGGCGAGAACGGCAAAGGCGTTTTCGTCGCCCAGATTGGCGAAATTCTTGATGGTGCGCAGCACGGGAGCCTCCGGAAACTGGGTTTTGCTGAGCCAACGATAGAAGCGCTGAAGGCGCGCGTAAAGTCTGCCGATGCAAAGTCTTCTCGTGGACTGGTCAGGCTTGTTGAACGCGGATATGTTAGGTGCACTATGTGACGGGAGACTGTGATGGTTAAAGCCTATTGGCGCGATATGGGTCGTGATGATTTTTCCAAGCCGGGTCTTGAGGGAGCCGTGGCGGTGTTGCCGATCGCGGCCATCGAGCAGCATGGACCGCACCTGCCGCTGGGGACTGACGCCATTCTGGCCGAAGGCTACATGGAGCGGGTCGTGGCAGACCTGCCATCTGATCTCGATCTCATCTTTCTGCCGGTGCAGCAAATCGGCTGGTCCGAAGAACATCTGGATGGAACTGGGACCCTGACATCAAGCTGGAAGCATCTGTTGCCGGTCTGGCTCGATATCTGCCTGTCGGTCAAGCGCGCGGGTATTCAGCGGCTCATCCTCATCAACAGCCATGGTGGCAATGTGCCCCTGATGGAGATCCTGATGCAGGATCTGAGGGTTCATCACGGCATGCTTGTCTCCGCAACCAACTGGCTGCGGTTTGGCTATCCCGCTGATGTGTTTGATCTCGATGAGATTTCCTTCGGGATCCATGGCGGTGATGTGGAGACCTCGTTGATGCTCGCTCTGGCGCCGGAACTGGTGTCCATGCAGAAGGCGGATGATTTTTCTTCAGCGCAACGCTTGATCAGCGGGAAGAACGAGCATTTGCGCTATTATGGCCGCAAGGCGATGGGCTGGATGGCAACCGATCTGAATGCTGAAGGGGTGACAGGCAATGCCACTGCAGCGACTGCGGAAAAGGGCGAAAAGCTCCTTGCTCATATCACAAAGGCATTCATCGACTATGCGCGGGAAGTGCGGCAAATGCCCGTGCCGGGAGAGAGGTCTTGACCTTCCAGTGACTGGAAGCCCTATATGGTTGTGAGTATTGTTTCAAACCTACCGAAGTGAAGGTCATGTCCGAGCTTTCCGCCTCCTCTGTGCCATCTGCGCCCGCTGCCAAAGACGCATCCCATTCCTTTGTTTTCGATATCACCGGCATGCATTGTGCGGCCTGTTCGTCACGGGTCGAGCGGGTGCTCAATGCCAAGCCGGGGATCCATGCCAACGTCAATCTGGCACTTGAGCGGGCCGATGTGTCCGTTGATGGCGCTGAAGATGCCGATGCGATCAGGGCGATGATCGAGAAGACCGGCTTTGGTGCGAGCCTGCGGGAGGGAAGCCTTTCCGAACGCAGGGAGCAGGCGGAGCGTCTTGACGAGGATCGTCGCAAGGAAGAGCGGCATTCTTTCTATCTGTTCCTGTTTTCCGCCGTGATGACCGTGCCGCTGGTTGCGCCGATGATTGCCATGTGGTTCGGGCAAAATCTTCATTTGCCTCCCCTGATCCAGTTGGGCCTTGCGCTGCCGGTTCAGGTGATCGTCGGGGCGCGCTTTTATCGCGGTGCCATCAAGGCATTGATGAACAAGGCTGCGAATATGGATGTGCTGGTGGCGCTGGGGACGAGCGCGGCCTTTCTGTTCTCGCTATATCAAGTGGTAGCGCTTGGCAGCGCCTCCGTCGGGCATCTCTATTTTGAGGCCTCGGCGGCTATTCTCACCCTGATTGTCTTTGGCAAGTGGCTTGAGGGACGGGCCCGCCGCAGTGCCGCAGATGCGCTCAGGGCATTGATGGGGCTGCGCCCGCGTGAGGCGCGTGTGGTCGGCGCGAATGGCGCAGCGGACCGGATGGTGCCAATTGAAGCGGTCGGCATGGGCGACCGTGTTCGGGTGCTCCCCGGTGAAGTGGTGCCGGTGGATGGCACGATCTCTGAGGGCCGAAGCGAATTTGACGAAGCACTCCTTTCTGGCGAGAGTGAGCCTGTGTTGCGGGAAGCGGGCGACAAGGTGATTACTGGGGCGGTGAATGGCGTCGGTTCGGTGGTTCTTGATGTTGTCGCGCTAGGCGAAGACACGGTGCTGGCGCGTATCATTCGGCTGGTCGATCAGGCTCAAACGGGGCGCGCCAAGATGCAGAATCTGGCGGACCGGATTTCCGCTATCTTCGTGCCGGTGGTGGTCGGGCTCGCCCTTTTGACGTTCCTTGGCTGGATGGTCGTGGGTGGATCGGTTGAGGCGGCGCTCGTGGCGGCGGTATCTGTCCTTGTCATTGCCTGTCCCTGTGCTCTGGGGTTGGCAACGCCGACGGCGCTGGTGGCCGGGACCGGGGTTGCTGCCAAAAACGGCATTCTCATCCGCGATATTGATGTTCTGGAACGAGCACGGCATGTGAGCCATGTGGTCTTTGACAAGACCGGGACGCTGACCGAGGGGCAGCCGAGCCTTGTTGCCATTGAGCTGTTTGGTGCGGCAGACGAAGGCGCGGTGATTGCCGATGTTGCAACGATCCAGCGCAGCAGCGAGCATCCGCTGGCCCGGGCCTGCGTTACTGCTGCGGATGAGCGCGGCCTTTCGCTGGGTGTGGCAGAAAGTGTTTCCGCTCATGTGGGCGAGGGAGTCGAGGGCGTTGTTTCAGGTGCGCGTTATCTGATCGGCACCTTTGCCTTTCTGCAGCGGAATGGGGTTGATCTTGGCTTTGCGTCCGAGGCGTGGGCGCGCATGGAGAGTGACGGTCTGTCCTTGTCGGCTGTCGCCTGGGATGGCGTGCTGGTTGCGCTCATCGGGTTCCGTGATGAAGTGCGGATGGAATCCCGAAATGCTGTTGCGAGCCTGCGGCAAAAGGGTCTCAAGACCATGCTTTTGAGTGGTGATGCGCCCCGCACCGTGGCGCGCGTCGGTGATGCGCTCGGACTTGATGCGGTCAAGGGCGGTGTCTCTCCGAGTGACAAGCTCAAGGAACTGGAGCGTCTTCAGGCCGAAGGTCAGGTCGTGGCCATGGTTGGGGATGGGCTCAATGATGCGCCGGCTCTGGCCAAGGCCGATCTGGGCATTGCCATGGGCTCGGGGACGGACGTGGCCATTGGGGCTGCTGCCATCACGCTGATGCGATCTGATGTCCGCCTTGTCGGGGCGGCGCTCGAGATTGCCCAGAAGACCTATGGCAAGATCTGGCAGAATCTTTTCTGGGCCTTCATCTACAATGTCATAGGTATTCCGCTGGCGGCATTGGGGCTGCTCAACCCTGCCTTGGCGGGGGCGGCAATGGCCTTCAGCTCGGTTTCTGTTGTCAGCAATGCGCTTCTTTTGCGGCGCTGGGCCGTAAAACTCGACGACCCGAAATAGGCGCGTGACGTCGCTGATTGTCGCGCGGCGAATTGGGTGTTTCAATCGCTTCTTCGATATGACATCTTCTTGCCGAACTTGCGGCATACAGACAGGTTGAGTGGGGTGAGAAGGCGTTTCATCGGAAGCGCCTTTAGCCGTTTCAACTCGATGATGGAGACAGCATGAAAGCGCCATTTCGCACCTTTGTTTTGCCCTTCCTGCTGGGCTCAATTCTGGCACCCGGTATCGCCATGGCTCACCCTCACGTCTGGGTGTCGGTGCAATCCGAGATCGTCATGGGCGGAAAATCGGTCAATGCTGTCAATCACATCTGGACCTTCGACGAGGCTTTCAGCGCCTTTGCCGTACAGGGGTTGGATGAAGACGGGGATGGTGTCTACTCGCGCGCGGAATTGCAGCCGCTGGCACAGGTGAATGTCGAATCCCTGTCCGAGTTCGATTTTTTCACCGATCTGTATGAAAAAGGCGCGCCGGACAGCGATGAGGCCATCTTTGCCGAGCCGGTCGATTATTGGCTGACCTATGACAAGGGCTTGCTGACGCTTCATTTCACCTTGCCAGTTCTCGAAGCAGCCAAGGCCAAGGTAAATGCTCAGAAAGAGGTCATTCTGGATGTTTATGATCCGACCTTTTTTGTCGATTTCTCCTTTTCTGACACGTCGCCCATCAAGCTGGCCAATGCGCCCGGATCCTGTTCGGTGTCCGTCAAGAAGGCCGAAGCGCTCGATGATGACACGATGGGCCTTTTGGCCCAGATTCCGGCCGATCAACGCGAGTTGCCACCAGATCTGATGCAGATGACGTCGACCATGGCCAATCAGGTGTTTCTGACATGCAAGTAGATTTGTCGCGTAAGGGTTCGGCGCGTCCGGCTGTCGCCTCCATTCTTTGTCTTCTGCTTGCTTTGGTTGCCCTTTTCGCTTTGTCGAATGTTGCCTCGGCTGCGCCGTCGCCGTTCGGGGTGGGCTTGCCCGAGACATCCTCGCCGCTTGTGACAACCGGGCTTTGGGGTGAGGTGCAGGGCTGGATTCTGGCCCGGCAATCCGAGTTTTATAACGCGCTCAAGGATGCCGTGAAGCTGGTGCGGGAGAGCTGGTCGGCGCTTGGTTTGCTGCTGTTGTTGTCTTTTGCCTATGGCGCGTTTCATGCCGCGGGTCCGGGGCATGGCAAGGTCGTGCTGACAACCTATCTGTTTGCCAGCGGCACCCAGGCGCGCAAGGGTGCTCTGATGGCCCTCATTGCGGCCATGCTGCAGGCAAGTGTCGCGGTTGTGATCATCGGGGTTGTTGCCATCCTGTTGCGGATGACTGCCGTCATGATCACCAAGACCGCGATGATGCTCGAGCTGGCGTCGTATGTCATGTTCGTCGCGCTCGGGCTTTGGCTGTTCTGGCGCGCATGGCGGGCCGTGCGATCCTTGCTGGCAGATCACGATGACCATTCCCACGAAAATCACGATCACCACCATCATCATGACCACGATCATCATCACGGCGATGGAGAATGTGGATGCGGTCATACGCATGCACCCTCGCTGGATGCCGTCGGTCAGGCGCGCGGGATGCGCGGCACGGTGCTGGCGGTGCTTTCCATGGGATTGCGTCCCTGTTCGGGCGCGTTGATCGTGCTGGTTTTTGCCCTGTCACAAGGGGTTTTCTGGGCGGGCATTCTGTCAGCTTATGCGATGGGGCTGGGGACCGGGCTGAGCATCGCGCTTCTTGCGCTTTTTGCCGTCTATGCCCGCTCTGCCTCTCAGAGCCTTGCGGCGCGTGGCCTCAACAGCCAGATCGTGGACTGGGGCGGAGCGATTATTCTCATCGCGGCGGGGGTGGTCGTGTCAGGCTTCGGGGTTATCCTGTTGCTGGCCAATCTGCTCTGACGGCACCCGGATCGGTTGCGGGTGCCCGGCGCTTTTCCGGTTTGGCTGAAACTATTAAAGCATATCGCAATTAATTAACCTCATACCCGGCAGCTTTGAAGTCGTTCAGACACTCCTTGGCAGAATAGAGGTCACAAATGTCACCGATCGCGTCTGAGATTGTATCGAAGCTTCTGGCTGCTCGCTTGCGCAGCAGTGTCTTGAGTTTGGAATATGCCATTTCGATGGGATTGAGGTCCGGTGAATATGGCGGAAGAAACAGCAGCCATGCTCCCTTTGATCTGACGAGCTTTTGAGCTTTCTCACTTTTGTGGAAGGCGACATTATCGAGGATGACGATGTCGCCAGCTGACAGGGTCGGCAGTAGTTGAGTTTCAATCCAAGTTTCAAAGATACGTCGGTTCATCGGAGCATTGACGATCCAGGGCGCAACCATCCCACGGGATCTCAAACCAGCGATGAAGGTCTGGGATTTCCAATGACCAAAAGAAGCGTGAGCGCGATAGCGCTGTCCTTTTGGTGACCATCCAGACCGTTTGGTCAGCTTCGTGTTGGTTGATGTCTCATCGATAAAGATCAATCGGGACAATGCTTTGTTGAAGAAAGGCCGGCGCTGATTGATCCATACATACCGATCATGAGCAATCGCGGCCCGTAGCTGTTCAGTGGCTACCAGACTTTTTTTTATGGCTCAGGCCGAGCCTGTGAAGCACGCGCCCAACGCTAGAGCGATGCACATGGACCCCGCGTTCAGCCAATTCCAGACAAAGCTCATCAAGCGTCAGATCGCCATTCTCAGACATGCGCCTTGTGATCCATTCATGATGCACACCCAACTTGCCTTTGTCTGGTCGGCCTTGCTTGCGAGGCTGCACAGAACCCGTCTCTTTCTTGAGAAGCATCAGGTTATTGACAAACCGTGGTGACACGCGGAAATGGCTGGCGGCCGCCCGATGCGAATGACCGGCATCAACAAATGAAGCAACACGTTCGCGCAATGCAATAGGAAGTGATTTGCCCATGATGATCCCCTTTTCTCAAAGGGAATCACAATTGGCAAAAAATGGGAATCCTGAATCTCATTAACTGCGACACGCTTTAGCTCGGCTTGGTGCCGGTCGTCGGGTCTAGCAGCCCCATTTCCATGGCGATATGGGTGAGCTGGGCCGCATTGCCGCCGCCGATTTTCTCGCGCATGCGCTGGCGATGGCTTTCCACGGTTCTCACACCGATGCCCAGCTTGGCCGCGATTTCCTTATTGGCCTTTCCTTCGGCAATACCCTTGAGGACATCAATCTCGCGATCCGTGAGATTGTAGACATTCGTCTCCTGCTTTTGGGGCGGTTCGTTGAGGGTATCAAGGGAGATGCTGTTGGAAAAATAAAAGCCTCCGCCTGCGACCGATGAGATGGCGGCTGCCATGCCGGTCGACGAGACATCTTTGAGCAGGAAGCCGTTGGCTCCTACCTTGATTGCGGCCTGAATATACTCGGGATTGTCATGCATCGACAGAAAGAGGATGCGGCAATCCTGATTTTCCTCGCGGATCTTGCGCGCAGCCTCCAGACCGTTGCAGCGCGGCATCGAGATGTCGAGCATCAGGATGTCCGGTTTGTGCAGACGTGTCATCTCTACCGCTTCCAGACCATCAGCTGCTTCTGCAACGATGACGAGATCGTCCTCAAGCTCAAGTCGGGAACGGATTCCATCTCGCACGAGCGTATGGTCATCCGCGATGACTATACTGAGTTTTTTTGCGTTTGCGTCTTGTTTCATCGGAGCAACTTTTAAAGCTGAATCTGTCTTTTCAGTGGTGCACTTTACCGGAAACCCTAGTTAGGCTTGATCTTGCCTCCGGTGCAAGCAGAGAGCGTGTCATGAAGACGAGTCAATCCTGACTCTACCCCGATTTGCGCTTGTTGTGTTGAGAATTCATTAAAGGGAATGTCGTTGTTTCGGGTCAAGACACGCACGCGGGGCCACGGATCACTCCTGCGGCACAATTGCGCGTAACTCGAGCCCGCCCAGAGCGCCACTGGAAAACTCCAGATTTCCACCCTGAGCTTCGATCCGCTCGAGCATGTTGCGCAAGCCCAGCCCACCGGTTGCAGGCGTCTGCTCGGGCGGCTTCAGCCCTTCTCCGTCATCTGAAATTCTCAGAAAGACCGTTCGATTGTCATCATCATAGCCCAGTTCGATTTCAACCTCTCTTGCCTTCGCATGGCGGGAGACGTTGGTCAGGGCTTCCTGCGTAACCCGGTAAAGGGCGATTTTGGCTCGGTCCGACAGGCGATTGTCGAGTGTTGCGACGAGCGCTCGGGTCTTGATCGACGTGCTGTCCTGAAAGCCGTGCGCCAATTCCCGAATGGCAACGGACAGGCCAATGTTGTCCAAAGCGGATGGATGGAGCGCCTTGGAAATCCGTCTGACATCGGAAATCGTGGTGTCCAGAATGCCGAGGCTTTTGGTGAGCAGGTCCAGCGCCTTGTCAGGGTGAGAGACTTGCTCAATCGCCATTTCGAGCCGGTACCTTATGCTGACGAGCAACTGGTTGATACCATCATGCAGATCATGGGCAACGCGCTTGCGTTCCTCCTCCTGAACATCGACAATCCGGCGGGTTAGCGCCTTGAGCCGGGCATCTGCCAGCTTGTGTTCATTATAATGCACGGCTGCGATGGCGACTGCGGCGAGGATGACCGTGAAAAGCGTGCCCAAGAAAAGGATCGTTTCTGCCTTGCGTGTCTCCAGACTGATGTCATTCTTGTAGGCACTGACCTGTTGATTGACGTCATCAAGATAAACACCGGTGCCGATCATCCAGCCCCATTTGGGGAGAAAGGTGGCATAGCTCATTTTCAGTGTCGCGGTATTGGTGGACGGTTTTTCCCATTGATAGACATGAAAGCCGCCGCCGTTGATTGCCTTTGCCATCAGTTCCTGGGTGAAATAGGATCCGGTGGCGTCCTTGGCATTCCAGTAGTTGACCTTTTCGGACGGGTTTGCGATCCGATTGACAAGGGAGTTCCCCACACGATCCGTTGCAAAGAAATATCCATCGTTCGCGTATTTCAGGTTTTTCAGCGTTTTTCGCGCACGCCTTTGCGCCTCCTCGCGGCCACCCTCCTCGTTCGAATAGTCGTCCTTTATGGCGGAGAGGGCGAGTGACATATAGTTCTTCAACTCCTTCTGGTGAAACTCCGTGATGCGCTGCTGAATGAGCTGCGTCTCACTTTCCAACAACCTGTTGGTACCAATACGGAGAAGCGATCCGGTCAGAATCGAGACACTTATGATAGGGAGAACAGCAATCAGCATGATTTTTAGTTTAAACGGTAATTTTCCGTTGGAATTGCTGGCGTTTTGTGATCGTATCCTGCTCATGCTGTGCCTTTGGATGATGCTTTTCAGGCTTTCGCGCTGAATCAATGTGGCGTTTCAGATCTGTCGTCATCCAAGAGGTCTCATGAATTGTTCAAACCGACCCAAACGGTATTCAAACAGACAACGAAAAGTTTGTGGAGGAAGAAGATGGATCGTCGCTCCTTTCTGAAAAAGGCCACTCTTGCGTCCGGCGCTGTTGCCGCGACCTCTCTGGCAGCTCCTGCTATTGCCCAGAACAAGCGTACACTGAAAATGGTCACGAGTTGGCCAAAAAATTTCCCCGGCCTAGGCACGACTGCCCAGCGTCTTGCCGATAGCATCACAACCATGACCGATGGCCGCCTGACGGTCAAACTTTATGCGGCTGGTGAACTGGTGCCTGCCTTTGAAGCGTTCGATGCTGTATCCAGCGGTACTGCTGATCTCTATCACACGTCGGACTACTATTTTCAGGGCAAGCACAAGGCACTGAACTTTTTCACCTCGGTGCCCATGGGCCTCACCGCCAATGAAACGGATGCCTGGATCAACCATATGGGTGGACAGGAACTGTGGGACGAGTTGCTGGCCAGCTTCAAGATCAAGCCATTCCTTGCCGGTAACACGGGCGCCCAGATGGGTGGCTGGTTCAACAAGGAAATCAACACGCCCGAAGACCTCAAGGGTCTGAAAATCCGTATGCCGGGTCTGGGTGGTGAAATCCTGCGCCGTCTTGGCGCCACGGCGATCAACCTGCCGGGTGGTGAAATCTTTGCATCGCTTCAGTCCGGTGCGATCGATGCGACCGAGTTCGTTGGCCCTTGGAACGATCTGGCTCTCGGCTTCTTCAAGGTTGCGAAATTCTATTATTATCCGGGTTTCCATGAACCGAGCGGCAGCACGTCGCTGGGCATCAATCTGGATCTCTACAACAGCCTGTCGAAAGCGGATCAGGAGCTCTTCAAGCGCGCAGCGCTTGCCGAGAACAACCTTTCCTATTCGGAATTCAATGCCCGCAATGGTGCTGCTCTCAACACGCTGCTGAACAAGCATAAAGTCGATCTGAAGCCCTTCCCCGATGAAGTGTTCCAGGCGATCTTCAATGTTGCTGAAGAAGTCACCAAGGAAGTCTCCAATGAAGATGATATTTCCAAGCGCATCTATGAAAGCTTCCTGACAGTGCGCAGGGAAGTCGGTGGCTGGAACCGCATCGCCGAACAGACCTTCACTCAGAAGCGCGGCAAGGCACTGGGTTAACCGGGGCTTGCTGACTGGTTTCAACTTACCAGTCTATGCGTGTTTTTGCTTCCCCCCCGGCTCGACCGGGGGGAAGCTTTTTCTTTCAAATATCCATTCTGTCCCCCAAATTCGCAATTTTCCAAAGCATCTTGTGCTCAGTACTTGCAAGATGTTGCCTGACCGCCTATGCCTTTGGCGTAAAATTGCGATAGCGTTCCTGGTGGCAGGTGAGGGAGCGTTTAGCGCGGCTAGACAGGAGAAATTTCATGCGCGCACTGGCGAACCTGATCGATCGGGTCAATGTCGCGACAGGCAAGGGGCTTGCCTGGTTCGCACTCGTCATCGTTCTTATTCAATTTGCGATCGTGTTGATGCGTTACGTGTTCGGCGTCGGCTCCATTTGGATGCAGGAACTGATTGTCTATCTGCATGCGTTTCTCTTCATGCTGGCCGCTGCCTATACCCTTTCGATGGAAGGTCATGTGCGCGTCGACATCTTTTATCGCGAGGCCGCGCCACGCACCAAGGCCAAGATCAACTTCTTCGGCTCTCTTCTGCTTCTCATCCCGGTTTGCCTGCTCATCGTTTATGTCTCCTGGGGCTATGTGTCCAACAGTTGGGCCATTTTGGAGGGCAGTCAGGAAACGTCCGGCATTCAGGCCCGCTTTCTTCTGAAAAGCGCCATCATCGGTTTTGCCATTCAGATGGGGCTGCAAGGGGTCGTGGTCATGGTGCGCTCCTGGTATGCCTTGCAAGGGGATGAAATCGAACTTGATCGCCTGCAGCAGACAGGCGGGAGCATCTAATGGAATTCATTGCACATTCTCTTGATCTGGCCATGTTCGCAGCCGCGTGCGTGGTGCTCATGCTGGGCTTCCCGGTTGCTTTCACGCTGGCTGGCGTGGCTCTGGCCTTTGCGTTGATCGGATGGGTGGTCGGCGCCTTCGACATGACGTTCCTGTCGGCCTTCCCGCAGCGCATTTTCGGCACCATGACCAACGAGGTGCTGATTGCCGTGCCGTTGTTCATCTTCATGGGTGTGATGCTTGAGCGCTCCAAGGTGGCCGAGGAACTTCTCGACACCATGGGTCGCATGCTCGGGTCCGTTCATGGCGGGCTTGGTATTGCTGTGTCCATCGTGGGGGCTTTGCTTGCCGCTTCGACCGGCATTGTCGGGGCCACTGTCGTGACGATGGGGCTTCTGTCCTTGCCCAGCATGCTCAAGCGCGGTTACTCCTCGGAGTTGGCCTGCGGCTCGATTGCGGCAGCCGGAACGCTGGGGCAGATCATCCCGCCTTCCATCGTGCTCGTCATCCTTGGTGATCAGTTGTCCAACGCCTATCAGAAGGCACAGTTGGACATGGGCATCTTCTCACCCGAGACGATCTCGGTGGGTGACCTTTTTGCCGGGGCGCTGCTGCCCGGCCTGATGCTGGTGGGCTTCTATATCCTCTATCAGGTGGTGGTTGCCATCATCAATCCGAGCGCTGCTCCCTCGATTCCCAAAGAGGACAATCCCGGTGTGACCTTTTCTGAGGTCACCAACGCCCTGCTGCCGCCCATCTTGCTCATCCTGTCGGTGCTGGGCTCGATTCTGGGTGGTATCGCCACGCCTACCGAAGCTGCGTCTGTGGGGGCTGTCGGGGCGATCCTGCTGGCGGGCTATCGACTTGGTGGCAAGCGCAACTGGCCGATTGTTCTTGCGGCTGTTGCTCTGGTGTTCCTTCTGTTCCTAACGGCCAACATGGATTTGCGTGTTGCGCGCAACGACATTCCACACTGGGACATGATCGCGATCTATGGCGCAGCCATCTGCCTTGCGCTCTTGGCTTGGGGGATCATCTCAGCGCTGCTTCGGGTGTTTCGCGATGGCATTCTGGTGGCGGTCATGCAGGGCACTACTCAGGTCACAGCCATGGTGTTCGTGATCGTGATCGGCGCATCCCTGTTCTCTCTGGTCTTCCGTGGGTTGGGAGGCGAGGAGATGATCCATGCGGCCCTCAAGGATATTCCCGGTGGGGCCATTGGGGCGATCATCGCCGTGATGCTTTTGATGTTCGTCCTTGGCTTCTTTCTGGATTTCCTTGAAATCGTGTTCGTTGTCGTGCCGATGGTTGCGCCGGTTCTGCTGCAGCTGGAAATGCCCAATGGTGAGCCGATGAGCCCGGTTTGGCTGGGTATTATGATGGCTATGAACCTGCAGACATCCTTCCTGACGCCGCCATTTGGCTTTGCGCTGTTCTATTTGCGCGGTGTGGCCCCCCCGAGTGTCCGCACCAGCCAGATCTATCGAGGCATCATTCCGTTTGTCTTCATTCAGATTTTTGGGCTGTTGCTGCTTTGGTATATTCCAAGTCTGGCAATATGGTTGCCGAGTTTGATTTACGGATAACCGATGATTTTGCGATAAAAAAAGCCGGGCAATTAGCCCGGCTTTTTAGTTTTACCCAGGAGCTGCAAACCTCTTGTCAGATGGCTAGCAATACCGGTCCTCTTGGAGAATGAGCTTCCTTTAACCCACCGGCTAGCCGGTGGCTCTGGTCCTTGGCAAATTTTTTTGCTCTCTGTGTTGGATCCGTCTGTTGCCCACAGCAGCCGGATCATTTTTGGCGGGGATATAAAGATCTCTAGATCTTTTTCAAATTGACCCGATCAATGAGCTGCTGGCCGGTTTCGACGCGTTCTGAATAGCGATCGACAAGATAGTCCGAGCGACTGCGTGTCATATAGGTGAATTTCATCAGCTCCTCACATACATCAATCATACGGTTGTAATAGGGAGATGGATTTATCCGATCATCATCGCCGAATTCGGTGAAGACCTTGGCGATCGAGGATTGGTTCGGAACGGTCACCATGCGCATCCAGCGGCCCAGAAGGCGCATCTGGTTGACGGTGTTGAAGCTCTGTGAACCACCTTCCACCTGCATCAGCGCGAGCGTCTTGCCTTGCGTGGGCCGCACGGCACCAAGCGAAAGCGGGATCCAGTCGATTTGGGCTTTCATGATGCCGGTCATGGCGCCGTGACGTTCGGGGGACACCCAAACCATTCCTTCGGCCCAAGTGCTGAGCAGGCGCAACTCCTCTACCTTGGGATGGCTGGCATCCGCGTCGTCCGGCAGTGGCAGGCCGGAGGGATTGAACAGTCTGCATTCCGCGCCCATGAAGGTGAGCAGGCGGGCTGATTCTTCAGCCACAAGGCGCGAGAATGAGCGCTTTCGCAAGGAGCCATAGAGCAGCAGCAGCCTTGGCTTGTGGCCATCATCTCCTTGCGCACATAGGCTGGCGGCGTCAATCGGCGCAAGCATGGCGGGATCGGCGCGGTGATCATCTTTGGTCCAGACAACCCCATATTGATCGATATTGGCAAAGTCCATGGTTCAGTCGTCCTTGCCGGACGAGACAATCTCGCCGTCTTCCTTGGTGAAGCGTCCGATATCAACTGGTAGCAGCTCCATGACCTTCTCGGAGGGGCGGCAAAGATTTGTGCCCTTTTCACTCACAACGATGGGGCGGTTGATCAGGATTGGATGGGCCATCATGGCATCAATCAGCTGTTCGTCGGTCAGGTCCGGGTTTTCCAGCCCAAGCGCGTCATAGGGCGTGCCCTTCTTGCGCAGCAACTCACGGGTGGAGATTGGCATGGCGTCGATCAGCGCGATCAATTCGTCGCGGCTTGGAGGTGTCTCTAGATATTCAACGATGGTGGGTTCGATGCCCGCCTTGCGGATCATTTCCAGCGTGTTGCGCGAAGTGCCGCAGGCCGGATTGTGATAGATGGTCATACCCATGTCGGTTTCCAAGCAAGGTTCGATCTGGTCAATGGTCACTCCGCCGGCTCTCTTTGGCAGATGGATTTGATGATTGGCAGACATTGTTCGGGTGCGCCGCCACAACAGTCTTTCAGCAAATAGTCAATCAGTGCTCCGATGCCGGTCATATCCGCGAAATACCGCACAGTCCTGCCCTGCCTGACGTTACGGATGAGGCCAGCTCTCAGCAGGATGTTGAGGTTCGTTGACATGGTGTTCTGTTTGACATTCAGGATGTCACCCATCTCGCCGGACAAAAGTCCCTTGTTGCCTGCCTTGATCAAAAGGCGGAAGACTTCGAGCCGGGTTTGTTGACTGAGGGCGGCGAATGCCGTGGTTGCCTGTATATTATCCATATATCATGAATAATTGATATTTTTGATCCTGACAACACCGAAGGCGACCCCTTACGGGGTTGTCCATAGATTTACGGTGTGAGCTTTCGGGCAGAGGCGGATGAGCGAAGGTGTGTCTTCAGGGCAGGAAAAATTTGTCGGACGACTCTGTTTCGCCTGACAGGCTGCGTGCCTCGCCCCAACGGGAGGGCTTGTGTTTATTTGGTTGTGGCCCGCGTGCGTCGTTGTTCGCCGCGCCCGCAATTGTTTCGGAGGATGCATCGAAATAGGGAGAGTTTTTCAGAAGCGAATCCATTTCTTGCAGCAAGTGCTCGATCCGTTCCTCTTCGGTCTCCGCTTGGGAGGTCGAAAGCTCGATTACATCGACTTCAGGGCGTTTGCGGTCGGGTTTGATGCTCGATACGCTCTGGGGGGCGAGGGTTGCGTGGATGCGCTGGTAGAGGCTGGCTGGCGAGTAGGGGCGCGAGATGATCCATTGCGCGCCGCTGGCGATTGCGGTTTCGACGCGCTTTCGGGTCGGATGCTTCATCAAGAAGATCAGATTGGTGTTGTCGGGTAGAAAGGTCTTCCTCAGATCGCCGTTGCAGCGCATCATTTCCGAAGATTGCGCCGTGTCGAAATCGGCAAACAAAAAGTCCGATGACATGCGCACAGCTTCATTAAGGCCTTCCTCGAGCGCGTTGAATTCGGCGATGCGCGAAAAGCCTGAGCCATGCAGCAAAGACCGTAACATCTTTTGTTGATAGGCGTTCTGGTCCACGAGGACCGCAGCGCCGTCGTTCAATGTCTGTGACATCAGCGCCCTCAACGGTTTTTGATATCTCCGGTGCCCCAACGGCCCCGGTGCAACCAAGATTGGCCCCTTGGCTGTTAAAAGAACCGTAAATTGACCGGGAAAATTTTCCAAATGTTTCTGAAAGTGGATATTTCTCGGTTCTTGCTTCGGTTGCCATGGGATGGTCTGGATTGTCGGCTAAACTTTAGCTGTCGTCACATTGACGGCTGATGCCTTTGCCCGACCCTTTTTGCGTCTTGCCCAGACTTGCTCTGCAGGCCTTTATGCATTTGGTTCGAAGCTGTAACATAGCGTGCCGACCAGTATGATCTTGGTGGGTGCAAACGGATTGAGGTCACTGAACTGGTGGCATATGGAGTAATCTCACATGGGTATTACGGGTTTTGATATCGTCGCCATCGTTTTGGTGGTGTTGTTCATTCTCATTCTTCTGGCGGGTATCAAGACCGTTCCTCAAGGATACAATTATACGGTCGAACGCTTCGGGGCCTACACGCGAACCCTGAAACCGGGGCTGTCGCTGATCGTACCGTTCATTGACCGGATCGGCGCGCGGTTGATCATGATGGAGCAGGTGCTTGATGTGCCATCACAGGAAGTGATCACGCGGGACAATGCCACGATCACGTCTGACGGTGTTGCCTTCTATCAGGTCATGAATGCGGCGGATGCCGCCTATGAGGTCAACAATCTGGAGATGGCCCTTCTCAATCTGACCATGACCAACATCCGTACGGTGATGGGCTCGATGGATCTTGACGAATTGCTCTCGAACCGAGATGAAATCAACGTGCGGCTTCTGCATGTGGTGGATGCCGCGGTGGCTCCGTGGGGCGTTAAAATTTCCCGCATCGAGATCAAGGACATCAATCCGCCACGGGATCTTGTCGAAGCGATGGGTCGGCAGATGAAGGCAGAGCGCGAGAAACGCGCGGTAATTTTGGAGGCAGAAGGCGCTCGGCAGTCAGAGATTCTGAGGGCTGAAGGGGAAAAACAGGGACAGATCCTCGAAGCAGAAGGTGCGCGTCAGGCCGCCTTTTTGGAAGCAGAGGCACGTGAGCGAACCGGGGAGGCCGACGCCAAGGCAACCGAGATGGTCAGCAAGGCGATTTCCGAAGGCAACATGCAGGCGGTCAACTATTTCATCGCCAAGCAATATGTTGAAACCCTTGGTGAAGTGGTTAAGGCTCCCAACCAGAAAGTTCTGATGCTGCCGATCGAGGCGACCTCAATTCTTGGCGCGCTTGGCGGTATTGGCGAGATCAGCAAGGAGGTCTTCTCCAAGGATGGCCCGATGGCGCGAGGGTCAAGGGTGCCTGACGCCGGTGACAATCGATGATCTTCATGGTCGGAAAGAGACAGATATGATCCAGTCATACTTTGTTGGTTTGGGCCCGTGGGCCTGGTTGATCTTCGGTCTTGTTCTTCTGGTGCTGGAACTGGTTGCCCCGGGGACGATGTTCCTGTGGTTCGGGATCGCAGCGCTGATTGTCGGAGGTGTGAGTTTCGCCTTTGACCTTGGCTGGCAGAATGCAGCCATCCTGTTCGGCGTTCTCTCGCTGGTGTCGGTCATTGTGGGGCGGCTGCTTGTCAATCGCTTCTCCAAAAGCTCGACTGATAAGCCTCTGCTCAACGAACGTGTCCTTTCGCTTGTTGGCAAGACCTTCTTTCTTGATCAGGCCATTGAACACGGGCAGGGGCGTTTGAAGGTGCGTGACAGCTATTGGCGCGTTACCGGGCCGGATTGCCCGGCTGGCAGCGAAGTGGAAGTTGTCGGGGGCGATGGGACCATGCTTACGGTCAAACCGGTGACAAAACTCTGAGGCCAGTTGTCTTAAGGTTGTTCATCTAAAGCGTGTCGCAGTTAATGAGATTCAGGATTCCCATTTTTTGCCAATTGTGATTCCCTTTGAGAAAAGGGGATCATCATGGGCAAATCACTTCCTATTGCATTGCGCGAACGTGTTGCTTCATTTGTTGATGCCGGTCATTCGCATCGGGCGGCCGCCAGCCATTTCCGCGTGTCACCACGGTTTGTCAATAACCTGATGCTTCTCAAGAAAGAGACGGGTTCTGTGCAGCCTCGCAAGCAAGGCCGACCAGACAAAGGCAAGTTGGGTGTGCATCATGAATGGATCACAAGGCGCATGTCTGAGAATGGCGATCTGACGCTTGATGAGCTTTGTCTGGAATTGGCTGAACGCGGGGTCCATGTGCATCGCTCTAGCGTTGGGCGCGTGCTTCACAGGCTGTGGCTATGCAGAATTTTGTGCCCTGGCGCATTAATTACGCCATTGGGAAACGATCTTCGAACATTATGGCGAATTGGCTTTTCATTGAGTGCCATTCGCGCACGGAGCGTTTCCATTCCACAGAAGTAGCATTCAGGGCGAGATAAATCAATTTCGCAGCTGCCTCGTCACTGGGGAAATGCCCGCGGGAGCGAACGGCCCGGCGGATTTTCGAGTTCAGTGCTTCAATGGCGTTCGTGGTGTAGATCAGCCTGCGCACCTGGGGCGGATAGTCGAGGAACGGGATCACCTCGTTCCAGGCCCGGCGCCAACTCGGCGCGATTGCCGGGTATTTGCCGGCAAGGTCGTTGTTTTCGAACTCCTCCAGCGCCGCCTCCGCGGCTGTGGCGTCTACAGCGGTGTAGACAGCCTTAAGAGCCGCGGCGACGGCCTTGCGGTCCTTGTAGCTGGCAAAGCTCATGGAATGGCGCAGCAGATGCACGATACAGGTCTGGACCTGGGTCTGAGGAAAGGCTGCCTCGATGGCCTGGGGGAAGCCCTTCAGACCGTCCACGACGGCGATGAGAATGTCCTGAACGCCACGGTTGCGCAGGTCGCTGAGAACTTTAGCCCAGAACTTGGCACCCTCATTGGCCTGGAACCACAGCCCCAGAACGTCGCGGGTGCCATCCGGGAGAACAGCCAGGGCCACAAAAACCGCCTTGTTCAGAACCACGCCGTCGGTGCGGATCTTGACCCGGATCGCGTCCATGAACACAATCGGATAGCACGGTTCCAGCGGGCGGTTCTGCCAGGCGGTTACCTCCTCCATCACGGAATCGGTGATCGCCGAAATCAGGCTCGGGGACGCCTCTATACCATAGATCTCCTCGATATGCCCCTGGATCTCGCGGGTCGTCATGCCGCGCGCGTACATGCTGATGATCTTGGTATCGAACTCGGGAAAGCGGCGCTGATACTTGGCGATCAGCAGAGGATCAAAGCTGCCGTTGCGGTCACGGGGAATGTCGAGAATGACCTTCCCGCTGTCGGTGGTCACCGTCTTCTGGCTGCGGCCATTGCGACGATTTGGCGCCTGGTTCGCGCCTTCAGGCGGCGCATCGGCGCGTTCTTCGGTCAGATGCTCGTCCAGTTCGGCGCTCAGGGCTCGTTCGGCCAGCGCCTTGGTCAGTTCTTGCAGAATCCCGTCCTCTCCGAACAGATCGCCCGCTTTGCGGCCTTCCATCAGATGATCCAAAAGGGCTTTGTCGATGCTCATACGTGGGTCTCCTCATATTAGAGTTACCACGCCAGGGCACAAAATTCTCCATAGTCCCCACAGGCTCGGCCTGAGCCATAAAAAAAAGTCTGGTAGCCACTGAACAGCTACGGGCCGCGATTGCTCATGATCGGTATGTATGGATCAATCAGCGCCGGCCTTTCTTCAACAAAGCATTGTCCCGATTGATCTTTATCGATGAGACATCAACCAACACGAAGCTGACCAAACGGTCTGGATGGTCACCAAAAGGACAGCGCTATCGCGCCCACGCTTCTTTTGGTCATTGGAAATCCCAGACCTTCATCGCTGGTTTGAGATCCCGTGGGATGGTTGCGCCCTGGATCGTCAATGCTCCGATGAACCGACGTATCTTTGAAACTTGGATTGAAACTCAACTACTGCCGACCCTGTCTGCTGGCGATATCGTCATCCTCGATAATGTCGCCTTCCACAAAAGTGAGAAAGCTCACAAGCTCGTCAAATCAAAGGGAGCATGGCTGCTGTTTCTTCCGCCATATTCACCGGACCTCAATCCCATCGAAATGGCATATTCCAAACTCAAGACACTGCTGCGCAAGCGAGCAGCCAGAAGCTTCGATACAATCTCAGACGCGATCGGTGACATTTGTGACCTCTATTCTGCCAAGGAGTGTCTGAACTACTTCAAAGCTGCCGGGTATGAGGTTAATTAATTGCGATATGCTTTAGCATCGGGATAGTGCTCGATAGGTACAAAAAAAGCCGGCAGAAGCCGGCTTTTCTTTTGTTTGACGCTTGTTCCCAGATGCATTCATCAGGGCTGATGCGTGGCCGGGAGGGGCGGGGCTTCAGCCATGAGGAGGATGGAAATGCGGCGGTTGGCCGCCAGATACGGATCATTGGGAAACAGCGGATCGGTGTCCGATTTTCCCTGAACGGAATAAATCTGGTCAGTTGGCAGGCCATACTCCATCAGGATGGAGCGGACGGCATTGGCGCGATCCGCTGACAGTTCCCAGCCCGTATATCCCGAATTGATCGGAACATTGGATGCGGTGGTGTGCCCCGTGATCTGAATGCGGTTGGGCATTTGGGAAAGAACGGGGGCCATCTGCACGATCAGCCGACGGGTGAAGTCGTAGGGATATTTCGAGCCTTCTGCAAACATCGAGCGACCGTCCTGATCGACAAGCTGAATGTTCAGGCCGTCTTCGTTTTCCTCAATGATGATCTGTTTCGAGATTTCGCTGATCTCGGGCAGTTCCTGCCATGCTTGCCGCAGGGATGCGGCTGCGGTCGCGAACATGCGCGGGCGCTCGATTTCGGTTTTCTCGATGTCGTGCGTGTTGGCTTCTGGTCCCTGCTTGGTGCGCTGGTCATGGCGCTCTTCGGCATAGTCGGAATCGTTTTCCTGAGCGACGGCGGCCACTTCCTTGACATATTCGCGCACCGGCATGCCTTCGATCTCGATCATGCCTGCCTTGCGCATCACCGGTTTCACACCGAAGGCATCCTTCATGGAGCCTGCCACGACCTGCAGCTTCTCATTGTCCTGAATCGAAAATGAAATGATGAGCACGAAAAAGCAGACAAGCAGGGACATCAGGTCAGCGAACGTGACCAGCCAATCAGGAGCGCCCCCCCCACCTTGCTGTTTCTTTTTGGCCATTGCTTCCTCTTGATGCCTGAGCGACTTAGACTGCAGACCTGATCAGGCTGCTTCTTCCTCAAATTCTGCCCGGGATTTCTCGGGCAGGTAGGCAAGCAACATTTCACGGATAAGGTTCGGGCTCTTGTTGTCGCGGATCTGCATGATCCCGTCGATGATGAGGGTTTGGTTGAGATCTTCGCCATCAAGCTTGGAATCCAGCTTGTCAACGATGGGGATACAGATGACGTTTGAAATAAGAGCACCGTAAAGGGTTGTCAGCAGGGCGATGGCCATGGCCGGGCCGATGGCGGACGGGTCATCCATGGCTGCGAGCATCTGCACCAGGCCGACCAGCGTGCCGATCATGCCAAAGGCTGGAGCCGCATCACCCAATTGTTTATAGAAGCGTTTGCCTTCCTGCAGGCGCTCGATATAGAGGTCCCGTTCCCGTTCCATGCTTTCGCGGATGAAATTGGGCTCATACCCATCGGCGATGAATTGAACGCCCTTGGCTAGCACAGGATCGTCAACGTCAACGTTTTCCAGACCCAGAGGGCCGCTCTTGCGCGCCACGTCAGCGAGTTCGGTGATCTTTTCGATCATGTCGCGATGATTGGAGCCTTTGCCGCCAAACGCGACTTTGCCGCCGGTGATGATGGCCCCAAAGATGCCGCCGATGGTGAAGCGGATGAGAGTCGCAGAGAGGCCGCCGCCAATAACGATGAAAACGGATGGAATGTCAATGAACTGGCCGAGTGTGCCGCCCATCATAATCGCCGCAACAACGATGCCGAAGGCTGCGACCATGCCGAGAAGGGTTGCGATATCCATTCCTGATGTCCTGTTTCCAAGCCGGATCTTGTGTCCGTTGCCTTTTTTCTGTCACTGGCAGTCTATGAAAACAGGTCTAAAGGTTTGCTAATGAAATCGCTTCAAAGCCCCAAAATTACACTAATTTTTGTTAAGGTTAACAAAGGGATAACGGGCGCCTTCGGGCGCCCGGTCTAACGCCGGTCCAAGGGTGGAATGCTGTCTGAGGGGTCGGATTGCCAGCCGGTGAATGGAAATCAGGCCGCACCAATGCGCAGGAAATCATGCATGTGCACGATGCCGACGGGCTTGTCGTTCTCAATCACGAAGATCGCCGTGATGGCTGCACTGTTGAGCATTTCGATCGCAGCTGGCACCAGCATGTCCGGTCTGAGCGTTTTCGGATCGCGCGTCATGACGTCATTAACGGTTTGAGCCAGAAGATCGTCCGAGATGTGGCGGCGCAAGTCACCGTCAGTGACCATGCCAATCAGCACGCCGTCGTCGTTCTGAATGCCAACGCAACCAAAGCCTTTCTGGGACATGGTCAGGATGACATCGCTCATGCGGCAGGATTCGTGTGCCAAAGGCATCGACCAGCCCTTGTGCATGAGTTCACGCACATATTGGAGGCTGGCACCAAGGCTTCCGCCGGGATGGAAAATCCGGAAATCCGATGCCGTGAAGCCGTGGCTTTCCAGCAGGGCAACGGCGAGGGCATCGCCAAGACACAGCTGCATTGTCGTGGAGGTCGTTGGCGCCAGACCGTGCGGGCAGGCTTCCTTGACCTTGGGGGGGCAGAGGGAGATGTCGGCCTGTTTGGCAAGGGTGCTGAACGGATTGGATGTCATGCCGATCAGAGGCACCTTGAAACGGCGGGTATAGGAGATGATATTGGCAAGCTCTGCTGTCTCGCCTGACCAGGACATGGCCAGAACAACGTCGATATGGCGGATCATGCCAAGGTCGCCATGGCTCGCTTCGCCGGGGTGCACGAAAAATGCGGGAGTGCCCGTCGAGGCGAGGGTCGCGGCGAGCTTGCGTGCGATGTGACCGCTTTTGCCCATGCCGGTTACGATTAGCCGTCCCTGGGCTTCCTGAATGACCTTGACGGCCTTCTCGAACGGGTCACGCAATGGCCCGTCAAGCGCTTCACGTAGCGCCTTGAGGCCTTCGATTTCGTTCTCTATGGTCGCCTGGGCGGAGCAAATGGGCGAAATGGTCTCGCACGCCGGTTGAGTTGACATTGTGTCCCTGCCTTTTTCTCGATTCTTTAGCGACTTCTACACCAAAGCCGAAGGGGAAGGAAGGGGTTAGGCAGCCCACGGTCGGTTCACCGGATCGGCGCTGCGGTCTGTTTCGCAACACTCTGTTAACCAATACTGTTTACCATCTGGAAAGGTTTGTCTGCGCCGTGCGCAAAGTGTTTGATCGCGCATCGGCCATTTTTGTTACATGTGACCGGGAGGTCTCCCCGAAGGGCGCCATGTGCGCGACCGGAGCTATTTTGCATGCAGCTTTTGCTCACCTCTACCATGATGGTCGGGATTGCCTTTCCGGTCCTTTCACTCGGTGCGACCGCTGCTGCCGAGGCTCAGGCGCCTGTAAGGCCCGATGCGACTCGCAGTGCACAGACTGGTCCGCCGCTGTTTTCTGCTGCGGTCCTGCCTGAGTTGCGCGGCAGCACCGATATTGAAACCCCCACTGCGATTGCGACGTCCGGAGCGTCCTATTCCAGCGCCGGAACCGACTATCCTGTTGTGCCAGCCTTGCCTGCCGAGCCGAAGATGGCTGAGCAGGGCGTCAGGAGGCAAGCGTCTGAATTGGGCGATTATGAACCCGATGGCATTCGCTTTGGATCTTTCCTGCTGTATCCATCGCTCACTTTTCTTGGCACCGTGACGGATAACGTGGACAGCGCCGAGCATCGGACCATGGGGCAGTTGGGCACGGTGGAAGCTGCAATTTCTATCCGCTCCGACTGGGATCGCCATGCGCTTGAGCTTAATGGGCGCACTGGGTTCACGGGATATCAGCAACCGGCGCGAAAGCCGGAAAACGAGCAGCAGATCGATGGCGAATTGTTGCTCGAGCTGAGTGACCAGACCGACGTGACCCTTAGAGGCCGCGCTGATCGGACGAAAGAGGAAGAAAGCAGCATCGAGCTGATCACTTCCGGCAAGCAGGCGGCTATCACGACAAACCTTAACGGTGGTGTTCAGATCGATCATGACGCCGGTCAGCTGCAATTGCAGTTCCGGGGTGGCATCGATCTAGCTGATTTTGAGGATGATCCGGCCCGTGACTACAAGACCTATCGGCTCGGTGGTCGTGTGGGTTGGAAGGCGACCGATCAAGTGACGCCGTTTGTCGATGTGGAAGTCAGCCGCAAGATTTATGATATCCGTCCTAACAGCGAAGATGGCGACAGTCTGCGCGGGGCGCTCGGGTTGGCTGTCATCAATCGGGACAAGCTATCGGGCGAGGTTTCCTTCGGTGCCATGCAATGGCGTCCCGATGCAAAGGGGCAGAAAGACGATAACATTCTGTTCGCCGATGCCAGCCTGAGATGGTCGCCTGATGCGCTCTGGGTGCTCACTGGTGGTCTCGAGACCAGTCTGACGTCCACGTCCACCGCGGCAACTTCCGTTGCGACCCATGCGGTGCGACTTGGCGCTGACTACGCCGCGCGGCGCAATCTTACAATCGGATTTGACGGCAGAGTGGCCCGCAACACCTATCGCGGCTCGAACCTCAGAGATTGGGAGTATGATGCGACGCTCAGCGCGGAATATTCGCTAAGCCGCTATACCAAGCTGACGATCAATGCCGTGCATGAAGGTAGAGAAGGCAATATCCCCGCTTCCGACTATCGCGCCAACAAGCTGCAGCTCGGCGTGACATTCCAACGATAAGTCCCAACGATAAGCCTTGGGCTGCACCAAGGCTGCCAATCTTGCGTCATCTTTTCCGCTGTATCAGTTGAAGCGCCGGACAGCCATGCGGGCAATTGCCGGTCCTGCAAAATGAATGTCTTCCGCCCACGCACCGCTTCCCGCTCCGAAGGTCTGGTTGATCATGCTTTCGGGCTTGCTGACCAGCGCTCTGAGATTGTTCGGAATTGGCCGGGACAGGTGCGCAAAGGTCGCAGTCTTGGTTGACTGATTCATGTGGACAAAGTGGGACATGCTTGCCGGACCATAAGAGAAGGTCAGCTTGGCCAGTTGGTCATGTCCCTGCTCGATCCGGTGTTTGATGGCGCTGGGGCGCTGTTTCTGTCTGGTGTCGGCGCGCGGCAAGGTAGAGAGGGTTGACGCGTTTGCCTGCGACACATCGTCAATGGTTGACGACAGGCTCGCCATTTGGGTCCGGTCTGCTTTCTGTGCGGGACGCCGCGGCGCGGTGGTCGGCAAAGCGGCCAGGAAGGTCTTGTCAGCCGAGGCATAAGCAAAACGATTGGACTCTTTCGCTTCTGCCGGGCCGTTCGTCTGTGCCGCCATGCGGGAGAGAACCTCTTCGGCGCTTTCCTGCTGCGCTGCTGTTTCATCCGGTTGGGATGGTGCGTTGCCGGGGAGCGCGTCTCGCGCCATCGGGAGGGACGCTAGGACGAAACGACCGTCTTCCGGCGCTGCGGACGCCGTTGCGCCAAGCTCACCGTTGCTGGCGACCTCGACCCCATCGTTGGTGATTGTTGTCCCGGTAACCGTGTCATCATCCGGCTGCTCGGCTGCGCCGTTCGTCAGATCTTGTTCAGCGGCCAGTTGTTCCAGCGTTCTGGGTTCAGATGCCGGGTCTGCGCTGGCAAGCTGGAAGCCTGACTGCGGCAGGAGATCTGGCCGGACCCGAGGCAGGGCTGCGAGCACGAACGGCTCAGGGCTGTCTTCGGCCGCGTCGAGCGCGGCTGTCGCGGCAACCAGATCAGCCCCTTGCTGATCGGTGGGCATCTCGTCGGCGGCTTCGGCCACTTGCAAAGGTTGCTCTGGCAAAAAGGCTGCCGGTGCAGGGCGATTTTCCGGGCTGCGTGGCAAGGTGGCCAATTGCACCGGGAAAGCGGATCCGGTCTCGGGTTGCGGTTCGGGGGCGGCAGGCGTCTGTGCGGCCGCGAACGCGGGCTTGGGCCGTTCCTTCGGTGTCCGATTCAGAAGTCGGGATAAAAGCGTCGGGCTTTCGGCTGTTGTGCTTGCAGACTTGCTGGCCAGCGGCAGGGTGCGCGTGGGGCTGCTTGGTGCTGCCTTTGCGATCCGGGTGAAGCGGGTTGCATTCTTGGCTTCGCGGATCATTTCCGCCTTGTGGCGGGCCACTTGTACCTTGGCCTGCTTATAGCCGCGCAAGGGTTTGCCATCGCTGGGGACATGAACTGTCTTGCCGTCGGGGAAGACCCGTACCAGCTGTTTGCGTGTCATGCGGGGCCAATGTCGAACGTTGCCTGTGTCGATATGTACGAAGGGCGATCCGGAGCGCGGATAATAGCCGACCCCGCCGGACTGCATGCGCAGGCCGGCCTTGCGGATCTTGGCAAGGGAGACGCCGGGCAGGTAGAAGTCCATGGCCTGCCCGCGCATGTGGCGACTTTTCTTGGCGACACCGCGGCTGCGGCGGCGCAGCATGTTGTTGGTAGCCGGTGAGCGATAACCCGAGACCACGTGAATGGGCTTTTTGGCACCCGTTTTCTGTACAACCTGCCAGATGAGATCGAACAGGGCCGGATCCATCTTGGTGCTTTCGTTGCGGCGCCAATCCCTGAGGAACCGGTTCATCTTGCGCAGACCATCGGCGTCAAACTTGCCATTGCGCTTGTAGACGATGGTGGCCTTTTCCTTGGTGTGGGTGTTGTAAAGGGTAAGGGAGCGCGAGGAGGCATGCGCTTCACTCGTCAGAAGCGGGACTCCGACCGTAAAGCCTGTCAGGATGATCCCGAGCAGACCTGCAACAAGGATGCGTCGCATCAGGAGGCATGCCTGCAAAGCAGACAAATGCCGGGACTGGAGAGCTTCTTGTCTGGCCACTGGTTGTCCAATCACGCGTCGGCAACTGTGCCGACATGCTTCTTGCTGCGGGATCGGACATTGCTCCCGATTCCACAGCCCTTCAACTGGTCAAAACTGCCTGCAACGATGGTTCATTGATAGCAGATTCCACGACTTTCTTCGAGTCCATTATGCTTTGCATAAGGTTAACGAAAGAAGAATACGCCGCCACAATGAACTGAGGGTCACCGATACAGCGATGATGGAAGACGTGATAGGGGAAAAATGGGGGCAAAAGAAGGCGAAATGGCCCCGAAAAGGGCCATTTCACTCATTCATCATGACTTGATGCTAAAGGCCGAGGGCCTTTTTAACCTTGGCATTGTGGCCGTAAATATCGGAGCGCAGCTGCAAGGTTCCATTCTCGGCCATCCAGGTCGTGAAATAGACGATATGGACAGGGACCTTGTGGCTGAGGCTGACCCACTTTTCATCGCCACCAATCATCGACTTGAGACGACCCGCACCCCATTTTTCGGTTCTGGACAGAATGACATCGGCGAAGTCCATCGGATTCTGGACCCGGACGCAGCCATGGCTGAAGGCCCGATAGTCGCGATTGAACAGGCTGCGCGAGGGGGTGTCGTGCAAATAGACGGCATGCTGGTTGGGGAACAAGAACTTGACATTGCCAAGGGCATTGCGGGTTCCCGGGGTTTGACGCAGGCGGACCATGCCCGGCTCGACCTTTTCCCAGTCAAGCTTGTAGGGGTCGACCACACGCGTGCGTCCCTTGACGCTTGCCAGAACCTGATAGTTCCTTTTGGAGAAGAAGGACCCCGGATCCGACTTGATCTGCGGCAGAAGTTCTTTGGTGGCGATGGAGCGCGGCACGTTCCAATAGGGATTGACCACCACATATTCCATCTCGTCTGAGAAGATCGGTGTCTTGTGGCGAGACTTGCCCACGACGACGCGCGTTTCGTGGATCTTCTTGCCGTTGTTCACCACCTCGACGTGGAAGCTGGGAATGTTGACCATGATATGGAATTTACCCAGATCGCGCGGTAGCCAGCGCCAGCGTTCCATGTTGGCAATGATGTCGGGGATCAGATCAGCCGGGTTCTTGTTGAGCACAGCAAGGGTGGCCTTGCCAGCGATGCCATCGGCGATCAATCCATTGGCGGCCTGATAGTCCTTGACCTTCTGGGACAGCGCCTTGCTGTAGAGGTCCGCATTCTCGGCAGGGACGGGAAGGTCGAGCTTCTTGCGCAGAAGGGCTACGCGCGTATCGCGCATGCCCACTTTCATGCTTCTCCCCTCAGGCACGTCAGGTGTGGTGGTGTCGGATTTGGTCAGGCGCAGGCGATTGTATTCTTTGCGCAAGGCTACAAATCCGGGATGGTCGGGATTGTAACCGCGCATGACGACGCGCGGGTTTTTGGCGCGTGTGATCTTTTTAAGGGCTTCGATCGAATCAGGATAATGCGGTTTGATCGTCACGACCTTCTTGGAGAAGATGCGTGGGTCCACGCGGCCTGCGTAGGCCTGACGGGTGTAGCGGGTAATGGCGCGGGACAGCTCGATATCCGATGCGGCAATGTCTGCGGGCTTCGAGCCGCGCGTGCGCGAAACAGTCAGGGCAGGGGTGGTAAAGTCAGCCGGATCAAGGCCATCACGATCGGCGCGGGACAGGGCAAAGGCAAGCTTGCGAGCCGATGGCGTCAGTTCGCCATTCTCAAACCAGGCCGTGCGGAAATTGCGCTCCTTGTAGAAGGCAACAAGGGCTGCATTGTCGCGTTTTTCGAGGAAGTCCTTGCTGCTCGGGATCGTATCGATGGCGCTTGCGAGCGCGTCAAAGACATCCTGATCCGCCTGCTGATCGATGCCGCCGGTGCGGACACTGTGCAGATTGTCGAGGATCCGCGTCATACTGGCCAGAGAGTCGATTTCTTCGTGCATGGCCGCTTCGGTCGTCTCGCCAATCAGAGAAACCGGCGTTTGGGACTGGGCAAAGGATGCATGCGGTGTTGCTGGCGACGAGAGCGCAGATTCGGATGCGCAGGCAGGGCCTGCGAGACCAAGCACGATCAGGGCAATGGAAAGATTCTTTGTCATCGCGGTCATGCGGTGTCCTGTGCTCAAGTTGAAAACGGAATGCTCGACACAGAAACCTGATTTGCGCCTTTGTGCAACAGGAATTGAATCACAAATAGGAGATCAGGGCTTCTGTGTAGCAGTCCTGCAACGTTCAGGGTCTCGCGCCGCCGATCAACAGGCTTTGGCGTCGTCATCGGCTGATGACGTTCCGTCTTGCTCAAGGCCATAATCCTTGAGTTTCCGGTAAAGTGTGGAGCGTCCGATGCCCAATCGCCGGGCAACATCTGACATGCGATGATCATGATGCTTGAGGGCGCGGGCGATGATTTCGGCTTCCAGTTCGGCCAAGGGGCGAATGTTGCCATGGTCATCGAGAATGCGCAAAAAGCCCCAGGGATCCTCGGTTTCTGCTTGTACAGGCGGGGAGGTGGGCTCCATGACCGACGTCGTCATCTGGGCGTAGGTCTCGTTGAGCGAGACGTTCGACAGCGGGGCGTGCTGTTGAAACTGGTGGATATTTTCCACCGGTTGGCCGCTGCCAATTGTTGATTGATGTCTTTGGGCACCGTCCGAAGCGATCCGTGTCAGATCCTCGTTTTCCGGGGTGCCGTTTTCAAACGGCGCCCGAGCCTTGAGCACCGAGGCGCTGAAGGCACTGAGCTGGCTGGCAATCTGCGGGAACTCCTCGACAGTCAGGCGATCTCCGTCGCACAAGACGACGGCGCGGAAAATGGTGTTTTCCAGCTGTCGAATGTTGCCCGGCCAGTCATAGCTCTGCAACAGGGTCATGGCGTCGTCGGCGATGCCGGCCAGTCCCTTGCGGCCCTCTTCGGCAGCAAAACGGGTGAGAAAATTGTGTGCCAATGCTGGGATGTCATCCTTGCGGTCCCGTAAAGGGGGCATGCGGATGGGGAAGACATTGAGGCGATAGTAGAGATCTTCCCTGAACTTGCCATCCTTGACCTGCTGGATGAGATCCTTGTTCGTGGCTGAGATAAGGCGGAAATCAACCTTGACCGGTTTGGGGGAGCCGACCGGATCGATTTCCCCTTCCTGCAGGGCGCGCAGGAGCTTGACCTGTGTTTCCAGCGGCAACTCGCCGACCTCGTCAAGAAACAGCGTGCCGCCGTTGGCCTCGACGAACTTGCCGGTGTGCTTTTCGTTGGCTCCGGTGAAGGCCCCTTTTTCGTGGCCGAACAGGATGCTTTCGACGAGATTGTCAGGGATCGCACCGCAGTTGACGGTTACAAACGGCTTGGATGATCTGTCCGATGCGTTTTGGATGGCCTTGGCGATCAACTCCTTGCCGACCCCTGACTCCCCTTCAATGAGGATGGGGATGTGGGACTTGGCTGCCCTTTGGCCCAGATTGAGCACCCGCGCCATGGCCTCACTTGACGAGATGATATGCTTGAAGCTGTAGTTGCCTTCGTTCTTGGACCGAATGCGGGTAATTTCCTCTTCAAGGGCATTGACCTTGAGGGCGTTGCGCATGGCCACCTGAAGCCGTTCGGGGGCGACGGGTTTGATGACAAAATCAAACGCACCGGCCCGCATGGCGTTTACGGCGGTGTCGATGCCTGCATGGGCAGTTTGGACGATGACCGGTGCCTTGATGTCGGTTTTCTGGAGGGCCTGCAACACGCCCATACCATCGAGATTGGGCATGACCAGATCGAGAATGATCAGATCAAAGGCGCCGGGCTGATGCTGTTTGAGAATCGAAAGGGCATGTTCGCCATTTTCCGCGCTCACCGAAGCGAAGCCGCTCTTCTCGACAATTGCCTCGAGCAATCGGCGCTGTACCGGATCATCGTCTACAATCAGAATGGTTTCGGTCATGTGCGTTCCGAACTGGTCCCTGATACGGGAGCCTCGTCGCCTGTCCCGCTCGCCTATCCATGATCTTGTCTGTCGATGGATCAAGATAGAAGAGGCGAAAACAGGCGAATCTGTGTCATTTTGAGCCACGATGCGCCCTATCCGTTAATGTAGGCTTAATTGCCGCCATGGGCGGGATGAAAAATTGTGTGAATTGGCAGGTGGGCGCGTCCCTGATCCGTGCGGTTTCATCTGTGCAAAGGACAGGGGCAGGCCCTATTGTGTTGAGGAGATGTTTGCAGATCTCAGCACGACTACCTATCTTAAGAGAAAGCACCGGTTTCGAGCCGGACCGCTCTCCTGATTTGTTGATCGATGCCACCCGAGCCATGATGCTTGTTGGTGGCATTCCAAACCGCAACCAGACCTAGCAATTGCCGGAAAGATTTGATGTTTACAGCACGCTCCTTGTTCGCTTCGCCCGATGTTTCTCACTCCTTTGCCTTCGCAACCGCCGAAGCCAGTTCGGGGGCGTCGCTTGAGGGGCTTCCCGAATGGAATCTCGACGATCTTTACAAGGGTCTCGATGATCCGGCGATTGAAGCGGATTTTGCCGCCTGCAAACAGGATGCTGAAGCCTTTGCCTCTGACTATCAGGGCACGCTTGAAAGCATGCTGACCGAGAAGGGCGGTGACCCTCTGGCCGATGCGCTCAAGCGCTATGAGGCCGTGCAGGAGAAGATGGGCAAGCTGATCAGTTTTGCGGGACTGATGTACAACGGCAATACAACAGACACGGCGCGGGCCAAATTCTATGGCGACACGCAAGACCGCCTGACCACGATTTCTACCCAGTTGCTGTTCTTTGAGCTGGAATTGAACCGCATTGAGGATTCTATGCTGGATGGTGCCATGGAAGGCAGTGCGGCGCTCGCTCACTACAAGCCCTGGCTGGATGATCTGCGCAAGGAAAAGCCCTATCAGCTCTCTGATGAGCTGGAAAAACTGTTCTACGAGAAGTCCGTCACCGGCGCGATGGCCTGGAATCGTCTGTTCAACGAGACAATGGCCGGGCTGCGTTTCTCCGTTGAGATTGATGGCGAAACTGAGAGCCTGCCGATCGAGCGGACGCTGAATTACCTCACTGATACCGATGAGGCCAAACGCAAGGCAGCGGCTGATGCGCTTGCTGCCACGTTCAAGTCCAATATTTCGATTTTCTCGCTGATCTCGAACGTCCTTGCCAAGGACAAATCCATCTCTGACAACTGGCGCGGCTTTGAAGACGTTGCGGATGGCCGCCATCTTGCCAACCGCGTTGAGCGAGAAGTCGTGGATGCGCTGGTTGATGCGGTTCAGGATGCCTATCCGCGTCTGTCCCATCGCTACTATGCGCTGAAGGCAAAATGGTTTGAGAAAGACAAGCTGGATCACTGGGATCGCAACGCACCACTGCCCAAGGTGCCGACCCGCAGCATCGACTGGCCGGAGGCCAAACAGATCGTGCAGGATGCCTACGCCGGTTTTGCGCCGGAGATGGCGGAGATTTCCGAACAGTTCTTCTCCAAGGGCTGGATCGATGCGGCCATCCGCGATGGCAAGTCGCCGGGGGCTTTTGCTCATCCGACGGTGCCAAGCGTTCATCCTTATGTGTTGCTCAACTATATGGGCAAGCCGCGCGACGTGATGACCCTTGCCCACGAGCTGGGCCATGGGGTGCATCAGGTGCTGGCTGGCAAGCAGGGTGCCTTGATGGCACCGACCCCGCTGACGCTGGCTGAAACGGCCAGTGTGTTTGGCGAGATGCTCACCTTCCGATCCCTTCTGGCCAAGACGACCTCGGTCGAGGAGCGTCGCTCAATGCTGGCTGGCAAGGTCGAAGATATGCTCAACACGGTGGTTCGGCAGATTGCCTTCTATCTGTTCGAGCGCAAGCTGCACACGGCGCGGGCCGAGGGAGAATTGACATCCGATCAGATCTGCGAGCTCTGGATGAGCGTACAAGCAGATAGTCTCGGGCCATCGGTTCGGTTGGGTGAGGGGTATGAGACCTATTGGGCCTATATCCCGCACTTCATCCATTCGCCCTTCTATGTCTACGCCTACGCATTCGGCGACTGTCTGGTGAACTCTCTTTATTCTGTCTACCAGAACAGTGACGAGAGCTTTGTTCAGGAGTATTTCGACATGCTCAGCGCAGGCGGCACGAAGCATCATTCGGAGCTGCTCGCTCCGTTCGGGCTGGACGCGAAGGATCCGGATTTCTGGTCCAAGGGACTTTCAGTTGTTGAGGGTCTGATCGACGAACTTGAAGCATTGGAAAATGACTGATGTCGTCTGGTCGGGCAAAAGATGTGGAGTGTGTTTAGTCCATGGCGGATGAAGAAACTGCTGATCGCCCGGTTAATGAGGATAATACAGAATCCTACGCCGAAGAGAACCGGTTCGGCGGCCGGATGAAGCGCTATGCCCGCGTCAATGCGGGCATGGGCGGATTTGTTGCGCGCGCCGCCGGATCGCGCCTGATGAGGCGTGGGGGTGACGATGATGTCGTCAAGGAAGCGGCGGATCTCGCTCGGGTCTTGGGCAATCTCAAAGGACCACTGATGAAGGTGGCGCAGATGCTGGCAACTGTGCCGGATCTCGTGCCACCGGAATATTCAACCGAGCTGGCCCAGTTGCAGGCTGACGCGCCGCCAATGGGCTGGGCGTTCGTCAAACGGCGCATGCGTACCGAGCTCGGGGCCGACTGGCGCACGCGTTTTGCCACTTTCGAGCATGAACCGTCTGCTGCCGCCTCGCTGGGGCAGGTGCACAAGGCCTTTCTGGAAGACGGCGAAAAGCTAGCGTGCAAACTGCAATATCCTGATATGGCGTCCGCCGTGGAGGCTGATCTCAAGCAGCTTGATATGTTGTTTGCGGTTCATCGCAACATCCAGAAGGCCATCGATAACAGCGAGGTCGGCAAGGAATTGGGCGAGCGGGTGCGCGAGGAGCTCGATTATATCCGCGAAGCCTGGCATATGGAGCTTTACCACGCCATTTTCCGCGATACGGATTATATCCGGGTCCCCAAGTTGCATGCCGATCTGTCAACGCCGCGCCTTCTTTCCATGAGCTGGTTGGATGGCAGCAAGCTGCTCAACTATCGCGAACACAGTCAGGAAGACAGGAATTACATCACCAAATGCCTGTTTCATGCCTGGTGGTATCCCTTTGCGCATCATGGTCTCATCCATGGCGACCCGCACTTGGGGAACTACACGGTGTTTGAAGAAGAGGGCCGGGTCGGTGGCATAAATCTCTTTGATTATGGCTGTATCCGCATCTTCCCTCCTGAATTCGTGCAAGGGGTGGTCAACCTCTATCACGGTCTTGAGAAGGGGGATCGCCAACAGGTTGTCCATGCCTATGAGACGTGGGGCTTTACCAATCTCAGTAAGGAGCTGGTTGATGCCCTTAATGTCTGGGCCGAGTTCATCTATGGCCCGATGCTGGATGACCGGGTGCGGTCCATCGCCGATGGCATCAGTCCGCTGGAGTATGGCCGCAAGCAGGCATTTCGTGTCGGTCAGGACCTCAAGCGCTTGGGGCCTGTGAGGGTTCCTCGGGAGTTCGTCTTCATGAACCGTGCTGCGGTTGGTCTTGGCGGTGTCTTCCTGCATCTCAAGGCAGAACTGAATTTCTACGAGATGTTCAATGAGCAGATCGAGGATTTCAGTGTAGACCGCGTGTCAGCGGCCCGTCGGCTTCTGCCCAAGGCACCCAACGAGTTCGATCCGTCATTTGGCGCCACAGACTGAGCCAACTCCGTCAGAGGGACAATTGCCTTGATGGATTGCCTGCGCTATGTTGTCGCAGAAGAACCCCTTGGATGAGGGCCGAGAGTGAACGCTGGAGGATCCGATGGCAGACAAACTCAATCCCGTCATGGACTATGAAGAACACAACAAGACCTATGATCTGTTTATGAATCTGGTCAAGTATGGTGCTGGTGGCGTTGTTCTGCTGCTGATCCTGATGGCCATTTTCCTGCTTTAGCAGTGGCAATGGTGGTTCGGTAAAAACCGAATCGTCGTTTATGAGCAGACATTGACAACAAAAAGCCAGCCGCAAGCGTGTTGCGGCTGGCTTTTTTATGTCGAACTTTTTGATCCACGCACTGGCTGCGCTTGGATCAGATCCCGCCGTCGGTCCTAAAGCGTGTCGCAGTTAATGAGATTCAGGATTCCCATTTTTTGCCAATTGTGATTCCCTTTGAGAAAAGGGGATCATCATGGGCAAATCACTTCCTATTGCATTGCGCGAACGTGTTGCTTCATTTGTTGATGCCGGTCATTCGCATCGGGCGGCCGCCAGCCATTTCCGCGTGTCACCACGGTTTGTCAATAACCTGATGCTTCTCAAGAAAGAGACGGGTTCTGTGCAGCCTCGCAAGCAAGGCCGACCAGACAAAGGCAAGTTGGGTGTGCATCATGAATGGATCACAAGGCGCATGTCTGAGAATGGCGATCTGACGCTTGATGAGCTTTGTCTGGAATTGGCTGAACGCGGGGTCCATGTGCATCGCTCTAGCGTTGGGCGCGTGCTTCACAGGCTCGGCCTGAGCCATAAAAAAAAGTCTGGTAGCCACTGAACAGCTACGGGCCGCGATTGCTCATGATCGGTATGTATGGATCAATCAGCGCCGGCCTTTCTTCAACAAAGCATTGTCCCGATTGATCTTTATCGATGAGACATCAACCAACACGAAGCTGACCAAACGGTCTGGATGGTCACCAAAAGGACAGCGCTATCGCGCCCACGCTTCTTTTGGTCATTGGAAATCCCAGACCTTCATCGCTGGTTTGAGATCCCGTGGGATGGTTGCGCCCTGGATCGTCAATGCTCCGATGAACCGACGTATCTTTGAAACTTGGATTGAAACTCAACTACTGCCGACCCTGTCTGCTGGCGACATCGTCATCCTCGATAATGTCGCCTTCCACAAAAGTGAGAAAGCTCACAAGCTCGTCAAATCAAAGGGAGCATGGCTGCTGTTTCTTCCGCCATATTCACCGGACCTCAATCCCATCGAAATGGCATATTCCAAACTCAAGACACTGCTGCGCAAGCGAGCAGCCAGAAGCTTCGATACAATCTCAGACGCGATCGGTGACATTTGTGACCTCTATTCTGCCAAGGAGTGTCTGAACGACTTCAAAGCTGCCGGGTATGAGGTTAATTAATTGCGATATGCTTTAGTTGAACCGCCGCTTGCGTGTCCGGTTCATGCCGTCGATGGCGGGCTGATAATTGGATTCGATTGCTTTTGCCCGCTGGAAGGAATCATAGGCGCGTTTGTAGTCGCCTTCCTTCTCCAGAGCGAGGCCCTGATTGGTCCAGGCGCGATAGTTGTCGCGGTCAAGACGGACCGCGTTTGAGAAATCGCCCAAGGCGCCGCGCATATCGTTCTGGGCAAGGTAGCTCAGACCGCGCGCGTTGAAGGCATCCGAATTGGAGGCATCAAGGCTGAGGGCATAGGTGAAGTCTTCAATCGCCTGGCTGTGATTACGCTGCTGCTGGAAGATCAGCCCGCGATAATAATAGGCGCGCGGATCCCGGGTCTTGGAAGCGATGGCCTGATTATAGTCCGTAATGGCACGCCCCGGATCACCCTGGGTGCGGAACAGATCGCCGCGACCGATCAAGGCAACATCGTAGCTCGGGTTGAGCATGATGGACCGGTTGTAGTCAGACAGGGCCTGCTGCGGACTGTTGGTCTTCTTGTAAATCAGCGCGCGGTTGGCATAGGCCTGATGGAAATTCGGATTGAGCGCGATGGCATTGGTGAAATCCTGAATGGCGAGCGAATATTGTCCGGACCGGCCATAGGCGGTGCCACGGATGTTATAGGCATTCGCGTCATTTGGATTCTGGGCAATGACCTGATTGAGTGAAGCGATGTTATCAGCAGTGCCGGCATTTCTGTCGAAATCGGCGGTGCCGTTGAGGCCGGCAGTTTGACATGCCGCCAAGCTCAAAGAGAGACCCGCAATGGCAAGAAGCTGCCGGACATTGCGTGATCGGACCATCTGGCGGAGCATGAAGCAAACCTCTCAAAAAAACATGAGACAGCATGATTGCCGTCTTACAGGATTATGCCACAAAAGACAGAGCAGTCTGTCAGAAATTGGGCAGACTGGAACAAGTCTGCCATATTTCGGCATTTCCTGTGATAGACATGTCTACCCTATACGGGCAAGCTGTCAATTGATGAAGACTTGGAAATGGTTGATCATCCGTTGCGGAAGCCGCCCTGAATGTCATCGCCACTTGACAGAAACCTGCCCATGCAACGACCTCAGGTCCCGCAAGCGAGACCTGAGCAACAATCACCGAACTTTCATCAAAATAGGTCTGGACCGACGTTTAAAACGCCAGCGTTATAGTCCCCAAAGGGTCCTAGGGTCAGCGGGTCTTATCGACCGCGACCTTTGGAAGGGATCAGACCTTCACGCTGCAAGCGTTTGCGAGCCAATTTGCGCGCACGGCGCACAGCTTCAGCTTTTTCACGAGCCTTCTTTTCAGATGGCTTTTCATAGAAGTTCCGCATTTTCATTTCGCGGAATACGCCTTCACGCTGGAGTTTTTTCTTCAGCGCCTTCAAGGCTTGGTCGACATTGTTATCGCGGACGAGTACCTGCACGCGTCATTCCCTAAGTTCGTGATGTGTGGATTTTCGATGAAAAAAATCGGCCACCGCCTGAGCAGCGCCCGAACTTTGGAGGGGTTTCTACCAGACCTCTGGTTGCTTGTCCACCTGCAAGCGGCCTGTTTTGCTGAAAATGTGCCAAAAATCAACGTTCATGCATTTGTCTTGGGAGAAATGCGGTTGATATGACCCATTTTCCGTCCGTCGCGGATCTCGGCCTTGCCATAGGAATGGAAGGCACCGCCCGGTTCAGCGGTGAGGTTGGGCCAGTCGGCAATGTCCTGCCCGATCAGATTGGTCATGACACAGTCGCTGTGGCGGGTCGTGTCACCCAGCGGCCATCCTGCTACGGCGCGGATATGCTGCTCGAACTGGGAGACCGTGCAGGCGCTCTCCGTCCAGTGGCCTGAGTTATGCACACGGGGGGCCATTTCATTGGCGACCAGACGCTGGGCGTAGCCTTCAGGCAGGAGAAACAGCTCAACAGCAAGCACGCCGACATACTCAAGGGCATTGGCGACGGTCTCGCCGATCCGTCTGGCTTCCTGCGCGATCTCGGCAGAGATGGCGGCGGGAATGGTTGTGGTGTGGAGAATCTGGTTGCGATGTACATTCTCGGCGATGTCATAGGTCGCCGTCTGTCCTTGCGCATTGCGGGCCGTGATCACGGAAATTTCGCGCTCGAACGGTACGTAGGCTTCCAGAATTGCAGGCAGATCACCCAGTGTTTCCCATGCGCTGTCCAGATCGGTTTCAGGCTTGAGAAAGATCTGGCCCTTGCCGTCATAACCAAAGCGCCGGGTCTTGACGAGCGCTGGCAAGCCAAGGGTCTGGGCGGCTGACTTCAATTCTTCGGCGGAATTGATTTCTGCAAAGCCTGCTGTCGGGATGCCGATGGACTGGAAGAAGGTTTTCTCCGTCAGGCGATCTTGCGAGGTCTTTAGTACCTGATCGCCGGGCAGCACCGGAATTCTGCCGCGCAGGAACTCAACCGTCGGCGCGGGGATATTCTCGAATTCGTAGGTAACGCAGGCAACCTGTTCGGCAAATTGCTCAAGCGCATTGTAGTCTTCATAGTTTGCGCAGGTCGAATAGGCGGTCACCGCAAAGGCCGGGCTATGCGGATCCGGGCAGAAGACATGACAATGAAGGCCCAGTTTGGCGGCGGCGAGGGCCATCATGCGGCCGAGCTGGCCGCCTCCGAGAATGCCAATGGTATCGCCTGGTTGCAGCATGTCACGTCACTTTCTGGGTCTTTACGGGGTAAGGGATGTTGATCAATCTTCATCGACCGGTGCAAGGGCAATCGCGTCGGACTGGGCCGTGCGCCATGCATCGAGCCGCTCGGCCAGAGCCGCGTCGGTCGTTGCCAGAATGGCAGCCGCCATCAGCCCGGCATTGACGGCACCTGCGCGGCCAATGGCAAGGGTGCCGACGGGGATGCCCGCAGGCATTTGGACGATCGAAAGAAGAGAATCCTGTCCGCTGAGAGCCTTGGACTGGATGGGCACGCCAAGCACCGGCAAGGGCGTCATGGCCGCTGTCATGCCCGGCAGATGCGCTGCGCCACCCGCGCCTGCGATGATCACCTTGAACCCGTCGTCTCTTGCAGATTTGGCGAAGTCGGCCATTCGGTCGGGTGTCCTGTGGGCGGAAATGATCTTCGCCTCATAGGGCACGGCGAGCGTGTCGAGAATTTCAGCAGCATTGCGCATGGTTGGCCAATCGGACTGGCTGCCCATGATGATTGCGACCGGCGTGTCCTTTGTCGACATGATCGGGTCCTTCTCGCCTTCGGTTTGCCTCGAATTTGCATGGTTCATGCGACCGGGGTCGCCGTTGGAAGCGCAGAGTATAGAAGGAAATATGAGGGGGACAAGACATAATGCGGCTGTGGCGTCGCAATCTGTTGATCGCTCTACCGGGCAAATCCTGTGTCGGGCGTTAATAAACCGTGACCGGTCCGATTATGCAATGATGTCCGGAAAAAGCTTGTTCTCAAGGCGCTGAATTTCGTCCTTGAGCAGTAGTTTTTTCTTCTTCATGCGCTGTATGGGCAAAGCATTTCCACCCGGCCGGCTTTCGAGGGCATGAATGGCCAGATCTAGATCGCCGTGCTCGGTTTTCAGCAGCGCCATCTGGGCGCGGACTGCAGATTCTTCTTCTTCGGTCATAGCTTTGCCGCCAAACGTGTAATTTACAGCAATTTCAATACATTATTCGAATCAACTTTGCAAGATTCGAATGGTGAAAACGGCGGAATGATGGCAAACCTATGCCATTCGCACTTAATATATTGTAAGTCAATTTCACAAGGAAATCTATCGACAGGTTTTTGCGAATGTGTCACACTTCTTACGTCGTATTCAAACATATGGAGGCATATATGTCGTTAGATTCACGTATCCAGGAACTGCAGCGCAGACATGATGAACTGGATAAGGAAATCGAAGAAGCATTTACCCATCCATCCGTTGACGAACTCCAAATTGCCGAAATGAAACGAAAAAAACTTCAGATGAAGGATGAGATCAGCGGTTTGCAAACCGTGAGCTGATCCTCTCCTACTCCGAAGATGACCAAGCCGCGGCAATCCCCGCGGCTTTTTTGATGTCTTTGCTTGCGACTTTGGGTTGTTTTTATGTTTTGTACATGCCAGTCTTTATGGGATAATATTCCCAAGTTGCCCATCGACCAATCAGGCATCTGATCAGGGCGTGCGCTCCATGTGTGGTGTCGGCGGGGTGATTTGAACCGCTCGCACAATGCAGGAGGCTGGCCCACCATGCTCATCAGACGATATCCCGTTTTTGTTACAATCCTGCTTGTGTTTATCGGAACCGCTCCCTGCCACGCCAAAAGTGCACAAGAGAAGGAAGAGCTCGCGCGGATGTGGGCACGCCAGCTCTATAATGCCATGGATGCCCAAGCCACGATCGACGAGGCCATGAAGCCGTTCGGCAAGATGTTGCGGCTGCGCTTTCCCAAGATGACGGAGGAGCAGGAGAAAAAGATGCTGCGGGGCATCAGCGGCGTTCTGGCAAAGGAATTGCAGAAGGCCTACAGCGAGCTTGAGGATGATATCGTCAACACCTTTACCTATGAAGAGCTGGTGGCACTGGATGAGTTCTACGGCAGCCCCATCGGTGAGAGTATCGCAAAAAAGACCACCGAATTGCGCCAAAAAATCGATATCAAAACCATGCATGCCATGAAGAATGCCGTTCCCAAACTGATCGCATCAGCCATCCGGAACGGCTTCAGGAAGCTGCTGCAGCGCGGGAAGCAATAGACTGCGAAGGGGCTTTCAATTCGCCCAGAGACGTTCTGGCCTAGAGCGACTTGGCTTTCTTGCGCAACAGGAACTTCTGAATCTTGCCCGTTGATGTCTTGGGCAAGTCGGTAAAGATGATGGTCTTGGGCACCTTGTAATGGGCCAGATGATCTCGACACCAGTTGAACAGGTCTTCTTCTGTTGTGGTGTGCCCTTTGCTCAGTTCGACAAAGGCGCAAGGGGTTTCGCCCCACTTGTCATCAGGTCGTGCGACGACTGCGGCCGCTTCTACATCGTGATGCTTGTAGAGTGCATCCTCCACTTCAATGGAGGAGATATTCTCGCCTCCAGAGATGATGATGTCCTTGGATCGGTCCTTGATCTGGATGTATCCGTCGGGATGCATGACGGCGAGGTCTCCAGAGTGGAACCAGCCATCATAAAAGGCCTGATTGGTTGCGCCTTCGTTCCTGAAATAGCCCTTCATGACGATGTTGCCGCGGAACATGACCTCCCCGATGGTGTCTCCGTCCGGTGCGACGGGTTCCATGGTTGCCGGATTGCGTACCGAGAGGCCTTCAAGTGCAGGGTAGCGAACGCCCTGACGGGCCTTTTTCGACGCCTGTTCCTGTGGGGATAGCTCGTTCCAGTCTTCCTTCCATTCGTTGATGACAGAGGGCCCATAGGTCTCGGTGAGGCCATAGACGTGGGTGACCTGAAAGCCTTCCCGGGTCATGCCTGCCAGTATCGCTTCGGGCGGCGGGGCAGCTGCAGTGATGAATTCGACGGTGTGTGGCAATGGCTGCTTGTCTTCGTCCGGGGCGTTCAGCAGCGTCGACATGACGATCGGGGCACCACACAGATGCGTGACGCCTTCTTCGTTGATGGCCTTGAAGATGGGCTTGGCTCGCACGGCGCGCAGGCAGACATGGGTGCCGGCCACAACCGAAAGAGACCATGGAAAACACCAGCCGTTGCAATGGAACATCGGTAGCGTCCAGAGATAGACCGGCTGATGGGAGAGCTTGGCGGAAACGATGTTGGCATAGCCCATGAGATAGGCGCCACGGTGATGATAGACAACGCCTTTGGGATCTCCGGTCGTCCCGGAGGTGTAGTTGAGAGCGATGGCATCCCATTCGTCCACCGGGCCGGGCCAATCGAAGGTCGGATCGCCTTCTTTCACGAGGCTTTCATAGTCGAGTTCGCCCAGCCATGGTCCTTCCTGCGCAAATTCCGGGTCCGAATATTGCACGACCACAGGATCGATCTCGGCGATGGCCAGGGCGTCCTTCATGGCTTCGGCATATTCGGTGTCGATGATGATGAGCTTCGTCTGGGCGTGCTCAAGCTGGAACGCAATGACCGGCGGATCAAGGCGCGTGTTGATTGCGTGCAGGACCGCGCCGATCATCGGAGCAGCATAGTGTATCTCGAGCATAGAGGGCACGTTGGGTAGCATGACTGACACAACATCGCCTCGACCAATGCCGCGGCTTGAGAGTGCCGAGGCCAGTTGGCGGCAGCGGGTGTAGAAATCGGCGTACTTCTCGCGTGTCTGACCATGCACCCAGGCGGTGTGATCAGGATAGGTGAGGGCTGCACGTTCCAGAAATGTCACGGGCGACAGCGGCACATAATTGGCCGGGTTCTGGTCCAGATGTTTGGAAAATGGATTGTTTGACATGCGTCCCTCCCTTGCACCGGTTCATCTTAGGCGACAAACATAGGTGCTTTTCCCTGCCATGATCGCTAAGGAGAAACTGCAGTGCAATTGGAAAAAGGGATTTGATCGACTTGGCGCGCTTACATGAATGACAACAGACTGTCCGAGCAAAGCTTGAGCGCGATGACAAACATGCCGATGTAGGCAAGACGATAGAAAAAGGTCTGGCTGACCAGATGAACCAGCTTGATGCCGGTGATCATGGCGAGCGGAGCCAGCGGCAACAACACCAGCGTTGTCCATAGATTTTGGGTGGAGAACTGCCCTAGAAAGAAATAGGGGATCAGCTTGACCGTGTTGACGGTGGCAAAGAAATAGACCGATGTGGCAACGAAGGTTATGCGGTGCATGCCCATGGGCAGCGTGTGGATCTGGAAGGGTGGGCCACCGGCGTGCGCTACGAAGCTGGTGAAGCCTGCCGTCGTGCCCCATACTGCGGCGGAGATCGGCCCGCGTGTGCCGAACTCTTTTTTGCGCAGGATTCTGACAACATAGTCAAGCACGAAGGCCAGAGCCACCAGTCCGACCATCAGTCTCACGATATTCTCATCCACCAGATCGGCAAGCAGCCAGCCAACAGTGATGCCGACAAGGGCATAGGGCAGAATGCCCCTGAGAACCTGCCAGTTTGCCTTGCCGCGATAGGAATAGAGGCCGACGATGTCCATGCAAATCAGGATAGGCAGAAAAATTGCAGCCGCCTGAATCGGCGAGATCACCAATGCCATGAGCGGCACGCCCAACATGCCCAAAGACCCGCCGAAGCCGCCTTTTGAAAGGCCAACCAGAATGACAGCTGGGACAGCTGCAAGATAGAAAATTGGATCGGTGAGCATGCGAAGACTTTCGCTTGGCGGGTTGTCAGGTCTTGTCTAGAGCGTTGCGGGCGGGAAAGTCAAAGGCATTTGACAAGGCTCTTGTATAGCTGGCCTTAGGTCGCAGCCCAGAATGCTGGCTTGAGCTTGATTGCGTGTGTCTGAATCAGACCGCTTCCCTTTACGTGCACGAAATATGGGCAGTCTGGTCATTGTGACTTGGGGATTTTACGTATTAACTAGGGAGAAAGTCACAGAAAAATCGGCTTCTCTTCCTCCTTTCGCCGAATAGACCTGACGTAGGGTGGCACGCTAGACATAGCCAAATTGCTTTTACGCTGGGAGGCTTACGTATGGCTGGTGAGTATAAAGAACTCTATGAAGGGTGGAAACGGGATCCGGAAGGATTTTGGGGCAAGGCTGCGGAGACAATCGACTGGTATAAGCCGGCCGATAAAGTGTTTGACGAGGATGCCGGCGTTTATGGTCGCTGGTTTGCCGGAGCCGAGTGCAACACCTGTTACAATGCGGTGGATCGGCATGTCGAAGCCGGGCGAGGCGATCAGGATGCAATCATCTATGACAGCCCGATCACCGGCACCAAGGCGCGTTACAGCTATTCTGACGTCAAAAAGCAGGTCGAAGGGTTGGCTGCGGTTCTTCTGGATCAGGGCGTGGAGAAGGGCGACCGCGTCATCATCTACATGCCGATGATCCCGCAGGCGTCCTTTGCGATGCTTGCCTGTGCGCGAATCGGGGCCATCCATTCCGTGGTGTTCGGAGGCTTTGCGGCAAACGAGTTGGCGACGCGCCTCAATGATGCCAAGCCCAAGGCCATCGTCTCATCCTCCTGCGGCATCGAGCCGAATCGGACCATCGCCTACAAGCCATTGCTTGACGAAGCCATCGAACTGGCAACACACAAACCCTCGGCCCTCATCATCTTTCAACGCGATCAGCTTTCCTGCGATCTGACCGAGGAGCGGGATGTCGACTACGCTCGTGCGGTTGACGCGGTGATTGCCGAGGGGCGGTCTGTGCCATGCGTTCCGGTTGCTGCGACCGATCCGCTCTACATCCTCTATACCTCCGGCACCACCGGCCAGCCCAAGGGTGTCGTGCGCGACAATGGCGGGCATTTGGTGGCGCTTAACTGGAGCATGCAATATCTCTATGACATCAAGCCCGGAGAGGTCTTCTGGGCCGCCTCGGATGTCGGCTGGGTCGTCGGGCATTCCTACATTGTCTATGCGCCGATGATTTATGGGGCGACAACGGTGCTGTTTGAAGGCAAACCGGTTGGAACGCCGGATGCCGGAACCTTCTGGCGGGTTATCAACGAATATAATGTTGCTGCCCTGTTTACCGCGCCGACGGCTTTTCGCGCCATCAAGAAAGAGGATCCGAAGGGCGAGTTCATTGCCAAATACGATCTTTCTTGCCTTCGGACCCTGTTCCTTGCCGGGGAGCGCGCTGACCCCGACACGGTTCAGTGGGCCGAAGATATGCTGAAGGTTCCAGTGATCGATCATTGGTGGCAGACCGAGACGGGATGGGCAATCGCAGCCAATCCGGTTGGTGTTGAGCTTTTGCCGGTGGTGCATGGCTCACCAACCGTGGCGATGCCGGGCTACGATGTGCAGATCGTGGGGGCTGATGGTCATCCGGTGCCTGCCAACGAGATGGGCAATATCGTGATCAAGCTGCCGATGGCACCGGGGAACCTTCCCGGCCTGTGGCAGAATGACGAACGGTTCAGAACGAGCTATCTGGATGAATTCCCGGGATATTATCAGACAGGCGATGCGGGCTATATGGACGAGAATGGCTATCTCTACATCATGTCGCGTACCGATGACATCATCAACGTGGCTGGCCATCGCTTGTCCACCGGCGCCATGGAAGAGGTTCTGTCAGCGCATCCGGATGTGGCCGAGTGTGCCGTGATCGGGATCGCCGACAAGCTCAAGGGTCAATTGCCGGCCGGGTTCGTGGTTTTGAAAACCGGTGTTGATCGTGCGCCGATCGATATCGAAAAGGAACTGATCGGTCTGGTGCGCGAGAAGATCGGTCCGGTTGCTGCTTTCAAGATCGCTGTGGCGGTGGATCGGCTGCCCAAAACGCGGTCAGGCAAGATTCTGCGCGGGACAATGCGTGCGATTGCTGACCACGAAGACTATAGAATGCCTGCGACCATCGATGATCCGGCGATCCTTGATGAAATCGAGCATGCCCTGCGTGAGCATGGCATCTGAGTGGGCGGATTGATTGCCGAGCTGACAATTAAAAAGGCCGGGATGATGTCCCGGCCTTTTTTGTGTGATTGATCGCAAGGAGCGAGATGTGCGGCTTTAGCCGTTGTTCTCGTCGTCTTCGTCGTCATCCTTGGAGGATGGCTGGAAGTTGGCGAAGACGGATGCTGCGTCCGGAACTTTCTCGTCGTCGGCAGGCTCTTCTTCGGCTTTTTTGAAGTTGCCGAACGGATCTGCATGACTGACGGTTTCTTCGGCAGACAGAAGGGTTTGGTCTTCCTGCACATCGGGGCGGGCAGGGGCGTCAGCTGCTGATTTCTTGACCTCGAGATCAAGATCAATCTGCTTACAAATGCCCAGTGTCACCGGATCCATGGGAGTCAGCTGCGCACTGTTCCAATGGGTGCGGCTGCGAATCGCCTCGATGGTCGGTTTGGTCGTGCCCACCAAGCGGACGATCTGCTGATCCTTCAGCTCTGGATGATTTCGGATCAGCCACAGAATGGCGTTGGGGCGATCCTGACGCTTGGAGACGGGTGTATAGCGCGGGCCGCGACGCTTGGGCTCAGGCACGATCACCTTGGGCGGCGCAAGCTTGATCCGGTAGGCTGGATCCTTCTGGGCCCTATCGATTTCTTCGCGGGTCAATTGGCCGGTCATGATCGGGTCCAAGCCCTTGATGCCCTGGGCGGCTTCGCCATCGGCAATCGCTTTGACTTCCAACGGGTGCAGTTTGCAGAAGGCAGCAATCTGATCGAAAGACAGGGCTGTGTTATCGACCAGCCAAACTGCAGTTGCTTTCGGCATCAGTGGTGCATTCGACATGGTACATCCTCATTGTTGCTCGACCTGAATTCTCTCCAGATCAGCCTTATCAGTTTCGCAAGAATTGACAGGGAATGGGGGGACTATACTTGCTATGACGCTTTGGCGCAAACAAGAAAAGGGCTCATAACAGGTTATGAGCCGCATTTTCTTGCTTTTTAACGCTGTAAGCCTCTGATTTTAGCCGTGGACGCGCTGTCTCACTATTCAGTGAGTCGGATTGTGGTCAGCGCTTCGGCAATATCCTTGAACACCTTAATCATGTCGGACGTGTTCTTGGGCGTGTAGGCGTTGTCCGCACTGGTGGCGCAATCTCTGAGCAAGGTTGTGGTGTCGCTGTCAAGATTGCCGTAGGCGATCGTGTAGACAATGACCTTGTCGTCTTTTGCTGCCTGGCAGGATTCCTTGGTGCGCTTGTTCATCTCGCGCACCGTACTTCCCGAGCCGCTAATCCTGCCGTCGCTCGACCAGCCATAGGCCTGGTAGCTGCCATAGGTGTTGGCACCATCAGACATAATGATGAGAAATTTCAGGTTTTCGTCGTCTGAGTAGGGCCGGCCTTCCGAGTAGGGAGGTTGTGGCGACAGCGCGCGCAGGCCCCAGATCGTACCCATGTGGATGTTGGTGTTGCCGTTTGCATCCAGATTGCGGATGCTCGTACGCACCGTAGACATTTGGGTGGTCAGGGGCGTGATTCGCTCGACGTAACAGCTGTCGTTCGGCCCCTTTCCCGAGTTGAGCTTCTGCTCGTAATACTCGCCATATCTGTCCCACAGAGCCCCGTCTGCTGAGGTGTTGCAATTGTTGGAACCTCCACCCCAGCCGCCCCAGCCGCCCCAGCCACCCCAGTAACCGCTGTCGCAGGACAGATAGTTGTTGTTGCTGTTGTAGTGGGAGTTGTGATCTTCATGGGTGTCCGGGAAGAAGAAGGGGACAAAATTGCTGTCCGGATAAGTGGAACTGGCGGATGTATCCTTGATGTCATAGGGGTGCATGCGCGCCTCCATGCATCCTTCCCATTCCTCCGGCCGATTGGTGTAGGGGTCGGTCAGGGTTTCAAACAGCTCGAAACGGTTGGAGTTGGGCGGCAGATTCTTGCGATGGATCGAGGATCTGGCCCCCTTGTCCAACCAGCTCGCATTTTTGCTGCCCGTGTCAATCCGCACCAGATGATTGAATGGCACAACGGCAATGCTGAGGTCTTCGGGCTTGTCCGTGTTTTCTTCCAGGATATCGATGAGACTGTTGGCTGCTTCCTTGAGGGCTCTCAATCTGCTGCCACCCATTGAACCGGAGTTGTCGAGGACGAGCGCAATTTCCACCGTCTTGTCACCCGCAATGGCGCTGCTGTTGGCCTTGAACTCGGAGGATTCGATACCCGCAAGGCGCATGAAAGTGGTTTTGGTCTCGCCGCTTGACCAGACTTTCAGGTTGCTCGGCTGGCGCGAAATCTCAACCAGATCGATGTTGAGATCAACGCCGGCGGGCAGGTTGGCAGCAACAAAGTCCTCGACCATTTCGCGCACTTCGTCATCGGTCAGGACTTCTGCCTTCTTGACTGCGGCTAGCGTTGCTGCGTCGAGCGCAGCCTGGGCTTCCGAGCGATTGAGGGCTATGCGCGAATAGTCGACCGCCGCCCCGATCATCATCAGAATCGGGATCAGTGCGAGCGCAAAAATGATGGCGATAGCCCCGCTCTCATCCTTGCCAAACGCTTTGCAATTGGCGCTGGGTCGGCGGGCTATCGAGGTGGCGGCCTTGTGAAAGGCACGTCGTAGATCTTTGATCGCAGGCATCGGTCTGGCTCGTCCTGTCACAATGTGCCGGGAATCCCGGCGCATTTAGGGATTGGAGAGCCTTATTGAACGCGATCTGCCTTACTTTTTTGTTTCAAATTTGGAGGATGCTAGTCAAAATAACGGACTTCCTCCAAACGCGGTGAACAGATCCCTAACAAGCGTGCCGTGGTCGGCGGGCCCTTCGGCCTAGTTGTTTGATCCCATGCTTTGATGGTGCACCTTTCTCATTTGAATGGAGGGAAGCACTATGGGCCAAGTTCTACACGGCAGCGCCACGACGACAGAGGCAGTCCGTCGAGCAATACAAAATAGTCAAGAGAGCCTGAGAGTGCTTTCCAAGCGATACGGCATCAATCAGAAAACGGTCGTCAAGTGGAAGACGCGCACCTCACAAGCGGACTTAAGAACCGGACCGAAGGAGCCACGTTCGACTGTGCTTTCGCGGCAAGAAGAAGCGACCATTGTCGCCTTCCGCAGGCATACCTTGTTGCCTCTCGACGACTGCCTTTATGCACTCCAGCCGACAATCCCGCATCTGACGCGCTCTTCACTGCACAGATGCCTGCAACGACACGGAGTTTCGCGACTACCGAGTGTCGAAGGCGACAAGCAGCCAAAGAAGCGTTTCAAGAGCTATCCGATCGGCTATTTCCATATCGATATTGCCCAGGTACAGACAGCTGAAGGCAAGCTCTATCTCTTTGTGGCTATTGACCGGACTTCCAAGTATGCCTTCGTTGAACTCTATACCAAGGCAGGAAAGATGAATGCTGCACAGTTCCTGCGCAATCTGGTCGCCACTGTGCCCTATACCATCCATACTGTTCTGACCGACAATGGCATCCAGTTCACCAATCGGTCTCGCGATCTCCATGAGTTCCAGCACATCTTTGACCGGGTCTGCACTGGAAACGGCATTGAACACCGCCTGACAAAAGTGAAGCACCCATGGACCAACGGTCAGGTCGAGAGGATGAACCGGACTATTAAGGATGCCACCGTCAAACGGTTCCATTACGACGATCACGAGCAACTCCAGAAGCATCTGGCTGTTTTCATAGATGCCTACAACTTCGCTAGACGATTGAAGACGCTAAGGGGCCTGACCCCATACGAATTTATCTGCAAAAAGTGGACAGAGGATCCGGAAAGATTCAAAATGAATCCGATCCATCAAATCCCGGGACCGAACAACTAGTCGAGTGTCAACATGATCTTGCCGATGTGATTGGAGCTTTCCATCAACGCATGGGCCTTGACCACCTCATCGAATGGGAAGGTTTTGAAAATATAGGGCTTTACCTCGTTTTTCGCGAGTTTTGGCCAGACCTTCTGCTTCAGTTCGGTGACGATCCCGGCCTTGATCTCGTCGGAGCGGGCGCGCAGGGTCGATCCGGTGTGGATCAGCCGTTTCATCATCAGGCGACGGAAGTCCGCTTCGGCGATGCCTCCCTTGAGAAAGGCGATCTGGACGATGCGGGCGTCTTCGGCGGCCACAACATAGTTCTTGGAGATATAGTCGCCGCCAACCATGTCGAGGATCACGTTAACCCCCTTGCGGTTGGTCCAGGTCTTGAGCTCGGTGACGAACTCCTGTTCGCGATAGTTGATGGCGAGATCTGCGCCAGCGTCAAGGCAGGCCTTGCATTTCTCTTCGCTGCCTGCGGTGACAGCGACCGAGGCGCCGAACAGTTTGGCGAGCTGGATGGCGGTGATGCCGATCCCCGAGGAGCCGCCATGGATCAGGAGACGCTCACCCGGCTGCAGCGCCCCGCGCTGGAACACATTGTGCCAGACCGTGATGAAGGTCTCGGGCAGGCTGGCCGCCTCGACCATGCTCCAGCCTTGCGGTACGGGCAGGAGGCTTCCTTCATGGGCAAGGCAATATTCCGCGTAGCCGCCGCCTGAGACCAGAGCCGTTGTCTTGTCACCTGGCTTGGCCCCGCTGACGGCGCTGCCCACGGCGACAATTTCCCCTGCGACCTCAAGGCCCAGAATGTCCGATGCGCCCGGGGGAGGCGGGTAGTCGCCAGCGCGCTGGATGCAGTCGGGACGGTTGACGCCTGCAGCCTCGACCTTGATCAGAACCTCATGTTCAGAAGGAACGGGGACCGGTCGGTCGACAAATTGCAGCGCTTCGGGGCCTCCGGGCTCTGGCGCCAGAACTGCTTTCATGGTGTTCGGGTTGGACATAGCAGCACCTCTTCCTGTTCGATTTGCCTCTTTCTAACCCATCCGGGCGGCGGGTGAAATGGGCTCAATGGTGAAGCGGAGAAGTTGTCGAAAAGCGAGAGGCGGGCTTGCGGTGTGATCGATCAGGTCTTTTGGATGATCTTAAGTAGATCTTTTGCGATTTGTTTTGAAAGTGAGCCTTTAATTGTAGATGTCTGCTATTTTTCATCCATTAGGGAGCTGATTTTAATCTTTTTCTTACCATTAACCATTTATTAATAAAGTTAAGTTTAAATACTAAGTATCCATAGCTTATGGATTTCGAGTGGCTCCTGTCACTCTGTTTGACGCCTCCCTGTTAACTCCTGAGAGCCGCTTGTCGCGGCTCTTTTTTTATGAATGTGTTCTGTTTACGATTTGAAGGTGGCGCTTATTGCGCATGGTTATCTATAATCATTGAATGAGAAATGCAGTTTGACTGTGCTTCCCCTTCGCAATGTGCAATGTTGACCTTGGATCTGGCGCCGCTTTTTTGGGGTGGAGTGTCAAGTGTTGAGGGATTTGCACAGCAACTGTGTACAAGATGCGGCTCTTCCGAGCGCGCCGTTCGAGCCCTTCTCTCCTTGCCGAAGGCTCCGTCAATGAGTGATGAAGTGTTAGAATATCAGATCTTTTTCTGATAGTCTGAAGAAAGGGTGCGACAGCGCGAATGTCGTCACTGACCGTCAATCGTGCAAAGTGCGTGTGTCGCGATTGGCACAGTTTGTGCTTTATAGTCCAACAGATAACGCGTTGGCGTATTGCCTGTTTGAATATGACACACCGATCATGGTAGGCAAGGCCAGACAGTTGGAGGTCTTATGAACGACAAGCCTAGGCACAACAAAAACTCAGATCCAGTTTTCTTCGGCGCGAAACTGGCGGACTCCGATAGTTTCAAAACGCTTTTCCGCGATGGTATGGCTCTGGTTGAAGAAGCCGCCGACTATCTGGATGGCGATGGCCGCATGGAGGCGAAAAGTCTCCCCCGTGTTGCCTCTCTTGCTTATGCAACCGAATCCATGCGTCTGACGACACGTCTCATGCAGATGGCTTCCTGGTTGCTGCTGCAGCGTGCTGTCAATGAGGGCGAAATGAGCCTTGAGCAGGCCGGACAGGAGAAAAACAAGGTTCGCCTGCACGGTCTTTCTACTGCCAAGGACGGTCCCGGATGGGATGAACTGCCTCTTCGATTGAGGGAATTGATCGATCAGTCGCTGCATCTGCAAAAGCGCATTCGTCATCTCGATGATGTGATCTATTCGCGCAAGTCGCAGGAGCCGGAAACCGTGACCGAACAATCCAACCCGGTTGGCGACCAGATCGGCATGATTGCCAGTGCGTTTGCCATGAGAGCTGCGGACTAGGCCTTTCCAAGAAAGGCACACGGCGGGCGGCGATTGGTCCGCTCTGATACATCAAAGGCGCTTTCGAGCGCCTTTTTCTTTGCCTAGGGATCGGATGCGAACAGGCGGCAGGTTAGCGCAAAGGCGCGCGCCGCTCTTTTGTTGATGGCGTCGTCATTCAAGGGGGCTATGTTGCCACGGGCCAGCCGGATCTGCAGTTCGCCAAACAGCAGGGCGACATAGGTTTCTGCTGCGTCTTGTGCATCGCTGCCGAATGTGAAGTCTCCGCTTTTTTCCAGTCGTTCCATTAGCGATTTGATGAGGGGGACCACTGTATCGCGGGCCACCTCTTCGACGGCTTCCCCCAGAAGGCCGGTTTCTGATGCGTCTGTCACGGCGGCGCGGCTGATGATGATGGCTTGCTCACCGCAGGCGTAGCCCAGAAGCAAGGGTCCCAGTGTTTCAAGGGCCGACAGCGGATTGCTGCTGGCACTCAATGCGTCCTGAAGATGACGACGTACCAGTGCGCCATTTCTCTCGATGATCGATTTGAACAGAGTTTGCTTGTTGCCATACCAGGCGTAGAGGGTCTGGTTCGAGGCTTTGGCTTTCTTGGCGATCTGCAGCATGGATGTGCTGCGATAGCCCTTCTCGCGCAGCAGGTCGAGGGCGGCGGTTTCGATCTGCTTTTGTCTCTCTTCGCGATTGGTCAAAGTCGGTTGCCCTTTTGGGGATCTGTCAAAAATTTTCTCGACTGTACACGAATGTACTTGATCGTCAAGCTGAGTGTACATATGTGTACGATGTGAGCAGACGAAATGTTTGCCTGTTTAGGCGATCACGAGTCGGTGGCAGGTCAGTTAGGGGAAATGAGTGATATGAAGATCTTGAGGAAAACCGGATATGTAGCAGCGGCGGCGATCGTAGCTCTGTCGGTCTATGGCTATGTGCAGATGAGACAAACGGAAGCGGATATTGCTGCGTTTCAGCAAACCGTGGCTGAGATTGGCGCCAAGGCACAGCCGATCTCTTTTGATCCGGACCAGGTTGCGGAGCTGCCCGAGCCTGTGAGGCGCTATTTTGCCTTCAGCATTCGGGGACCGCTTCCGGATTACAAGGTCGTTCGGCTCAGTGAGGAAGGGGATTTTCGCCGCCCGCTGACAGACGGGTTTGAGCCGACCACCGCCAAACAGGTGATCGCCACCACAACCCCGGCCATGGTTTTTTCTGCGACAACGCCAATCTTCCTGGGTGCCTGGGCGCGTGCCTATGACTTCTACGCACATGGCGAGATGGAGATGAAGGCCAAGCTTCTGTCCATGATCACCGTGGTGGATGAGAAGCAGACTCCGGAGCTGGACCGGATTTCGCTCAGGCGGTGGCTTTTGGAAAGTGCGCTTTATCCTCAGGCGCTGCTTCCCGGTGGACCAGTGCGGTGGGAGCCGGTTGACGAGGACAGCGCGCGGGCCATCGTGTCAGTTGGTGACATGTCCGCGAAGATGGTGGCCCATTTTGATGCAGACGGGCGGATGACGTCGATGCAGGCGGAGGAAGATGGCGATCTGACAACGCCCTATCATGGGTCTGGTGAGCATGTGGCTCGCGGTGACTACCGGCAGGTAGGGCGTATGATGATCCCGCACAGCTTCACCATATCCCGGGCCGCCAAGGGGGAAATCCATCCCTTCTGGATCGGCCGGATTACCGCGATGAGTTTTGATGAGAAGTAGGCCGGCGAAGGCCTTAAGGTCAGCCTTGCTCTGAAGACGAAAAAAACCCGGTGCTTTTGAAGCGCCGGGTTTTTGAATTGGTCTGGCAATGTCGCCTGGATCTTAGGAGCCCAGGAAGCCGGAGAATTTGTCCTTGAAGCGAGACACACGGCCACCACGGTCGAGCAGGTTGCCGGTGTTGCCGGTCCATGCAGGATGGGAGGTCGGATCAATATCGAGGTTCAGCGTGTCACCTTCGGAGCCGTAGGTCGAACGGGTGGTGAATTCGCTGCCATCGGTCATGACGACTTTGATCGTGTGATACTCAGGATGGATATCTTTTTTCATTTTGAACGTCCTTCGCGCTAGAGCAAGCGCTTCTCCCTAACCAAGGGCAGACCTGCTCCAAATTTGGTTTCCTGCATTCTGCCGTTCGCCTCTGTCCCGAAGCTGTCGAGCCGAGCGAAAGAATGCCCTTGGATCGCGATGCCCCCTGCTTCAGGACGGCCATTCTGTCTGATCCATAAAGTTCGGCTGCGGGCGAGTGGCCACACAGCCGTAGAAATAATTCGTTGGACCCTATACCGCAGTGCGTTGCGATATACAAGCCCGTTGCTTATCTAGAAGAAGAAAAAAGCGGCCGGGATCGAGAATTTTCCGGTGAATGTGAACGCATCGCTTTGCCAATGGGCTCGAATTGGGCCTTCAACTCCTGCCGCAGCCGTTTTTCACGGTCGAAACGCATGGCAGGACTCGTTTGGAGCAATCATGACAGATACGCCAGTTCCGGCTTCCGCTCGCCTGCAACCACTCTTGCGCCTTGTGCCCTATGCCTTGCGATATCGTTCCATGGTGATCATGGCAATTGTCTCGCTTGTGGTGGCCTCGGCTGCGACCCTTTCGCTGCCGGTGCTGGTGCGCGGGCTGATTGATCAGGGGCTCAGTCAGGACAATGTGGCGCTGGTCGATCATTATACCGGCTGGCTCATTCTTGCCGTTGGTTTTCTGGCGCTGTCCAGTGCCAGTCGCTACTATTTCGTCATCATATTGGGCGAGCGCGTCGTCAATGATCTACGCCGGGATGTGTTCGGAAAGCTGACGGCACTGTCGCCTGTCTTTTTTGACCGCACACGAAGCGGCGAAATTGTCTCGCGGCTGACCGCCGACGCCACGCAGATCAAGTCGGCGGTGGGGGCAAGTGCCTCGATGGCGCTGAGAAACTTCCTGCTGTTTGTCGGGGCTGGCGTGATGATGGTGGTGACCAGTCCACAAATGTCGCTTCTGGTGCTGGGGGCGATACCCTTTATCGTGCTGCCGCTTGTCGGGCTTGGACGCTGGGTTCGCAAGAAGCAGCGCTTTGCGCAGGATCGCCTTGCGGACAGTTCCGCCTTTGCCTCCGAGGCCATCGGGTCGATGCGCATTCTGCAGGCCTTCACGCAGGAAGACCGGATCAAGGGATTCTTTGGTGAGAGCATCGAGGCTGCCTTTGGGGCGGCACGGTTCTCCATTCGGGCGCGGGCGGTGCTGACGGCCTTCGCCATGTTCTGCATTTTTGCGTCGATCGTCGGGGTTCTCTGGTATGCCGCGCAGGATGTTGCGGCGGGGCGCCTGTCTGCCGGAGCGCTGTCGCAGTTCCTGATCTATTCCACCATGGCGGCCGCCGGGCTTGGCGGGCTCAGCGAAGTATGGGGCGAGATTTCGCAGGCGTCCGGGTCGGCCGAACGGCTGATGGAACTCCTGGACGAAGAGGTTGTTATCCGCACAGCTGACGCGCCCGAAGCCCTGCCTTCAGGGGTGCCGTTATCGGTCGCCTTTGACCATGTCGGTTTTCATTATGGCAAAGACGAGGCGCAAGCGGTGCTGGAGGATCTGACCTTTTCGATTGATGAGGGGGAAACCGTCGCCATTGTCGGGCCGTCTGGTGCGGGCAAGACAACCGTATTTCAGGTGTTGATGCGCTTCTACGATGCAACAAGCGGTGTGATCAGTCTTGGCGATATTCTGGTTGAGCGCCTGTCATTGGAAGCGTTGCGCGGATCCATGGCCTTGGTGCCGCAGGAACCGGTGATCTTTGCCATGACGGTCGCAGACAATATTGCCATGGGTCGGGACGGGGCGAGCCGGGACGAAATCATCGCCGCAGCAAAGGCTGCGCACGCTGACGAGTTTATTGCCAGCCTGCCGGAGGGTTATGACACGACCGTGGGTGAACGCGGTGTAACGCTCTCAGGGGGGCAACGGCAGCGTTTGGCGATTGCACGGGCGATCCTCAAGGACGCACCCATTCTGTTGCTGGACGAGGCTACAAGCGCGCTTGACGCGGAAAGCGAGACCTATGTGCAGGCGGCGCTCGATGGCATGATGTCTGGTCGCACCACAATCGTCATCGCTCACCGGTTGGCGACCGTGAAGAAAGCCGACCGGATTCTCGTGCTCGATAGGGGGCGGCTGGTCGAGGAAGGGGATCACGACAGTCTTGTGGCCCAAAAAGGCCTCTATGCGCGGCTGGCGAGCCTGCAATTCGGGGATGGCGAGGAATAATGCTCGTGATGCGCGGATTGCATCAGCGCTGGGTTAGCTTGAGCTCGATGCGGCGGTTCTTGCGCCACGCGTCGGGATCGTCACCTTCTTCGAGCGGTTGATATTCGCCGAAGCCCGCTGCCACAAGGCGGTTTGGCGGCACGCCCTTTGAAATGAGATATTTGACGACCGAGATGGCGCGGGCTGCCGACAGCTCCCAGTTGGAGGGGAAGCGGGCGCTGTTGATGGGGCGGTTGTCCGTGTGACCATCAATGCGCAGCACCCAGTCGATTTCTTCGGGGATGTCGTTGCTAAGTTCGAGGATCGCTTCTGCAAGGCGATCCAGCTCCTGTTCGCCTTCGGCCTTCATGCGTTCGCCGCCCGACGGGAACAGCACTTCGGACTGGAAGACAAAGCGGTCGCCGACAACGCGAATATCGGAGCGCTGAGAGAGGATTTCCCGCAAGCGGCCAAAAAAGTCCGAACGATAGCGGGACAATTCCTGCACCCGCTGGGCGAGGGCGACATTCAGGCGCTTGCCAAGGCTTGCGATCTTTGTCTGGCTTTCCCGATCTCGTTTTTCTGAAGCCTCAAGGGCGTCTTCAAGGGCGCCGATCTGGCGCCGCAAAGCGGAAATCTGCTGATTGAGCAGTTCAACCTGAGCCAGAGCCCGTTGTGAGATGGTCTTTTCATTTTCGAGATTGCGCGTCAGGCTGGCGATCTGGCCTCCGGCGCTGTCCTTGTCGCCAGCCTGTTCTTCGAGCTGAATGAGCAGGCGGTCGCGGGAGGATTCGGCGGCGGACAGATCGGCTTGTAGGCTGGCAAATGAGGTTTCCAGATCTTGCTTTCCAGCGCGTTCAAGCGCCAGCAGTTCGGTGAGCTCGGCAATCTGGCTGTTGAGCTTGTTGAGGACCGTGTCCTTGCCGGAGATTTCCTGCGTGAGGAAGAATTGCGCGACCATGAAAACAGTGAGCAGGAATATCAGGACCAGCAGCAAAGTGGCCATGGCATCGACAAAGCCCGGCCAGTAGTCGGCTTTCGGTTCACTGCGTCGATTGCGGGACAGACCCATCTGGCTTCCTCATCCTTTACTCGCGCTGACCTGTCACCTTTAAAGTGCAAGGGCGGTGCGCGATGTCTCTCATGCTGGTCTCAATGCTCGGGCGCTATTTTGGGGGCGTTGAACCGGGGTCCTCCAGCACCTTGTTGAGATTTTGCAATAGCTGTTTGATGTCTTCCTGCTGGGTGGTCTGCTGGTCGGCCCATTCGCGCATCAACTGCTGTTCGGAGCGCAAATGCTGCACCAGACCCTGAATGCCTTCGGCCAGATTGGCCATCGCGGACGTAGCGCTGCGGGTGTCGCCGCCACCTTCGCCGCCGACCCTGTCGATCTTTTTGGAGAGCTGCTGCAGCACGGAAACGAGCTGTTCGTTATCCTGCGCCAGCGTTTCGGCATGGTCGGTGTCAAGATCCTCGATGCGGATATCAGTCACGGTGGAGAGCCAGTCTTCCAGATCGGTGAAGAAACGCGTCTGGGCCTGACTGGCCTGAAGATCAAGAAAGCCCAGCACGAGCGAACCGGATAGACCGAAGAGCGAGGAGGAGAAGGCCGTGCCCATACCTTGAAGCGGGGCTTCAAGGCCGGACTTGAGATCCTCGAAGATGACACCGACATCGCTTGAGGCGACGGACAGCGAACGGATCACGTCGCCGACCGAACTCACCGTCTGCAACAAACCCCAGAAGGTGCCGAGCAGACCGAGGAACACCAAAAGCCCGGTGAGATATCGGGAGATGTCGCGGGCTTCGTCAAGGCGCATGCCGACCGAATCAAGGATCGAGCGCATGGTCGAGGTGTTGATCGCCATCCGGCCCACACGGTCCCCGAGCAATGTCGCCATCGGCGCCAGCAGGATCGGAGGGCGGGAAACTTCCAGGCCAGGATCGCCGAGCCGGAAATTGTTGACCCAGCGCACTTCGCGAAACAGGCGTGCAACCTGCCGGATGGCCAGAAAAATACCCACTGCAAGCACCAGAAAGATTATGGCGTTGAGCAGCGGGTTACTCCAGAAAGCCTCGAGAATCTGCCGATAAAGAATGAGCGGAATAAAGGCAGCAGCGCCGATGAAGATGAGCATGCGCCACAGATAGCGTTGGGGACTTGCTAGCTTGTAGGGATCCAGTTCGCTTGTCATTGTCCGATTTTCCGGTTGCGCGATGGCAGGCCAAAGCCTTCATGCAGGAAGCAATCAGGCACGCAAACATGTCTCATTTTTGATGGCAAACGAGAAAAGTTCACTTCATCACAAAATTTCGCGGGCAGGGATCGAAAGGTTTGAGAAACCAAACAATCCGATGCGCAACACGACATTGCCCAATTTCCTCGCCGAGGAAAAGGGGTGTTGTGAATTAATCCCTGCTGCTCAGGGTCTGGCGTCCAGAATAAGGGGGGGCGTGAGGGACTTTGTTAGGGGCGGTCGACGATTAGGTCGTTTTCGGTTGCTTTGCCGAACCGGGCTGTCAGGCGCTTCAAAAGGATCGATTGCTGCATCCGTCCGGCGACGAGAATGCCGACAATGAGGGCGAGCACAAAGATGAAGCTGGAGGCGTGGCCAAGCCCGAGCGCCGGGATCGACGCGCCGGGGCAGAAGCCGCCGATGCCCCAGCCGATGCCGAAGACCGCTGAGCCGAGTACCAGTCGGGCATCGATCCTGTTGGACCGTGGCAGGTGGAACTCGGTATCATAAACGGGCTTGCGCTGTTTTCGGAACACAAGGGCATAGCCGGGAGCTGCGACACTGAGGGCTCCAGCCATCACAATGGCCAGACTGGGGTCGAAGGAGCCTGCAAGGTCGAAGAAGTTGAGGACTTTGGCTGGATTGGCCATGCCGGACAGGGTGATACCAAGGCCGAACAGGCCACCAATCAGGGCTGCTACAAGATAGCGCATGGACTTGTTCCTTTTGCTTGGGGGCCTTTTAGAAAATGTGCCGGGTCAGAAAGACGGTCAAAACAGCAAAGCTCATGAACATGACAACGGCAACAGCTGAGCGGCGCGAGAAACGGGCAAGACCGCAAATGCCATGACCGGAGGCGCATCCCGAGCCATAAGTCACCCCGATGCCGGTGATGATGCCGCCAATGATGAGTGCGGTCATCGAAATCGGCAGGGTATAGGGCACGTCACCGATTGTGATGTGATAGAGGAACGGAGTGAGGATCGATCCGGCGAGAAAGCTCGCCTTCCATGCCATTTCGCGTCCGAAGGGGGGCAGGATGCCTGTCAGAATGCCGGTCATGCCCGCAATGCGTCCCCATGACGCCATCAGCAGGACCGCAGCGAGCCCGATCATCAGACCACCGGCGTAGGATTGGAAAGGGGTAAAGTCAGTCATGGCTATAAAATCCGCAAACGAGACCGTGCGACCGGAAGGAGATTTCCAAGAATGGGAGAGAGCATTCCGTGGGGTTGCTTTGACTTTAGTTTAATAGTCCATATAATTCGAAAGTTCAATATAAAAGAAGCCGCGCATCGATCGATCCGCGGCTTTCTTGATATGAATTTTATGTTGGTCTGTTCGGGAAAACAGAACAGATTCAGCTGGCTTGCGACTTTTTCAAGGTGTGCTGAATGTGGCGGCGGATGGCTTCGTTGGCCGCGATCAGGGAGCCAGTTTCGAGCACTTTGTCGCCACCTTTGATGTCGGTGACGAAGCCGCCAGCCTCACGCACCATGATGACGCCGGCAGCGATGTCCCAGGGGCTGAGCCATTCTTCCCAATACCCATCGAAGCGTCCCGCAGCGACATAGGCAAGATCAAGGGAGGCCGCGCCCATACGGCGCAGGCCGGAGACCTCGTTCATCATGCCTTCGAGCTGGGGCAGATAGTGCTTGTGTTTGCCGCGACCAAGATGGGGCACGCCGGTTGCAATGACGCAATCGTGGAAGTCATCACGCGCGGCAACGCGCATACGGCGGTCGTTGTGGAAGGCACCGCGACCACGTTCGGCGACGAACAGGTCGTCGGTTGCCGGGTTGTAGATGACGCCCGCGATAATGCGGTCTTCATGTTCAAGAGCGATGGAGATGGCAAAGAAAGGAATGCCGTGCAGAAAGTTGGTTGTGCCATCCAGCGGATCGACGATCCAGCGGTGGCTCTTGTCCACGCCGACTTGCTCGCCGCTTTCTTCCATCAGGAAGCCAAAGTTCGGACGGGCTTTCTGCAGCTCTTCCTTGATGATCTTTTCGGCCTGCATGTCGGCGTTGGAGACGAAATCTCCGGGGCCTTTGCGAGAGATCTGGAGATTTTCGAGCTCACCAAAGTCGCGAGAAAGGCGGCGGCCTGCCTTGAGGGCGGCTTGTACCATGACGTTGAGAAGGGCTGAGCGGGCCATGTGAAGGTGTCCTGCTTGGCTGGCGCTGTTGGTTTCGGCTCCATGTAACCGGGGGATGCCGAAAAGCGCACAGATGAGATAAAGAGAGCGTGCCGGACAGGATCCGACACGCGTGTCATGAACAGATTAGGGGCAGCTAGGAACCTGCCGTTCAATCGTCTGTCTGTCGCGCCAGATCAGTCGGCGCGCTTCATATACAAAATTTCGTTGGTGTCGACCACGATCTTCTCACCAGTGCCGACGAAGGGGGGCACCATGCAGCGCACGCCGTTTTCCAGCATTGCGGGCTTATAGGAGGAAGATTGCGTCTGGCCCTTGATGGTCGGTTCGGTCTCGGTGACTTCAAGGGTTACCTGATCCGGCAAATCGATGCCGATCGGGCGCTCTTCATAGAGTTCCACGACCACGGGCATGCCATCCTGAAGGAAGGCAGCGCGCTCGCCGACAAAATCCTTGTTCAACTCGAGCTGTTCGTAGGACACGGTGTCCATGAACACGAGGTTGTCGCCTTCTTCATAAAGGAACGTGAAATCCTTCTGCTCAAGGCGCACGCGCTCGACCGTTTCGGAGGCGCGGAACCGTTCGTTCAGTTTGCGGCCATCGAGCAGGTTTTTCATTTCGACCTGAGCGAAGGCGCCGCCCTTGCCGGGTTTGACTGCGTTGACCTTGACTGCAACCCAGATGGTGCCCTGATGCTCGATCACGTTGCCGGGACGGATTTCGTTACCGTTGATTTTCATAACAAGCCATCTTGCTGGCAGGAAGCGCGCGCAGTGCGCTGTGGCGTTCCTGCTTCATTGAGTTCATGATTGGATCCGTTGGTGCCAAATCTGTCATGGCGCTGCGGACGGGTGCCTTCTAGGACCATATTCAAGCGCCTTTTGCAAGGCTTTTGGCAGGTTTTTAGGCCCAAAAAGGCCGCAACACGTTAATCGGTGATGCTCTGGAGCGAGCCGAAGCGAGCACAGTTCGCTACCACAGAGACTTGTCACTGAGGTCGGCGAGGGCCTTTTGCTTGTCCGCATCGGGCAATTGGGTGAAGAAATTCTCCAGCCAGTCATCATGTTTGCCGGCCCGTTTTGACAATAGATAGTATTCGGCTGCCTTGACCGGGTCGGCGGGCGCGCCATAGCCGCGGGCCAACATGCGGGCCAGACGGTTTTGTGCAAGGACGTGACCGGACTTCGCAGCCTGCTCGATCCAGGCTCTGGACATGTCATAATTCTTGGCTACGCCCTTGCCGGAAAAAAGCATCAGGCCGTATTCGAGCTGGGCGTCGGCAAAGCCGCTCTTGGCTGCCTGAAGCATCCAGTAGGCGGCCTTATCAAGTTCCGGGGTGGGAAACAGCTGGGATCGATAGATGTTGGCCAGCGTGTATTGCGCGTCCGCTAGGCCCTGATTGGCCGATTGGGTGAGCAGATCTATCGCCTCGTTCAGATCCTGACGGGCCAACTGCCCTTCCAGCTTGATCAGTCCCAGGTTGAACTGGGCGTGCTTTTGTCCCTGTGCGGCGGCTTTTTCGAACAGCTCGATTGCCTTGTCGGTGTTCTTGTCCACCCCTTGGCCCCGGGCATAGAGAAGCCCAAGCGCAAACTCGGCTTCGGCGTCTTTCTCTGCTGCTGCCAGTTCGAACCAGCTTGCCGCTTCCTTGACGTCGCGCTCGACACCAAGGCCTCGGTAATAGAGCTCGCCGAGCAAAGTCTGGGCTGCGACGTCCCCCTGTCCGGCCAGACGTGTGGCAAAGTCAAAGGCGGTGAGATAATACCCGCGCTGATAGGCCGAGTAGGCTGCCTCACGCGTAAGCTCAAGGCGCGGCACGTTGAAGGGATTGTCCCGCGTGGTTGGCTGCGGCAGGGTTTCCCGCTCTTTGTGGGGCGCGATTTCCTTGTCTTGAGGTGCGTCGCCGGGCGCGATCTCAATCGTATTGGTAACCTTGCCGGTGTCCGCCGGGCCAGCCTCGGCAGCCCCCGCTGGCTGCGCGCCGAGGATCGGTGCGAAAGCCAGAATGCTTCCGACCAAGCCGGTTCGGATCAGACCTAGACAATCACATTGATGATCGATGAGACGAACCTTCACGGGTGGCGTCCTTGCTGGCGATTGACGAAACATGAAAAACGGGTAGCAGGCAAGGTGAATGGCAGTGAAATTGGACCATTCTGTGGTGCCTCTAGATGGACTCGAGACAGAAGGATCTAGACTGCCTCTTGTGGGGCTCCGGCGGCAATAAGCGCCGAGGCTTCGCGGACTGCAGCTTCTGGTCCCTGTTCGTGATCCCAGATCGCCTCGCGCAGGGCGATGAATTCGATGCCAAGGCTGGAGATCGTTTCACATTCTGACAGATCGCTGCCGCCGATGATGACCGCAGGGACTTCGAAAAGACTGGACCACCAGTCGGCCATTTCCAGTGCCTTGTCGTAGATCTTTTCCTCGGTCGGGGCGTTAAGGCGTCCGAACATGATGTAGTCGATACCGGTTTCGGCGATTTCCATTGCAATGTGGCGCTTGTTGCCACCTTCGGCACCCAGCATGAACCGCTCGGAGAAATCTTCTACCGCGAGTTCAATGTCATTGATGTCGCCATTGATGTGCAGGCCGTCGCATTTGGCGCGTCCTGCGATGCGGGTGTCACCACGCAGGACCACCGCGATGTCGTTCTTTTGTGCCATCGGTGCAATGGTCTGGGCTATCTTTTGCAACTCGCTGTCCTGCTGTTCATCGCAGTCGATCAAGAGGGCGGCAATCGGGCCGCCGTTCATTGCTGCTTCGAGCTGTGCGGGAAAGCTGTCCAGATCGATGTGTCTGGGGGTGACGAGATAAATCTGGCTTTGCTCCATGGTGAGACCTGTTTCCTGGAGATGACAATCGGTGCCGCACTGATATCGCGCAAAGCTTGCTGGGTGCAAGGGCTGTGTTGTGCGAACACAAAAAAATGCGCCGATCGGACGACCGGCGCATGGATTGTTGGCTTTTGAAAGCTGAAATCAGGCTTTCAGAACTTCAACGCCGGGCAGTTCCTTGCCTTCCATCCATTCAAGGAAGGCACCGCCTGCGGTGGAGATGTAGGAGAAGTCGTCATAGACGCCAGCATGGTTGAGGGCTGCAACGGTGTCGCCGCCGCCGGCAACCGAGGTCAGTTTGCCTGATTTGGTTTCTTCGGCTGCCGCTTTTGCAGCCGCAACGGTTGCGGTGTCGAACGGTGCGATTTCGAAGGCACCAAGCGGGCCGTTCCAGACCACGGTGTTGGCTTTCTTGATCCATGCAACGACGGCTTCAACGGATTTGGGTCCAACGTCAAGCATCATGCCATCGGCAGGGACGCTGTCCACGTCGAGAACCTCATAAGCAGCACCGGCTGCAAATTCCTTGGCGACCAGTGCGTCAACCGGCAGGATGATCTCGCAGCCGATTTTATCGGCCTTGGCCATGATGCGGTTTGCCGTTTCAGCCAGATCATGTTCGCAGAGCGACTTGCCGACATCCTTGCCTTGAGCGGCGAGGAAGGTGTTGGCCATGCCACCGCCGATGACAAGGCCGTCAACTTTGGTGATGAGGTTTTCAAGCAGGTCGATCTTGGTGGACACTTTTGCGCCGCCAACAACGGCGAGAACCGGACGGTTCGGATTGCCAAGGGCAGCGTCAAGGGCTTCAAGCTCTTTTTGCATGGTGCGACCGGCAACGGCAGGCATGTGGTGGCAAAGGCCTTCGGTGGAGACGTGCGCGCGATGGGAAACCGAGAAGGCGTCCGCTACGAGAAGGTCGCCATTGGCACCAAGCTGTGCTGCGAATTCGGGATCGTTCTTTTCTTCGCCTTTGTAGTAGCGGGTGTTTTCCAGAACGAGAACATCACCGTCTGCCATGTTGTCGATTGCCGCCTTGGCGATGTCGCCAACGCAGTCTTCGGCAAAGCCAACGGGCATGTTGAGGGCTTTGGAGAGAGCCGGAACAACCTGCTTGAGGGACATTTCGGGCACTTTTTCGCCCTTGGGGCGACCGAAGTGCGCGAGGATGATGACCTTGCCACCTTTTTCGGAAATTTCCGTCAGGGTCGGTACGATGCGATCAAGGCGGGTGCTGTCGGTGACGACGCCGTCTTTCATTGGCACGTTGAGGTCAACACGCACGAGGACGCGCTTGCCACTCAGTTCTGCATCATCGAGGGTCTTGAATTTGCTAGCAGCCATTGGGTCTATCCTGTGGTCTGTCCGATGGGTGATCGGAAAATGAGTCTCGAATAGAAAAGGCGCTGTCCGGACCAAAAACCGTTGGCCGGTTTTGTCTCGCGAAACAGCGCCTTCTTTATCGTCGGTATCCTGTCAGGCGGGCCTGACAGGTGGGCGTCAAGGCCGCCTGATTAGATGAGCTTTGCCATGGCAACCGCGGTATCAGCCATACGGTTGGAGAAGCCCCACTCGTTGTCGTACCAGGTCAGGATGCGGACCATGCGGCCTTCCATGACTTTGGTCTGGTCCATGTGGAAGATGGAAGAGTGCGGGTCATGGTTGAAGTCGGTAGAGACGTTCGGCAGATCGGTGTAGCCGAGAATGCCTTTGAGTTTACCGTCTGCAGCATCGCGGATCGCTGCGTTGATTTCTTCAACGGTGGTGTCTTTCTTGGCTTCGAACACAAGGTCAACAACAGATACGTTCGGGGTTGGAACGCGGATTGCAACGCCGTCCAGTTTGCCAGCGAGTTCTGGCAGAACCAGACCAACAGCTTTAGCAGCACCGGTAGAAGTCGGGATCATGGACAGGGCTGCTGCGCGTGCGCGATACAGGTCGCTGTGCATGGTATCGAGGGTCGGCTGATCACCAGTGTAGGAGTGAATGGTGGTCATGAAGCCTTTTTCGATGCCAACGGCATTGTTCAGGGCATAAGCAACCGGAGACAGGCAGTTGGTGGTGCAAGAAGCGTTGGAAACAACCAGATCTTCAGCGGTCAGGCTGTCGTTGTTCACACCGAACACGATGGTTTTGTCAGCGCCAGCAGCCGGAGCAGAAACCAGAACGCGTTTTGCGCCTGCTTCAAGGTGCATGGAAGCTTTTTCTTTTGCGGTGAAGATGCCGGTGCATTCCATCGCAATATCGATGCCCATTTCGCCCCATGGGAGTTCTTTGGGATCGCGGATCGCGGTTACCTTGATGGGGCCACGGCCAACGTCAATGGTGTCGCCGTCAACGGTAACGGTGCCAGGGAACTTGCCATGTACGGAGTCAAAACGCACAAGGTGAGCGTTGGTTTCAACCGGGCCCAGATCGTTGATCGCAACAACTTCGATGTCGGTACGGCCGGATTCGATGATAGCACGAAGCACGTTACGGCCGATACGACCGAAACCATTGATCGCCACTTTAACAGTCATGACTTTCTCCTGAATTTTCTCCAGCCCACCTGAATGGCATTTGCCAAAGGGGCCGGGCTTCCACTTGGATCAACCAGAACGTTTGCACGCAAACTGAATTGTTAGAATGGGCGAAAACGTTTCATTCGTTGGTTTTATGCATTTCCGCGATCAAGAAATCGTGGAAATGGTAATAGATGAGCGCTTGTTATCCGAGGGTTGAGGAAAGCGCGTTGATTAATCTCATGATAGAGTGAATATATACTTTTGTCGTGTGACAATTTGTCAAGTCCGACAAGTGAATTGGCAGGAGGTTATTAGAGTTTCCTGCCAACTCCTATCGCATATATGGGTTGTTAAGCGCTTTTCAATTTCTCGGTGACCTGAGCGACAACATTTTCGGCAGTAATGCCGAAATGTTCATAGAGCTCTTCAGCCGGACCGGATGCACCAAAGCCGGGCATGCCGACGAAGATGCCGTCAGTGCCGATGATGCGGTCCCAACCCATACGCAGGGCCGCTTCGATGCCAACATTGACCTTGGCCGAGCCAAGGGTGTCTTTCTTGTAGTTCTCGGACTGGGCTTCGAACAGTTCGAAGCATGGTACGGAAACCACGCGCGTTTTAACGCCCTGAGCTTCGAGTGTTTTCTGCGCTTCCATGGCAACCCCGATTTCCGAACCGGATGCAAACAGGGATGCTTCGGCGTCCCCATCACAATCGGAGAGCACATAGGCACCGCGACCACAAAGGTTTTCCTCGGAATATTCGGTGCGCACCGGTGCAAGACCCTGACGGGTCAGAGCCAGAACGCTTGGAGCGCCGTCGGATTTCAGAGCCAGTTCCCAGCACTCTGCGGTTTCCATGACGTCTGCCGGACGGAAGACCTGCAGGTTGGGCATGGCGCGCAGGGATGCGAGGGTTTCGACCGGCTGGTGCGTCGGGCCGTCTTCGCCAAGGCCGATGGAATCATGGGTCAGCACATAGATGACCCGCTGTCCCATCAGGGCTGACAGGCGTATTGCACCGCGCATGTAGTCGGCAAAGACAAGGAAGGTGCCGCCGTAAGGAATGATGCCGCCATGCAGCGCCATACCGTTCATGGTCGAGGCCATGACGTGCTCGCGAATGCCATAGTTCATATAGCGGCCGGAGAAATCATCAGCGGTGATCGATACGGTTGCCAGGGTCTTGGTGTTGTTCGAGCCGGTCAGGTCGGCAGAGCCGCCAACGGTCTCGGGCAGAGCTTCGTTGATGACGGTGAGGGCCATTTCGGAAGCCTTGCGGCTCGCGACCTTCTTGGGATCGGCAGCAAGAGACTTCTTGTACTTGGCCATTGCATCGTCAAAGCCTGCGGGCAGGTCGCCGCGCATGCGCCGTTCGAACTCGGCCCGTTTATCGGCATCAGCGGCTTCAAGGCGTTTCTGCCATTCTTTGCGGGCGTGCGAGGCATTGAGGCCCGCGATCCGCCATGCATCAAGAATGTCTGACGGCACTTCGAACGGACCAGCTTCCCAGCCGAGGGCTTTGCGGGTTGCTTCGATTTCGTCCGCACCGAGAGGCGCTCCATGAACCTTGGAGGTGCCAGCCTTGTTGGGAGACCCGAAGCCGATGGTGGTTTTGCAAGCGATGATCGTCGGCTTGTCGCTCTTCTGAGCGGCTTCAATCGCGGTGGCGATGGCTTCGTGATCGTGGCCGTCGATGGAATCGGTGTTCCAGTTGCAGGCCCGGAAGCGAGCGAGCTGATCGGTGGAGTCGGAAACAGTTACCGCACCATCGATGGTGACATTGTTGTCATCCCAGAACAGGATCAGCTTGTTGAGCTTGAGGTGGCCTGCAAGCGCAATGGCTTCCTGACTGATGCCTTCCATCAGGCAGCCGTCGCCAGCCAGCGCATAGGTGTGGTGATCAACCAGATCGTCACCAAACTGTGCCGCCATCAATTTTTCGGTGATCGCCATGCCAACGGCATTGGCAAGACCCTGACCGAGCGGACCAGTGGTGGTTTCGATGCCAGAGGCATGACCATATTCCGGGTGACCTGCGGTTTTGCTGCCGAGCTGGCGGAAGTTGGCCAGGTCGTCCATGGTCATGTCTTCGTATCCAAGCAGATGCAGCAGCGAATAAAGCAGCATGGATCCGTGCCCTGCGGACAGGACGAAACGGTCTCTGTCTGCCCACTTGGGCGCCTTGGGATCAAATTTCATGAATTTGGTGAAGAGTACGGTCGCAATATCTGCAGCCCCCATGGGGAGGCCGGGGTGACCGGATTGGGCTTTCTCAACGGCGTCCATCGCGAGAAAGCGAATGGCATGTGCCATGCGGGTCTGTTTTTCCATGTTGCTCATGAACTCTGCTTCTGGGATATCGGACAGACAAGATCGGAAGTGCGTCTTTTCATTCTACCCACGCCTTCTCTCGCCTTCGAATTCTATCAGGTTAAACAGGAACTGCCTTGCCACGTCGCAAGCCCGGCAGACAGGGGCTGATACAAACGCCTGACATTTAGCATTCGTGGGGCGTAAGTCAACGTGAACATACCGGTCTTAGGGCTAAAACTTCGACTTTCGACTAAGGAACCAATCCTCTGTGGACGGGGCCTGTTGACGAATGGGGCCCATTGACGCGCTATATGGAAGTCACCTAGGTTCATTTCAACAGAACGCGCTTGGCGACTCATTCGGCTGATGTTCTGCGATTTCGGGTGGTTTTGGTGTCCAAAATCGAGAGAGCCGGAAAGCCGCGCACGGGGGGGACGTGTAAGGCTTCTCGCGCGATATCTGCTTTGGGATTATGGTTTAGCCCGAAACATTCTGGTCGCCGATCCGATGCGTCCGGTTGCGGAGTGCAGGGTCGACGCTGACTGGTGTGGGACCGGGCTGTTGGTCAACTTGGGGGTAAGATGGGTGAAAAGCCTGGGGTGAGCGAAGCCTTGGTCCGACTGGATCGGGCCATTGCAGCCCTTGAAGAGGCGGTCGATAAGCATCAAGAAAAGGCTTCGTCGATCCAGACATTGCGGGGAGATCTGCAGCGGCTCAGCACGGAGCGGTCGGAGCTGTCCGCATCTCTGGAACAGGCAAAGTCGCGCTCGGATAAACTCGAGAGCGCCAATGTGGAAGTATCGCGCCGTCTGGGTGCTGCGATGGAATCGGTCCGGGCCGTGTTGGAACAACATGGCGGATAGAGGTTACAGAGCAACAATGCGGTGATCCGCGCCGATACACGGGGCGGGCAGGAATGACGAGCGATTTCGCGGTGATCAAACCGCGAAAAGGCGCACTTTGGGAAGTGACCGGAGAACTATATGGTGCAGGTCAGCGTCAGCATCAACGGGCGTGCCTACCGCATGGCCTGTGAAGATGGTCAGGAAGATCATCTGTTGTCTTTGGCGCGTCAATTCGACGGTATCATTGCAGAGTTGCGAGAGAATTTCGGAGAGATCGGGGACCAGCGCCTCACGGTAATGGCCGGAATCATGGCCATGGACCAAATGTCGGAGATGTCGTCCAAGGTCGAAACCCTGTCCGAAGAGATCAAGACGCTCAGAGACGCGCGCTATGCCATCAAGGAAAAGAACGAAGGCGATCAGGAAGCGCTCGCCGATCGAATTGACAAGGCGGCAGAGCAACTGGAACGGCTCTCGAAGGTTCTTCTGGACAACTGATCTTGCATAGCTGGTCTGCAAAACCATTTTTTAAGCCAACATGTCGGTTGATGAGCAAAGTGGTGCTGGAATTTCGTTTTCGGCTCCTATATATATGAACGTCTGCTGCACTTCGCGTTAGAAGCAACTTATCCTCGGGGCCTTACTGATCCGAACGGGAGCTGGCACTGATAGGGATCGTGGTCCTCTTCAACCGGCGCCCACCTTAACTTAAGGTGTCCCAGGATCTGAAAAAGCTTCGACGGTCGATGCGGCATACCATTCAAAAGCGGTCCTCCTTATTTTAGGGTGGGCCGCTTTTTTTTGGTTGGCTCTGGGCTTGAATCGGCGCAGTTTGGTAACGGCCGATGTTGAGCCGGGCGGAATTCGGCAAAACTGGGCGAACGATAAGGCGGGGTGGCAGGCGCGTTGAACGTCATGTCTGCGCAATGGGGGACGAATGGACAGTGTTGCTTTGAAGGCTGAAAAGGCCGAAACGCGCAAGACGATGCGGGCGAGACGAGATGCCGTGCCTGAGGAAACGCGGGCGGACATGTCGCGGCTTGCATGCGCCAACCTTGTCACCCATGTGCCTTTGGAGGGAGCCCGGATCGTCGGTCTCTTCATGCCCATCCAGTCTGAAATCGATCCCACTTTTCTTGTCCCGGAGCTACGGGAGAAAGGTCTGGGACTGGCCCTTCCTGTCCCCATCGGGCGGACCGGGATGATGTTCCGCGCCTACAAGGAGGGAGCCGAACTTGTGGATGTCGGTTTTGGCACCCGTGCTGCGGCTCCGGGGGCACCTGAAGTCGTTCCGGATCTGCTTGTCATGCCGCTATTGGCGTTCGATGGTCAATGTAATCGCATCGGATATGGGGCAGGGCATTACGATCGCTATATCTCCGAACGGATCCTTTCAGGCGGCAGGCCGACGCTTGTGGGGCTGGCCTTTTCCTTTCAGCAACTGGACAAGGTGCCCATTGGTGGTTATGACCTGCCACTGGATATAATTGTGACTGACAAGGACGTGATCCGTGCGCCTATGGGCGATTAGGCGGATTTTGAGTGACTACATGCGATTGCTGTTTATTGGAGATATAGTCGGGCGAGCCGGGCGAAACATCGTACTGAACAGGCTTCCCGGTCTGGTTGAGCAGTACGGCATCGATTTCGTGGTGATCAATGGCGAGAATTCTGCTGCTGGTTTTGGCATCACAGAGGCCATCCTGCAGGATCTTATCGATGCGGGTGGCGATGCCATCACCACCGGAAACCACGTCTGGGACCAACGTGATGCCCTTGTTTTTTGTGAGCGTCAGCCCGCATTTCTGCGTCCGGTGAACTATCCATCCGGCGTTCCCGGCAAAGGCGCCAATCTCTACACCGCCCGCAATGGTGCCAACGTTCTGGTGATGAATGCCATGGGGCGGGTGTATATGGATGCGATGGACTGTCCCTTCAACGCGATTGAAAAGGAACTGGCGGCGTGCCCGATGGGCGAGTTTGCAGATGCCACCATCGTCGACTTCCATGCCGAGGCGACCTCTGAAAAAGAAGCGATGGGGCATTTTCTGGACGGACGGGTTAGTCTGGTGGTCGGGACGCACACCCATGTGCCCACCTCGGACTATCGCGTGTTGCCAGGTGGCACTGCCTATATGAGCGATGCTGGCATGTGCGGCGATTACGACTCGGTGCTTGGTATGGAGAAGGAAGAGCCGGTACGCCGGTTCGTCACCAAGATTCCTTCCGGGCGCTTCACACCGGCGCTCGGGGAGCCGACCCTTTGTGGAGTTGCTGTCGATACGGACGATGCGTCCGGACTTGCCGTTGCCGTCGAGCCCTTGCGCTTGGGTGGGCATCTGGCGCAGCATATCCCGTCATTTTGGGAAAAGAGCAGCAATTGAGCCAGCTTTGGCTCGGCAGGACCATGAGACGGCTTGATCTTTGCTGTGCTCTTGTGGCATGACCTGCAACAAATTTTGAAGCGCTCCGATGGGCTCATCCGGCGGCGATCATCAAAACATACGGAAAATAGGATTATGGCAGGCCATTCAAAATTCAAGAACATCATGTATCGCAAAGGCGCTCAGGATGCCAAACGATCCAAGTTGTTCTCAAAACTCTCCAAAGAGATCACGGTTGCTGCGAAGATGGGCGGCTCGGACCCGGATTCGAATGCTCGCCTGCGTCTGGCCATCCAGAACGCGCGTGGCCAGTCCATGCCGAAAGACAATATCGACCGGGCCATCAAGAAAGCCGAAGCGGGTGATGAAGGCAACTTCGACGAGGTGCGTTACGAGGGCTATGGTCCAGCCGGCACCGCTGTCGTGGTCGAGGCCTTGACCGACAACCGCAACCGCACAGCCTCCAACGTCCGTGCAGCCTTCACCAAAAATGGTGGCACGCTGGGCGAGACCGGATCGGTGGCTTTCATGTTCGATCGCGTTGGCGAGATTGTCTACCCTGCTGACGTTGGGGATGCGGACACCGTGCTTGAAGCTGCCATTGAGGCCGGTGCTGACGATGTTCAGAGCGATGAGGATGGTCATACCATCTACACCGCGTTCGAAGATATGGCCGAAGTCAGCAAGGCGCTTGAAGAATCGTTTGGCAAGGAAGCCGAATCCCAGAAAGCCGTCTGGAAGCCCCAGAACGAGATCGATGTGGATGCCGAAAAAGCAGGCACGATCATGAAGCTCATGAACGCTTTGGACGACGACGAAGACGTGCAGAACGTCTATTCCAACTTCACCATGAGCGATGAAGTGATGGCCTCGCTGGAAGGCTGAGCCTTTCCGGATTTTCGTCAATGAAATTCAAGCCCCGTCCGGCATCTGCCGAGGCGGGGTTTTTTATTGGTTGGCGGTTGCAGTCAGAACCTTGATGCTGGCCGCGCCAAACAACATCGCAAAAACGCCGTCCAGAATGCGTCTGCTTTTGCGGTATCCGGCGACGATTGGCTTGCTGGCGAACAGCACTGCATAAAGGTGGCAAACAAAGGCACTTTGGCACCCAAGGGCTAGGACGACTGTGGCCAGATCCATCGGCGTGGCATCCTTGGGCAGGCCCAACGCATAGATGGAGCCCAGAAACAGGATGGCCTTGGGATTGGTCAGGTGGATCGCGAGACCCTTGAGATAGGTGCGCCGTAGTCCGGACCGAGTGCCATGCAGGGCGGCATGATCCTCAAGGGTTGGGCGCATCGCTGAGCGGGCAGACTTGATCGCCAGATAAAACAGATAGGCGGCACCGGCATATTTCAGGGTTTCAAACAGCCAAGCGTTCGCCAGCATCACGGTTCCCATGCCGAGCGCGGCAGCGGTCGACCAGACAAATGAGCCTGTGGTGATGCCCGAGGCAAGGATCAGGCCGTGCTTGCGGCCGTTTGCCATGGATGTGCCAGCGATGGCGAGGGTTGCCGGACCCGGGCTGGCCATTGCGATGAGGGCGGCGCCCAAGATAAGGGGAAGATTGATGTCTGCCATCTGAATTGGGTTCCTGACGTGCGGTGCGGTTTACCATCCTTACACACGGTGACGAGAAGTCAATTCCTGTTAGACTTGGGAGTTTGTTCTGGTATTGTTCATTTTTCTTGGGTAAGGATGAAGGCATGAAAACGCATCCGATCCGAATCGTGGGATTTGATCCCGGCCTCCGACGCACCGGCTGGGGCGCGATCGACGTGATCAGCAACCGGCTGATTTTCGTCGCCTCAGGGCTTGTCACGTCTGATGCCAAAACGGATCTGGCGAGCCGTCTGTTGCAGCTGCATACCGGGGTTATGGATGTGCTCGAACGCTATGAGCCCAATGAGGTGGCGGTCGAGCAGACCTTTGTCAATAAGGATGCGGCGGCCACTCTTAAACTCGGTCAGGCAAGGGCTATATCGCTTCTCGCTCCTGCCCAGCGCGGGCTGGAAGTGGCAGAATATGCGCCCAATGCGGTGAAGAAAACCGTGGTTGGTGTGGGCCACGCCGACAAGAACCAAGTCCAGACGATGGTCAAGATGCTGCTGCCCAAGGCGCAGTTCGACAGCGAGGATGCGGCGGATGCTCTGGCCATCGCCATATGCCACGCCCATCAACGGGGTCAGAAGAATTACAAGATCGCCTGAGTGGCGGTCGCCTTAGCAATGGGCGGGATGACTGGATGATTGGCAAACTCAAGGGTTTGATTGACGAATATGCAGACACCTATGTTCTCGTGGACGTTGGTGGTGTCTGCTACGAGGTGCATTGTTCAGGTCAGACTCTGCAAGCCCTGCCTCCGGTTGGCGAGGCGGCAACCGTGCTGATCGAAACCCATGTGCGCGAGGATCAGCTCAAGTTGTTTGGTTTTGCCACAGCGCTGGAACGAGACTGGTTCCGTCTCCTGACCACCGTGCAAGGCGTTGGGCAGAAAGTGGCGTTGGCCATTCTTTCCACCCTGAAGATTTCCGAGCTCAGCTCGGCCATTGCGCTGCAGGACAAGGCGATGGTGGCCCGGTCGCCCGGTGTGGGCCCCAAGGTGGCCCAGCGCATTGTTTCCGAACTCAAGGACAAGACCCCCGGACTTGCCGCCACAGATGGTGCTGTGGCGTCACTTCAGGCCGAGATTGACGCCGTCGGCGCGCCAAGGGCTATGGCGGAGGCGGTTTCGGCGCTCACCAATCTTGGCTATGCTCAGATTCAGGCGAGCGCGGCAGTTGCCACCGTGATCAAGCGGGAAGGGGACGGGGTGCAGACCGCTGCGCTCATTCGTCATGCGCTCAAGGAGCTTAGTCAATGATCGAAGAGGAAGAGCGACTGGTTTCGGCAACGACGGGCGAGGAAGAAAATGATCGCACTTTGCGCCCGCAGGTGCTGGACGATTTTGTCGGGCAGGCTCAGGCACGGGCCAACCTGTCGATCTTTATCGAGGCGGCCCGGTCGCGCAAGGAAGCGCTCGACCATGTGCTGTTCGTCGGCCCTCCGGGGCTAGGCAAGACCACCCTTGCGCAGATCGTCAGCCGCGAGCTTGGCGTGAATTTCAAATCCACATCCGGGCCGGTGATTGCCAAGGCTGGCGATCTGGCGGCCCTGTTGACGAACCTTGAAGAGAATGATGTGCTCTTCATTGACGAGATTCACCGGCTCAATCCGGCTGTTGAAGAAATCCTCTATCCCGCCATGGAGGATTTTCAGCTTGATCTTATCATCGGTGAGGGGCCTGCGGCCCGTTCGGTCAAGATTGATCTGGCCAAGTTTACGCTCGTTGCTGCAACGACCCGTCTGGGGCTTCTGACCACTCCTTTGCGGGATCGGTTCGGCATTCCGGTGCGGCTGAATTTCTATACCACCGAAGAGCTGGAATTCATTGTCACCCGTGGTGCTCGCCTGATGGGGGTTGCCATCACCAAGGAAGGGGCAACCGAGATTGCTCGCCGCTCACGCGGTACGCCAAGGATCGCGGGACGGCTTTTGCGCCGGGTGCGCGACGTCGCCATTGTGCAGGCTGGAGGCCGGATTGACTGCGACGTTGCGGACAGGGCATTGCGGATGTTGGAAGTTGACAATGAAGGTCTGGACGCCCTAGACAGACGGTATCTTAGCCTCATCGCTTCATCTTTCGGGGGCGGGCCCGTTGGCATCGAAACGATTGCCGCCGCCCTGTCGGAACCAAGGGATGCCATTGAGGAAATCATCGAGCCTTATCTGATCCAGCAGGGTTTCATTCAGCGTACGCCGCGTGGACGCCTGTTGACAACCAAGGCTTTTGCCCATTTGGGAATGGCCGTGCCCCAAAGAGACACTCCACCGCAAATGGGATTGTTTGCGGAAGGAACGGATGATGCCTGAGCATCATGAGAATGCAGAATGGTGCGACCTGTCGGGTCGACTGGCACCCTTCGGCCATTGCCAGAAAGTCAGGGTCTATTACGAGGACACAGATTTTTCCGGCATCGTTTATCACGCCAATTATCTCAAGTTCATCGAACGGGGGCGGTCCGACTATATCCGTCTTCTGGGCGTGCATCACAGCGATCTCGATTCGGAGGAAAATGGCGAGCGGCTGGCGATGGCCGTGCGCCATATGGATATCAATTTCATCAAGTCGGCCCGTATTGACGATATTCTCGTGGTGGAAACCCGCGTCGGTGAGATCAGAGGCGCTCGGTTGGTGCTTGATCAGGCTATTCTGAGAGAGACGGACGGCGAATTGCTGTTCACGGCCTGCGTGACCGTTGTGGTCATCAATCGCGAGGGCAAGCCGCGCCGGTTGCCCAAATTGATGGTTGACGCGCTGCAATCCTGAGCCCGATGTCCGGTCGTTCAGGAGAGAATACGAAAACAAATTTCGTGATTTAAGCATTCATTAACCATAATGTTGCCTTCTCGTCCTTAATATGCTTTGCGTGACGAAACCCTCTGATCCTAGTTTTGACAAAATCTGCTGACATGACCTGTCGCGACTTTTGCAAGATGGGACCGGACGGTTTGTTTGTGTGTTTCGGTCAAGAAAGGACATAGCTCCATGCCCAATGAGGTTGCCCAGACAGCCCTAGCCAACGTCAACGTTGAACTGTCGCTGATCTCGTTGTTTCTTCAGGCCCACATCGTGGTCAAGATTGTCATGATCGGTTTGATGGCGGCGTCTGTCTGGTCTTGGGCGATCATCATCGACAAATCCCTGCTTTATGCCCGAACGAAACGCCAGATGGATCGTTTCGAAAAGGTGTTCTGGTCGGGGCAGTCGCTTGAAGAGCTCTACCGGACCCTGTCGGGACGACCCAACCATGCGATGGCGGCGCTTTTTGTTGCCGCGATGCGGGAATGGAAGCGAAGTTTCGAAGGGCAGGCGCGATCGGTTGCCGGTCTGCCGACCCGGATCGAAAAGGTGCTTGATGTGACGCTGGCCCGCGAGGTTGATCGTCTGGAAAAGCGTTTGCTGTTTCTTGCATCGGTCGGCTCTGCTGCGCCGTTTGTTGGTCTGTTCGGCACGGTTTGGGGGATTATGAACTCTTTTCAGGGCATTGCTGCTTCCAAGAGTACCTCACTGGCTGTTGTCGCACCCGGTATTGCCGAGGCTCTGTTTGCGACGGCCATCGGCCTTCTAGCTGCTATTCCGGCTGTTGTCGCCTACAACAAACTTGCGTCCATGGCGTCCCAGCATGCTTTGCGGCTGGAAGGGTTTGCGGATGAATTCTCCGCCATTCTCTCTCGCTTGATGGATGAAAGGGGATAACGCATGGGAATGGGATCCATGGGAACACCCGGTGGTGGTCGTAGGCGCGGTGCACGTCGCGCCATGCGCCACAGACCGGTTGCCGAGATCAACGTTACGCCATTGGTTGACGTCATGCTGGTGCTGCTCATCATTTTCATGGTGTCTGCACCAATGATGACCGTTGGCGTGCCGCTCGATCTGCCTGAAAGTCAGGCCAATGCGCTTTCGAGCCAGACCGAACCCCTGACCTTGTCCATCCGCGCAGACGGATCGCTGTTTCTTCAGGATCAGCCGGTTGAGGCTGAGAATCTGATCGAAAAACTGCTGGCTGTGGCCGAGAATGGCTACAACGAACGCATTTTTGTTCGTGGCGATACCAATGCCGATTACGGCAGCATCATGAAAGTGATGGGCGCGATGAACCGTGCCGGGTTTACCAAAATCGGTCTGGTCAGCACCGAGGAGCTTCGTTAAGCGCTTATGCGGAATGTCGGCTTGATTGCATCGAGTGTGGGGCATGTTGTCCTTCTCGGTTGGGGGCTTATCAGCCTGCCGGCAGCGGAGACGCATGACGTTTCCGAACTTGAAATCCTGCCTGTCGAGCTGGTGTCTGTCTCGGATGTGACGGATGTGGTCAAAGGTGAGGCCAACGCCGAAGTTCAGGACGAGATCAAGGAAGAAACCGTCAAGGCGCCCGAACCCGAGGAGCCCAAGCCGGACCCCAAACCGCCGGTTCCCGATGCCAAGCCCGAGCCAAAACCACAGGAAGCTGCTCCGGCGACAGAACCGGAGCCCACACCGCCTGAACCTGAGCCTGCGCCGGAACCAAAGCCCGAGCCGGAACCAAAGCCACAGCCTGTTCCCGAGCCGGAACCACAACCCGAGCCAGAGCCGACACCTGAGCCAGAAGTGAAGCAGGCTGAGCCGGCTCCGCCGCAGCCAGTTGCTGCCTTGCCGAAGGTGCGCCCGCGTCCGCCGGTAAAAACACCGCCAAAGAAAGAGCGTTCATTTGATGCCGATGCCTTGAAGGCACTCGCCAACAAAGCCGAGCCAGCGACGAACATCACCCCCGGGGTCGATGATCAGAGCGCTTCGTTCGGGTCGCGGACAGGAACACAAGCCGCGGCGATGACCCAGAGCGAGCTTGATGCGCTCCGCTCGCAGATTTCCCGTTGTTGGTCGCCTCCGGTTGGTGCCGCCGATGCGTCACAATTGCGTGTGAGGATCGAATTCGGGCTTGATCGACAGGGCAATGTCTCCTCAGGGCCCGAGCCTGTCGAGTTCCCAGCCAACCAATTTGGTCTGGCTGCTGTGGAGAGCGCCATGCGGGCCGTGCGTCGCTGTGCTCCTTACAGCAACCTGCCGCTGGACAAATATGACGCATGGCGACGGGTGCGGATCACCTTCGACCCAAGCGAAATGTTCTGAGGAACGACCGAGTTTGAAGTGCCGCTCTGCTGCCGATTGCAGCACAAATTTGCGGTCTGGGTATTGCCGGACCAGGCCGAGTTGGAAAAAATGGATCAGATTGGACCCTCATGGGGTCTGGACCAGACAGGAAGAAATTCGAGATGAAACAGCTACGCTCCTTCGTGCCGTTCCGGTTTTCGGATGTACCGGCCCGTTCTGTGCCGATTCGCAACGCCCTGATGGTGGTGGCGCTTGCCCTGCTGTCCAGCCTTGCGTTGGTGAGGCCGGGATTTGCGTTGATCGAGATTGATATCCGGCAGGGCAACATCCAACCTATGCCGATTGCAGTCTCCGATTTTTCCGGCAGCGAAATAGCGGTCGAAGTCTCCCGCGTGGTTGAGGCCGATCTCAAGCGTTCAGGCCTGTTTTCCCCGCTTGATCGGAATGCCTTCATCCAGAAGAATCTCTCCTCCTCGACAGTGCCCTCCTTTGCCAACTGGACCGTGATCAACGCGCAGGCGCTTGTCACCGGGACGGTATCGCAGGAAGCCGATGGGCGCTTGAAGGCGGAATTTCGTTTGTGGGATGTGTTTGCCGGCGAGCAGATGACCGGGCAGCAGTTTTTCACGACGCCCAAGAACTGGCGACGGGTTGCCCACATTATCTCCGATGCCATCTATGAGCGTCTGACCGGTGAAAAGGGCTATTTTGACACGCGCATCGTTTTCGTTGATGAAAGCGGCCCGAAGGATCAAAGAGTCAAGCGTCTGGCCATCATGGATCAGGACGGGGCCAATGTGCGCTATCTGACTGATGGCAGCAATCTGGTGCTAACCCCGCGCTTCTCCCCCACCAAGCAGGAAGTCACCTACATGGAGCTCGATAACGGGCAACCCCGGGCGTATCTGCTTGATATCGAAACCGGTCGCCGCTCCAACGTCGGGCAGTTCCCCGGCATGAGCTTCTCTTCGCGTTTCTCGCCAGATGGCAACAGCATCGTTTTGAGCCTGCAGCAACAGGGGGACGCCAATATCTACCGGATGGATCTGCGCAACGGCAAGATCACCCGTTTGACCAACTCCGCTTCCATCGATACCAGCCCCAGCTTCTCGCCCAATGGCCAGCAGATTACTTTCGAGAGTGACCGTGGGGGACGTCAGCAGATCTACGTGATGAATGCGGATGGATCCGGTGTGCAGCGTATCAGTTTTGGCGAAGGAAGCTACTCAACGCCCGTCTGGTCGCCCCGGGGTGATCTGATAGCCTTCACCAAGCGCTACAAGGGCGAATTCCAGATTGGTGTGATGCGAACCGATGGCTCGCGCGAGCGGATCCTTGTCTCCGGTTATCACAATGAGGGGCCGACATGGGCGCCGAATGGCCGCGTCCTGATGTTCTTCCGCGAAAGTCAGGGTGCGAACGGGGGGCCGCATCTCTACTCGATCGATTTGACCGGGCGGAATGAATTGCGCGTGCCGACCCCCGCCTTTGGTTCCGACCCGGCCTGGTCTCCACCGATAGACTAGAAACGACGGCGTGTTCGCTGGACCAGGGCAGGCGCGGATGCAGTCTGCCTCAGTCTGGCCATCTTTTTGCGCTAAAATTCGTATTAGAAATGAAGGCAGCTCTCTTTTCGGGTGGGCTGCCTTCATTGTTGTTGGGGTTGGGTAAGAAAAGGATTTGTTAACCATCTTTGCCAACCCGGTGTTAACCAGTCTCTCGGACAATGGTCCGATGTTTTTTTCTGCGAAAGAATGAGGATCGAGATGATATCCCTTCGCACCAAGTTTCCTGTTCGTGCTGCTTTTGGTCTTCTGCTGATGGTCGTACTTGCGGCCTGTTCTTCCAATTCTGACAAGCTGGCCAATCCGGGCATGTCTGCCAAACCTGGCACAGCGCAGGATTTCGTGGTCAATGTTGGTGATCGCGTGTTCTTTGACACCGATAGCTCCAATATCAATGTTTCGTCTCAGGCGACGCTGGACAAACAGGCGGTCTGGCTGAACCAGTATTCCAACTATCGCATCGCGATTGAAGGCCATGCCGATGAGCGCGGCACCCGCGAATACAACATTGCGCTCGGTGCCCGCCGTGCGAACTCTGTTCGCAACTATCTGGTTTCCAAGGGCGTGTCGGCCAACCGCATGTCGACCAAATCCTACGGCAAGGAACGTCCCGTTGCTGTTTGCAACGACATTTCCTGCTGGTCGCAGAACCGCCGTGCTGTGACGGCTCTTGCCAACTAGGGCGGCTTTGCCTGTGATCGTTTGATCGCGGCCATCAATGCCATTCGGCCATTTGCCGGCTCCGAAGGTTTTCGGGGCCGGTTTTTTGTTGCCGGTCCGCACAATGGTGGTGATCTACCCACAGTCTTGGCAGGGCGTTGGCGTGACTGCTTCATAATTTTGCCGCGAAATACGCGCAAAAGGCTTACGCTGCGTGAAGAATCCGCTAAGCTGCGGTTGCTGACAATCACAGATTGTTGCATTACCAAAAGATGATAATGAGAGGATTTCCATGATCAGATTTTTGTTCGCCATGCTTGCCGTCGCGTGGTGCGCAGGGGGAGCCGCCTTGGCGTCCAGTCCTGAATCGCTTGACGGGCTGGCAGAGCGCATCAATGTTCTGGAATATCAGGCAAGGGAGAGCGGTGTTCCACTGCCGCCGATGCCTATTCCGGATCAAGGTGCCGTTCAGGGCAAGCGTATTCAGGTCGCTCAATCTGCTGCCAATCTGGCTGTCAGGGTTGACCGGCTAGAAACCCAGATGCGTCAATATACCGGACAGATGGAAGAAATGAACTTCCGCATCCGGCAGCTGCAGGAGCAGCTGAAGCGCTTTCAGGAAGACAGCGAGTTCCGCTTTCAGGATCTCGAGAAGGGTAAGGGCCGTCGCAAGAGTTCGAGCAACACGCTGAACCAGCCAGCGGCGCCATCAAGCCAGCAGACCTTCGAACAGTTGGGGACCCCGCCGCAAACGCTGGGGAACCTGTCTCAACAGCGGGCACCGGACAACAATCTGGCCGAAAACTCCATCATCGGCCAACAGCCAGCCTCGCCGCAGTTCAACAACGGCCAGCAGCCTTCTTCTGGCCCGATCGATCTTTCTGCGATGCTGGGCGGCAATGTGTCCGGGCCATCTTCCCAGACCAATCCTGCGGCGCCCGCAATCCAGAACAGCTCGCTCACGGGGGATCCCGCGACCGATTATGATGTTGCCTATGGCTTCATCCTGCGTGGTGACTATCCTGCGGGTGAGGCGGCGTTTCGCCAGTTCGCTCAGGCCTATCCCAATGATGAGCTCGCCGCCAACGCCAATTACTGGATCGGTGAAAGCCGGTTCCAACAAGGGGATTACCGCGGTGCGATCGAGGTTTTCCTTGATGCCTATTCCCAGTTTCCCCAGTCCCAGAAAGCGCCTGACATGTTGCTCAGGACCGGCATGTCCCTGCATCAGATCAATGAGCGTGATGCTGCCTGCGCAACCTATGAAGAATTGCTGAGCAAGTTTCCCAACGCCTCGTCCGGCGTCAGACAAAAAGTTCGCGCCGAGATGCAAAGTGCCAAATGCTGAAACCTCGCAAGGGGCGGCTGCGCCTCTTGAAATGGATGAAATTGACGCCGTCCTTGCTCCGTTGCGTCAGTATGATCGCCTTTTGCTGGCGGTATCCGGTGGAGCAGACTCCCTCGCCTTGATGATTTTCTGCGCCGAGTGGCGGACCCGATGCGATGCGGCCCCTGAGATTATGGTAGCCAGCGTTGATCATGGGCTGCGCGCCGATTCTGCGAAAGAATGCGCCTATGTCGCTGATCTTGCGCGTACCTATGGTTTGGCGCACAGCACGCTTTCATGGCTGGAGCGCCCTGTGGGGGCGAGCCTTCAGGCACAGGCGCGGGATGCGCGCTATCGATTGCTTGCCGCGCATGCGGATGAGCGCGACTGTTCCGCGATCGTCCTTGCGCATCATCTGAACGATCAGGCGGAAACCGTGATCATGCGTCTGATGCGCGGGAGCGGCGTGACGGGACTTGGTGCTATTCACGCGGTTCAACCCTTTGGTGATCTCAAACTGCTGCGCCCTTTGCTTGATGTGCCGAAGGCCCGATTGATGGCAAGCCTTGTTGCGCGCGGTGCGGAATGGATCGAAGACCCGAGCAATCAAAGCCCCGATTACCTGCGTGTTCGGGTGCGCGGCCTGATGCCGCAGTTGGCCCAGGAGGGCTGTGATGCGGCGCGCCTCGCTGCGACCGCCCGGCGCATGCAAAGGGCGGATGATGCGCTGAACGGCCTTGCTGATGACGCCTTTCATGCCCTGCTGCGACGCGAGCCCGGCCGGGCCCTGTCTTTTGACCCTGAGGCCTATGCGAAGCTTCATGAAGAGGTTCGGCTTCGCCTCGGCCGCTTGATGCTTTGCGAAGTGGCGGGCCTTGGCTATCCGCCGCGCGAGGAGCGTCTGATTTCTCTTGATCGCAGCTTGTGTGACCTCGCCCAAGCAGGTGCCGGGGGTGGTGCCTTTCAAAAGAGAACAATGGGCGGCTGCTGTTTTGATTGGGTGAAGGGGCGAGTGTGGGTCTATCGTGAGCCGGGGCGCGCGCCGAAGACCGAGCCGATTGTGGATAACGCGGTCACTGATTGGCAGGGACTTTACGATATAAAGCTATTGCAAGATGCATCCGAGCATGCGGGCGATGCGTATATCAGAATGCTAGGGGCCGATGGCCGGAGTCTTCTGTTGCAGGATGGTCTCATTTTTTCTGCTGATCGTGCAGAAGGGGAGGCGCCACCGCTTGCGCTGATCGAAGCCCTGCCCGCGATCTGGTGGAGTGGAGCACCTCGTTTCGTGGTCGATTGGCCAGAAGTGGGCCGAATGAACAGAGTAGGGGTTGATTTTAAGGAAAAAAACACGAAATTCATGGACTAGAAGACCATAAATTAAACCATGGGTCTAAATTTGGGTAAGAAAGCGCATTCCTTGCCTTGGCAACGCCGACTTGACTCCCTAAATTCAGAAGAACTCGAAAATTTGCCGATTTATGTCATCGCGCTGGGAGGAATTTCCAAAGCATGATAATCGGTGTCCCCCGCGGGAACCAAGGGATTACATATGAACGCCAATTTCCGTAGCCTGGCTTTGTGGGTCATCATTGGCCTGTTGCTGGTCGCCCTCTTTCAGCTCTTTCAGAGCCCAACCCAGCAATCGAATTCTCAGGAAGTTCCGTTCTCGCAGTTCGTGAACGATGTTGAGCAGGGACGTGTGAAAGAAGTGACCATTACCGGTCAGCAAGTGACCGGGCAGATGTCCGACAACAGCAGCTTCCAGACCTACCTGCCGCAGAACGACACCACGCTCATTCCGACCTTAAGGAAAAACGGGGTAGCGATCACCGCCAAGCCGCCGACAGAGAGCTTCTCTTTGCTCAATGCGCTGATTTCCTGGTTCCCGATGATCCTCATTCTGGCTGTCTGGATCTTTTTCATGCGCCAGATGCAGGGCGGTGGTAAAGCCATGGGCTTTGGCAAGTCCAAGGCCAAGTTGCTGACCGAAGCACAGGGGCGCATCGTCTTTGACGACGTGGCTGGTGTGGATGAAGCCAAGGAAGATCTGCAGGAAATTGTTGAATTCTTGCGCGATCCGCAAAAATTCCAACGCCTTGGTGGACGCATTCCGCGCGGGGTGCTGCTCGTCGGCCCTCCGGGTACCGGTAAAACCCTTTTGGGTAAAGCGGTCGCTGGGGAGGCCAATGTGCCCTTCTTCTCGATTTCCGGTTCGGACTTCGTTGAAATGTTCGTTGGTGTCGGCGCGTCCCGTGTGCGCGATATGTTCGAGCAGGCCAAGAAGAACGCGCCTTGCATCATCTTCATCGATGAGATTGATGCGGTGGGTCGTCATCGTGGTGCCGGTCTTGGTGGCGGCAATGACGAACGCGAACAGACGCTCAACCAGTTGCTCGTTGAAATGGATGGTTTCGAGGCCAATGAGGGCGTGATCCTTGTTGCCGCGACCAACCGTCCTGACGTGCTCGACCCTGCCTTGATGCGTCCGGGCCGTTTTGACCGCCAGATCGTGGTGCCCAATCCCGATATCACCGGTCGCGAAAAAATCCTCAAGGTCCATATGCGCAATGTGCCGTTGGCTCCGGATGTGGATCTCAAGACCCTTGCTCGCGGAACGCCCGGCTTCTCAGGTGCTGACCTGATGAACCTTGTCAACGAGGCTGCCCTGTTGGCTGCGCGTCGTGACCGCCGTCTGGTTTCCATGTCCGAATTCGAGGATGCCAAGGACAAGGTCATGATGGGTGCGGAACGCCGTACGCTGGTGATGAGCGAGGAAGAGAAGAAACTCACTGCTTATCACGAAGCCGGCCATGCGCTCGTTGCACTGCATATGCCTGCCTCTGATCCGATCCACAAGGCGACGATCATTCCGCGCGGTCGCGCGCTTGGTATGGTGATGCGGTTGCCAGAAAAAGATCAGGTCTCCCTCACGCGTGCAAAATGTTATGCCGACCTCGCTGTTGCCATGGGCGGGCGTGTCGCCGAGGAAATGATCTTCGGTTACGAAAAGGTCACCTCGGGTGCGTCTGGTGATATTCAGATGGCAACGCGCCTGTCACATGCCATGGCCACCCAGTATGGCATGTCCGATGAGCTGGGTCCTTTGCTCTATTCGGAAAATGAAGAAGAGGTCTTCCTTGGTCATTCCGTGGCGCGCCAGCAGAATGTTTCGGATGAAACCCAGAAACTCGTCGACAGCGAAGTGAAGCGATTTGTCGAAGAAGGTTATCAGAAGGCCAAGCAGATTTTGGGTGATAAGAAGGATGAACTGATCTCCATTGCTGAAGGGTTGCTTGAATATGAAACCCTGAGCGGACAGGAAATCCGGGATCTGCTCGATGGCAAGCCTCCCGTGCGTGACGATGACGATGGTCCGATCACGACCAAGGGCTCTGCTGTTCCCTCCACCGGCGCCGTCAAGAAGGGTGGTGAACCCGATGGCGGCATGGAGCCGCAGCCACAAGGCTGATGGCCGTGTATCGTTCCAAGATTTTGAAAAGCGCCCCAACCGGGGCGCTTTTTGTTTGTTTGGCTTTTGTTGGTGAGATTCCCTTGCAATGCAGCGGTGTTTGAGCAAGAAGGCCTTGTAACAAGCGGCAACAATGTTTGACCGCCCGTGCGGAGAAAGTTGGCCCAAATCCGAGCAAATCAATATAGAGAGATAACGAAGCGTATTTACTTCGATTTAGAAGCTTTGTTCTAAAACGGGGTAAGACGGAATCGATTGCGGGCCGGTAAATCGGGAGCATCGAAGCGGATAAACTGTTCGCTGCGTTGGGTGCTCCGGGCGTGGCCCTTGAAAGGTTGAATGGGATTGATGGGAAAGTATTTCGGAACAGACGGGATTAGAGGGCACGCGAACCGGTTCCCGATGACTGCGGAAATCGCGATGAAAGTGGGTATGGCGACGGGCAAGATCTTCCGGCGCGGCGACTTTCGGCATCGTGTGGTGATCGGCAAGGATACGCGTCTGTCCGGTTACATGCTTGAACCGGCTCTGACTGCCGGGTTCACGGCGATGGGAATGGATGTCTTTCTGCTTGGTCCGGTGCCAACGCCCGGCGTTGCGATGCTGACCCGGTCCTTACGCGCCGATCTGGGTGTCATGATCTCGGCTTCGCACAATCCTTATCAGGACAATGGCATCAAGCTGTTCGGCCCCGACGGCTACAAGCTGTCCGACCAGATCGAAGCGGAAATCGAAGAGCTGCTCGAAACGGATATGAACCAATATCTGACGCGGCCTGACCGGCTGGGACGTGCCAAGCGGATCGAAGGCGTGCATGACCGCTACATCGAATTTGCCAAGCGCACACTACCGCGCTCCCTGTCGCTTGACGGGTTGCGCGTCGTGATCGATTGCGCCAACGGGGCGGCCTATCGGGTGGCGCCCGATGCGCTGTGGGAGCTGGGCGCCGAGGTCATCAAGATCGGTGTCGAGCCTGATGGCTTCAACATCAATGACAATTGCGGTTCCACCTCGGTCGGAACGCTGGTCTCCAAGGTTCGTGAAGTGCGGGCCGACATCGGTATTGCGCTTGACGGTGACGCCGATCGCGTGATCATCGTTGATGAGAAAGGCAAAGTGGTTGATGGCGATCAGTTGATGGCGGTTGTCGCCGAGCGCTGGTCCAAGGACAACCGCCTGACCGCTCCGGGCATTGTTGCGACGGTGATGTCCAACCTCGGGTTGGAGCGCTTCCTCAATGGCATGAAGCTGTCTCTAGTGCGCACCAAGGTGGGCGACCGCCATGTGGTGGAGCATATGCGCGCGCACAATTACAACGTTGGCGGCGAGCAGTCGGGCCATCTGGTTCTTAGTGATTACTGCACCACCGGGGACGGGTTGATCTCGGCTCTTCAGATTCTGGCAGTGGTTGCCAAGCTCGGCAAGCCCGTCAGCGAGGTGTGCAACCGGTTCGAGCCAGTGCCGCAACTTCTCAAGAATGTCCGTTTCAGCGAAGGAGAACCGCTTGAAGCGGAGAATGTGAAAAAGGCCATTGAGGCAGGCGAAAAGAAATTCGGCGAGAATGGCCGCATCGTCATTCGTGCCTCTGGCACCGAGCCACTCATTCGCGTTATGGCGGAGGGCGATTCCCCGGATATGGTGCGCGACGTTGTTGATGATATCTGTGAAGAGGTCCGCAAGGCGACGCTTTGATCGCTCGCGCACCGACTTCAATGCTCAGAGGGCCGCTCGTTTTCGGGTGGCCCTTTTTTGTCAGGTTGAAATTGTTGAAGCGGGTCTGTTTCAGAGCAGATTTTTTCTCATGGGCAGCGGGAGCTTGCGTTCGCTGATGGCGATGCCGAGCATGATCACCGCAAAGCCAATCCAGGCCGACGGCGACAGGGTCTCACCCAGAAGGGTTATGCCGCCAAGCGCGGTGAAAACGGGAATGAGATAGTTGCTTGTGGCCACAAATCCCGCGGTGGTCTGAGAGAGCAGGGTGAACAGGACCAGGGTTGCAAAGGCGGTTGGCACAAGGCCGAGATAGAGCAGGATCGACCATTTGGCGATGCTTGCCTCGACCGCAAAACCATTCGGCTCGAGACCCAAGGCCGCGATGATCAGCAATGTGGCTGCGGTTGTCACCACGGCGGTCGCCTTGTCGATATTGTCGGCGGGCGGCATTCTTCGTGTTGAGACACTGTTGAGGGCATAGCAGAAGCTGGCAATGAAGATGGCAATCTGGCCGATTACTTCTGCTTTGCTCGTTGCTGACAGGCTCGACAAGTCAGGCTTGATGATCAGAACCACACCAACGAACCCGATCAGGAACCCGACTGCCTTGGACCTGGTGAGCTTCTCGTCGGACAGCAATAGGTGTGCCATCAGCATGACCGACAGGGGGACTGTTCCCATCAGGATCCCGGCGATTGCGGAACTGGTGAACTGGGTGCCCCAGGCAATGAGCAGGAAGGGAACCGCAGAGCTCATGAGGGCGAGCCAGACCACCCAGGGTGCATGATGCCAGCCAAGGCTCCATGGTTTCCTCAGGATCGCAAAACGATAAAACAGCAAGGCGATGGCACCGGTGCTCAGGCGTCCAGCCGTTACCCAGAGCGGTGAGATGTCGGAAACGGCCACGCGGGTGAGGATGATCGCTGACCCCCAACAGAAGACAAGGATAGCCAACATGAGCCAATGGCGCAGAGACGGCAACTGCGGGGTGCTTGAAAACATGATGGAAGGGCCTTGAGTGTGGGGCTTGGTTGGGCTGTGGATTTCCGCAACCGGAAGGGGGCGAGACTAGTCAATCCGGAGCGAAAGATCAATCTATGCTTCATAGCGGGGCTGATTTCTGGACAGGATTTGACAGATGGTCGGTGACGATGATCGCCGCAAGCATTTGATGACGTGTATGTTCTCGTGCATTGGCAAGAGAGTTTGATTGCGCGTAAGGGTTGGTAACGAATTGTTAAGAATAAAATTTGCAAATTGCAATGATTTATATAAACACTATTATCGTATTGGGATTTTTGTGACGTAATTATGCTTAAAAATCGTAGTTAATCCAGTATTAAGGAAATTCTGGGATCCTTTTTCTCGAGTGTATTTCTCAAATGTGTATTTGGACACTGTATCGAGAGGAAAAAGAGATGAGCAGCCTCAAAAAAAATCTGTTTTTGAGTGTGTTCGGGGCCGCTATGACAGCAACTGTTGCCTATGCAGCAGATTTGCCTGCGCCGCCGATTATCGAATACGAACCCGAGAGCCCGATTGAAATCGGCTCCAGCTGGTATTTGCGTGGAGACCTTGGTCTGGCCGTCTATCAGGGCGGACGCGGATCCTGGACCTCGGCTACCGGTTCGGTCGTGAAATGGCATGACGACAGCTTTGATGTTGGTGGTGTTATCGGTGGTGGCTTCGGTTACTATTTCAACGAATATTTCCGTTCCGACATCACGCTCGATTATCGCACCAAGGTGAAATACAAAGGCAAGGTTCCTTGCGGGTCTCTTTGTACCTATACCACGGAAAGCAATACCTTCAGTGCCTGGACCCTGATGCTGAACGGTTACTATGATTTCGGAACCTGGAATTCCATCACGCCGTACGTCGGCGCCGGCGTGGGTACTGCGTGGGTGAAAGTGGACGATTACAAGACCGACACGGGCTATTCCTTCAAGGATCACGGCCAGTTCAACTTTGCTTGGAACGTTATGGCCGGTGCGTCGTTCGATCTGACCGATGAGCTGAAGCTGGATGCAAACTATCGGTTTGTATCTCTGGGCGAGACCAGAACCGGTCGGGTGAATGCGGCTGCTGCCGAGAATTCGGTCAAGTTCGAGGATCTCTATGCGCACGACTTCCGTGTGGGTCTGCGTTACGATCTGAACTAGGGTCCGGCAAGGCTCCGGGCGGCTTGTCTGCTCTGCCAAGTTGAGATGCAGACCGACAGCTTCGGCTGTTCGAGATCGCCCGAAATGGGCCAAACAGGATTTCAATCCTCTCGAAAAGGGCGACCGTCAACGGATGGTCGCCTTTTTCTATGCCCCGTTTCTATGCCCGTTGCCCGAGCGTGTCGGTCGTTTTCCGCTCCCTGCGGGATGGCAAGGTGATGTGATGCGTCGGCGACATTTATGTCGCACTGACCCAATGGACCGGGCGTAAAAGCTGCCTTTAGGGAAATACCGTTTGACGGCCAATTTGAATTGGGCTACCCCCTTCCGTGGGACACCTCTCCCCAACGAGAGGCAACTATCTGTGAGGGTAGCTTTATGAGCGACATGACTGCACCGGCCAAACGGCCGAACAATCCCCATTTCTCTTCTGGTCCATGTTCCAAGCGTCCGGGTTGGTCTTTAGACAGCCTGAAAGATGCGTCCTTGGGCCGTTCCCACCGCGCAAAAATCGGCAAGACCAAACTGAAGGACGCGATCGACAAGACGCGCGAAATCCTCGGTGTGCCTGACGACTATCGCATTGGCGTCGTGCCTGCATCGGATACCGGTGCGGTCGAGATGGCTCTATGGTCTCTGCTCGGCGCCCGCGGTACGGACATTCTCGTCTGGGAAAGCTTTGGCGCAGGCTGGGCTACCGACGTTGTCAAACAGCTCAAGCTGGATGATGTCCGTGTGATGGAAGCTGACTACGGCACGCTTCCCGATTTATCCAAAGTCGATTTCTCCCGTGATGTTGTCTTCACATGGAATGGCACGACCTCGGGTGTGCGTGTGCCCAATGGCGACTGGATCGCCGATGATCGCGAAGGTTTGACCATTTGCGATGCGACCTCTGCTGCTTTTGCGCAGGATCTCGCGTGGGACAAACTCGATGTTGTGACCTACAGCTGGCAGAAGGTGCTGGGCGGTGAAGCAGCCCACGGCATGCTGATCCTCAGCCCGCGTGCTGTCGAGCGGCTCGAAAGCTATACGCCCGCATGGCCAATGCCGAAAATCTTCCGCATGACCAAGGGCGGCAAGCTGATCGAAGGCATCTTCAAGGGTGAGACGATCAACACCCCGTCCATGCTCTGTGTCGAAGATTATCTTGATGCGCTCAACTGGTCGAAGGAAATCGGCGGATTGAAAGCCCTGCGTGCTCGCGCTGATGCCAACCTTGCTGTTCTTGAGGCATGGGCAGAGAAGACCTCGTGGGTCGACTTCCTTGCTAAGGACAAGGCCATCCGCTCCAACACGTCTGTCTGTCTGACGATTGTCGACGCTGAGGTTGCTGCGCTGGATGAGGCGGCTCAGGCGGCCTTTGCCAAGGCTCTTGTTGCTCGGCTCGACAAGGAAGGCGTTGCCTTTGACATCGGAGCTTATCGCGATGCGCCGTCCGGTCTGCGGATCTGGGCTGGTGCGACAGTTGAGGCCTCCGACCTCGAAGCGCTGACCGAATGGCTCGATTGGGCCTTTGCATGCGAGAAGGCGGCTCTGTAAGGAAGAGCCCCAACCTTTCCCAAGTTTCTTTTCTTTTCGCGCGCGTGCGCTCTTCGGACTTGCGCGCCGCTTGATCCAGCATCATGAGGATAATCCCATGGCTAAAGTTCTGATTTCCGACAAACTGTCTCCTACCGCCGTTCAGGTCTTCAAGGACAAGGGCGTCGAGGTTGATTACCTGCCCGATCTGGGCAAGGACAAGGACAAGCTGATCGAGATCATCGGTCAGTATGACGGGCTGGCGATTCGCTCGGCCACCAAGGCAACCGAAAAGGTGATCGCTGCCGCCGACAATCTCAAGGTGATCGGTCGCGCTGGTATCGGCGTTGACAATGTTGATATCGAAAAAGCCACCCAGCGCGGTATCATCGTCATGAATACGCCGTTCGGCAACTCCATCACCACGGCGGAACATGCCATCGCGATGATGTTCGCGGTGGCGCGCCAGATGCCGGCTGCCGACACCTCCACACAGGCGGGTAAGTGGGAAAAATCCAAGTTCATGGGCGTCGAGATCACCAACAAGGTGCTTGGCGTCATTGGCTGCGGCAACATCGGCGGTATCGTTGCGACCCGTGCGGTCGGCCTTAAGATGAAAGTGATTGCGTTTGATCCGTTCCTGTCTGCAGAACGTGCGGTGCAGCTTGGCGTTGAGAAGGTCGAGCTTGAGGATCTGTTCAAGCGCGCCGACTTCATCTCCCTGCACACGCCGCTGACCGAGAAGACCCGCAACATCATTTCAGCCGAAGCCATCGCCAAGATGAAAGACGGTGTGCGAATCATCAACTGCGCCCGTGGCGGTCTGGTTGATGAAGTGGCTCTGGCCGACGCGATCAAGAGCGGCAAGGTTGCCGGAGCGGGCTTTGACGTCTTCACGCAAGAACCGGCCAAGGAAAACGTGCTGTTCGGTCTGCCCAACGTGGTTTGCACCCCGCACCTTGGGGCCTCCACCTCGGAAGCGCAGGAAAATGTCGCCATTCAGGTGGCCGAGCAGATGGCCGACTACCTGGTCAATGGTGCGGTTTCCAACGCGCTCAACATGCCATCCATCACGGCCGAGGAAGCGCCGCGCCTGACGCCATTTGTCAAACTCGCCGATCAACTCGGCTCGTTCGCCGGCCAGCTGACCGAGACGAGCCTTCAGGGCATTCGCATTGAGTATGAAGGCGATGTTGCCGAAATGAACACCCGGGCGCTGACCTCGGTGGTTCTGGCCGGTGTTCTCAAGCCTTTGCTTCAGACCGTGAACATGGTGTCCGCGCCAGCCGTCGCCAAGGAGCGCGGCATCAATGTCGAGGAAACCCGCCGCGAACAGCAGGGCGCTTATGAAAACTACATCCGTGTGACCCTGATTACCGAGCGTCAGGAACGGGGCGTCGCCGGTACCGTCTTTGGCGATGCCAAGCCGCGCATCATCCAGATCAAAGGCATCAACATGGAAGCCGAGTTGGGTGAGAATATGCTCTACATCACCAACAACGACAAACCCGGCTTCATCGGCCGATTGGGCACGCTGCTCGGCCAACACAAGCTGAACATTGCGACCTTTAACCTTGGCCGTAAGGAAGCGGGTGCCGATGCGATCGCGCTTCTGGAAATCGATGGCTCGATCAGCGACAAGGTGATCGAAGAGATCGCCAATCTGGAAGGTGTGGTTCAGGCCAAGGCTCTGCGTTTCGCCGTCTGATTGGAGAAATCAGAATCATGAAAAAGCCCGCCGAGAGTCGTCTCTGGCGGGCTTTTTTTGTGTAAAGGTCTGCTTCCCTTCGCAAATTGGGGGCCTGGCGCAAGATATTTGCACTAAGTTTGCGTGTAAGGGGTTGGAAAAGCGGTTTCTTGCTCGCGTGGATCAAGAGAATTGTCTATAGTCCGCCACGTTTGAAGAGACCGAGTCCATAGAAAAGAGATTGCCGACAACCAGTCTGTGACCTGCTTTTCTGCGGTTACATTTCAAAGCGATCAAGCTCCAGACCAGCTGGCTTGGCCAGACTGTTGCATCACTTGCCGTTCTGGACGGTGTCTTGCAAACGGGTTTTTTAGGGCTGATCGGCTTTTCTAGAGCGTTTTAGGGTGATCGGGTTACCGTATTGGATTTAAACGCTATCTTTCAGGAAGTTTACGCATTTTCGCGACGTGATGGTCTCGAAAATTGCTCTAACAGAGATCAAAGGAGCTGACATCGATGGCAAATGTTGTAGTCGTCGGGTCGCAATGGGGCGACGAGGGTAAAGGCAAGATTGTGGACTGGCTGTCGGAGCGTGCCGATATAGTGGTGCGCTTTCAGGGTGGTCACAATGCCGGCCATACGCTCGTTATTGACGGTGTCAGCTACAAGCTCAGCCTGCTGCCTTCTGGCGTTGTCCGTGAAGGCACGATGGGCGTGATTGGCAACGGTGTTGTTGTTGATCCCCATGCACTGGTTGCCGAAATCGGGCGTCTTGCCGAGCAGGGCGTGAAAGTGTCCCGGGATAACTTGCGTATTGCCGAGAATGCGTCGCTCATTCTGTCGCTGCACCGCGAGCTTGATGCGATGCGCGAGGAAGCTGCTGCTGCCGGAACCAAGATCGGCACCACCAAGCGCGGCATTGGCCCGGCCTATGAGGACAAGGTTGGCCGCCGCGCCATTCGGGTGCTGGATCTTGCCAACATTGAGACCCTGCCTGCCAAGATTGATCGTCTGCTTGCGCACCACAATCCGCTGCGTCGCGGACTTGGGGTTCCTGAGATCGACCCAAAAGATATCTATGATGAGCTGACGAGCGTTGCCGATCAGGTTCTGCCGTTCGTTGATCAGAGCTGGCGCCTGCTCGATCAGGCCAAGAAGGCCGGGAAACGAATCCTGTTCGAAGGGGCGCAAGGCGCGCTGCTCGATGTTGATCACGGCACCTATCCGTTCGTGACCTCCTCGCACACATCTGCCGGTCAGGCCGCTGCCGGGTCTGGGATTGGCCCTTCGGCGCTCAACTATGTTCTGGGCATCACCAAGGCCTACACCACGCGTGTTGGAGAAGGTCCGTTTCCGACAGAGTTGTTCGATGAAGTCGGACAGTTTCTGGGTGAGAAAGGCAAAGAGTTTGGTGTGGTGACCGGCCGTAAACGCCGGTGTGGCTGGTTTGATGCGGTTCTCGTGCGCCAGACTGTCTGTACCTCTGGTATCACCGGTATCGCGCTGACCAAACTCGATGTGCTCGATGGACTTGAAGAAATCAAGATTTGCGTCGGCTATATGCTGGATGGTGAGCGAATCGATTATCTGCCTGCCTCGCAAGGGGCTCAGGCCCGGGTGGAGCCGATCTACGAAACGCTGGAAGGCTGGAGCGGCAGCACGGCAGGTGCTCGCACCTGGAACGATTTGCCTGCACAGGCCGTTAAGTATGTGCGCCACGTTGAGGAGTTGATTGGAGCGCCAGTTGCGTTACTCTCTACAAGTCCGGAGCGCGAAGATACGATTCTTGTTCAGGATCCGTATCAGGACTAGAATGAAGCGCCTTGCAATCTTGTCAGATCGACCCGAGGCGCGTATTTCGGTCTGACGAGGCGTAAATGGAATAAAATATGGCGGACTATTATGTAATTTTGAAGCGTGCTGTTGGTGTGTTGCCCGAAGGGACACGCGAGCAACGGCAGGCCATATATGACAAGGCACGCAAGGCCCTGTTGGCCCAGCTTCAGAGTATGGATCCGCCACTTGCTCCCTCCGAGATCAGTAAACAGCGCATGGCGCTCGAAGAGGCCGTTCGGTCTGTCGAGCGAGACCTTACCCTCGAAAGGGAGCAGGCTGAAGCCGATGCTGCTGCGGTTGCTTCCGATGCCAATGCCTCGGAGCATCTCCACGATGATACGGATTCGTTCTCGCCGCATCATCGCGGGGCGCCGGAGGTGTCTGCCCATGGTCCCGATCATGAGGATGCCTTGCAACATGATGCAGGCGAGCGTGATGTTGGCGAAGGCACCACAAATCGAGATGACTATTCCCCCAGCCGCCCGGCGAACGATCGCGGCGAGCGGGAGGAGGACGTCGAACCGGTTTCTCCGTCCGACAAGGTGATCCGCCGCGCAGGGCACGATGTTCTCAAGAATGCGGTGCGCGATGCCAATGCGATTGGCTCTGCTACCGATGCCGCTGTCAGATCGGCCAAGGATGCGGCTGATGCTGTTGGTGAAGCGCCCGAGCCTTACCTATCTCGGGAGGCGCGTACCGAAGCGCCGAAGTATGATGAACGCATCGAGCCATCTCTTGCAGGCGCTCCACGTCCTGCAGCAAAGCCCGATGAGGCCAAGACTGATGCTGGTTTTGTCGTCAAGGATGGCCCGATCGGAGGATTGCCGGAAGAAGACGAGGAGCCCAAAAAAGGTTTGGGGTTTGTTGTCGGCGGTGTTCTGCTCGCCGGAGTGATCGGCGCGGGCGGCTATCTTCTCTATGACAATCGGGATGCCTTTGTTTCGACGCTCAATGATGTTTCGTCAGGCGATGGACCGTCCGAGGTGGCGAGCGATGGCCCTACGACGACGGGCGAGGAGACCATTCCTAGCAAGACCGTACGCACCGTTACCGTGACCGCGCCCGATGAGGGTGCGCCCGATGCTGCGGCACAAGCAGGTCCTGACCAGACATCAGGAGATGCTGTCGAGACGGCGCAAACCGATACCGATGAGGCGACCAATCTAGAGCCAGCGGATGCTGTCGCAGCAGAACGCTCCATTCTCTATGAAGAAGAGGGTCCCAACGGTGAGCCGGGAACGGCCGAGGCTGGCGAAGCTGTGTGGGATCTTGAAGGTGAGGGTGATGAAGCCGTTGTCGTGCTGACGGCTTCGTTCCCGGAACAGGATGTCACGTTCGACATTCGCATTTCCAAGAATTCGGACGAGGATTTGCCCGCGTCTCACCTGATCGAAATATCCATATTTCGCGATGAAGATGCGCCGGACAAGGCGATTCAAAGCATCCCCGGTCTCATTCTCAAGCCAACCGAGCAAACGCGTGGCGAGGGTCTGATCGGTGCTGCAATTCGCATTTCCGATGACATGCACTGGATTGCGCTGACGGCGGGTGAGCGGGAAATTCGCTATAATCTCGAGTTGCTCTTGCTGAGAAGCTGGATTGATATTCCCCTCCAGTATGCCTCACAGCGTCGTGCCATCCTGACCCTTGAAAAAGGGGATAGTGGCGACGATGTCATCAAGGCAGCAATCAAGGAATGGAGTGGCGAATAGTCCTTCGCGCGACCAGAAAGGGCGGCCAGAAGACGCCCTTGGATGCCCCTTGGATTTTTTGGCCGTCGCCTAAAGAGCGTTCAGAGGATGCTCAGGCTACAGCTTCTTGAAGGCGCGGCTTGTCCGGGCCGAGAGCGTCAAGGCTGGCGTTGATCATATCCTGCAGTTGATGCTGACATATTCCCTGCCTTTTCATGACATACAGGCCCAGAATGGTCGCAATCAGGCATGGCACGGTCTTTTCCGGTTTGATTTGGGAGTTGATGGAGCCATCGCGGATTCCCCGCTGCATTGCATCAATCAGTTGATCCCTGATCATTTTCATCCCCAGATCAAGGATAGCCCGCGTTTCTTCATCAAGAGGCGACTGTTCGGTTGTGACATTGATGATCAGACAGCCAGACATGTAGCTCTCATCTGACGGCGATTGGAGCACGCCCTGGAAATAATCCTCAAGAGCGCCTCTTCCCGATCTGGTGTTGTCAAGCAATGAGAGAGATTGCGACTGCCGTTTCTCGATGTAATAGGTCAGCATGCGGCGGAAGAAGGCTTCGCGGCTGCCATAGGCATTATAAATGCTGGCCTTGCCGAGACCCGTCGTCGCAACGATGTCACGCATCGAGGTCGATGCCAGACCGTTGCGCCAGACCCAACGGGTGGCTCGTTCCAGTATATCCTGTTCGTCGAATTCTCTTGTGCGACCCATAGCAAACCAAAGCGGATTGTGAAAAACCACTTAAGCAATACAGTCTTTACGCGGTTGGATCAATTACTTACTCGAGAGAAATGCACCACAAAATTGAAGTCCAATTTAATACCACAATTGGTAATTGGACTAACTTGGCGACGTTTAGGCTGTTTCCAACGCTTTGGCTGCGGCGGATTGGACTTCTTTTTGGACTTTTTCGAAAGCCCGCACCTCGATTTGGCGAATGCGCTCGCGGCTGACCTCGAACTCTTCGGATAATTCTTCGAGCGTTATGGGCTTTTCAGCCAATCGACGGGCTTCGAAGATGCGACGTTCGCGGTCGTTGAGGATGCCGATTGCATCGTTCAGCAAATCCATACGGTGATTGTATTCTTCCTTGTCCGCGAGCACATCTTCCTGTGTCTCGCTATCATCGACCAGCCAGTCCTGCCACTGTCCGCTTTCGCCATCGGCCTTCAAGGGCGCGTTGAGCGATGCGTCACCGGACAGGCGCCGGTTCATCGAGATGACTTCCTCGTTGGAAACGCCCAGTTTCTCGGCGATGAAATCGACTTGATCCGGCTTCAGATCCCCATCTTCAAGCGCTTGAATTTGGCCTTTGACCTTGCGCAGGTTGAAGAACAGGCGCTTCTGATTGGCGGTGGTTCCCATTTTCACGAGTGACCAGGAGCGCAAGATATATTCCTGAATGGACGCGCGAATCCACCACATGGCGTAAGTCGCCAAACGGAAGCCCTTTTCAGGATCAAATCGTTTGACAGCCTGCATGAGGCCCACGTTGCCTTCAGAGATAACTTCGCTTACCGGAAGACCGTAGCCGCGATAGCCCATCGCGATCTTCGCAACCAGTCTGAGATGACTCGTGACCATCTTGTGCGCTGCTGCCTTGTCGTCATGCTCGGCGTAACGCTTGGCCAGCATGTATTCCTCTTGCGGCTCCAGCATCGGAAAGCGGCGAATTTCGTTCAAATATCGGCTCAGCCCTCCTTCAGCACTGGAGAGCACAGGGACATTGCCAGTTTCAGTCGTCATAAAATAAGCTTTCTCTTTTCCCCCGAACCGGCGGGAAACGTTGTGCAGCCATAGAGCGGCCTGCCATATATCTTTTCAATATAGGTCGAAATCTGGCAATTACAGGGCTAACCCCCGAAAAACTAACTATATTTTTTGTAATGCTTCCGTTATGGTGTTGAGATCACTGGGCATTTCCGATTGGAATGACATCTCTTCTCCACTGATCGGGTGAGCAAATCCGAGCTCTCCAGCATGCAGCGATTGTCGGCCGCGGTTCTCGATCGAGCAGGCAAGATCCTCCGGTAGCTTGTTGAGTTTGGACTTGAAGCCCTGACCATATTCCAAATCGCCAATGAGCGGATGTCCGATGTGGGCCATATGCACGCGGATCTGATGGGTGCGCCCTGTCTCAAGGCGGCATTCGACGCGCGAGGCGATCACATCGCCCACTCCGAATTCTTCAAGCACCTGATAGTGTGTAATGGCCTGTCGGCCACCCGCTTTCAGAACCTTCTGCCTGAGGCGATTGTGGGGAGCGCGCCCGATTTGCGTGTCAATCGTGCCTTTCTTGTTGCGCAATTCGCCCCAGACGAGCGCCTGATAGGCCCGGGTGAGGGGGCCGTTGCGTCCATGGTCGGCAAACTGTTCGGACAGGCCCTTGTGGGCTGCGTCGGTCTTGGCAACCACCAGCAGCCCTGACGTCTCCTTGTCAAGGCGGTGCACGATGCCCGGGCGGCGCACGCCCCCGATTCCGGACAGGCTTTCACCGCAGTGATGAATGAGGGCATTGACCAGGGTGCCCGTCCAGTTGCCGGCGGCCGGGTGGACGACAAGACCTGCGGGCTTGTTGATGACAATCAGGTCGTCATCCTCGAACACCACGTCGAGCGGAATGTCCTCGCCCAGTGGGGTCGGGTCTTCGGCTGGGGGCAGGGTGACCGTGATACGATCTCCTGCATTGACCCTGTGATTGGGCTCATCTATCGTCCGATCCGGCTGATCGGAGGTGGCCAGGCTAACCTGTCCATCCTTGATCAGGCTTTTGAAACGGGAACGAGAGAAGCGGTCGTCCTTGGCGGCAATGACAGCATCAAGGCGCTTGCCTGCCTCGGATTCATCGACATCAAACCTGAGGATTTGGTCTTCTTCAGAGCGAGAGTGAGACATGGTACAACAATCCACCGACGACCTTTCAAACGACGACGTTCAGGTCGAGGATGATCCTTTTCTGAGCCCGGAAATGCAGGAAATGCAACGCAAGATCCGCAAGATGGTCTTCTGGTCCATCATGGTCATGGTTCTGGGCATTTCCAGTGTAATTGGTGTTCTTATCTACAAGAGCATGACAAAAAAGGAAAGTGCCGCTGTTGCAGCTGCACCCAGTGCTCCTGTCACCCATGTGCTCAAGGCGGGCGAACAGGTGCGCACAATGTTGGTTGAGAACGGAATTGTCTATCTTTTGGTCGACGGCAAGGGCATGACGTCGGTTATTCAGATCGACAAGAAATCCGGGGCCATTGACCGCCGGGTGGAGTTTATTCCACAGGGGAAATGAATATTCACAGTTTCGTTAAAAACGTCCCTTGCGCTTTTGAGGAAAGCTCCCTATAAACCGCCTCACTGATCGTGAGCGCCCTTCGTCTAGCGGTTAGGACGCCGCCCTTTCACGGCGGTAACACGGGTTCGAGTCCCGTAGGGCGTACCATTCCCGAACAAAACTGGGCACCTTAGTCGTGTTTAGTTTTTCGGGGGTGCAGATGGCATGCGCCAGAGCGTGTTTTGATCCGGTGATCCTGACTTCATTATCATTCAGCATGATCTGTTCTATGAACAGGGTCAAATATGCTTTTTGCATGCCCGGGTTTCCGCCGAAAAACTTTTCGCGCATGAGTTTGGCAAAAGCCTCCAACTTCTCGGGCGTGATGGCGAGATCGTCATCGCTGATCTGTCGCGACAAAAGCTCTACCTGCTCTTCCAACTCGTCTCGGTATGCTTTTGTTTTGGTGATGCGTTCCTTGAGCTGCGGATCAGTAAGGTCAATGAGACCTTCTTCGATCGCTGCATACAGGTTTGAAAGCCCAGCCGCTTTTGCAGAATGCTCTTTCTTGAGTTGGGCCAGCTTCTGTTTCAGGGCTTCTTTGCCACCCTTCGAACGATCCATGATTTCCTGAAGAGTTAGGTAGAGCCGTTCCGGGGTAAAAAGCTTTTGGGCCAGTTCTTGCAGGATCATGTCATCCATGAAGTCCATGCGAATGCTTCTGCCCGGGCAAGCTGTTTTCCCCTTTCTGGCGCATGTAGAACAGGCATAATAGCGATACTGACCACTTTTTCCCGTCCTCAAAACCATGCTGCCGCCACATGTGGCGCATTTCAGGAGACCCGAAAGCAAAGTTGGTCCGCTGACCACCCGTGGCGGTGTGTTTTGGGGACGCTTGGCTTCCAATGTCCTCTGCACCTTATCAAACACAACCTGCTCGATGATTGGTGGCACATTAACCGGAATCCATTCCTCACGCGGTTTGATTTCCCGTGTCTTGCTGTCCAGGCGGTTGAAGTAGTGGGTACCGGTGTAGATTGTTCGTTGCAAGATGTCGTGAACGTGGCTCACGTAGAACATCTTTCCTCGACGCTTGATGCCGCGACTATTGAGATGTTCGACGATGGCTTTCACGCCCAGTGGCCCACTGAGGCCATTTCCATTTATGTAGAGGTCATAGATCCTACGCACCAATGTGGCTTCGTCCTCGTCAATGGCGAGTCTTTTCTTGACCCGGTCCCCCCTTTTCTCCGCCTCTATTGTGCAATATCCGAATGGCGGCTTCCCGCCATTCCAGTATCCTTGACGGGCATTCTCCATCATGGTCCGCGTCGTGTGTTTTGCGGTCTCTGCGGAATGGTAAGCATCAAATCCGGTAAGCACGCTGCGAATGAGATTACCTTGCGGATCATCGGCAATTTCCTGCGTCATAGAGATCAAGGTAACTTTATGCCTTTTCAAACGACGGCGATAAGTTTCGAACTCATAATCGTCCCGAAAGAAACGGCTGAATGAATGCACGAGCACTGCATCAATGGGTTTGTCAGGGCCACAGGCAAAAGCGATGAGTTCCTGAAAAACCCGGCGATTGTCATTTGTTGCCGAAGCCCCGGGTTCGATAAATTCTCTTACCAGTTCCCAGTCTCTCTGCTCGCAATACTGCCTCGCATGACGAATTTGATCAGGGATGGAAAGGTCTTTTTCCGCCTGACGACTGGTCGACACTCGACAGTATAAAGCGCAGTTCCTGATCTTTGTATCTGTCATCGTCATTCTCCCATGATCCGTTGAAGGTCGCGATCGAGATGGTTCAAAATCAACTGAATTTCTTCTTCGGTCACTTCGAAAGCTGCAGCCCAGTCACTGGTGACGGTCAGGCTGTTATTCTTTGGCTGCCCTCTGCGACCGGCCGAGTTCAATGCATTCTTCGCATCCGCCATGGTTGTCGGCTGATGTGATAAATCCATTTTTTCTGGTTTCGGACTTGATGGCATTGAAGGACAAACCGGGTTTGATGTTTTGTCGGCAGCGATTTCCAGGTGCCGACAGGGCATCAACGAAGTGAGTCCGTTTGAAAATTTTAAAAATATTTTCTTCGACTTTTATTCAAGCTTCTGAATTGTTTGAATAAACTGGGCCTTGCAATCCACTTGCGCTGGATTCGAAGCGGTTGAGTTTCATGCAGGCCGCATGTTGAGCCAGAAATTCGGCAAATCAGGATCCTGCTATCGAGGCAGTCCGCTGCTTTTGCTGCAGGGATCGATTTTTTGGCAGATTTTGGCTTCTGGTAAAAATGCGTGAATCCCACGAGATGGGGTCGTTTGGCTGGAAATCAAAACACATTCTTTCACCACTGCACAAGCTTCTGAAATGGTTGAGTAATTTTCTTTCCGGCACATCTCCAGAAAGTAGCCCCTGCATAAAAGTTCATGACCGCTTGCTGCAATCGCAGACGCGTCCAGCCTTCTGGGCGTGGCGTCGTCCCGATAAAAACATGAATTTTTAAAATCCATGTTTTCTGGCTGCGATGCTCTGGCGATTGCAGTTATTCGAGCTGGCCGAAGGAGCAGATGTGGTCAGGTCACCACCTGATCTGAGGTTGGCTTTTGTGGTGTTTCGAAGAGGTAGAAAGACATGCTATCCGCCGAATCTGCGTATTGGTTGCTCGATTCAGATCCTTTTAGGTCCTTGTCAGGCCTATACGGGATGAAATATTCGACCACCAGCATGCTGCAGGTATCATTCACGGTTGGAACGTAGTTTATTCTAGGGAAAGGATCGTCGTCTTCGTCACAGTCGTAGAAGAAATCATCTTTGCTGAGCCGGGTTCCCGTTGCTGTTTCGAATGCGACGAGGCGCTGATGGAGGCGTTGATCTTCTTCTTCCGATAGTTCCGAGCTGAAATCGAAATAGCCCTTGATCTTGCCACCCTCTGCTCTTGTGGTTGCGATGATGCTGGCGACTTCGTCGGGTTGGAGGGGTTTGCACTGCAACGGTCCTGCGACGAAATTCTGGACGCAAATGAATGATCCCATGCTGATGAAAAGGTCTTTCATGGCCAATTGTCTCCTGAAATACATGCCTCAATATAGGCAGTTGTTGGTATTGGGATTGTGAGGCCACTGGGCTTGTGGCCGTTTCGACCTCGCCCGCAGAATGGGCGAGATCGAATGGATGCCGATGTTGCGTTCAGTGTGAGCCGCGTGTTTGAGCCCGTTGCGCCTCGGAGACAATCAAATCCAGATATCGATTGGCATAGTATTTGGCCTCGAGCAGATCAGCCTTCGCGCTCGCAAGGCACCTTTCGATTGGGTTCCTTTCATCAAATGCGGCAGGTAGTTGTTCCAATACCTCATCGACGATGTCGGAAAATTCCGGTTCCAGCACTGCGCGGGCCTGCACAGCTTTAATCAAGGCCTGAACAGGTGCGATGTCTTGAAAGATGTCTCCGATCGAAACATCTGCGGGCATGGCATCGAGCGCCTGTCTCGCGGCACGGATCGCATCCGCCCCAATATCGATGATACGGCTGGCATCGGTCGAGTGCTGGTCAAGCAGGAGAGAGATATTGTGGCGAAAGCTCTGTGGGATAGAGGTCATTTGATCGTCTTTCTGATGTCGTTATGAATTGAGATTACCTGCAACGCGCACTGGGATAGGGCGTGTTCGAAAGCCGGTACGGTGGTGTTTGGGAGAAGCGGGCCTAGAGATGACGGATCACGTCATCGATCATGACGCCATGATCCGGGCTGTAGAGGTGCTCGCTGTTGTTGAGCGGGCACAGGGCGTAGTCGATCTGCTCTGAATGAACCAGTGCCTCTCGAAGCTGTGTCGAGATCTGATCCAGCACATCCTTCTGGCCGAGATTTGCACCACCCCGCAGGGTTTCCCGCAAGTTCTCTGCTGACCGTCTGTATTGTTCGTTGAACAATCGCTTTTCTCTCACCACTTCCGACATCATGGCAATTCCTTTGCCGATCGAGGGCAGAGAGCCTTGATCAAGGGTCTTGATCAGCAAAAGGGCTGCTTCCAGATGCTCTAGGGCAGCCTCATTGCTTGTCTTTACGTCGGACAGGTTTTCTTCCGAGATGAGAATGATCGGGTAAAAGGCCATCGGGCCCGATAGCCAGTCATTGACGGTTGAAGACCATGTTTCTGGTTTGAGTGTTCGTTCCGGGAGCGCAGCTTTTTCATTGCTGTCCAGTCGAACACTGTCACCAAGGGTGATTTGCGGATTTATTGCATCGGTCATGGAATATCCTTTGGTTTTAGATGCTCCGCCTATCCATTCCTCCCATCTGTTTTTCAGACCAATCGGGTTGAATGTGGCGTCACCCGGATCGCCACATGAAAGCAGATTGGTCGACTTCTCCCTCTTTCGCTTCGTGCGGTATCACCGCTCATATCCACTGTCGCGGCGGCGCTTTTTAGGGGTGATTTCACCGCCGCTGGGTTTGCTTTGGGCCTGAGCGCTTGATGATGTGACAGGCGGAGCCTGCCGTTTGTCATTCGTTGGTTGCGAGATCGGGGCGGTAGGTCGTGGCGGTCGAGTTTCCTCATTCCGTGCCATTTGCTCCGTCATCCGACCGTGGGGCTCGCGACGAGGCGCAGGTGCGACGGAGTTCGTGTGACCGCTACTGTTTCCTGCTTTTTGTCCCACCGGTGGGCGATTGTCGTGGTTGCTGGCGTCAGCAACATAATCGTCACCATCTAGAAACTCACCTGTCTCCAGATCAATTCGGCGTTCGAATTCGGCCGCATCGAGGTGGTCAAAGGAGCGGGCTTGCTCCTTTGACCTTGGTGATGGTTCGGTCTTGGCTTCGGCGCTTTCGATTTCTTGCTGCTCATTCTTGCGTTGCTGCTGCAACTCGGCATTTTTCAAGATCATTTGTTCGAAGCGGCTTGGGCGAGTTGTTCCAGAGCCTTGATCGCTTGAGACAAGCGGACCTGACTTTTCTGATCGTTTGGGGTGCCAGCCCAACCAATCAAAGCACTGTTGTAGTCCATTTGGCAGGACTGAAAGGCTTTGAATGAGGCTTCGAGCGCGTCTTGCCGTTGCATCAGCAAGTTGACGGTATTTTGCAGTGCTTTGTTCTGCTCTTCGTTGGGCCCGTTCAATTGTGTCACCAATTCTTCGATGGATGACATCAACTCGCGCTCGAGTGGCGTCAGCAAGGTGGGCTGACTGATTTCTTGATGGTTTTGTGTCATCGGTCAAAACTCCACTTTCGAGCATTGAGGCTGTCGACCGGTCGGCAGCATCAAGCAGTTGGCCATCTCGCCGGTTTTGATGTCCATGATCAGATATCGGCCTGGCAGCTGGAGGGACATTGGTTTGCCTTGCTGCAGATGGTCCTGCTGGGTCGGCACCAGAAGCCAGAAAATCACCGGCATTGAGAGGATCGCCGCTGCCGCCATCATCTTTTGTCTCTTCATCTGCGCTTCCAATCGTTCCAAAGCTTCCGTAGTTGTCGTTTGTTCTTTGAAGATCTGGGTCTGGACATCCGACAGGTTCTTCTGGAACTCCTCGTATCGGGTCAGATGCTGTTGCTTCTCGGACCGTTCCTGGTTCAATTCCGTCTCGACTTCGCTCTTGAGGTCTTGGATACCGGCTTTGATTGTATTTCGTGCGTCGTTCAATATGGTGTCCAAGTCTTTCTTGAAGCTCTGCGAGGCTGATGTCATCAAGTCTTTTTGGCGGTTCTCCGCCTCCTGTTCGTTCTCTCGCAATCTCTCGCGCAATGGTTTCGTCTCTGGTCCATCCTTCATGGAAAATTACTCCTTTCATGCGCCATCTGGCCTTGTTTTGTGGATCTTTCACTGTGATGTAATTTTTGCCGGTACGTGGAACCTCTAAGCCGAATTTCTGCAGGGCTTTGATCATCTCTGACCGGTCGTTGATGGTTCCGGCTATTATCTGGCTCTCAATCCAGTTCTGGATCTCGTCCCGTGTTTCAGCCCGGCTTTGACTTTCTTTGACATTTTTGCGCTCTCTGGCGCGGGAGGGGTCTTCTGGGTCAGCCCAGCCATAGCGCTTGTTCAGCACGTCGCGCAGGCTGTTGAATGCTTTTTCAAACCCTGGCGGGAACGGATTGATCGATTTACCCGATATCAGCTCGAGGCGAGGCAGACAGAAATGCAGCTCGACCTTGCCTTCGTGCGTGTGCCTGACCCAGAGAATATTATATTGCTCTGGCTGCAGGCCGGCGAACGCCAAGCCTTCAACGGCTTCCATCACGTCTTGCTGTTGCGCTTCGGTCGGTTTGTCTTCCAACGCGAAGGCAACAACACCTGAGACATATGCCCATTTGAATGGGGAACTGTTGATCAGGTCGCGTGTGATATTGGGATCGCCACGCATAATGTCTGGCGGCGGATCACGGCGCTTGATGATCACGTCACCATTTTCATCGCGCAACACGTTCCGGTTATTGTCATAGTCCACCACATCAAGGGCTATGAGATAATCAATGGGACCTGCGCCGCCACCCTGTCCTTTGGCAAAGACATCAATCAGCATTGTCTTCCTCCATTTTGGAGTGAGACAAGCGGATGGATGCTAGTTGCCGATCAAGAGAGACAAGGGTGGTGAGGATGTCGATCGCGTCGAGTTGGCGCATGTCGCCATGTCGACGAGCAGAGTTGATGGCGCGAGCAATCTGGTTGCAATTGGTGCCGACAGCATTAACGGCAATGAGAAGCTTGCGGTCGACTTTGGGAGGTGGTCGGAGTGTACGCTTGGGTCTTTGAACGAGGCCCAACGCATCACGTAGAAGCTCCGAAACCGAAGTGTCCCGAAGTTTGGCGAGTGCAACAAGCTGTGCTTTTTCAGCCGCAAGAACGCGCACAGATATCCGCTGATCATCTTGCGCTTTCCGCGGCTGACTGGTGGGGGTCGAGGGGGAGGCCTGCATCCCTTCGCAAGGCTCCGTGTCTGACACGGGTATCCTTGCTGTCTTCTCTTCACTCATACATCCGTCCCCACTCTCGTGTGTGGTTGGTGGATCAGATGGATATGATTTTCGCGGTGCTGGCAGGCTGTCGTTACGGCCTGATGATGGTTTCGGCGATCCGGTTGAGATCGCATTTGACCTTGCTGCCCGGCACAACAACCCTTGCCGAACTTGCAGATTATGCGGGGGTGGTTTCCAAATGGCCACCATCTGTCGGAGTCATTCTGGCCGACTTGGTTGCTATGGTTTCGAGAGCAGAAATGCATGTATCGTCTCCTGATCAAATCACGTTTGAAGAGAGACGGGATACCGACAATATGAATCCGGACTGCTGGATCAGACGATCAGATCGTCTCTCAGCAGGGGAAGTGAGTCCGTTTTCGGAAAATAAAAATCGAATTTAAAAATTAATGGCTCTTCGGATCTTCATGTGGAATCCAAGAGCCTTCAGCAGTTGGTTGAACCTAGTTGAACCCATCGTGGGGTCGTGTACAGTGAGACATTTGTGAAGGCAACCAGGAGGTCCTGCATGCAAGTCAACTTACACGAAGCAAAGGCCAAACTTTCGGCCCTTGTCGAAAAAAGCCTCTCGGGTGAAGAGGTCATCATCGCAAAAGCGGGGAAGCCGCTTGCTCGACTCGTCAAATACGAAGCCGATTCAACTCCCCGCAAATTGGGCCTCTACAAAAATGCCGGTTTATCAATGGGCAAAGGCATCCATGATGGTGACGCCGAAATCGCGACCATGTTCGGGATGGAAGATTGATGAAACGATTGCTTCTAGACACTCACACCTTCATTTGGGCTCTGACGGATGACCCTGAACTGGGAACGTTTGCAAGGTCGCTCCTGGTCGATGCTGGAAACGAAATTTACGTTAGTGCGGCAAGTGTCTGGGAGGCTGGCATCAAATCGGCGTTGGGGAAATGGTCGGTTCCCCTTGATCTTGAAGAAGCGATAGATGCCTTCGGTGCCAAACCGCTTCCCATTTCTCCTTACCATGCGAAAATGGCTGCCAATCTGCCGCTTCATCATATGGATCCTTTCGATCGCATGATTATTGCGCAGGCGCAAACGGAAGGATTGACCATAGTTAGTTGTGACCGTCAATTCTCCGACTATCCAGTCGCATTGATTAATGCCAAAGATGTTCCATCATCCTAAACTTGAAACCGCGCCTAATCGGTGTGGCGGGGTTAGGGATTTCTTGCTCGCCATTCTTCCCAAACCAGCTGCCATAGCTGGCTTTTTGGGATGCCATGTGCCGCGCAGGTCATCTTGAAATCCCGCAAGGTCTCCTCAGAAACAAGCATATTGAGCTGTCTCTTCATGCCCCTTGGGGGCTTGGCCAGATTGTTTGTCGTTGCCACCTCCAGGCCGTTGTCGGGGCTGCCTTTACGGTTCAGATTATCGATGCTGGGCTTTTTCAGTGACATCACCGTTCTCATGGTTGTTCCTGATTGGCGTCAGACAACTCCTTCAATAGCGATCGGAAAATACGCGGGCGCGATTGTTGAGCTCTCCGAGACATGTTTCTGTCACGGCCCGACCAAAATCGCTTGCCCGGCGGTAGCTCACCATGTCGCGGAGTTCACCTGATGCCACGCGAAAACCAGTCTGTTCGAGATAGTTTCTGGCCTCTGAGTTTTCCAGCTCACTGGCGCAGGTGCAGAAAATTGATGGGGATGGTCACTGTGGGCGGATTGCTGCCATTCGCCCCCCGGAGCGTGAATGTCGTTTTTTCAATTGCTTGTTAAGACTATGCAGGTTAACTTGTTGCTGACAACAAGTTAGAGGGGGCATTTGTGTCGGTTCTATACACGCCAGGCCAGTTGAGAGGTGCGATTTCGATCAAATCTGAAACCTATCGCCATTGGAAGAAGTCACTGAGCCCACTCTGCAAAGGCACGGGCCACAGCCCTTGTTTCACTTCCGGAGATATTCTGGCAGTGGCCGTTGTTCGATGTCTGACAAACGATCTTGGTATCAAGATAAGCGCACTTTCATCACTGGCGGAAGACTTATTCGAAATCTGCAACAGCGAGTCGTGGCCGGTTCTTGAGCGTTCAAAATTGGCCATCGATATTGTAGGAAACGAAATTATTCTCTCGGGCGAATTCAAAGAAACGCTCGTTGTTAAACCCGTCATTTATGTGCCACTGCAAGTTCTGATCGCCCAACTCCGAGATCGATTTCTAGCAAGCGCCGGAACAACTGGTCAGGCCGAGCTTCGCTTTCCTCTCACTCCAGTTGGTTCAGCAACGAACCAGAGTGGAGGGCGATCATGAACGCAATTGATAAAATCGCTGATGGGTTTGCATCCGTTGGATATCGAAGTGAAGCGGTCGTTCGCGACTTCGAATTTGCCGATGTCTGGAGCACATCACTGGACACAAGAAGTGTCCCGCTTGTCGCTTTCTCACGCACTCCGCCCTCATATCGATCCGCAGCGATGGCCGTTGTCGAAAATGATGGCGCGCCGGAAATTGAACTCGTGCGTTCTTACCGGGCAATCGGTGCGCCGCTTCTTTTTGTCATCGAACGTCAAGATGTCACCGTGTGGCAGGTGCGATGCGATGACCCGCCACGGGTTGTTGAAAAAACCACACTTGATAAAATTTCGGCGCTTTTCAAAATCTACGAAAATGAGTGGCACCCCGAAGCCATTCACCGTGCCAAATCGATCGACGGTTACGACGGAGTGCACCAACTGGATTTCGTCGATCTTGGCCTTCTACCGGCAATCGAGGGAGAAATTCATCTCAAGCTAGATCGGTTGTTGTCGGATACGCTCAAGCTGTTGATTGACAAAAATAAGTTCTCCGACACAGACATCAGAACGCAATACAGAATCGTGTTTCGAATGCTGGCGGCCAAAGTCCTTCAGGATCGACGGCATGCTTATTCGGAAAATTGGGACTACAATGATCTGTCTTCCGTCCTGAAAGCAATTGAACAATATTATTCGCTCCATACCCTAGATATCAGGCAAAACCTCTTGGAACTCAGCACCTTCGAGCAAGCCTGGGAGCACTTGCGATCCGGAATCAGTTTTTCAAATATCTCTGCCGACGATCTGGCATTCGTTTATGAAAACACTCTGGTCACTTCCGAAGCTCGTAAGCTGTTTGGAACTCACAGCACACCGCGCCAAGTGGCCGAGTATGTCGTTCAAAAACTGGAACTGCACACTTTAGACTTTAATAAAATTAGCATTTACGAACCTTTTGCCGGCGCCGGTGTATTTCTCGTATCAGCCATTCGGCATTTGCGCGATCTGCTCCCGTCTGACTGGTCAGACGCAAAATGTCACAAGCATCTAATCAAGCAAATTTCTGGAGACGAAATTGATCCTTTTGCTTGTGAAGTCGCTACGCTATCCCTGATTTTGGCCGACTATCCCAATCACAACGGATGGCGTATCGGGGAACTCGATTTGTTTGCGGATGACAATTTGGAAACCAAGCTGAACGCCAGCAACGTAGTGGTCTGCAACCCACCTTTTGAGGCATTCAAGGCAATAGAACGGGAAAAGTACAAAAATATAAACACGAGCGCGTCCAAGGCCTCCGTAGCTTTTAAAATGGCAATTGAGGCGCGCCCAGAAGCTCTCGGATTTGTTCTTCCACGTTCCTTTATTCTTGAGGATCAGTTTAAGGAGCATCGTAAAGAACTCGAAGCGAACTATGCCAAGATCGAAATCCTGAAACTGCCCGACGGCATTTTCGGTGTTTCCAAGGTCGAGACGTCCGCAGTTATTGCGACCAGTCTGCGCGATCAAGCCACTAAAGAAATTGAATTGAGATCGACCGAAGTCTCGGAAAACGACCGACATTCCTTCCTGAAAACGGGCGAAACAAGTATTCGCAGAACATCGAGACGCTCTTCAACTGAACCGTATTCTGGGCAGCTTTGGTTATCAGCGCTGAGTGAACTGTGGGATTATTTGCACAAGTACCCAAGATTGGAAGATGAGCTCGATACGAGTTGGGGCCTTCAGTGGAATTATTCACAAGAAGAGGCCGCACTAGATGAGAAACAAGAGGGCTTCAGGCCAGGTTATTTGAACGTTCGTGGGATGAAGCAGTTTGTTAATCCTTCCCAAAAGTGGCTGGATTTCCGCCCAGAAAGTTTGCGACGCGGAATGACGCAAAGCTGGTCTGAACCAAAGATATTTGTAAGTGCTACGAGGCTTCGTCGGGGACCCTGGTGCTTCGGAGCAGTAACCGATTTTAACGGTCTACTCTGCTCTCAGCAATTCTTTGCCCTGCGACCACAAAAGACAATGTCGGAGGAATATCTGATCGCGTTAAGCGGTATCTTGAACGGTCCGGTTGCCAATGCTTATCTTGCAATCAACTCACCAAAAGACCGATTCAGAGTATCTGTCGTTGGCCAAATACCGCTGCCCAAAACAATTCCTACTACCCTTATCGATGCGATCAGCGATTACCTGGCTTTGGTTAACGATCCGTCTCCATTGATTAGCGAAGATGCTGTTCTCGCTCGTGCGCTCGACAAAGTGGATGCTGAAATTCTGCGGGCTTACGACTTACCGCTGCGGCTCGAAAAACAGTTGATCGAGTACTTTAGTGATGCGGAAAGACCCGTCGCCCATGATTGGCAACACTGGTCGGAAAACTACCTGATGGCTGGGACAACCCTGTTTGAATCTGTCTCCAAAAAATTCAACAATGAAGGAGATTGGATATCGAAAGTATTCAAACCGTTGCCAGACGAAGAGGTTTCTCTGCTACGCAAATATGGGAGCTAAGGGCAGATGGACGCTTACCTCCTGGATACCACCATCTTGTCGATCTATCTTGATCCGACGCATCCTGATCATACGGTCAAATCCGCTTCACTTGATGCTTTGCCAACTGAAATCCCGAGATTTGTGTCTTGTGTGGCCCTTGCTGAGCTTGGTTTTGGCGTCGAGATCGCGCACCAGATCGGCAAGAAGGATATGAGTGTTCTGACATCCATGATCGCAACTGCCCATTCCTATGCCGTCCTTGATGTCACTCATCACACGGCGATAGTTTACGCCAAAATCAAAGCGGCTCTGGCCAAGAAGTTTCTGGCTAAAATTTTGCGAAAGGACCGCCCGAAGTATCTTGAAGAGTGGGTCGATAAATCAAGTGGTAAGGCGCTTGCAATCGACGAAAATGATCTCTGGATGTGTTCGCAAGCAAAGGAAAGAGATCTTATATTCGTAACTGCTGACAAGCGCATGAGACGGATCACTGAAGCTGATCCAGAAGTTCGATTGTTGTTTATCTAGTCGAATCTTCCAAAGCGGCCATTCAATTTTGTTGCCGCGAAAGGCAGCTGAGGGCCGCGAATACCAATCACGGCGCCAGATGGGCTATTTCCGGTGATGATGCACTGCACCAGTCCGGTTCGAGCCCAAATTGGACATTGGAAATGAAGGTGTATTCGCAGATGCAACAAAAGTGGCCGGGGTTCACAGCCTAAAGTAGACATTGGTCCAAATTGCGGGAAATATCTGCCTCGTGTTTGTCGCTCTCGACGAGCCGACAAAGAACGAATAGTGCCGATTTAACTACTCGGAAGTGGGTTGGGTGAGATCTGTTCAGCGTGGTGACATTGCCTATCTGCGCCTACCAAATGTCGGTTTTCTTACAGCCTTCAATTCAGCTTCGGATGGCTTGTAGACCTTGCCTTGTAAAGATGCACTAGTGCTGTTCAATGCGAATTGTGCTTTTGCTTCGTAGCTCTTACGCATCATCAGCATAGGTACACCCACAGCAAGAAGCGCAAGCACAGTTCCGGTAATCGTGTCTCCGAGCCACGAAGTCATAGTCGTGTCGATTATGCCTTGCAGCAGATGCAAAGGCTTACTTTTGATATCAAATCTAAAAACTGTATTGGCCGCGAGAGTCGCAAAAAAAACGAACATTAACAATGACATCTTCAATCGAGCCATAATCCAACTCCTTCTGGCAACAGTCCAGAAATGAGTAGCAGAGAAGTTGCTAAAAAAATGACTAAAAAGATTGTAAAAAAACTATTTATGCCACTTAAAGGAGAGTTGATTTTCCACCAACTCAGAACCTTTATTCAGATCCCTGCCCTCCAGACCTGCTGGCATTCCCGATGTTGTCGGCACTCCCGCAATGCAACAAATGCCCCTTTCGTCCGCATTGCTGAAGTTCGCCTGCCGCCGATACTGCGACGCAATGGAAGGTTCTTTGCCCCTAACAGCCAATGTAAAGGCGGTGTGTTACCAAATCTGGGCAACTTCGGTCTACCGGGCGTAATTTATCGTAAGCGCTGTTCCAGCCCCACGTTGCGGGTTACAGCCGGTTCTGCGATGAGATCTTCATGTTGATATTTATGGAGTATCTCCATGGAGAGTACGGCGGAGTTTCTCACTCCTTCGCGGAATTCGCGCGGGAGGCCACGTAAGTGGACGGATGAGGAGAAGGCACAGATCGTCTCGGAAAGTCTTCAGCCGGGTGCTCGTGTCTGTGATGTTGCCGAGCGGTATGGGGTTCGTCCAAACCATCTCTCTGCATGGCGCACGCAAGCTCGTCTTGGTAAGCTGGTGTTGCCGGAGCCGGAGGGCGAGATTGAGTTTGCCAGTCTGATTGTCGAGGCCCCCCGCAGCTGTGTGGTATCCGAGACCAGCGAACCGGTAGCGAGCCATGACCGTCCAGAGATCGAATGGGGCTCTGTGATCATCCGGCTCGAAGCAGGAGCAAGCGCAGGTAGGATAGCCGCTGTGGCGCGATCTCTTGCACGTTCATCATGATCTTTCCTTCGAACCGGGTGAAGATATTGGTGGCCAGCAAACCGGTTGACTTCCGGAAGGGCCATGATGGCCTCGCTGCGCTGGTCAGGAACGAGCTGAACAAGGATCCCTTTACTGGCACTGTGTTTGTCTTTCGGTCCCGACGGGCAGATCGGCTGAAGCTTCTCTATTGGGATGGTACGGGGCTTGTGCTGGCCTACAAGCGTCTTGAGGAGCAGAGCTTTGTCTGGCCGGAGATCCGGGATGGCCTGATGCGGCTTGATCATGCGCAGTTTGAAGCCCTTTTTGCCGGGCTTGATTGGCGTCGGGTTCGCAGTCTGGAAGTGCGAGCACCGCAGGATGTGGAATAGCTGCGTCAGGGTGACTCGGGTCTGATGTTGTTTGTGTTTTGATGGCAGAGATCTGCTAGATTTTGGCCATGTTGACCGAAGCTGATCTTCCCGATGATATTGCAGCCCTGAAGGCGCTGGTGATTGCCAGCGAGGCTCATGGCATTCGCAAGGATGAACGGATCGCCCAGCTTGAGACGCTGGTCAAGGCCTTCAAGCAAGCTCTCTTTGGCAGTAAGTCGGAGAAGGCCGATCCCGATCAGTTCCAACTGGCCCTTGAAGATCTGGAAACAGCCATTGCCGCGGTTCATGCCGCCGATGAGGCCGATCCCTCTCCAACAGAGCCCACACGCAAGACGCGCCGTTCAGCCAATCGCGGGGCTTTGCCGAAACATCTGCCGCGCATTGAGGAAGTGATCGAGCCAGACAGTCTGGTCTGCTCCTGTGGGGCTGATCTGCATTGTATCGGCGAGGATGTATCCGAGCGGCTTGATGTGATCCCGGCCCAGTTCCGGGTCATCGTCACCCGGCGCCCCAAATATGCCTGCAGATCTTGCACGGATGGTGTGGCTCAGGCCAAGGCTCAAGCCCATCTGATCGAAGGCGGTCTGCCGACCGAGGAACTGGTGGCCCATGTTGTGGTCAGCAAATATGCCGATCATTTGCCTCTCTACCGGCAAGCCCAGATCTATTCCCGTCAGGGGATCGATCTTGACCGTTCTACCCTTGGAGACTGGGTTGGCAGGGCTGCCTTTGAATTGCGGCCCGTCTTTGACGCCCTGCTTGTCGATCTGAAGCGGTCAGGCAAACTCTTCATGGACGAGACAAGAGCTCCAGTCCTTGAGCCCGGCAAACGAAGAACAAAGACCGGCTACTTCTGGGCACTGGCCCGGGATGACCAGCCCTGGCAAGGAACGGGGAATGGGAGCGGCCCGCCAGGAGTGGCCTTCACCTATGCGCCGGGGCGCAGCGGGCACTATGCCGACCAGATATTGCAGGGCTTCAGCGGCATTCTGCAGGTGGACGGCTATGCCGGTTACAATCAGTTGCTCAAGAGAACAAGCCAGAACATCCGCCTTGCCTATTGCTGGGCGCATGCCCGCCGCAAACTGGTCGAGATCACGCGCGCCGGCACAGCTCCCATTGCACAGAAGGGCATCGAACAGATTGCAGCTCTGTACCGCATTGAGGCTGAGATCAAAGGCATGGATGCTGATACGAGACTTGCGATACGGCGGGAAAAGTCAGCCCCATTGATTGCCGGCTTGCAAACATGGCTCAGTCAGCACAGCTCTCGTGTCTCGAAGAAATCGCCACTAGGCCAGGCTCTGGCCTATATCGCCAAATACTGGGAAGGTCTTTGCCTGTTCCTCACTGACGGGCGTATCGAGATCGACAACAACAGTGTCGAGCGGACAATCAGGCCGATTGCCCTCAATCGAAAGAATGCGCTCTTTGCCGGTCATGATGCGGGAGCCGAAAACTGGGCGATCATCGCCTCGCTCATTGAAACCTGCAAACTCAATGGCATTGACCCGCATGCATGGCTGGCACAAACACTCAAAGCCATCGTCAATGGTCACAAGCAGAGCAACATCGATGCGCTCCTGCCCTGGAACTATCCGCGCAACGTGTGAGCGGAACAGCGCTTACAATTTATCGTTATATTCCAGTGCCCATCTTTGTCCCGTAGGGCGTACCACTTTGCACAAAAAGCCTTTGCAGCTCAGGCAGTTGCGAGGGCTTTTGTCCAACCGGGGTACATAGGTTGGACATCATTTCAGCTTTGCCATTGCATTGTCGGCCATCAGCTTCCTGTTTGCTTTCTTTACATATTTCCGTGCTTCTCCCGGGTTCGAATGGCCCAGGAAAGTCATGATTTCAAACTCAGGCATCGTTTCGCTCCGCGGTACATCTCATATCACTCGCAGTAGCGTATCGTTGCTCACGGGCATTATGAGGCGTTCAAAAAAGGCTGACGCTGGTCTGCCTCCAAGCGCCAAACCGAGATGGTGCAGGATTGTTTCCACACGTTGAGTTCGCTGACCATAGTGAGCCAATACACCATCATCGAACCGTTCACAGAAGATGCGCCGCCCAAACAGAACAGCATCACACCAGAAACGACGCGCCTCAATAATAAGCTCTGCGCGCCGACGGCCCAGCGGTAGGTCTGCAGGTCTTCTTTGGTATCGGCTTTGCACGCATCGACTTAGCCGCCCACAGTCAGGACAAATCCCTGAGCATGAACGTGGTCGCAACTGAATTTGCACGCTCCTGCCAACGATTTTCACTCAACTAACTGAAAAGCCCTCTGGCGCTAGACCCGTACGCTGAAATCGCTGATGCATAGCTGATCATCCGATGAACCGGCCAAAGTTTGCCCGACAACTTCAGCAAATGTGAGGCAGCGCCAGTTCTCAGTGACATTCAACACATCTGGATTGTAGCGAAAAAATATATTGCGAGCCTTGCGCTTCAAATGCATTATGCATTATACATTACACGAGGGAGGATGAGGCGATCAATTGGATTCACTGGAGAGCACCGGTTTGATCGGCTCAAAGCGTAACAACGAACAATGATCCCGCGACCGGATGCGGGTGAATGGTTGGTTATGAGCAGATGCATTCCCTTTAACAATTTGAGCAGATCGGCTTCGCCCTCTCGCGGAGGGTACAGCGTCAGGTCTCTTTGAAAGGTGAAGCGCATGGACAAGCGACTAAGAGTGGCAATGGCAGTCGGGGATGTAGGTGGCATCAGTCCCGAGCTGGCTGCAAAGATTGTTGCAGATCCCAGCGCCAATGCAGATGATCTGATGATCTTCGCCGACCGTCGCATTCTCGAAGAAGGTGCCGAGATCGCCGACGTTGAGATCACTATTCCCACCATTTCCATTGACCAACTGGATGGGCCCCTGCCGGAAGGCACGTTTCTGATTGATCTGGCAAATTGCGATCCTGCAAATGTCAAGAGAGGCGAGGCCAGCTATGAAGGCGGTCTGGCATCTGTCCAGAATTTCCGGGCAGTTCTACTGGCAGTCAATGCGGGCTATGCGGATGTTGCCTTCTTCACGCCTTTCAATAAATCTGCCATGCGTTTAGCTCAGGCGGATTATGTCGACGAAATCGGCTTCATCGATGCGACGATTCATCCCAAGGAAAGCGGTCGTGAATTCAACGTGCTGGATGAAGTATGGAATGCTCGAGTGACATCTCATATTCCGCTGAGCGCGGTGGCCAGCAGGATCACCGAAGACAGGGTCTTTGACAGCCTGTGCCTGACCGATAAGACCATGAAGGCGGCAGGGTTTGAAGCCCCCAGAATTGGGGTTGCGGCTCTTAATCCCCATGCCGGCGACGGGCGGAATTTCGGCACCGAAGATGACGACATAATCCATCCGGCAATCGAACGGGCGCAGGCCGCCAATATTCTTGTCACCGGACCTGTGCCCTCTGATACGGTCTTTGTCCGGGCGACCCGTGGTGAATTTGATGCCGTCATGACCATGTATCACGATCAGGGGCAAATCGCCATGAAGCTGATGGGGTTTGATCGCGGCGTGACCCTGATAGCCAATTATCCCTTTCCCATCGTGACGCCGGCGCACGGCACGGCTTATGACATTGCTGGCAAAGGCATTGCCGATCTCGGCGCGACCCGCAATGCGGTCAATCTGGGTCGCAAGCTGGCTCTCATGGATCTGGGAGGATCCAGAGACGCGTGTGGTGAGGCTTTGTCCGTACTGGTGGCCCGTGCGCTTGATCGTACGCGAATATGGGAGGCGGCCTAAACGATTTATTTTTGACCACCGAAACCCGTTCGGTGTTTCAACCTAAGGGAGGAAGACCAGTGAAACATTTTCTCGCACCTGCATCGATGATTGCGCTCGCTCTTGCCTGCGCGAGCGGCCTGTGCCGCTGACTTCCATGCCGATACGATCAAAATCATCAACCTTGCAGGCAATGGCGGTGGCAGGCCGGTTTAATCTGGATACCCCGCACATCGCTGCGTGGGTTTCAAAAATGATCATCACTGCTGCAGTACTCGACAAACTCAGATACCTGAGTGCGTTGTCACTCTTGATCATCTGCGCCGACAGCATACCAGTGTGCATCACGGCAATCGCCGGACTGCCAAAGCAGCCACAAACGGCAAGCTGTCCGTGAAAGACCAAGGGAACGACTATCTGGCAAGAGCTCACAGCTTAGACGCAGATAAATAGGCTAGATTGAACTTTTTATTCATGGAGGAGGAAAATCATGAAGACTTTCGGCAAACTTTTAAGCGGCATGGCCCTTGCCCTGACTGCAATGACAGGCACAGCACTGGCTGAATATCCAGATCGCCCGATCACAATTGTCGTTCCATGGGGCGCAGGTGGCGGTACCGACACGATTATCCGCATTTTCGCGACCGGCTTCGAAGAAGCGATGGGCCAACCAATCAACGTGGTCAACCGCACCGGTGGTTCGGGTGTTGTCGGTCATACGGCAATCTCACGTGCCAAGCCAGACGGATACACTCTTGGTGCTTGCACCTCGGAAATAACCTATTTCACCTCGCTGGGACTGGCAGATATCACCCCGGACAACTTCTCGCTGATCTCGCGTTTGGCACTGATCCCCGCCGGAATAACCGTTGCTGCTGACAGCGAATACAAGGACTTTTCGAGCCTAGCAGAGGCCATCAGGACCAAACCTGCTGGCACATTCAAATCCTCGGGCTCGGGGCTTGGTGGCCCTTGGCACATGGCGACTGCTGGCATGCTAAGTGCAATGGGCGAGGCTGTGAACAAGATCGACTTCATTCCGTCTAAGGGCGGCGCACCCGCACTTCAGGATCTCGTATCGGGTGGCCTTGAGATGTTCTCCGGTTCTCCGATCGAAGCGCGTGCACTCGCTGATGCAGGAGAAGCCCGCATTCTCGCCATCATGTCTGATGAGCGGTCTTCAGCCTTCCCAGATGTGCCCACACTCAAGGAACAGGGAGTGGACTTTTCTTTGTCGAACTGGTTCTCGCTCTGCGCTCCTGCCGGGCTTCCCGACGATGTGATGGCCAAGCTCGCTCAGGCTGCAAAAAAAGCGCATGGCTCCGCTGGGGTCCAGGATGCACTCGCCCAACGAGGCATTACACCCTACTTTGATGGTCCAGAAGAATTTTCCATCTTCGCCAACGACTTCTCAACCGAGGCGAACCAGTTGCTTACAGATCTCGGCATTACGCAATAGCAATCTGAGCAAACTGTCCGTCGACCGTTCGTGGCCGGCGGGCAGAATGTGGGAGGAAACATGAAATTCAATGATAGGATAATCGGCATCCTAGCTGTTTTAGGTGGATTTGCCATCATCGTCGGTACACTTGAGTTCCGTTCAATACCAGGGCAGCAATTCGGCTCTGCTTTCTTCCCACGCATAGTTGGCGCGGCGACAATAATAGTGGGCTTGATCCAATTCTTCACCGCCGCTCCCGGTCCTTGGATCCAGATCCGTGAAGAATTGCGCAGTCGCGACACGCTAAGCAAACTCATGGTTATCGCTGTGGTGATTTTCTGGTTTGTCGCGGTGGAACCGCTGGGTTTCCTTCTGACTACCGCATTGGTGACGGCCCTTCTGGCCAGTACACTTGGTGCTCGCCCGATTTCGGCCATTGTCGTCTCTCTTGGTTTGCCAGTTCTGCTCCACGCGATCTTCGGCATGTTGCTGCGCGTACCCCTACCCCGCGGTTTGATTGAGGGGTGGCTGACATGAGCGTTATTGTTGAAGCCCTCGGCTATGTCTTTACCGCTAATGTGCTGCTAACAATACTCGCCGCCAGTGCCCTCGGCGTCGTAATAGGAGCCATACCCGGCCTGACTGCGGTGATGGGAGTAGCCCTGCTTGTGCCGATCACCTACTTCATGGAGCCTGTGCCCGCCATTGCCGCTATTGCTGCACTCGCCGCCACGGCAATCTTTTCTGGTGACATTCCCGGTGCGCTGCTACGCATTCCTGGCACCCCCGCTTCAGCGGCCTATGTGGACGACACCCATGCAATGACACTGGAAGGCAAGCCTGAAAGAGGGCTTGGCCTATCATTGGGATCTGCCCTCATCGGTGGTGTGATCGGTATTCTTTTGTTAATGTTCGCTGCACCCCTATTGGCACGCTTCGCAACAAACTTCTCCTCGGTCGAGTATTTTTGGCTCGCCCTTTTGGGACTCAGCTGTGCAGCCATTGTCTCAACGGGATCAGTACTCAAGGGAGTGATATCGCTGCTCTTCGGCCTCTTCGTTGCGTTCATCGGTATTGACGAGGTCGCCGGACAACCTCGCTTCACATTCGGCTCTTTCGAATTGATGGGTGGTGTCAGCTTCATTCCGGCAATGATCGGCATGTTTGCGTTGACCGAGATCATCCGCAACGCCAAACGCCGTTTCGCGCCGCGTGAAGCGCCGCAGATGGGACCAGTCTTCGCTGGACTCTTGACGAGCCTGCTGCATCGTTGGCGAAATCTGTTGCGAGGTGGTTTAACCGGTGCCATCGTTGGTGCTCTGCCGGGTGCTGGCGCCGATATCGCGGCTTGGGTCGCGTATGCCATAGCCAAAAAGCAATCAAAGACACCAGAACGCTTCGGAAAAGGCCATGACGAGGGGGTGATCGAAGCGGGGGCCTCGAATAACGCTGCGCTTTCGGCAGCCTGGGTACCGACGTTGGTCTTCGGCATTCCCGGTGACAGCATCACTGCCATTGTCATCGGGGTCCTTTATCTCAAGGGGCTCGAGCCCGGCCCTATCATTTTCGTCAAGACGCCCGAACTGGTTTATGCGATCTTTATCGCATTCCTACTCGCAAACCTGCTGTTATTGCCTCTCGGATGGGTTGTAATCCGCATCGCTCGTCATCTGCTTCGGGTGCCACAGTCACTCTTGCTTCCCATCGTGCTTTCCTCATGTTTGGTTGGCAGCTTCGCGATCAACAATACAGTCTTCGGAGTGGCAATTATGCTGGCATTTGGCCTGATTGGCTGGCTCTTCGAGGAAAACGATATCCCTGTTGCTCCCGCCATTCTGGGGATCGTGCTTGGTGGAATGTTGGAGTTCAATTTTGTGACGTCGATGCTCAAATCCAAGGGTGACCCCCTCATCCTTATCGAAAGACCCATCTCGATCGTGCTTTGCTTGCTGGTTCTTGCGCTCTGGGTCTCTCCCGTCATTGGCTGGCTCAAGAGGTACCGCTCATGAAAATCATAGACGCACATCATCATTTCTGGGATCCAACCCAGAACCCACATCCTTGGCTGACGGAACTACCAATGATTCCATTCCGTTATGGCGATTACTCATCGCTCCGGAACCGCCCTTTCCTTCCTACAGACTACGACTCGGTTGCAATCGGCTGGGATGTGGTAGCATCGGTCACGATGGAAGGGGAATGGAGCTCAGAAGACCCGGTCGGCGAGGCAATCTGGATGCAGAAACTCGCAAACAAAGTGGGGCGTCCAGGTGCACATGTGGCACAGATCTGGCTCGATCGAGATGATCTTGGTGCGGTGCTTGAACGCTATGCCGATCTTTCTGTTGTGCGCTCAGTGCGTCACAAACCTCGCTCGAATCCGCACCCGGGCATGGGAGTTGGTGCGATGTCGGAGCCGAAATGGCAATCCGGCTTCCGCCAACTGGCCTCTTCTGGCCTCATGTTCGATTTGCAGACCAACTGGTGGCACCTGTCTGAGCTCAAGGAACTCAGGCGCATTTCAGAAGACATTCCAATCATTATCAATCATACAGGACTTCCGGCAGATCGAAGTGTCGAAGGAATTACCGGGTGGCGCGACGCGTTGCAAGTCGCAGCATCGCTGCCCAATGTCTTTCTTAAAATATCCGGCATAGGCTTGGCAGACCGCCCGTGGAGCTTGGATGATAACCGCGACATCATTCGTTTTGCTGCCGACACTTTTGGGCCCGAGCGATCTATGTTTGCGTCGAATTTTCCCGTAGATGGCCTCTGCGGGAGTTTTGATACGATCTTCTCAGGTTATGATCTGGCAACAAGAGACTATTCCGATGCAGAACGCGAGGCGCTCTTCTATGCTACTGCTGCGAAAGTCTACAAATTGAGCCCAGAGCACTGTAAAGTGACCCCATAAAACTGGACAATCAACTCAGAGCCGGTTTTAAAAGTAGTTGAGGGATATCAATAGGGTGTGATTCAACCGTCTTTGATGAGAAGATGGAGGATCATATGCCTTGGGACAATACCGCTCGGGTTCAACATAACCGGGATAAACTGCGCTATCCAACAGATTTAGCCGATAAAGAGTGGGAAGTGATTGCACTGCTCTTGCCGCCAGCCCGGTCAGGCGGGCGACCACGCACCACAAATATGCGCGATGTGATAGATGCGATCCTTTATGCTGGTGGCCGCGGTTGTGTTCATTGCCCTCGCGGGGCAACGTGCAACAGTCGCGACCTCACACACCTAATCTGTGAAAACCCTAGAAACCGCCTAAAGGATCTGCACTATGCAGCCCATTGAGACAGAACGCCTTCGCCTTAGGAACTTTCGCGAACACGATGCGGACGCCCTCTTCGCCTACCTGAAGTCGCCCGTGGCCAGCTGCTTTTTATCGCTGACCCTGTCGGATATGGAAGCAGCCCGGACCGACGCCGCAAAGCGCAGCAAAGATGAGGAGCAAATTGCTGTTTGTCTAAAGGACACCGATCTGATGATCGGCGATCTTTTCGCACATCGCGAAGAAGACACGGTCTCGGTCGGATGGAATTTCAATCCGGCGTATTTTGGCATGGGGTATGCGCTGGAGGCGGCGCGGGCGCTTTTTGTGGATCTGTTTGACAATGCGCAGGCCCGCCGCATCTATGCCTATGTCGAGGACCACAACCTGCCTTCACAACGGCTTTGCGAGCGGCTTGGGATGCGGCAAGAAGGGCTCTTCCTCGAATATGTCTCATTCAAGAATGACGAGGCCGGCAAGCCGATCTACGAAAACACCATGCAGTTTGCCATCCTGCGGTGGGAGTGGGAAGCAGCGCGAACGCAGTTTTTCCGGCCCAACCAAGAATTGGTTGATGCTTAAACCAAAGAGCCGCGCGCTGATCAGATCCAGTCATTTCGGTTGTTCTCGTGAGACTACGCATTAATGGGCTAACTGCTTCATCCAGTTTGCGCAAAGTAGATCACCGATAAAATGAATGACGATCAATACGAGTTAATAGAGCCAATTCTGTCTGCGTAATTCGAAGTCTCGTTGCCCTTACATATTTGCGGGCTTCCTGCGGGCTTCTGTGCCCGAGGAACGTCATAACCTCAAACTCGGAGCTGCCTGCATCTGATTTGACCTGGCAGATGATGCCTTGCAAACTGATGGAACGCATCAAGCGCTCTACTGTAGAACGAGCAATATCAAAGCCTTCGCGCTTCATGGCACTTTCATTGCGGACCCGTGCAGAGAGGCCCGAATCCTTTTTGTGTACCAATGCGTCCACGCGGCCTAAATCAGAACTCCCCTCACGAGACGCATTTCGCAATGCCACCATGCAGCGGGCGTCTTCAATCTTAAGCTCAACGGTCTCACCGAGATCTACAAATTCGGTTTCATAATTGCTCTAGACCCCAATTATAGCGCATCATCTAGAAAGCTTTGAAATTGGCCTCTTTGAAGCGCGATGGTTTATTGGCTGGGTATATAAACCCCCGTATTTGTGGAGCTTCGCAAGACCATATTGCACTTCACGATATATTGGCCTTCCTCTTCTTCAAGAGTATCTGCATACATGCTCTCCAGGATCGAGATGGCGCGGTCAATCATCACATTTTCATCCTGTTGGATGGTTGTCAGGTCGTATGGTGCCCATGCCGACTGCGGGATATCATCGCAGCCGATGATGCGCAGGACATCAGGCGCGTTTTTAACGGGCGTGCGCCAAAAAGTGTCTATCAACCCGATTGCAATCAAATCGTCTGCGCAAAATATCGCGTCAGGAAGCGCCGGCATTTCAAGGAGTTGAAGAGCTTGGCGGACACCACCAGCGAAAGAAAATTCGTCATTCAAAATGACGGGGATCTTGCCATGCTTGCGAGATTCCTCCGTGAAGCCTCGGCAGCGATCAATATTTGCCGGATTGTTCGCCGGGCCTCCGAGGAAGGCCACACGCTTTCCCCCTTGCTCCAAGAGGTGGCGAGCGGCAAGTTGCCCTGCCAGAAAGTTGTCACTGCTGATCGAATACAGGCCCTTTTTCTGCAAGTGGGTATTGAACGAAATGAGAGGAACGCCCAGCGTCGTAAATTGCTCGAGCGCCGCATCGGTGAGAACTGAAAGAGCCGACACGATCGCGTCGACGCGATAGCCGGACAATTTAGGCGCCACTGCATCGAGCGTGTCATCGCCGTTAACGTGAAAAGCCATCACTTGGCAGCCAATATCCTGCAGCCGAATAATGAATTCTTCAAGCACTCGCGAATAGAAGGGGTTGTGCAAACCACCTGTGACAAAAGCCACAATTCGGGATTGCTCGGTTAGCATGATACGAGGCAACAGGTTGGGTCGGTAGGCAAGTTTTTTGGCTGCCGCGATTACCCGAGCCTTGACTTCGGGGGAAACTTTTGTGTCTCCACGGAAGCACCTTGAGACAGTTGACTGTGACACCCCGGCCAAATTGGCTACGTCGGTGGATGATGCATATCGTTTTCTCACACTCTGCCCTACCTTATCACTTTCAAAAACTTATCACTTCTAAAAACACTCAAATCGCCCGGAGCATTGATCACGCGGAGCGATTATCCCTGAGAATCTCATAACGTCAATATAACGCCACACCCGCCGGTTTTTCAAAACAGGAATTTTCTCATTGACCTTTATTTCATACTATGCATAGCTATTCATGACTTATGAATAGCAAGTCAAAGCCATTTGGGAGGAAAAAATGACTAAGTTGCTAAAGTACGAACAGTCGCGTCGTGCGTTCTTGGGGTCTCTGGCCTCAGTCGCTGCCATCTCTGCGGTTCCGTTCACACGCGGTGCATTTGCTGAAACAGGCAAGCCCCTGCTTGTCAACTCCATACGCTCGCTATCCAACCCTTACCATGCGGCATGGAACGCTGGTGGCAAAGCCTTTGCCAAGTCTGTTGGCCTCGACTATGTGACGCTGGTTACCGAAGGGGATAGCGAGAAAGGCGTTGCTGACATTCGCGGTATTCTCGCCCGCACTGGAGGAAATGCGGTCGTGAATGTCGACCCTAACGACGCAGCGGACGCGCGACCTATCGCTGAAGCATGCGTTGAAGCTGGCGCGCACGTTTTCACTCAGTGGAACAAGCCCGATGACCTGCATCCATGGGATTTGGGCCCCAACTATGTTGCCCATATGAGCTACAACGGCACCGACTATGGTCGCCTGACCGCACTTGAAGTCATCCGCGTGATGGGCGGCAAGGGTGGAATTCTGGCTCTCGGCGGCACGCTTTCGAACACGGTTGCCATCCAGCGCCGCGCCGGGCTTGAAATGGCTATTGAAGCATCTCCTGATGTCGAGCTGCTCGATTTCCAGGTTGCTGACTGGCAGGCCTCGAAAGCCTATGACATCGTCAATACGTGGCTCACCCGTTTCGCGGGACAATTCCAGGGTATCTGGTGCGCCAATGACGACATGGCGATCGGTGCGCTTGAAGCTCTGCGTGTGAATGGACTTGGCGGGCGGATCGCCATTTCGGGTATCGATGGCATTGAAACCGCCGTTCAGGGCGTCGTTGACGGGGAACTGGCCGCGACGGTCTCCTGGGATCCTTTCTGGCAAGGATCTTACGGTCTTGCTGTGCCGCTTCTGGCACGTATGGGTAAGCTTGATGTGGCAAGCCTTGGCAAAGAGAAGCGTGAATATTACGCCAAAGGCAAGCTGGTCGATTCCAGCAATGCCAAGGAGTTCTTTGACAACAATTTTGCTTCTGAACCCAGTCTCGATGTGGATGACATCTGGGCACGTTATGACAGCGGCATTCCCCAGTCATAGCGCTTGAGTGAAGTGCGCCCGCTTTTGCGGGCGCAGTCTTTCCGCACAGTTTCGAAAAGCCTTAAGTGTTTAGGAGTTTGCCGCATGGTCACCGAAGCCGCCGGGACCTCGTTGCTTTCGCAACGTTTGCCTGCCTGGATGCAGTCGAGATCTCCCCTTGTGCGTCTGGCACCGACGCTGATCGCACTTGTTGTGGCGATCATTGCTGTCACTATCTACAACCCCAACTTCATGAGCGGGGCCAATCTCAGTCGTCTTGCCGCTTCTTCGGCAATCCCGCTGTTGCTGGCGGTCGGGGTAACCTTTGTTATTCTGATGGGCAGTATCGATTTGTCGATTGAGGGGGTGCTTGCTCTTTCTGCGACGACAACCGTTTTGGTTCTGCAGATCGATCCCGGCCCAACTGGTAGCATTATCGCTCTTGTTGTTGCCGTCCTGACCGGAGCGGCAACCGGAACCGTCACCGGCCTGCTGCATACGGTTTTAAAAATCCCGTCTTTCATGGTGACGCTTGGCATGTGGTTCGTCTCCGCCGGTTTCGCAACGCTGCTGCTTGGTGGTGGTACGATTGCCGTGCGCAGCGCCGATTTGCGCGTCCTGATAATGAACCGTTTCCTTGGTCTGCCGCTCACCGTCTGGGTGACGCTGGTCGTTGTCTTGATAGCAATAGTGATGCACTCAAGGACTCGCTTCGGACGCCATGTAATGGCTATTGGCGGCGAAGAATCCATTGCGCAGCTTGCCGGCCTGCCCATTAAACGCACGCGCGCGGCCGTGTTTGCCATAGCTGGCGGCTTTTATGGCCTGGCTGCGGCACTTGCTGTTGCCCAGCTGGGGCAGGGTAATGTCGATATCGGCGAGGGTCGTCTTTTCACAACAATTACCGCGGTGGTGCTTGGTGGTACGGCGCTCAGTGGCGGTGTTGGCGGTGTGGTCAACGCCATTCTCGGCGTGCTTCTGGTGGTCGTTCTGACCAATGGCATGATCCTGATGGGGGTGCCTCCCTATCTGCAGCAGGCCGTTCTGGGTGTTTTGATCATCATCGCGGTGGCATCATCGACTGCCCGCAAGCGCGAGGGGATCTGCAAATGACCATTCGGCTTGAGAATATTACAAAAATCTATGGACCGGTTACTGCGATCAAAAAGGCGAACATAGAAATCAATCCCGGAGAAGTGGTTGGTCTCGTGGGCGAGAATGGCGCGGGCAAGTCAACCCTGATGCGTGTCCTTGCCGGGGGTACAAAGCCCACGTCGGGTACCTATCTCATCGATGGCGAGCCGGTTCAGTTCAATGGCCCGCTCGACGCCAATGACGCGGGCATTGCCATGGTCTATCAGGAGCAATCGCTGATTTTGACCATGTCTGTTGCCGAGAACATGTATCTCGGTCAGGAAGGGCGTTTTTTGAAGCATGGCCTTGTTGACCATGATGCCATGCGCAAGGCAGCAAAACGCAACCTTGAAAAAGTTGGTGTTGATGTCGACCCGGCGATGATCGCGGGCGATCTCAGCTTTGCCCAGCGCCAGATGGTTGAACTTGCCAAGGCACTGACCCTTGAGGAGCGCACATCGGACCGGCTGATCGTTCTCCTCGATGAACCGACATCGGTGCTTGAGCAGGCAGAAATCGACGTGCTGTTTGCGCGTATCCGCGACCTCAAGAGCCGAGCGAGCTTTATATTCGTGTCGCACAGGCTTGATGAGGTTCTGGCGATTTCGGACCGCATCTATGTGATGAAGGATGCCGAAGTCGTCGCCGAAATGCCTGTATCAGAGTCCCATGAAACCAAGCTGCACGAAATCATGGTGGGGCGCACGCTTGAGCATAATTTCTATCTCGAGGACCGGCAGGTGGCGCCGCAAAACACGGTCGCGCTGGAATTGCGTCATCTTGGTCGGGACAATGCGTTCAAGGATGTCAGCCTTGAAATTCATCTCGGCGAAGTGCTGGGGATTGCCGGTGTGATCGGCTCAGGCCGGGAGGCGCTCGTGCGGGCCGTCTTTGGCATGGAGCCTGCGAAAAGCGGCGATATTCTTCTGCATGGCAAGAAGGTCGATATTCCCGACCCCTCGATCGCAGTCAAGCATGGCATCGGTTTTGTGCCCTCGGAACGTGCCACGGAAGGCATGGTGGCCATGCTGTCGATTTCGGAGAACATTTCGCTTGCCAATCTTGATAGCGTAAAAGGGCCGCTTGGTCTGAGCAAGGGGAAGGAAACCTCGCTTGCCAAACGCTGGATCGAGCGTCTGAGCATCAGGGCTCCGGGCCCAGAAGCCCCGATCCGTTCGTTATCGGGCGGCAACCAGCAAAAGGTTGTGATCGCCAAATGGCTCAATGCGCAATCGAAGGTTCTTATCCTCGACCACCCCACACGCGGGGTCGATGTGGGAGCCAAGCATGAGGTGTTCAGCCTCATTCGCGATCTTTGCGAGGAAGGCTATGCTATTCTCCTGCTGGCCGACACGCTTGCAGAGACCATTGGCCTGTCGCACCGCGTGCTTGTGATGCGCGATGGCGAATTGCAGGCCGAAATCGATGCGTCCGCCGGCAACAAGCCATCTCAGACAAGTATTGTGGAGCACATGGTATGAGCGGTTTCAAATTCTCCCGTCAGCTTATGCTTGAGGCAGCGCCGACGCTGTTTCTCATCATCCTTTCTGTTCTCATTATCATGGCCTCGCCAGGCTTTTTCAGCGGAAGCACCATTTTGGTGGTGCTGGCGGATGCGGTGGTGCTTTTCACCCTTGCGGCGGGGCTTTCTTTCGTGATCCTTTTGGGGTCGATTGATCTGTCGGTTCCCGCGGTCGCCTCGCTCGGCGGGGTGATTGTCGCGCTGACCATCCCAACGCTTGGTTTCGCCGCCTATCCGGTTGCGATTGCGGTCGGGGCGCTTGCCGGTCTGATGTCGGGCATGGTGCATGTGCATCTGCGCGTTCCATCCTTCATTGCAACCCTCGCAACGGGCGGTGTGGTGACCGGGCTGGCGCTGTTCGTGTCTGGCTCGCAGACCGTGACCATCGAGGCGGCCTATCGGGGCGTGTTGACGCCGGTGATCAGCTCCACAGCGGGCTTTCCCAATATCATCATCATTGGTGCGGTTATCTGCCTGATCGGCATGTATATCCAACGCTACACAAAGTTTGGGCGTGCCATTCGCGCCATCGGCGCGGGTGAAAGCGCTGTGCGGGCATCAGGCATCCATGTGGGGAACAACAAGCTCTTGGCCTTTGTCATGGCGTCAGCCTTTGCAGCTGCGGGCGGGGCGTTGCTCGCAGCACGCATGACAAGCGGCAATCCTGCGGGTGCCGATCAATTGCTGCTGCCTGCGATCGCAGCAGTACTCGTGGGCGGTACGGCAATCACCGGCGGGACCGGTGGTGTGGGCCATACAGTGGTCGGCACGCTCATCGTCATTGTCATGCGTATCGGCATGACGTTCATGGGCGTCGACGCCTTCGCACAACAAATCCTGTTCGGTAGTGTTCTGATCTGCGCCATCGCATTGACGCTGAACCGGGATTTGCTGCAGGTCGTGAAATAGGAAAATTCAAACTCCCTGGAGAAAGAAAAATGGATCTCAATCTCAAAGGCAAAGTCGCAGTCATCACCGGCGCATCTGCGGGTATCGGGCTTGCTGTCGCGGAAGGCCTTGCGGCCGAAGGCGTGTGCGTTCTGATCAATGGCCGCCGCGCCGACAAGGTCAAGGAAGCTTGCGACAAGATCGGTGCGCTTGCTGTGCCCGCCGTTGGCGATGTCTCGACGCTTGAAGGCGTTGCTGCCGTCATCGAAGCGGCAGAGAAAGCAGGCGGAGCCGATATTCTCATCAACAATGCGGGTACCGGTTCGAATGAAACCATCATGGAGGCGGGCGACGAGAAGTGGCAAGCCTATTGGGATCTGCACGTGATGGCCGCAATCCGCCTGTCGCGCGGGCTTGTGCCGCATATGGAGAAGAAAGGCGCCGGCATTGTGCTCAACACCGGTTCTATCTGCGCAGCGCAGCCACTGTGGTACGAGCCGATCTACAATGTGACCAAAGCAGCGCTGATGATGTTCTCGCGCACCCTTGCAACCGAGGTTGTGGGCAAGAACATCCGCGTGAACTGCGTCAATCCAGGTCTTGTGCAGACACCGGATTGGGAAAATACAGCTCGCGAGTTGACGGCCGACAAGGGCGGTGACTGGCAGGGGTATCTGCAAGAAGTCGCAGAAGAACATGCGCCCATCAACCGCTTCTGTTCACCGCAGGAACTGGCCGATTTTTATGTATTCCTGTGTTCCGACCGTGCCAGCTATTCGATAGGCTCCACCTACTATGTGGATGGCGGCATGAAGATGACCGTCTAGTCAATTAGCACGCGGGGCCGGTGATGCCGGCTCCGCAAGATGTTTCGCAAAGGCACGCTTGCTCCTTTGCGTCCAAGTCCAAACTCAGAATTCAGCCTTTTGGGAGGAAACCATGCGTGCACTCGTTCTGGAAAAGAAAGACGAGCTGTCCATAAGGGATATTGATCTGCCGACCGTGACGGGGCCGGACGACGTCAAGATTGCCATTCATACGGTCGGCGTGTGTGGGAGTGACGTGCACTATTACACCCATGGCGGCATTGGCGACTATATCGTCCGTGAGCCGATGGTTTTGGGCCATGAAGGTTCGGGAACCGTGGTGGAAGTGGGGGCGAATGTCACCAACTTCCAAGTTGGAGATCGTGTCTGCATGGAGCCAGGCGTGCCGGATCTTTCTTCGCGTGCCTCAAAGCTTGGTATTTACAATGTCGATCCAGCCGTAACCTTTTGGGCCACCCCGCCGGACCATGGCATCCTTGCGCCCTACGCACTGCACAAGGCAGCCTTCACCTACAAGCTGCCCGAGAATGTCAGCTTTGAGGAAGGCGCCCTTGTCGAACCTTTCGCCATCGGTATGCAGGCTGCTGCGAAGGCCTCGATCAACCCGGGTGACGTTGCGGTGGTTATTGGTGCAGGCACCATCGGCGTGATGGTTGCCTTGGCGGCTCTTGCGGGCGGTTGCTCGAAGGTGATCATTTCCGATGTTTCCGACCACAAGCTCGCCATCGCTGCAGGCTATAACGGCATCGAGCCGGTCAATGTTGCCAAGCAGAGCCTTGAAGAGGCGGTGAACGCGAAGACCGACAATTGGGGTGCTGATGTTGTTTTTGAGGCGTCGGGCAGTCCGAAAGTTTACGATGACATAATCAGGGCCGTGCGGCCCGGTGGCACACTGGTTCTCGTAGGCCTGCCACCCGACCGCGTACAGTTCAATGTCAACGCGGCGATTGCCAAGGAAATCAGCATCAAAACAGTGTTCCGTTACGCCAATGTATTTGACCGTGCCCTGGCGTTGATCGCTTCGGGCAAAGTCGATCTCAAGCCGCTGATTTCGGAAACCTATGTTTTTGAAGATGCCATTGCAGCGTTTGACCGCGCCGCGGAAGGTCGCCCGACCGACGTCAAAATCCAGATCAAGGTCGAAAACGAGGTCAAGGGTTAAAGCTCCTCCTCCCAGAAGGGCCCGCCAGCAGCTACCTTTATATGGCGGGCCCTTTCATTGTCCCAACACTGGATGACCTATGACTGAGATGCTTGCCGACCGATAAAGAAGAATTTCTGGCGTGGTTTGAAAGCCTCGGCCTGGTCATTCCAGTGAGTGGTTCAAAGTCCGTTGCGTCCTGCCTCGAAGCCCTAAATGCACTTGTCACTGGCGGGGCTGTTGCCATCCAAATCACCTTGCACACCGAGATCTCACCCAAGGCACTGGAGGCCTGTCGTGAGGCCCACCTAGACATCGTTCTGGGTGCGGGCAGCGTGATGCATCAGACGCGTTACGATCTGGCCGAAGCTCTGTGGGCGGACTTCACCATTGCGCCGGGCCGGTGCCCGGGGCTGCGATGTCTAGGTGCTTTTGCGGCACCCGCCAGCAGCCCATCATCGGTCGTACTTTTGACCTCATACCAACGGCATTTAATTCTGACCTTCTTGAGCCCATTTTCTCATACCTATTGAATGGATGATGGTTGGGTTGGCGGAGAGGCTCTTCCATGCTTGGCAACCAGCATCAAGAATGGCGGCATAGTCTTCGAAGACCCGATTGGACAGGAAGGTACCGCGCAGATACTGCCAAATATTCTCAACTGGGTTCAGTTCCGGTGATTTGGAAGGCAACAGGAGGATGGTGATATTCTTGGGCACGTTGAGTCTGCTTGTCGTATGCCATCCGGCACGATCCATCAGCACCACGGCATGAGCGCCGCGCGCCACTGTCCTTGAGACTTCTTCGAGGTGCATTTGCATGGCCTGTGTATTTGCAAAAGGCATCATCAATCCCGCGCCAACGCCACGCGCTGGACATATTGCACCGAACAGATAGGCATTTTTATATCGCTGATCGGCTGGCAGACGTGGTCTGGTTCCCTTTTTTGCCCATAGTCGGGCCAGTCCATTCTTCTGACCAAGCCTAGCCTCATCTTGCCACCAAATCTCGATGGGCTTGTTCTTTGGCAAATGGCCTACATGCGCTGCCAACGTTGCGGAGAAGTTTTTTTGAAAGCATCAATGACTTCAGGCTTTTGTTCTGGATGTTGAGGTCGACCAGATATGCGCACATACCCCATGCGGCGCAAAAGATCCCGTACTCCACGTTCCTTGTAGGAGACCCCAAACCGCTCTTGGATCACACGCACCAGATCCTGGCTACGCCAGACAGAGACGCCGTCCTTCTCAGGATCAGGACCGGTTTCAACGATAGCAACAAACTCTTCGAGCTGTTCTGGGCTCAAGCGCATGGGAGCGCCGGTTGCTTTGATGTCGACAAGACCATCGGTGCCTTGCTCATTGAAGCGAAGAACCCAATCTCGCAAAGTCTGGCGGTCCATACCGCCGACTTTGGCGGCATCAGCACGGTTCATGCCGTCATAGACAGCCGCAATGGCCAGTAGGCGGCGGCTCTGTTTGGCATTGCGGCATCCTTTGGCAAGACGGCGCAAACTATCGGCGTCAAAAGCATCGCTAAGAATCAAAGCGGCAGACATGGCAAAATCTCCTTTGCCATGTTGAATCACGCCAGTGCTAAAAATGGAATCCCTAAAGAGTCAGAACTTCACGCCCTTGGTATTACGCTTCGGCAAGGACCAGCGCGGCTAATGCTAGTAGGGGAAAATCCAGAGGTGCCCTGTTGTCGGGTGCCTATCGATTGTGGCGTCGATCCGATAGATGTCCCTTAAAAGCTCTTTCGTCAGCACCGCTTCGGGCGTGCCCGATGCGACCAACTGGCCTTTGTTCAGGATACACAATCGATCGCAGAAGACGGCAGCCAGATTGAGGTCATGCAGGGCTGCGATGACCGTTGTTTTCAATGACTTCACAAGCTGCAGCAACTGTAGCTGATGGTGGATATCGAGATGGTTGGTGGGCTCGTCAAGGACAAGGATGCGCGGCTGCTGCACAAGCGTCCGGGCGAGCAGGGCGCGTTGACGCTCTCCGCCCGACAGGGTCGAGAAAGACCGGTCTTGCATGGGGCCGAGATTGAGCAACTCGATCGCACTGTCGATGAGCCTGTGATCATGGGGTGTGTCAGGAGACAGCAAGCGTTTGTGGGCTGAGCGCCCCATTGCGATGATGTCCCGTGTCGTCAGGGGAAAGTCCGTCGGCATGTCCTGCAACACCGCGCCGATATTCTGCGCGACCCATTCGGTTGACTGTTGCCAGACATCCTTGCCGTTGACCGTGATACTTCCCGCCGAAGGGCGATTGAGGTGATAGATGGTGCCAAGCAGCGACGATTTCCCGGCGCCATTGGGGCCCAGAATGCCGACGATCTCGCCTGCGTACACCTCAAGCGAGACATTGTCGACAAGCTTGGCAGTGCCGACCTCGTAGGTCACCTTGTCCATCAGTAGAGTGCCGGGTTCAATCGTCATTTCGGCAGTCCCTGTGATCTTGCGTCCCGGCGCAGCAGCCAGATGAAAAATGGCCCTCCGACCAGAGACGTGACAATGCCAACCGGTAGCTCGAGCGGTGAGATGATCGTGCGGGCAAGAAGGTCTGCGGCCACCGTGAAGCTCGCCCCCGTCAAGGTCACCGCGATCAAGGCCCGCCGATGGTCAGCGCCCACCAGAAACCGAACGATATGGGGCATGATGAGGCCAACGAAGCTGATCACACCTGCCAGCGAGACCATGATGCCGGTGAGAGCTGCGGTCAGCAGAAACATCACTTTACGAAACCGGGCAACATCAAGTCCTAAGGCAATGGCGCTCTCATCTCCGGCCAATAGGAGATTGAGGCGTCTTGCTTGCAGCAGCATGATGATGAGGCCGACGAACAGCGTGATGGTTGGCAAAGGCAGGAGCTTCCACTGCGCCGTGCCAAAGCCACCCAGTGTCCAGAACAAAACCCGTGAGGCCAATTGCGGGTCGGGCGAGGTCAAGACGATCATGCTCGTTAGTGCCGAGAGGATGGCGCTCATGGCGACCCCTGCCAGAACAAGGCGCGTCGGCGTGATTTGTCCGCCGGTTCTGGCCACCCAGAAAACAATCGCCAAAGTGATCAAGCCGCCCAGAAACGCGGATATGTGAAGGGTGAAGACGCCAAAGCCGATCAGGCCCCAGCGCATGACAATCACCGCCCCGGTCGCAGCCCCCGAAGACACCCCCAGAATGCTCGGGCCAGCCAGGGGATTGCGCACGATTGCCTGAATGGTCATGCCGGTCGCCCCAAGGCTTCCGCCAACAATGGCTGCCAAGACGACGCGCGGGATGCGGGACTGGATGACGATGACTTCGTGGGCGTGGCGCCAGTCAGGGGTGATCACGCTATCGCCCAAGAGTGCATTGGCCAGTATCTTGATCGCTGTCGTTGCCGGGATATGAACCGAGCCGAGCATGAGCCCCGCAAGGGCCATGAGCACCAACAACAAGCAAAGCCCCAAAAGGACAACAATATACTGCCGCCGGGCAATCGACCGACGCTCAGATTGAGCAGACGCAGACAGGTCTTTTGCCCCGATCTGAGCCGCTGATGCTGGCGTTTGCAATGCGGCAATCAATTGGGCTTGCCGGTCGGTTTCGGCGGCGCTTTTTGTTGGAAAAATCGACATGATTTTCTTCAAGGGATTGGCGATGGCCCGATATCAGGCCACCGCTAATTCAGCCCTTATTTGAAGGCTTCAGGGTGGAACGCCTTGGCAAGACGCTCCAATGCGCGAACGGAGCTGGGACCGGGCTGTCCCATGACGGAGTCAATTGTGACGAAATTGTCTTGCTTGACGGCGGTCGTCTCGGCAATCGTGGGATTGGATTTTAGAATGCTGATGCGCACGTCGCCCAAATCCTTGGTCGGATTGTCGACGACCTTGCCGCTTGCCGTTCCGGAATAGAAAACGTCAATGAAGGTCGGGTCGCGCTCCGCGATCTGCTCCCAGGCGACGGTGCCATAGCGTTTGGGCATCTCGCCAAAGATGTTCTTTCCCTTGGCAAGCTCAACGACGGTGGAGTGCATGGTGTTGCCCAACACAGCGCGGGGAGCGGATTCGCCACCATTGAAAATGAAGACCGAAACGGGCTCGACGTCCTTGAGCTTCTCTTCGATATCGGCGACGCGGGCAGACAGATTCTCGATCAGTGCTTCGCCACGATCCTTGACGTTGAAGATCTTGGCAATGGTGCGGATCTCAGCATAGAGCTGCTCGAAGCCATATTTGCCCAGATTACAGCCTTCGGTGTTCATGTGGGTCTTCATGCCCAGATCCTGAAGCTGCTCGCGCGAATGGCGCTTCTTGCTGAAGCCGTCGGGGTAACCGGCATAAACGAAATCAGCCTCAGCATCGATCAGCTGTTCTGTGGTCGCCACGAGAGGCGAAAGGATCGGTACTTTTTTGTAGGCTTCGGCATAGTTCGGGCTGATCGTCAGATTGGCCATGTAGGATGTGCCGGCCATGTGATCTTCAAGGCCGAGTGCCAGCATCATTTCCGTCGCGTTGTTGCTCAAGGTAACCGCGTGGGTTGGAGCTGCCTCGAAGGTGGTTTCATAGCCACAATTCTCGATCGTGACCGGGTATTGCGTGTCCTCAGCCCATGACACCGAGCAAAAAGGGGCTGATGTCAGAACAGCGACGGCAAAGACAGCAGCGTATGGGGTTTGAAATTTGAGATTCATTTTTGATATCCAAAGTCAAAAGAAGTCGAGACCTTGAATCTGGCAAAGAAACAGTGGAACGCTGGCTAACTGATCAAGATGGCGAAGCTGGGTGGAGCACAGTGACATAGGCACTGGGTCTATCCAGAATGAAAGTATCCTAAAGAGCGCTGGCGTTCGGCTTGGTGTACACCAAATATTCTCCTGCCGGATTCCCTCGTCCGGGTTGCGTGGTTTGACGCTGTGGCAGGTCTCCTGGCTTACGGTTCATGCGCTTTCCTTCCCTTCCCAAGATCCAAAGATCTCAGTGGCAATGAAGGATTGCTCACCGTTTACAGTTGCGAGGGCAGCCCCGGTTTTGGCCCCTGTTGGGTAGTCCGCACCGGGTTCCCTTTTGATCCGCTTCTACTTGCGGAACCACATGCCCGCGCACCCTAGCAAAGGCACCCAAAACAAACAAGCAACTCAGACGCATAACCCAGCCCATCCATTTTCATGCTCTGGCTGAAACTCTTGGTTCTATGAGACCGCCCGCAACGCCTGTCGCGAGCGGTCCTGTTATGTCGGGTTAACTCACCACTGCCTTCAGCCGGGGCAGATTTGACACCACGACAAGGTCGATCAACAACGCGCCGATCAGTGCCAACCCTGCAAGCGGGAAGAACAGGGAAATGGCGAGCCCGAAGAGTGCCGCTCCTTTCCAGAAGGGAAGCTCACGCGGCATTCGTATCAATGTTTGTCATGACCGATCCTATTTGTGCTTGTGCTCAGCGTGGGGATCGGACTTGTCATGTCCAGAATGGTCCATGGACATCTCTTCGGCTTTGCCGTTGCGGGCTTCAACATTGAATACGACATCCAATTCACCGGCTTTTTCAAACACCAGCGTCGCAGGGATTTTTTCGCCCACTTCAAACGGGTCTCCATTAAGGCCCATGAACATGACATGCAGGCTGCCGGGCTTGAAGGTGACGGTTTCGCCGGCCTTCACCACGATTTTGGGCATATGCGGCATGGTGGCGACGCCATCCTTGATCTCGGTCTTGTGCAACATGACCTGCGGGAAGTCCGCCTTGACTGCAACGAGGGCGTCGTCTTTCTCGCCATTGTTGGTGATGGTCATGTAGCCGCCACCGGATTTAACCACCTTGGGGGTTTCGATGGCATAGGGATGATGGACGGAAATGTCTCCCAGCTTGTAACCGTGGGCGGATGCAGAGGTTGCCGCAATGGCGAGGAATGCGGTGAGTGCAGCGGATTTCAAGGTCGTTTTCATGGTCTCTCTCCAGGCTTCCGGCGCGCTTTCAAGTTGGTTTGGGGCGCGGAAGTCTCGCATATGCGCTCAGTGCCACGGTCGCCCATCTGCATATAAGGCATGCGGGTCGGTCTCTGGCTGAGGCGCAACTGTCTCTTGCCAAACGTCACACAAAAAGTGCGATGGTCTGGCGGTTCATTTCAAGGATAGGAGGCGTTATGCGAGGGGAGGAGCACGGGCAAGGCGCGTGGCGACATGACTGGAGGCATGGCCGAACTCAAGCAGGCCAGCGACAACACTTTCGCCTTGATGCCTTGGTGTCTCATGATGGGCAAAGGCGACGACCAATGCACAACAGATGGTGCAATGCTGTGATTTTTCACTCGCTTTGACCGGATTGCCATTTGCATCGATGGTGATGGTTTCAATGCTGTTGCCGGTGCAGATGACGATGGTCTGAGCCTGAACAAGTCCCAGTCCGACCAGACCTGCCGAAACCTGTGGGATCAGGAATCCCATCAACAGGCTGGCTAAAAGAATGAGGCGTGGTGCAAGTCTCGTCATTCTCCTGTTTTAGCTGTGACCAAAACAAGGTGCAATCAAATTTACGTGCAAATGCTTATCTTTGCCAGAAAGACAGCAGCCGCCAACCGCAAACCATGTGAAGCATTGTAAGCGAACCGCCACAAAGCAAGGAAACCCTTGCAGTGTGGCGGCTCGGTGTCTGGACTTAAAAACTACCGGAAGGCCGCAAGCACATAGTCGTCCAGATATTGCCAGACGGTTCCTGTTTGCGAAAAGCCTGCGCTGCGCAAGGTTTCAAGGTGATAGCCGAGCGTCACCTTGGGTTTTGCGTCGTTCTTGTTCTCCCAGATCACTTTGCGCTTGCTGACGGCACACGCATAATCAGGCACCGCTTCTGCCGCTTGCCACCATTGATCCCAATTGTCGACGCCATGATCGAAGGAGGCCGATTGTGCTTCCTTGTCGTCCTGTTTGGCGATCGCCTTGAAGGTGGATTGGGCATGGTCATCATATTGCAGGTGATCGCAATTCATGAAGACGCCGCCCGGCCGGATCAGATCTGCGATCTCGAAATAGACGCGGGAGAGAATAGGGGGCTCGAGCCAATGCAGAGCGGTCGTGCTGACCACGGCATCGAATTCACCCGAAATCTCAGTCATCCAGCTAGGTGAATCGAGATCGACTTCCAGCAGGGTGACGCGATCATCCTCGCCAAAGACATCCTTTGCAATTGCGATCAGCAGAGGATCCTTGTCGGCGCCAATGATCTCGATGTCCGGAAATGCCTTCAGCAGCAATCCGATGAGCGAGCCCGGACCACAGGCCAGATCGAGAACGCGCGGTTTCTTGTTCTGGCAAATGCTCCGAATAACGGTGACCATGGATTCGAACCGCAAATCGCGGTGGCGGATAAATCCGGTCTGCTGTGCATCCCAGCGTTTGAGCAGAGACTGAGCCTGGTTCATCCGTTCAGAAGGAACAGGTTCTTTTGTTTCAGTCATGAGTGTAGCTCCGTTTTAGGTGCGGCTTGAGAAAGCCTGTCGAAAGAAAGATGAACCTGTCCACCGGGTGCACGAAGGCGAACCATCGAGACCTGATAGACAGATTGGATGAGATCCCCGTGCAGTACTTGATCCGGTTTCCCCGATGCCACGATGCGGCCATTGGCCATCACGGCAATCCGGTCACAAAAGCGCGCCGCCAGATTGAGATCATGCAACACGACCACCTTGGTGCCTTCCAGATTGCGGATCATGGCGAGGACATCGAGCTGGTAGCGCAGATCGAGATGGTTGGTTGGCTCGTCGAGCAACAGATGATCCGTCTGTTGGCAGAGGGCGCGGGCAATAAGAGCCCGCTGCATTTCGCCCCCTGACAGCGAATTGATGTGACGCTCTGCAAGGGGCAGCAAGCCGACCTCATCAAGCGCGTCGATCACGGCTTTATAGTCGGACTTTGTGTGAGAGCTGATCAAACCCTGATGAGGCATCCGACCGAGCATGACCATGTCTGCCAGTGTCTGGCTGTAGGTCGTGGGGCGTTCTTGTGGAACCACGGCAATGCGCCGCGCCAATTGCCTTTGACGAAACTCGGTGATGTCGGTGCCATCCAGCCGGATCGTCCCCTCATCAGGTGCACTTGCTCCATAAAGAAGACGCAACAATGTTGTCTTGCCGCTGCCGTTTGGCCCGACGAGGCCAACCGTTTCGCCGTCGGGCACGTCAAGATCAACATCGTCGAGGATGACGTGCCCGTCCCGGCTGAAATGCAGATTGCGCGCGCTGATCATTGAAGCTCTTTGAGCATGTCAAGCAGAACAGAGACGCCTTTGACCGACATGGGGGTCGGCGGATCGGTATAGGCAAACGGGAAGGCGATGACCCGGTCATTCCGAACCGCTTGGAGACCGGCCAGCGCCGGGATCATCTTGAGCGTTTTCGTTGATTCTTCCGGTGCTCCGAAGGAATAGAGCATCACGATTGTTTCGGGATCCTTGGCGATCAGATCTTCAACATTGCCTTCGAACACGCGCTCATCCGTCTCGCCATACACATTGGTGAGGCCAGCGGCTTCGAACACAGGCGTGACCATGCTTCGCGCACCGTAAGGGTAGAGTACCTTTCCTCCCGCGCTCGCATAAAGAGCCACTGCCGTGCCATTGACGCCCGGCTTTGCGGGGGCTTGTGCCTGAACACTGGCTTTCAACTCTGCAACTTTATCCTTGGCCAGATCAGCGCGCCCGATGGCCTGACCAAAGGCAAGCAATTCGTCATAGACAAAATCGAAGTTCGCGCGGCCCTGCGGGCTCGTTGACTTGTCCGTGCAATAGGCCGGGGGGCTGTAAAGAGGAATGCCGCTTTTGGCCAACAACTCACGGTCGGCCGCATTTTCAGGCGCCAGAACCAGATCTGGTTTTGTTGCCAGAATGGTTTCGAACGAGATGACAGATCCGCCTGTGCTATTCCTGCTTTTTGACAGAAGGGGAATGGTCTTGAATTGTTCGACAACCTCGTCGACATAGACGCCTTCGACCGGTTCTGCGGTCCGACCGACCAGCAGGTCGAGAGCATCAAGCGATATCAATGTTCCAAGCACACTGTTGTTGACAAGGAGGATACGCTTTGGCGCCGCCTTGATGGTGACCTCGGAGCCGCAATTGTCAAAACTGTAAGGGAACTCATCTGCGCTTGCAGGCGTCGCAAAGTTGCCAGAAAAAGCAATCAGGGCGAGACCGCATAATGCAGCGATCTTTGTGTGGGGCATGTTTGTCTCCTCTCATGAGATCGATTGGTTCAAGACGTGGCCGAGAAGCGTCGACGCATCCGGCTTAGAAGGAAAATCAGGAAGGGGGCCCCGGTGACGCCCGTCACCACGCCAATGGCCAGTTCCTGCGGTGGGAAAAGACTGCGTGCCCCGATGTCGGCGATGACGAGGAAGACGGCGCCAATGCCAGCGGATGCGGGGATCAGGATGCGGTGACGCGATCCGATCAGCATGCGTCCGATGTGGGGGGAGACGAGGCCGACAAAGCCGATGATTCCAGACCCGGCGACCATCACACCCACGCTCAGTGAGACGATGATCATGACATAGAGGCGCACCCGTTCAGGCTTGATGCCGACAGCCAGAGCCGTGTCATCCCCCGATGCCATCGCATCCAGGTGCCGCCCGGCAATTTCGAGAAGAAAGATGGTTGTGATGGCCACGAGGATCGCGGCCAGAGCCATTTCCCAATGCGTGTTGGCAAGGGATCCCATCATCCAGAACATGACAGACCGACTTGCCTCAGGGGAATCCGAGGCAAAGATCAGAAACCCGGTGGCTGCATTCAACGCATAGCCGATCGCTATGCCGACCATGATCAGGCGCAAGGGGTCATTGCCGCCCGAGCGCCCGCCAATGACAAGGACGAGCACCATCGCAAACAGGGCTCCAACGAACGCAAAGCCCGATAGCGTGAGCGCACTGCTGGCCGCGGTTCCCCAGACCGTGATGGCAAAAGCTGCGCCCGTGGACGCGCCCGAACTGATCCCCAGAACGAATGGGTCCGCCAAGGGGTTGCGGACCATCGACTGAATGGCTGTCCCACATACCGCCAACGTTGCGCCAACGGCCAAGGCCATCACGATGCGGGGTGCACGGGAGGTCCAGACAATGGCATCAAAAGCCCATGAAAAGTCCGGCCCCGGGTCTGCGCCGGTCACATGCTGGATAACGACATTCAGCACGGTCAGCGGATCGATATAAACCGGCCCGATCCCAATCGAGACAATGCCCAGCACCAGAGCCAGACAGAAAAGCAGGAACGCGAGAAAAGCCTCGCGTCGATGATTGGCGATCAGCTTGTCTATGTGTGGCGTCGACAAAAAGCTATTCCTGATAACAAGGGAAATGGAGCGCTCGCTGAACAGCGTGCGCACGGAGGCTTAAAGCTGCCGGACTTTGGGAAGCTGCAAAGATTGCTCAGGGCGCGCGCCCTTGCTCTCGGACCGTGACGCAAAGCTACGACCGATAGGAATTTCCCAAACGGTGTGCGGCTCTAGAGCCCGACTTCAAATCGGTGGTGCGAATTTGGAAAGCTGGGTATTGATGACTGCAGAATCGTCATTGCAAACTCCTCTCGGCGCGCCCCGCACCGGATATGGGTGAATGGAATGATGGCAGGTATCCTGACTCATGGGTCACAACGCCTTCCCGGCCTTCCCAAATCGTTCGATTCAGTGGCCTTTCGGGTGCGCTCGCCAATTACAGTTGCGGGGGCAGTCACAGAATTGATGAAATCAATCACCTCACTGTGTTCCCTTTTCTCCGAGGACGTTCATACTCTCGAAGACACCATCAGCTGTTCTAGGTTGGATGAATATTGCCGCTCAAACAAGAGCGCGTTTTGGACATCTGTGGATTTAATCGGCGCACGTTGTCGCAGTCTCATGAAAACCAGCTGAAGGATTTGATCCGAACGGTCTATGGAACTGTAAAAACACGTCAAAACTCCTTGAATGCAATCACGCCCAATGCATCAGATTGTTGTCCATGATTGATGTAATGTTATAACGTAACGTTTATTAGCTGCTCTTTTTATGGATGTCCAGTGTCGGTGGCTTGCTATCAACACTTCAAGGATGCGGCCTTGATCCGCATCCGGCGAGATCAAGGAGCGCAACTCGATTCTCAGGAGCAACACGCGCCCGGTCGTTTGTCCGCCTTGACCGGCACGAACGGATCCCAGACACTTCTCAGGTGGGCCGTTGCTTCATTTGCTCGGCTCACAAAAAAGGGTTCTGATGACGCCCATCAGAACCCTCATATATGTCAGAGCTGGGCGACGGGGCTGTTCAGTCCCGTCGCTGTCCAAAGACCTTATTTGCGGTCTTTCAGCAGGTTGTCGACATTGTCCTTGGTCACGATGGTCCATGGAATGTCGTAACGGTTTTTCTGGCCATCATCCCAGGACAGGTCCGCTTCATACTGTTTCCAGATTTCGGATTCCGGCTTGTAGCCTTCACCTTTGACCGCACGCAGAGCAACGTCGATGCTGCCTTGCATCTGGCCACGAGCGTCCTGCAGGATCGATGTCATTTCGCCAGCTTTAACAGCACGAAGAGCATCGGTCACACCGTCGATACCGGCGATGGCGAAGTCCTTCACGTCAAGGCCAGCAGCCTTGATGGCTTCAATGGCACCAAGAGCCATTTCGTCGTTCTGACCGATCACACCGTCGATTTCGCCGGGATGTTTGGACAGCCAGTTCTGCATCAGATCAAGAGCTTCGGCACGGGACCAGTTGGCGGTCTTGCGTTCGAGAACAGTGACCGCCCCTTCCGGGCACTCGGCAATGGCTTTTTCGTTGCCCTGACCGCGCTGGATTTCGCCTGAGCCACCTTTCGGCCCTTCGATGATAACCACGTTGCCTTTGCAACCCAGTTTTTCCATCACGTTCTTGCCTTCGAGATAACCGCCCATGACGTCATCGGATACGACTTCAGAGGTCATTTCGGTGGTGTTGAGGCGGGCGTTGGTGACAACGACCGGAACGCCGGCATCGTTGGCCATGGTGACAACGTCGATGTTGGCTTCGAAGTCCATGGGGTTGATGACGATGGCGTCCTGCATGGTGTTAACGGCCATCTGGCCCTGATCGTTCTGGACCGATGCGTCATAGCGTCCGTCATACATGGTCAGGATCACGTCGCCCGAGACCACAGCTGGATGCTCCTTGGCGTAGCGTTCCATCAGCTGAACGAATTCTGCCTTGTTGCCATACATCAGCACGGCAATCCGGGTTTTATCGTCAGCCTGTGCCATACCGGTTGACATGGTCACAGTTGTCATAAGGCCCAAACCAGCCAAAATCGCTTTCATACTCATAACGAGTCTCCTCTCAGTGTTGTTTGGGTTGTTTGCCACAGGTCCTCTTATCCCTGCCTGCGGCTGTCGATGGTTACCGCGAGCACGATCAACGCGCCTTTGATAATCAATTGGTAGTAGCTTTCGACGCCCAGAATATCCAAGCCGTTGTTCATGACGCCGATAATCATGGCGCCGAAGAACGTGCCTGTAAGGCGTCCGACACCGCCCATAAGGCTGGCGCCGCCGATCACGACTGCCGCGATGGCGTCGAGTTCGTAGGATGTACCGGCGGCGGTTTGCGCCGAGCCGGTCTTGGCCGTGAGGATGATGCCTGCCAACCCGGCAAGGAAGCCGGAGACGACATACACCCATGTCAGGATGGCGGTGGTGTTGATACCGGAGGTTCTGGCACTCTTTTCATTGCCGCCAACCGCATAGACATAGCGGCCGAAAATCGTTTTGTTCAAAATCACCCATGCCACGGCAAAAACCAGCAGCAGGATCACGACAGGCACGGGGATGACGTCGAAGAGCCGCCCGGTACCAAACCAGCGAAAAGAGGGGCTGAGCGCCGAAATCGGGTTGCCTCCGGTCACCGCCATGGTCATGCCGCGGGCAGCCAGCAGCATGCCCAGCGTGGCGATGAAGGCCTGAATGCGAAAGCGGCTGACGATCAGACCATTCAAGAGGCCACATAGCGCGCCGGTTGCCATGGAGGCCAGCAACGGGATTGCGACGAAATAGATGCCGCTCCAGGCGGTGATGCCGGTCGAGCGCGTCGCAAACGAGGCCGCCACGATGCCTGCGAAGGCAAGGACCGAACCGACCGAGAGGTCAATACCGGCCGAAATGACGACGAATGTCATGCCGACGGCGAGAATCCCGTTCACCGAGATCTGGTGCATGATCAGCATCAGGTTGTTGACGGTCAGGAAGACGTTGACGGGCCAAACCCCCTGCATGACCCTGATCTGGCAGATTGCACTGATCAGGACACACAGACCGAGGAAGGCGAACAGGATGCCGTAACGGCTGAAGTTGATGCTGGGTTTGGAAGGACTTGATGGGGTTGTCGTGGACATTGTTCAATCTCTTCTGGCGTGCCAATGAATGGTTGGTTGACGTCGGCGTGGCTAGACAGCAGCCATCAAAAGCGCCTTCTGGGTTGCGTTTGCCTGATCGAGTTCTTCAACGATCTCGCCGTTGCGCAAAATGAGGATGCGGTCGCACATGCCCAGCATTTCCTCCAGGTCGGACGACACGAAGATCGCGGCTCCGCCCCGCTCTGCAAATGTCGAGATCAGCCTGTAGATTTCTTTCTTCGCACCGACATCGACCCCGCGGGTCGGCTCGTCGAGCAAAAGCACGTCGGGATCCACTGCCAGGCAGCGACCCAGAACCACCTTCTGCTGGTTGCCGCCGGACAGGTTGGAGACTATCTGGTCGGGGGAGGGGGTCTTGATATTCATCGAGCGGATCGACGTATCGATGCTTTCCTTCTCCTCGGAAGGGCGAACAAATCCAAGGGTATTGATGAAGCGCAGCTTGGACAGGGACAGGTTGGCGCCGACCGATGCCTTGAGGACCAGACCACTGCGTGCCCGGTCTTCTGTGACATAGGTTACCCCTGCGCGAATGGCTGCATCCACCTTGCCGGGCTCCAACGCCTGCCCGCTCTTGTAGACTTCGCCCTGTGATGCCGTCTCCAGCCCATAGATCGTGTCGAAGATCTCGGTACGACCCGAGCCGACAAGGCCATAAACGCCGAGGATCTCGCCCGACTTCAATGCAAAGGAAATATCCTTGAAATGCTTGCCGCGGCTGAGGTTCTTCACTTCAAGCAGCGTGTCCTTGCTCGGCACATTTTCCTTGTGATACTCGCCATCGACTGATCCGCCGATCATGCTTTCGATCAGCATCTCACGGTTGATGTCAGCGACGCTGCCTTCTGCCACGGTCGACCCGTCCTTGAAGACCGTATAGCTGGTGGCAATGGCGAAGACTTCCTGCAGGCGGTGGGTCACATAGACGATGCCCTTGCCTGCGGCGGTCAGGTCGCGGATCACTTCGAACAGGCGCTGCGTATCCTTGTCCCCCAGAGCCGATGTCGGCTCGTCGAAGATCAGGATGTCCGCATCCCCGTGCGACAGGGCCTTGGCGATTTCAACCAGCTGCTGTGTGGCAACGGGCAGATCACCGAGCATGGCGCGCGGATCGATATCGAAGTCGAGGCGCTTGAGCAGGGCTGCTGCGTCGCGGTTGAGTGTGTCGAAATCGACGAAGCCTCGTTTGCGTGGCTCGGAGCCAAGAAAGATGTTTTCAGCAACGGTGAGATGAGCCACACCGCTCAATTCCTGCTGCACGATGGCGATGCCAGAGGATAGGGCCTGAATTGGCGTGTCGAATTGGACTGTTTTGCCTTCGATTTCGATGGTGCCCGTATCCGGCTTGTGAAAACCCATCAGAATTCCAAGAATGGTCGACTTGCCCGCGCCGTTGCCACCGCAAAGGGCGTGCACTTCACCTCTCTGAACGGTGAGGTTCCCGTCCGTGAGGGCGTGAACGCCACCAAACCGTTTGGTGATGTTGGTCATCTTTAGAAGTGGTGATGTCATCGGTCCGATCCTCACAAGACGTCTGTTTGATAGGTGTCGAGCACAGCCTGTCTGTAGCGCCCGAAGGCCACGTCATAGGCACCTTTGCGCTCAGCGATCGGATCGGCTGTCTTGGCCGGATCCAGTGCCACGGCCTTGGCGGCCAGGTCTGCAAGCGGTGCGGGTGTTCCTGCCTGCTTCAGCCAGGCCCACTGGGCCTGCAGCGCAGCACCAAGTGCTCCGCCTTCTTCTGATTTGGGTACCAATACCTGAGCGCCGGTGGCATCGGCGATCATCTGGCGCCATTCCGAGGATTTTGCGCCGCCGCCGATCAGGTGGATTGCCTGACAGGACCGCCCCGACAGAATGAGCTTCAGACCGGCCAACATGCCGAAGGTGACCCCTTCGGTGAAGGCGCGCAGGAAATTGTCCGGGTTGAAGTTGATCTTGTTTATGCCAAGCACCGACCCCGTTGCATTGGGAAGATCCGGAGTGCGCTCTCCACTCAGGAAGGGCAGGACCGTCAGGCCGTTTGCTCCGGGAGGACAAGAAGCAAGTGCGGTATTGATGGCCCTGACGTCCTGCCCGATGAGGCTTGCCGCCATGGAAGAGACTTCGGCCGCATTCATCATGCAAACCAATGGCAACCATGCCCCGTCTGAGGAACAGAATGCAGCAACGCGACCCTTGGGATCGGTGACCGGCGTATCGGAATGGGAATAGGCGGCCGCCGAGGTTCCGATCGACAGGGTTACAATCCCCTCGCTCAGGTTGCCCGTGCCAATTGCCCCCATCATGTTGTCTCCGCCACCGGCGGCTACCACGCATGAAGTACTAAGGCCAAGTGCAGAGGCCGCTTCGCTCGTCAGCGTGTCCACGATTGCGTCCGGTTCGATGAGTTCTGGCAGGCATTTTGCCAAATGGCCAGTGCCGCCGTCGATCAGCGCCAGAACCTCTTCGGACCATTTGCGCTCACGGATATCAAAATAGGCGGTGCCAGATGCATCGCCATATTCCGCGACCTGACGTCCGGTTAGCCAGTAATTGAGATAATCGTGCGGCAACAGCATGGAGCCGAGCTGCTCGAAGGTTTCAGGTTCGTTTTTCTGAAGCCAAAGGACCTTGGACAGGGTGTAACCGGTCAAGGGCACCAGACCGATGGCCTTTTCATAGGCCGCTGCTCCGCCGAAGCGAGCGATCATGTCAGCGTTTTCCGGTGCTGTTTCGATGTCGTTCCACAACTTGGCAGGACGCAGAACACGGCCATCGCTGCCGAGCGGCACCAACCCATGCTGCTGACCTGAAACCGATAGGCCCAGAATGGCCTCGCCTGATACTCCGGCGGCCTCAAGCGCGCCGCGCATGGCGATGATGGTCGCGTCCACCCACCATTGCGGATCCTGTTCGCGTTTTCCGCTCGGGTCCTCGATGATCTTGTGTGGCGCGTAGCCGACACCGAGGATATCACCATCGGGGTTCATGATAACCGCCTTGGTGCCCTGTGTGCCGCAATCGATACCTGCAAACATTTTTAAATTCCCCCCGTCAAGCTGACTTCGTTTCTATCGCCGAAAAGTCACCGTCGCGCCACTGGGCGCGAAAGGCCGTTGGTGACAGCTCTATGAAGCGTTGAAAGTTCCGATTGAAGGTGGATAGGGTGCCATAACCGACTTCGTAGGCGATTGCGGTGATCCGCACATCTGTTTCGATCAGTAACTGACAGGCCCTGTAAACCCGCAAACGATTGATGTACTCCGTACAGCTGCAATTCATGTGACGTTCGAAAAAACGCGAAAAATTGGACAACTCCATCTTCTCCCTTCGCGCCATTTCCGAACAGGTGAAGTCCGGTCGAGTTATGTTTTCCGCGATCTTTCGCAGAATATTGTCCAGCCGCTTTGGATGCTGGCAATGGGTTGCTCGCCATTCGACAGACAAGATCTTTCGATCCTTGTCAGCCGCCAGATGGCCGATGATCTCAAAGAAGAGCCCCAGCCGATACGATCCCTTTGCGCTGGACAGCTTGTCCATCAGAGGGACAACCCGGGCCGAAGTAGCATCGGAGAACAGAATGCCCGCCGTGCTCAACTCCATCAGCTCCGTCAGATCGGCCGCATCGCTCAGAAGATCAGCACAGCCCCTTGCAAAGGCCTCGCTGAACTGTACAACCACGTCCCTGTCCGGGATGAAATGACCGAATTCGGTTCCTTCTTCATAACCACTGCGATCGGTAACCCACATGTGAGGCAGATTGGGTCCCGCCATGACCAGATTGCCTGGTTCGAATGGACCACTGTAAGTGCCGACATAACAGAGCCCGCTGGTGCGCCGGATGGCATGCAACTCGTATTCGGGATGATTGTGCCAGATGGTCACCTCGCTTGGGTAACCGTGCTTGTAGCTCCTCACACCCCGGTCCAGTGGGACCGGTATCACTTCTCGCAACGGTTTTCTTCGCAACCTGAGCCTCCTTCTCTGTTTCCAACTCGCGGGGTGACGTCAACCAGTCGGCGAAAGTGGACAGGCTGACGCTCACACCTCGCAAATCGACTAGAGAGAGATCTGGAGCTTCACGTCTTGCGCGCGATGCTCGGCTGCCCGTTCAAACGCCTTGATACTGTCGTCGAAGACAAATGTATCCGAAATCATCGGTTTGACATTGATCTTGCCACTTGCCAACAATTTCAGCGCACGGTCCCAAACATTGGCATATCGGAACGTACCGGTAAGGGAGATTTCCTTGACCTGAAGGGCGACCACATCTAGTGCAATCTTTTCCGCTGGCATGCCGACCAGAACGATGCGCCCGCCGGGGCATACAAGATCGATCATGGTTTCATGCGGCTTGGTGGAACCTGATGCTTCAAAGAATATGTCAGCACCACGTCCGGCTGTACGCGCGGAAACCACATCTGCAAGGCTCTCAGAGCGAGCGTCAACGGTGGTGATTTCCGGCACGCTGCTGGCGAGTGCCAGTTTTTCCGCCGAGACGTCAGAGAGAATGACTTCGGAACAACCCGCAGCGATGGCAGAGAAGGCAACCAGCAGGCCGATTGTGCCGGCGCCAGTCACGACAGCCACATCACCGGGACGGATCCGCGCCACGTCGGCAGCATAGACGCCAACGGCAAGTGGTTCGACCATAGCCCCTTCGGAATAGCTGACTTCGTCAGGCAGTTTGAAGGTCAGGGCAGCTGGATGGATAACCTGTGGGATTAGGCAACCGTGAACGGGAGGAGTGGCCCAGAACCGCACTGCAGGGTCCAGATTGTACATGCCCTTGAGGGTTTCGGTGGAGGAAAAATCGGGGATGCCCGGCTCCATGCAGACGCGATCACCCGGTTTGAGATGCGTCACGTTGCTGCCCACAGCATCGACAACACCCGCTGCTTCATGACCCAGAATCATCGGTTCGTTGACGACGAAGTCACCGATGCGACCATGCTCGTAGTAATGAACGTCGCTACCACAAATGCCGACGCATTTGATGTTGATCCGAACGTCGTTCGGGCCGGGCTCGATTTCGCCTGGGATTTCGATTTCACGAATGGAGAGCGCACCAATGTGTTCAAGGACAAGACCCTTGACGAGCATAATATTCCTCCCTTGGAATTCGACGGGACAAAAGGCTTTTTGTCCGTCCTCGTGTTGGAGGAAAATGTAAGACTTTGAAACATGAGCCCACAAAGCAATATTTATGAAAAGGTATGCAGAATTTTACATCCGACTTTGGTTGAGTGCTCCAAAAGCAGGTGTGGCACAATCGCGCGCGGTCAAGAAAATACAATGTTTATCGGTGTTTGTGATATTGACAGGCGTTTGCATCAGGTCGCATCTATCACGCCTCAGAGCGCAGATTGATAATTTGAATCCCCTAGGCATTAATCACAGGAAAATCGTGCACACTGGCCTCTGCAGGCTCAATCTCCCGGATTGAGGTCTCAATGAAGAGCCTGAGAAACACATAAAACAGCCCTATAGAGAATTTTAAAATGGACAAACCGGCCATCGGCGATTATCCGAAATGGTGTGTAATGCGATTGCGAATACGGTCAATGGAGTTGTGCCATGCAACAGAATGCGGCAAGTCTCGAAACAAAAGGAATGCTGGCTGACCCCGGCGACCATTTCAAGGGGCGCTTTGAGGTGGAAAGGAAGTTTCAGGTTGATGATCTCCCATCCGTGCTTGAACGCCTCAAAGACATGGCGGCAATTCCCTTTACGATCGGAAACACCGAGACCGATGTATTTCTGGATCTTGCGGACGCTCGACTGGAGTCCAACAACCAGTTTCACACCCTGAGGCATATGCAGCCATCGGACCGGGTTCTCTGGATATCGAAGGGGCCAGCCAAGGACGAATGCATCGCGATGGATTTACCCGATTTCGACAAGGCGCTTGCGATGCTGAAGTCGCTTGGCTTTGAGGAAAAATGGCACATCAAAAAGCGCAGAGACATCTATTTCGTCGATAAATTCCACGTAACATTGGACCACATCGAAGGGCTGGGTTCCTTTGTTGAGATTGCGATCATGACAGATGATCAAAGCGCGCTTTCCCCCCTACGAGAGGATGTTCAGAGTGCTGCAGATCAACTCGGCCTTGTTGAATATCCCGAAGTCCACCTGTCCTATCGTGAGTTGCTGCATGGGTGAGTAAATCCAATAGAGCAGCATCTGCTCGGTTTATGCTGTTCATTTTGAGCGCCATCAAGACGACAGGACGCACCAGCCGTGAGCCTTGAGGTGAACTGTGCTCTGTTTGCTATCCTTATTGAGTGTCCCATCCCCCAACAGGAGGCTGCTGGCATCACCGGCGGGGAGATCGGCGTCATCGTCTCCAAGGTTGAAGGCAAGGATCAGGCGATTGCCCTTAGCGCTTATTTTGAGAACCATCTGCTGGTTTTCCAGATGCAGCGCTTCGCTTCTGGCGCGAACCAGCCATGGATTTCTGCGCCGTAAGCCGATCAGATCCTGATGCAGACGATAAAGCGGCAATCCATCGTCGAGCAACCCGTCTGGATTGTCCGGAAATGCCGGGCGGACCGCGTCATCGCCGCCCTCCCTTTCTTCCTTGATGCCTTTGAATCCCTGCTCATCGCCGGAATAGATACAAGGAGTGCCTCCGGTCAAAAGGAGCAAGGCCAAGGCATGGGGCAAATGCCTTGCGTCTTCTAGCTGGCTCGCAATCCGGGTGACGTCGTGATTGCCAACGAATGTAAAAGGCGCAAAATGTTCAAGGAACCGGTTGTTCCGATCAAGGGCCCAGGCGAGCTCGAAGAAGTTGTTTTCATTGAGCGCACTCCATATCGCCTTCCAAAGCTCATATTGCGTGACGGCGTCAACGCCGGTCTCCTGAACAAACTCGACATAGTCTCCGTGAATGACTTCCCCGAAAACATAGGCCTCGGGATGGGATTGACGCACCGCGGGCAGGATCTTTTGCCAAAAGGATGTCGGGGTCGCATAGGCTGCATCGAGGCGCCAGCCTGATACACCGCGGTCCAACCAGTGGGTCATGACATCAAGAACATAGTCCGCCACGTCCGCATTCTCATGATTGAGTGCGATCAGGCCCTCATGACCTTCAAAGGTTTTCCATGCCGCCGTACCATTTGGGCCATCGCCGTCAATAGGAAGGAACCATCGCGCGGCCTCTGACTCGGGCCCTTTGTCCTCGGCTTCGATGAATTTGGGGAACCCGCGTCCAACATGGTTGAAGACCCCGTCGAGAACGATCTTCAGACCACGTTGATTGGCAGCAGCAACCAGTCGGTCCAAATCGGCCTCATCGCCAAGGCGCGGGTCAATGCGGTAGTGATCGATCGTGTCATATCCGTGCGTGGATGAGGCGAAGATCGGACCGAGCAGAAGCGCGGAAACACCGAGTTCAACTGCATAATCGAGCCAGTCTATGATGTGATCGAGATGATGATCAATGTCGTTGATCATGTCGATCCCTTTGGGCGCTCCGACAAATCCGAGCGGATATATGTGCCAGAAAATCGCATGTTGAACCCAGCTTGGCATATCTGTTTCCTGTGCTTTGGCCTCTGTATCATGAAAGGCGAGCTTGAGCAGAAGGCGTGCCACGTCTCCCAGCAAGGCTCGGTCCCCTTCGCTCAAGGTATCCGCGACAACCTGCTCCAACCATCTTTGTCGCTCCAGGAGGTCGGCGTCGAGCTCCCTTGTGCCTGCTTTGGTCAACGCAATGATCAGTTCGCGTTGATCTTCCTTACCGCGGTCGCGCCGGATTAGGCCATCCTCTTCCAATCGCTTGACAATCCTTGTCAGTGATTGGGGCTGTAAGCGCTCTTCAATTGCGAGCTGTCGGGTGGGCATTGGTCCGCGCACGGATAGTGTGTTGAGCATGCTCGCAGCAGACGAGGTGACGCGCGTCGATGTGCGCTCCGAGCGCAGTCGGCGTCCGAACGCCAAAACGGCCTTCAGCAAAGCTGCAACATCATCTCTTGCGTATCCTGTCATATTGGTACGCATAGCGTATTAATTGTTGGCAATCAAGTTTGCCGTCCAAAACAGATCATTCAGATATGGCCAGACGCACCAATAGTTTGCAATTTCTAATTGGCGTTGAGTTTTGGCACGTTTTTTGCAAAATATTCTTCTGAATAGAAGTCTTGTGAAAGGGTGGCATTATGCAACTTCCCATTCTTGGCACGGTCCCAACGACGATCCCTATCAATTTTGCGAGCGGGGTCTCGGCGCGATCAGAAGAAACGACGCGATCAATTGTCGAGCCTACGGCAAAAGAGGCGGCCCCTGTCAGACCGAAGGAAGGCGTTCATACAGCTTCGCCAGTGACAGCTCAAACGCGAGCGTCTCTTCTGGCGCTTCAGGAAGAGGAGACCGCGGAGCCGCCAGTGCAATCCGTCACGGTCAATGGATTGAAGATTATCGTTTCAGGGCACAGCGTCGATGCGCGTGAGGGTATCTCACTCCTCCGTACGGCCTCGCCATCCGATAGCCAGTCGATGATTGCGGCAATGGCAGAAATGAAAGACCCTGCTGAAAATGGCGGTGACGCCCAGTCACAAACAAAGGCTTCCTCAGGAGATCCCATGTTCAAGGCGGGCGAACCGTACCGCATGGTCGAGATTGCATCAGAAGCACTGGGGCCACGGCCAGATGGGGCTACGTCTGCCTACATGAATGAGGATTTTTCTTACAACCGCGGTCGTTGGTCCAACGGAAATCCCATCGGAAAGAGTAATTCCGAAGATGCCATTGCAGAGGATAACAGAGTGCGGCTGGAAGCCTTGATGAAGAGCGTCGATGCGGAACGTAAACTCCGTGCTGAGTATGGTCAGGATGTAAAGCTGGTCTACAGTCACACCGACAATTCCTACATCATGCTGACGCCGGATGATGCGAAGTATGACACCATGAAGAGCGCAGAGAGTGCTGTGCAGGGTGTGATTGACGAAGTTGAAAGAGGATTCGTGGACCGAGGAATGGCTGCGGACATATTGGGGCGTTACGGTTACCAGATCTAGCGCTCTAGCATTCGTTCATATTTGTCCCGGCAAGTCTTTCCCCTAGGGGCAACATCTGCCGCGTATCGAGGAAAGCCCACACTCAATTGTGGGCTTTTTTGTTTCTAGCGCTGACCTTTGCAACCTTTTTTGACGCATAGAGCACATACCGCCGTGAAAATTGCCGAATGGTCTGAAAAACTGATGGAGATGTCACCGGAGGTCTGGCTGACAAAGCTCAGGTTTCTCGATCGCATGGTGTGGCTTTATGACGATATGCGGCCTCAGAACCTGGACTATGCAACCTCGATGAAGACTAAAGACGAGCCTTTGTAAGCCGGCACCACGGCAGGAATCTAGGCAGCTTTTCCTGATCGGATGAGTAGCACACCACCAAGTGCGACGATCAAGCAGCCCAGCCAGGTGCCATGCGTTGGCACTTCATTAAAGACGACCAGCCCCAAGAGGGCTGAGAAGAAGAGCCAAGAATAGTCAACCGGAGCCACGACGGACAGCGGGGCGGAGCGATAACCCCGTATGGTGCAATATTGTCCGAGAATGCCGAGCGGGCCAAGCGCTAGACATAGGACAAAAGTGGCTGGCGTTGGTTGCGTCCATTCCAGAAGAGCTGCCGGGAGCATCAGGCCGCATCCGAAGAATGAGACATACAGCATCACCGTGAAAGCTTTTTCGGAGCGCCCCAAGATGCTGATCAGTAAACCCTCAATGGCCAGAAAAATGGCACTCAAAACAGCGATGAAAGTTGGTGCGATCGCTATGTGCCCTTGAAACGCGCCTTTGCTGACCATGACGATTGCCACTCCCGCCAGAGAGACGGAAACCGCGGTCCAATGGCTTGGGCGAATTGTCTCCTTGAGCACAATGGCTCCAAGCAATACGCCGAAGATCCCGTAGGACATGCTGATCGCGGTGGCGTCGATGAGTGGCATGTTGGCCGAAGCCCAGGTGATTGAGATCGCAGCACCGCAGGCACACAGTGCCCGTGCCATATTCGCTTTGGGTTGCCTGCTGATATGCGCGCGAAACCCTCCTTTAGAAGGCAGCAGCGCCAGCAAGGCCGTTAGCCCGCCTACATAGCGTAAGAAGGTGAGCTGAAAGACGCCGATGGAGCCATCGGCAAACTTTCCAGCGGAAAAAATCACTGTCCAGATAAACGTGCTGAGCAGCATCCAAAGGATGGCAGGAAGATAGGTCTGAGTTGGAAGCACGGAGTCCTCACTTACATTTTTGCATAGTAAAGATCTATTTTCTGCTATAAAAAAACGAGTATTTTTCCATTTGAATGATAATTTGTAATGCAGAAATCTCAGGCTATTTCACTAAATGCAGTGCGCGTCTTTGCCATTGTCGCAGAGCACCATAGCTTCAAGCGTGCGGCGGAAAGCCTTGGGGTGACGCCGGGCGCGGTCAGTCGCCATGTCCAGGCGCTTGAAGAGGCAATGGGTGTGTCGCTCTTCTTCAGGCGGAACAACTCGATTTGCCTGACCGAAATCGGAGAAGCGTTTCTGCAGCAAGCCGTGCCGAGCCTTCGGTCTCTCAATCAAGCCATTGAAACCGCCATGGGGGAAGGCCAGAGCCTCACCGTGTCGACCCCCACGACGCTTGCCATGCGCTGGCTTATTCCGCAGCTCAAGGCCTTCAGGCAGTTGAGGCCAGACATTGCAGTCAGGATCGAAACCAAAAGTCCGATGGCGTCATTGCATCCGCAACATGTCGATTTTTCGATCAATTACGTTGTAAAGGGGACGTCGGTCGGCGATGCCGAAATTCTGTTTGAAGACAGATCCAGACCCTACATGTCTCCCGACCTTGCGTCTTCGAGCTCGAAATTGACCAAGCTTTCAGCCATTCCCGCATTGCAGAGTACGAGCAGCAATTGGGATTGGAAGACATGGCTGGCAGAGGCCGGCTTCTCAGAGGCCTCGATCCAATATGGCGGATATTTCGATCTTGATGACGCTGCACTCAGAGCGGCAATCGCTGGAATGGGAATGGCTTTGTCACCCGAATTTATCATTGCGGACGATCTTGAGGCGGGCAGGCTGTGTGCCTTGCCCGAGAGTCCTTCGGTGCTTTTAGGCCATTACACGATGACAGTAATGGAGCCCAAGACATCGGCCGCAATGATCTTCGCAAAATGGCTGCGGTCATTGCGCTAGGCAATGAAAACAGATCGGGCTTTTGGGCTGTCGGGTAATGACAATTCTGTTTGCCACCATGCACCAGTCAGCAAAGGGACCCAGAGCGACAAATGCCGCTCGCGGGGCGACGAAAAAAATACCGCGGAAATGGCGGTTCTCTGTGGACTTTCATGAGTTTTGTAGGAAGGTGACCGATATCATGAAGGTGATTCTTGAATTCCGCCGTGAAGTGCAACACTCCCGCCTCGATATTGTGTCGAGGCGGTTGTAGGATCCATCAGGAGTGTTGCCATGTTATGCTTATTCGCATCTTTCGAGCGACGAACGAGAACAGATTTTCATTTTGAAAAGATTCGGTCACTTTCTTGGACGTTCCAAATCCGCGATCAGTCGGGAGTTGAGCTTTAACCGGTTGCCCTCAGGTTGCTATTTAACGAACCATGCCGATGGGAGCTATATGTTTCTTCGGCAGCGCCTTGTCATTCTTGAACAACGTGGAGACGCTCGGCCAGTTTGTTCGGTACCGGCTCTCGGAGTACTGGCTGAAGGCAGGTAACGAGAAGGGTTTGCGTCCTATAAGCTCTGAGACGATTTACAGCTTCATCTATCGAGTTCGCGCTGAAAACCCGTTAACTGATTGAAGGATATAGATTTCCAAGAGTAATTGGATATGATAAACTGCCAGGAAGTTGATCTGAAGCACGCATTTTCTGGCATATATTCATGATTTCTTCAAAGCGCAACAAACGGGGCGGTGAACTGTTCAAAGAGCGCCTGGGTGCCATCATCGATATGAACCGTTCCTTGGTGCGGCAGTCAGGGCTGGTGCCATGAGATGAATTTGACGCGGACTTCGGCAAGCATTATCGGCAGGTGGGATGTCCGGCCAAACCAACTCGTCTGATGGTTGGGCTGAACTTTCTCAAACAAATGTACGATCTTTCCTGCCTTGGTATAGAGTTCAACGAAGGCATACTTGGAAGTCCGGTCAATAGCCACAAAGAGATAGAGCTTGCCTTCAGCTGTCTGTACCTGGGCAATATCGATATGGAAATAGCCGATCGGATAGCTCTTGAAACGCTTCTTTGGCTGCTTGTCGCCTTCGACACTCGGTAGTCGCGAAACTCCGTGTCGTTGTAGGCATCTGTGCAGTGAAGAGCGCGTCAGATGCGGGATTGTCGGCTGGAGTGCATAAAGGCAGTCGTCGAGAGGCAACAAGGTATGCCTGCGGAAGGCGACAATGGTCGCTTCTTCTTGCCGCGAAAGCACAGTCGAACGTGGCTCCTTCGGTCCGGTTCTTAAGTCCGCTTGTGAGGTGCGCGTCTTCCACTTGACGACCGTTTTCTGATTGATGCCGTATCGCTTGGAAAGCACTCTCAGGCTCTCTTGACTATTTTGTATTGCTCGACGGACTGCCTCTGTCGTCGTGGCGCTGCCGTGTAGAACTTGGCCCATAGTGCTTCCCTCCATTCAAATGAGAAAGGTGCACCATCAAAGCATGGGATCAAACACCTAAATGGTGCCAGACTTTGTGATCCTTCCCTTGTTGCCTTGTTATTTTTATTTTTACTTATTTTTTTCTTTGGCTTCCACACTCTGAGGGCACGTGAGGGGCGCCACTCTGCCTTTACGGCACATGGGATGTTTGCCTGACGTTCGGTGCAGGCATGGCGGTCGCTCGATGACGCGTCTCAAGTGAGGTTGTTTGAGGCGTATTTCTTTGCTTGATTGCCTGTTTTGGCTTACAGACATTGAACAGCTCGATGCGATGTTTGTTTCAAGGGAGAGATGGTATGGCCCCGCGGCCCGGATTTGACGAATGGGTGCTTCAGTGCGCCGAAGCGGTTGCCATGCGCAGTCGTGATCCCTCAACCAAGGTGGGCTGTGTGATCGTGCGGCCCGACAAGAGTTTCGCTGCCGTGGGCTACAATGGTTTTCCCCGCTCGATGGAAGATCGACCAGACTGGTGGGACAGTCGCGAGGAGAAATATGATCGCGTTGTTCACGCGGAAATGAATGCCCTGGCGGCCATGAAGGAACCTGCCAAAGGATGCATTGTTTATGTCACGCATCCACCTTGCAAGGAATGCACGAAGTTTCTGGCGGCGCATCAGGTTGCCCGTGTCGTCTGGCGTCATAACGAGGGGATTCAGGGCCGTTTTGACACAACCCGGTCGGAGCAGATACTCGGAGACTGCGGGATCGAGTTCAAGGTCATCGGAATGCCTGTGATCTGATATGTGATCAGAGGTTGTTGCCGAAAAGAGTGCATCTATTTTATGCAGGCCCTATATTCTTTTTTGTTTTTTCTTGATTTCGCTGCAATTTGCAGGCATCAAGAATGGTGTACGTTTCTGCCATCATAGGCCATTGATCTACCGGCATTGCCGGTTTGCTTCATTCCCCCCTGATTACGCGAACGTTCTGTTGGTGTACAAATGTACACTGAATCCCACTCGCTCAATTGATGAAGCGCGTGTATTTAAGTTAAAAATGAGGTACTGCCATGACTGTTGGCACCGTAAAATTCTTCAATTCCACCAAAGGCTACGGCTTTATCGCTCCTGATGATGGCGGCAAAGACGCTTTCGTCCATATTTCTGCTGTTGAACGCGCTGGTCTGAGCGGACTGGACGAAGGTCAGAAAGTTTCTTACGAACTTGAAGCTGGCCGTAATGGTAAAGTCGCAGCTGTCAATCTGCAGTTGGCCGACTGATTCAGCAGTAAAGTCTCCCCGGCGAGGGCGGCTTTAATTCCTTTTGCTGGAAAAAGGACCTTTCGTGGCTCTCAATGCAAGACTTCAGGTGGAACAACGTTTCAAGACGAAGAAGAAGCCTGAAAACGATATCTTGGATGAGCAGCAGGAAAGGATGGTGAAAGTCAGAGAGAAGTTCGCACGCCTCAAGGCCTTGCGCCTCGAAATGGCTGCCAAGGATGCCGAAACGGTGCCCGCTGGCAAAGCGACTTCTGCAAGAAAAGCGTCCAAGTCGCTTTTCTCGATTTTCATATCGCTTACAAAAATATCTTCTCGCGACATGTGTTCAGTCCGGTTGCGCGAAGTTTAGCCTTGGTTAGGTGTCTGGGTGGGGCGCTTCAGTTGTTCATCCGACATATAAGGCTTTCTGTGCGTCTCGCGCACCAGTTCCAGCTGCCGATGCTGTTGAGCTCAAACAGATTTCTTCCGACTATTCTTGGACAATCGACAGTCAGCCGTTGAGGCTTGGTGCAATGCTCACTTACGGCACGCGATAGGCCATGCCGATGGACGCGGGGGCAACCGGTTCGAACCCGAAACTGGCGTAGAGCTTGTCTGCGGGCAGATCGGCGACAAGGGAGACATAGGCCTTGGAGCCCAGCTCGGTGTTCACATAGTCCATCAATTCGGCCATGATCCGTTTGCCAAGGCCCTTGCCTTGATGGGCCGGATCCACCGCGACATCGGCGATGATAAAGACGCAACCACCATCGCCCACCAGTCGTCCCATTCCCACAACGGTCTCTCCCTTGAGCACCAATGCGGCGACAATCGTCCCTTCGAGGCCCTTGCGGGCCGCTTCCTGGGAGTAGACGGTCAGCCCGGTGATGCGCCTCAAGCGCAGAAAATCTTCAAGGGGCGGGGTTTGTCTGACGATCCGGTAGTCCTGCGTGTTCATGGAGGAGGTCCTGTCTATTCCCGGCTGGCCGCGACCAGCCCCATGAGGCGATAGGTGAGGCTTGCCGCAGTGAAATCCCATGCCCATTGATCGGCCATCGGAGCCAGTTCGACCACGTCAAAGCCAACACAGCGTGGTCCGGTGAGTACATCTTCGATCAGGCTGAGCGCCTGATAGTATGCAAGGCCGCCGGGCACGGGCGTTCCTGTGGCGGGCATGATCGAGGGGTCGAGGCCATCGACATCGAAGGTTACATAGACGTCTTCAGGGAAGCCTTCAGGCAAATCGAATTCAGTGATATTGTTGGTGACGAGCTTTTCCGCGTCAATATAGTGGATGTGTTCGGATTTGACGCGAGCCTCGTGTTCTTCGATGCATAGAGCGCGAATCCCCAGCTGCATGAGGGGCAGCTTTTCTTCCACCGCACATAGATGCATGACCGATGCGTGAGAGTGGCGATTGCCCCGATAGGCATTGCGCAGGTCCGCATGAGCATCGATCTGCAGAATGCCGATGGGCTTTTGCAAGGCATCGACCACGCCCATGATCGCGGCATAGGACAGGCTGTGTTCGCCCCCCAGCGTGACCGGGATGCGGCCCGCTTTGACGCTCTCTGCGGTTCTGCGGCGCAGGGCCAGCATCACTTCTTCGATGGTCTGGTCGCAATCGATGGGATCGGATGTGATGATCCCGTGCTCGAGGGGAAAGCCGCGACCATCATAGCGTTCGAGCTCTTGACTGGCTTCCAGCAGAGCAGACGGGCCGGCTGCCGTGCCAGATCCATAGGAGACGGTTTTTTCAAGCGGGCAGGGGATGACTTCGAAAAGCGCGGTATCCGCATTGCTCTCGGTTTCGGTCAGCTCGGAGGCAAGAAAGGCGGGATAGGAATAATCGGCCATTGGGTGTCTCTTTCTGACGGATCGAGGCATCGGCCTCAGCTTGGATGGGTGCGAATGGCGCAGCGTGAATGCAAGACTAGGATAGTCTGTCGCGAAACTCTTCGTAGGGGAAGCGGCGGATGATCTCTAGTTCATCGCTTTCGGAATCCCAAAGGGCAATCGAGGGCAGTCTCACACCATTGAAGGTGTTGGTCTTGACCATGGAATAGTGGGCTTGATCGAGAAATGCAATGCGCTGGCCGATCTCGGGCGTGTCTTTAAAGCGATAATCGCCAATGACGTCGCCTGCAAGGCAGGATGGACCACCCAGACGCAAGACCTTGCTCTGATCGGCTCCGTCATCGGGTTCGCCAAGCAGGGCCGGACGGTAGGGGGCTTCGATCACATCGGGCATGTGGCAGGTGGCCGAGATGTCCATGATGGCCAAATCCACCTCGCCATTGCGGGCCACATCGAGCACTTCGCCGACAAGAATTCCGGCATCAAGCGCGACCGCCTCACCCGGCTCGAGGTAGATCTCGATGTCGTATTTCTGCTTGATTGTCTTGAGGAAAGCGACAAGCTCGTCGCGTTGATAGTCGGGGCGGGTGATGTGGTGCCCACCGCCGAAGTTGAGCCACTTCAGTTTTTTCAGCCAAGGCGCAATCTTGTCCTCAATTGCCTCGAAGGTGCGTTTGAGCGGCAGGAAATCCTGTTCACACAGGGTATGCATATGCAGACCAGAGATGGCGTCGATATCCGCATCGGTCAGTTGACTGATCGGGGTGCCGAGGCGAGAGCCGGCGGCGCAAGGATCATATTTGGGGATCGAGCCTTCGGAATGCTCGGGGTTGATGCGCAAGCCGAAATCGGGCGCGTAGCCCCATTTGCGTGCGGCCTCAATGAGCGGGGCGAAGCGGGCAAGCTGGGCCGGGCTGTTGAAGATCAGATGGTCGGACAGCTCAAGGATCTCTGGCAGTTCATCGGCCTTGAAGCCAGCGGAATAGGTCGCAAGCTCTCCGCCGAATTTCTCGCGCGCCAGCTTTGCCTCCCACAGGCCCGAGGCGCAGGTGCCGTCGAGATACTCAGCGATCAGATCGCCGAGCGACCAGCAGGAAAAGGCCTTGAGGGCCAACAGCACCTTGACGTCTGCGTCCTTGCCGACTTGCGACAGGATGGACAGGTTGCGCCGGATCGCGGCCTTGTCGATGACAAAGCAGGGGGAGGGAACGCGGGCAAGGTCGAAGTCCTTGAAGGCACCGGCATCCCCTGCCTGTGTTTCCATGATGGGCGCATCGGTCATTGAACAACTCCCGGGTCGGGTCGCAAAGGGGCAAATCAGATTGGGAAGCCCCCGAGAAGGGGGCTTTCGTGTTTGGTTCACGATGGTCTTTGTGTGGTGCCATCATGTCGCGTTTGCAGAACAAACGCTTTTAGAAGTCGAGCGGCTTGTCGAGATCGACGGCTTGCCATGGCAGGCCGTGCTTGTTGAGCATGTCCATGAAGGGATCAGGATCCATCTGTTCCATGTTGAAGACGCCTTTGCCGGACCAGTCGCCCTTGAGCATCAAGGCTGCACCGATCATGGCAGGCACACCGGTGGTGTAGGACACCGCCTGCGAGCCAACCTCGGCGAAGCATTCTTCATGATCGCAAATGTTGTAGACATAGACGGTTTTGTCCTTGCCGTCTTTCTCACCGGTCATGATGTTGCCGATGCAGGTCTTGCCTTTGGTGGTTTTTCCCAGATCGCCGGGGTTGGGCAGGACAGCCTTCAAAAACTGCAGCGGGATGATTTCCTTGCCCTCATAGATGACCGGATCAATGCGGGTCATGCCGACATTCTGCAGCACTTCCAAATGTTTGATATAGGCATCGCCAAAGGTCATCCAGAAGCGGGCGCGCTTGATCTCGGGCAGATGCTTGACGATGCTTTCCAGCTCCTCGTGGTACATCTGGTACATGTTCTTCTCGCCAACGGCGGGGAAGTCATAGGGCTGTTTGTTGGACATGGCCGGGGTCGTCACCCATTCGCCATTTTCCCAGTGATGCACCGGGGCCGTTACTTCGCGGATGTTGATTTCCGGGTTGAAGTTGGTGGCAAAATGCTGGCCATGGTCGCCGCCATTGCAGTCGAGAATGTCGAGGGTTTCGATGCGGTCAAGCAGATGCTTCTTGGCATGGGCGGTGTAGACATTGGTCACGCCGGGATCAAAGCCCGAGCCGAGCAGGGCCATCAGGCCTGCTTCCTCGAAGCGCTGCTGGTAGGCCCACTGCCAGCTATATTCGAATTTTGCAACGTCGCGCGGCTCATAGTTGGCCGTGTCGAGATAGTTGACGCCGGATTTGAGGCACGCATCCATGATGTTGAGGTCCTGATAGGGCAGGGCCACGTTGACCACCAGCGAAACGCCAAGAGTATCGATGAGGGCCGCGGTTGCTTCGACATCGTCGGCATCGACTTCGGCAGTCTTGATGGTGACGCCGGTGCGTTCCTTAACGGAGGCTGCGATTTCGTCGCATTTGAACTTGCGGCGTGAGGCCAGCGTGATGTCGCCGAACAGCTCGGAGAGCTGGGCCATCTTGTGGACCACGACAGAGCCGACGCCACCAGCGCCGATAACCAGAATCTTGTTCATCTCAGTGTTCCTTCTCCTGAAAGGGCCTTTGCAGCCTGTGTCGCAGGACGCTCAACAACAACAGTCGAGAGCGGATTGTTCTTGTTTTTGATTTCTAGAGAGCAGACAGAATCTCTTCTGACCGCGTCCAGAGAATTGCACTTCCCTCGGAGGGAATTCTGCTAAGCGTTGCGGACGGCAGGCGCTCCGCCAGCGTTTCCCCGAAATCGGGTGCGTGAACCGGGCTGATGTCGCGCAGGCCATACCAGAGCTGAACCGGGCAGGGCATCTCTTCGACATCGAAGGTCCATGGTGCCATTGCAAGGACCGTGTCTTGCGCATAGCCGACAGGGCCCTGACAAAAGCCATCCTCAAGGGATTGACGATAGCGGGGGGCAAAATCGGGAGCCATGTAGAAGGCGCGATCCTGATCGCTGCTCATGGTCTCGATCATTTGCATCAGCCAGTCCGGGGTCGCAGATTTTTCGATTTCATCCTGAAGTGCATCGGGCTTGTTCGTCGCCAGATCCACCATGGATGCCACGGGGGCGGGCAACTGGCTTATGACCTTCGGGTGAGACAATTCATCCTGCCCGGAGACGATCGTGACGGACGACGCGATGCCAGCCGCGCCCAGCGCCAAGGCAAACGGGGCGCCTTGCGAAAAGCCGATGGTCTTGACGCTGGATACACCAAGATGATCGAGCAGGTGCGCAATGTCACTTTGCCACGAAGTAAAGCTCTTGCCTTCGTCCGGGTCGGACCCGCCAAGCCCGGGACGATCCACCGAGATCATCCTGAGGCCTTGCGCAGAGCAAACATCCTCGCCAAATGGCAACAGACCGGCCATCCCGGCGCCGGGGCAATAGAGGACGGGCGCGCCGTCTTCCTTGCCCCATTCGTGCCAGGCGAGGTGTCGTTCATCGGGTGTTTGCAGTCTTGGCATTCATTGCCCCTGATGTCAGTGTTCGAAATAGGTGTAGCCGTTCAGGCTTTCCTTGAAAGCGTTCATCATGGTCTTGCGCTCCTTGAGGGTCAGCGCTTTGCGTGAAACGGCCTCCTCAACCATGGCCTTGAAGTTGTTGGACAAAGCCAGCGGGTCATATTCAACATAACGTAGAACCTCGGCAATGGTATCCCCCTCGACCTCATGAATAAGGTTGAAGTCGCCACTGTCTGCGATCTCAATGGTTGCCACATTGGTGTCGCCGAACAGGTTGTGCAAGTCACCCAGCGTTTCCTGATAGGCACCGACAAAGAAGACGGCCAGATAATATTGCTCGTCCTTTGACAGTTCATGCACCGGTAGCGATTGGGAGATCCCGTCGGTCAGCACGAACCTGTCAACCTTGCCGTCGCTGTCGCAGGTGATGTCCGACAGGATAGCGCGGCGGGTCGGGGTTTCATTCAGGCGCTGGATCGGGATGATCGGGTGCAACTGGTCAATGGCCCAGACGTCGGGCAGAGACTGGAACAGCGAAAAGTTGGCGTGGTAGATGTCGGCAGTGGAATCAAGAGCGGTCAGCACGTCTTCGGATATCCACTCATCGGTCTCAGCCGCCTTGCGCATGCGATTGATCAGGTTGAGATAGAGTTTCTCCGCTTTTGCCAGATCGCGCAGCCCGACTTCACCCCGTCCGAAATTGCGCCGGACTTCATCGCGGTAGAAGGTGACATCGTTGAGACATTCCTGCAGGCGCGAAGCCGTAAGATAGTTTTCCACGTCGCGCATGTCGCGCAGGGAACGGCTATCATCGTCGGTCACTTCGACATCGTCCGCTTCATCGAAATGGGTCACATCGAGAATGTTGAACAACAGCATGGAGCTGTAGGCAACAGTCGCGCGGCCACTTTCGGTGACAATGGTCGGATGTGTCTCGCCGGCATCGTCCATGGTGTTCTTCACCGCTTCGACGATGTTCCAGCAATATTCGTCGATGGTGTAGTTGATGGAGTTTTCGGTCGACTTGTGCTCGCCGGTATAGTCGATGCCCAGACCACCGCCCAGATCGATATAACTGAGCGGCGCCCCTTCCTTGCGCAGTTCGACAAAGAAGCGGCAGGCCTCTGCGGTCGAACGGCGGACATCAAGAATGTCCGGCACCTGACTGCCCAGATGGAAATGCTGCAATTGCAGACAATCAAGGAATCCTTCGTCCCTGAGGCGGTCGATCACATGCAGCACATCGGGTGCAGACAAGCCAAAGGCTGAACGGTCCCCGGACGAGGAGGCCCAGTTGCCCGTGATGCGGTTGTTGAGCTTGATGCGGATGCCCAGCTGTGGCCTGATATTGAGCTTTTTGGATTGCTCAAGCACCAGATCGAGCTCCGAGGTACTCTCCAGAACAATGATCGTGTTGAAGCCGAGATTGTTGGACAACAGGGCGAGATTGATGAACTCGCTGTCCTTGATGCCGTTGCAGATCAACAGGGCTTCGCGCGAAAGGCGCTGGCCAAGGGCAATGATGAGCTCCGGTTTGGAGCCGACTTCGAGACCGAAATGATGGGGTGAGCCATATTCGACGATTTTCTCGATCACGTGGGCCTGCTGGTTGACCTTGACTGGAAAGACGCCACGATAGTCGTTCTTGTACTCCAGCTCATTGATGGCCGTGCGGAAACTGTTGTTGATCCGTTCGATCTGGTTCTTGAGACTGTTGGCGACGCGCAACAGGATCGGCGAGGCAATGCCCCGTTCCTCCAGCGAGTGCAGTATGGACGTCAGATCGGTCGTCGCTTCACCCTTTTCGTGGTTGGTGATCAGCCCGATGTTGCCATTGTCGAGAACCGTAAAACGGCCTTCGCCCCAGCGCTCAATTCCGTAGATGGCTCCGGGTGCCTCTTCTTCGATGAAGCTCACGCGTATTCCCTCTAGTCAATCCGGCCTATCAAGCCGGTCCAATCGGATGCATTCGCACCCTGTTCAAAGGTGTGCATATGGCGGAACAAGCCAACTGTTGCAAGGGAAAACTCAACTCGAAACGCAATTGAGATCAATGTCTTTTCCCTTGGTGACAATAATGCGGTTCGCTCTTGACGACGAACTCTGTTCAGCGGCCCCAAAGTTGGCTATTTTTGGCTGGTCATGTCCAGACATGACCAACTTTTCAGTCTCGAAAACTACACTCGAAAATCACAACAAGAGTAAGACAGGTCACCGGAGGTTCTCAATGGGCTATTTAAAACAATTCCCGAGCAAGGATGGATATTTTGGCGAATTTGGCGGGGCATTTCTGCCGCCCGAGCTTGAGCCGCACTTCAAGGAAATCGCCCAAGCCTACGAGCGCCTTGCGGTCGACGCCTCATATATCAATGAATTGCGGTATATTCGAGAGCATTTTCAGGGACGCCCGACCCCGGTGCAACATGCCAAGAATATTTCGGAAAAACTGGGCGGTGCCCAGATCTATCTCAAGCGCGAAGATCTCAATCACACCGGGGCACACAAGCTCAACCACTGCATGGGCGAGGCGCTGCTCGCCAAGTTCATGGGCAAGAAGAAGCTGATCGCCGAGACTGGCGCTGGCCAGCACGGCGTTGCACTGGCAACCGCTGCCTCCTACTTCGGGATGGAGTGCGAGATTCACATGGGCGAAGTGGATATCGCGAAGGAGCATCCCAACGTGATCCGCATGAAGCTTCTCGGGGCTGAGGTGGTTCCGGTCAGCTTTGGCGCCAAGACCCTCAAGGAAGCCGTGGACAGCGCGTTCCAGTCCTATCTGGGACAGGCCGATTCCGCGATCTATGCCATTGGTTCCGTGGTTGGACCGCACCCCTTCCCCAAAATGGTGCGCGACTTCCAGTCGGTGGTCGGCTTTGAGGCGCGCGACCAGTTTGCGGCAATGACCGGCAACGATCCGGATCACGTGGTTGCCTGCGTTGGCGGTGGATCAAACGCCATGGGCATCTTCTCGGGCTTCCTTGATAACGATGCGGTAAAGCTTCATGGTGTCGAGCCGCATGGCTCGGGGACCGAGCTTGGCAAGCATGCTGCGACCATCACCTACGGCAAGCCGGGCATGATCCACGGCTTCAAGTGCATGTTGCTCTCCGATGAAGACGGCAACCCGGCACCGGTGCATTCGATTGCATCCGGCCTTGACTATCCCGGCGTTGGTCCCGAGCATTCTTACCTTTCGTCCATCGGCAAGGTAGCCTACGGCTCGGCCAGCGATCAGGAAACGCTCGATGCCTTCTTTGCGCTCAGTAAATATGAGGGCATCATCCCCGCGCTCGAAAGCTCACACGCGGTGGCCTATGCCATGAAGATGGCCAAGGAACTGCCGGGTGAAGCCATTCTGGTCAATCTGTCCGGTCGCGGTGACAAGGACATCGACTATGTCACCGAAAAGTTCGGCTATGGTGAGGATTTTGAGCTCTAGGCTCTTCAAGCCTCTTTGCTCAAGCTGTGTGGTTGAAGACAAAAAGGGCAGCGGCTTTCCGGTCGCTGTCCTTTTTGTCTGCTCAGCCATTTGGTTCAGCTTTTTGTGTTCGCGCCTTTTCGTTTTGTGCGTATATCATGCAAATTTTGAAAGAAATGGTATTGTCAGGACTTCGCCTGATGGTTTAAACAGGGTCGGACCCTGTGCTCATGTCCGCCTCATCGGATGAAGAGCGCCGGACGAAATATTGGTTTGACCGACCGACCAGACTTTCCCTCAAAGGATTTACCATGCCAGATTATCGTTCCAAGACTTCGACCCATGGCCGCAACATGGCGGGCGCCCGCGCTCTATGGCGCGCGACCGGTGTTGGCAACAAGGACTTTGGCAAGCCGATTATCGCGGTGGTGAACTCCTTTACCCAGTTTGTACCCGGCCATGTGCACCTGAAGGATCTGGGCCAGATGGTTGCCCGCGAAATCGAGGCTGCGGGTGGTATCGCCAAGGAATTCAACACCATAGCGGTTGATGACGGCATTGCCATGGGCCACGACGGGATGCTCTATTCGCTGCCATCTCGCGAGATCATCGCAGATTCCGTTGAATATATGGCCAATGCCCATTGTGCCGATGCGCTCGTGTGCATTTCCAACTGCGACAAGATCACACCGGGCATGATGATGGCCGCTATGCGCCTCAACATTCCTGCGGTTTTCGTCTCCGGCGGGCCGATGGAAGCAGGCCGCAGCGAAGGGATTGATCACGGGCTTGATCTGGTTGATGCCATTGTTATGGGCACCGATCCGAACGTCAGTGACGAGATGGTTGCCAAGGTGGAAGAAGCGGCCTGTCCGACCTGTGGGTCCTGTTCGGGCATGTTCACGGCCAACTCCATGAACTGCCTTGCCGAAGCTCTGGGGATTGCTCTGCCGGGTAACGGCACCATCGTTGCCACCCATGCTGACCGCAAGGAACTGTTCCTTGAAGCGGCCAGAACGTCCGTCGAGCTATGCAAGCGTTACTATGTCGAGGAAGACGAAAGCGTTCTGCCGCGCAACATTGCCACCTTCGAGGCGTTTGAGAATGCCATGACCCTCGACATCGCCATGGGCGGGTCGACCAACACGGTTCTGCATCTGTTGGCGATTGCGCTTGAGGGCGAAGTCAATTTCACCATGTCCGATATCGACCGTCTGTCGCGCAATGTGCCGTCGGTTTGCAAACTGGCACCGATGACGCAAAAGTATCACATCGAAAACTGCCATCAGGCTGGTGGCATCTTCGGCATTCTGGGCGAGCTTGACCGGGCTGGTCTCATTCATCGCGATTGCAGCACGGTTCATCTTCCGACCCTTGGTGAGGCTATCGATACCTATGACATCATGCGCTCGCCTTCCAAACAGGTTGAGGATCTCTACAAGGCCGCGCCCGGCGGCGTACGCACCACGGAAGCCTTCTCTCAGGCCAAGCGCTTTGCCGAGCTCGACAGGAACCGGGAGACCGGCTGTATCCGCAACAAGGAAAACGCCTACAGTCAGGATGGCGGGCTTGCTGTCCTGTCCGGCAACATTGCACTAGATGGCTGCATCGTGAAGACCGCTGGCGTTGACGAGAGTATCCTCAAATTCTCAGGTCCGGCCCGGATCTTTGAAAGTCAGGATGCTGCGGTCAAGGCGATCACCACCAAGAAGGTGGTTGCAGGGGATGTGGTCGTCATCCGCTATGAAGGGCCACGTGGCGGTCCGGGTATGCAGGAAATGCTCTATCCGACCTCCTATCTCAAGGCCATGGGTCTTGGCAAGGAATGCGCTCTCATCACCGATGGTCGGTTCTCGGGCGGCACGTCCGGCCTGTCCATCGGGCATGTGTCGCCAGAAGCCGCATCAGGCGGCGCGATTGGTCTGATCGAAGAAGGCGATACGGTCGAAATCGACATCCCGAACCGTTCCATCAATGTTGCCGTCAGTGATGCGGATCTTGAGTCCCGCCGGGCCGTGATGGTGGCCAAGGGCGATGCTGCCTGGAAGCCGGAAGAAAAACGCGACCGTATCGTGTCGCGCTCGCTGGAAGCTTACGGACTGATGGCAACTTCGGCGGACAAGGGAGCCGTGCGCGACCTGAAAGGACTTCGCCGCGTCGAGGGCTAGAGCCTTTTGCTCAAGTCTTTGTTTTGGCGTGTATCTTCTGGCCGAAACCCGTTCACATGGTTCGGAGATGTACTTCTGACCTGTTGCCGTCCTTTTTTGTCTCTGCCAAAAACTTGGCAAATCTGTATCAATACCCGTTGCGATGGCGACGGGTATTTTTCTGGTTAAGGACAAAAGAATAAAATTGAGCAAAATGCGGTATCATTTGCTACAATACTTGTATTGTTGTGCCTTGATGGGTCAACTTGGTATTCTCGATGAGGTTGGGACACGGGCAGGAGAAGGCATATGAAAAGAAATTTCTTTATATCGGCAATTGTTGTTGGGTTCATCATGACGAGCATCAGCAGTCAGGTGCGTGCGGACGGTGGTGAATTCGTCGCAGGGGCGTTGATCGGCGGGGCCGTTGGGTTCATTGCTGGCAATGCGAACAAGAAAAAGCATCGTCGGACCACAAAACGGCACCGTCATTCGCTCAGTGCTGCTCAGCGGCAGAACAACCGCGAGGTGCAGAACCGCCTCAATTATCTGGGGTACAATGCCGGGGTTGCTGATGGGGTGCTGGGGCGTCGCTCAAAGACTGCCATCTCACGCTTTCAGTCTGATGCAGGCTATGCGCCCAATGGCTATCTGACGCCGGAACAGACCGGTATTCTGTTCTCTGCCGCGTTTGAAAATCAGCATTTCGGGGTCACCAGCGGTCAGGGGCAGACCACGTCCTACAATGCTGCCAATGAGAACGAGATGTTCGGCGATCCGGACGTGGATGTGCAGGAAGTCTCTGTCGATCAGGGCATCGATACGATGGTGGATGACAGCCCCGAGGGTGAGCCAATGTCGGCCGCCAATACGTCTCTTAAATTTGCCAATGGCAATCCCGGCTTCTTTGGCATTCAGCTCGGTCAGAGCTATCCGTCGGCCAAGGATGTGCTGGACAAGAATGGCTTCAATCTTTGCACTGGTGAAGGCGAGTTCATCACCTGCACGAGTGATGACAACGGTGTTTCCCGCCGTCTCAAGCTGGCGCGGGGTATGGGTGTCGAAAGTCAGCCGATCTACATGATGGATCTGGAAACCAAGCTGGCGGTCGATGTGGATCAATCCGTCATCGAGAACAAGCTTGCTGATTCCTATCCCGAACTGACGGCTGCGCCGAATAAGGTGATCAGTGACAACGCCAGCTGTGCCATGGAAATGGCCGATATCGATAATGTCGTGTCTTTCGAGGAGCGGCTCGAGATCGTGCGCAATAGAGCACAATCCAATTCCGACTGGCTCAAGACGACGCTTGATACCTGTTCTCTGTTCTACAAGGCCGATGTGTCACCGAACGGCAATGGCTACACGATCCGCGTCGCCATGTTCAAGGGCTCGTATCTGAAGAATGAGCTTGCCGTGATGGACAACAAGAAAATCGATCAGGTCAACAGCGCCCTCAAATTCTAGAGCGCGTGCATTGCCCGTTCGTCAGAGCATCATCAGCGCCCGGTCGTTTTGAAACGCGGCCGGGCGTTTTGCTGCCCCTTTCGCCCCAATCAATCGATGCACCTTAGTCAACCGGGGTCAGGCAGAGGCGGACGAAGGAGAAATTGGAGTCCGTGAAGACCAGATGGGCCGTGCGGTTGGCATAGAGCAAGCGCCCGTCCGCATGGATGGTGCCCGAGATGGAATAGGTGTGGGCGCGCCTGATCTCCTCCCTGTCATAGGGGATGCCGAACCGCATGGGCAGGCGTTTTGCCTTGAGAATGGTGCGTTTTGAAAGCGTGACAGAGCGGCAGTCACCCAGCGATATGTCGAGAAGCCGCAACTCCAGCATGGCGCCTTTGGGCAGGCGAACCACACCTGAGGTGTAGACCTCGCCATGCAACTGGCTGTTCACCAGACTTTCGAACAGATTGCCTTCCGGCTCGCTGCCATAAGGAGATGGGAACGGACCTATGGGAAGGTCGGCCTTTTTCAGATCTTCATAGGCTAGGGTCATCAATGTCTCCTCAGTCGGGTCAGTCGCTCTTTATCCTCACTCCAGTCTGAACAGCGATTGCGGCGGCAATGGTCTGTGAAATTGGGTCATTTCGGGGAATTTTTGTGGCGAGGAGGGTAGGGGGGGAGAGATGAGGGATCAGAAGCGGACCTTTGGAGACCTTCAACAGGGGCGACTTCGAAGAAGCCAGCTTCCCCATTCCTGACATTCGATTGAAGCGCACCATTTTTAATTGGCGGACAGTTCATGTTGCTGGAGGCTTTGGCGTAATTAACGCAATAATCTACATTTACGACGTCACAACGTATCGGTAGTGTTATGAAATTAGGCTGGGTGGGTTTAGGCAAATGTTCGGGCTATTCCCGCCATTTTTCCAAGCTCGTCTCGGCGAGTGAAAGTTCTTCGTCATTCAGAAGTCCCCGATAAAAGGCTATGGCCACTGCCCGAGTGCGCGAGTTGAAGAGCGGCGTGTCCTCATTGGGGTTGGCTTGTTCGACACCAAGCTTCTGGTACAGCTGCTTGAGGCGGCCCTGAACAGAGCGGGTGGAAATGCCCCGCCGTTGCGAAATGGATTTGTCTGTCAGACCCACCGCAATATCGAGCAGTACTTCAAACTCGGTGTTGGACAAGCCCTGATGCACGTCGAGTGCCCGCTCCTGTACACCGCGCACCTCGCGGTCAACGATGCACTGATCTTCAACAAAAATGCCGATGATGGCATGGCCAAGTCTCTGGGCTGACGCCGTTTTAAGCACGTAGCCATAGACTGCTTGTCTTGGTACGATGCGCGAAATCCCCCGAACATAGGCCTCGTCTGAATAATTGGACCAGAAAAGAATTCGCATGTCGGCGTGTTTTTCCCAGATCCGAGAGGCCGCAGTAATGCCGCTCACCTCTGGCATCTGCACGTCCATCACCACTCCATCAACATCATGGGTCCGGGCGATGTCGACGGCAGCCTGTCCGCCATCCGCTTCATAGACATGATCGCAATCGGGTAGATAGCGGCGAACGGTCTCCAACAGGAAAGACCGATGCAGCGGATCATCTTCCGCAATCAAAATATTCATACGGTCTCCTCAGGTCTGGGCTCGGATGGTTGGGGGACGCTGGTTTCTGCAATGCTGATCGTTGCTCTCGGTATCCTTAGGATCGTCCGGCTGCCGACGCTGGTTGGATTGCGTTCAAAGTCCAGAGTTGCCCCGATCAGGGATGCTCGAACACGCATATTATCAACCCCACGGCTGGAACGTCGCCAGCCATCCGGGGGAGATATGCCATCGTTTGAAACTGTAATGTTGACTTCCTCGTCCGACTGGGTGATGGCAATCTCGATTGCGCTGCAACCCGAATGCTTGACCGCGTTGGTCACTGCTTCCTGAACGATGCGGAAGGTGGCAAGCTGCAAACCATATTCGGCCTGGTCGAGCAGTTTTCCGGTTTGATTGAGCACGGATGTCGCGATGAAACGTTTTGCCCCTTGAGTGGATCGGGTAAGTTGCGCTTCAATGGCTTGAGTCACGCCGAAAAGGTCAAGAACCCCCGGCTTTGCATTTTCGATAATCTTGCGCAGCTCGTTGGTGCAGCGGGAAATGGAGTTGGACAAGTCGACCAATTCGCTCTTTGTGCAGACGCCGTCGTCAGCGATGCGGGAAATCTGCCGGTAGATGGCCGACAGATCTGCAAGGGTTTGATCATGCAGTTCCATGCCGAGACGTTGCCGTTCCGCTTCCATTGCTTCGGTGAGATTCTGGGCGCCGATCCTGAGATTTTTCTCCCGGCCGAGCGCGGCCCCCTCCGCACGCTCCGAACTTTTGGCCCGGTCCGACATGTTGAGCGCGTAAAAGTAAGGCGCAATCAGATCGGCAATATTCTGCGCGATCCGGGCGTCTTCATCATTATAGGCATTGCGTTCGTGCGAGGAGAAACTGATGACCCCAATCACGCCGCCATGTACCACCATGGGTACATGGATTCGACTGCGCAGATTGGCGTCGAAGATCGGAGCATCATCAGCACCGTCAAAATGAAAGCGAGGATCTTCCCAGGCGTCCCCGGTCACAAGAAGCGCACTCTCTCCCGCGAGCAACTGACGCACAGGTGCGAGAGCATTGGGGCGTTCCTTGCCATTGCGGTTCCATATCGTCTCTACGCCCGTTTCCACGGCGAAATGCTTGGATTTGTCGTCTGATACGATGACCGCAACATCGAGATGATTATAGTCGAGGAGCTTTGATTTGACCGCGCCGGCAATTCGGTTGAGTGCTTTTTGAAAGTCCAGCTCTCCGGCTATGGCTCGAGAGATCGCCAGATAATGGTCTAACTCTCTTATCTCACGTCTGCTCATGCTCTTGGGGCCTCCGGGTTCTACGCTATGCCACGGCATGTCGTTCGCCAAGAGATTTCAACAAGCTTTACCGAAATGATCCGCACCATCTTTTGCGGATATCCGCAACGAGTGCCGCGCTTCACTGAAGAGCGAAGCGGTATCTGCACATATCGATAAGCCCCCCGGGGGCTTAACCTTGCTGATGAAGGATTCCAGATGGTGGGCCCATCTTTGCGCAATGATGTGCTGTTGGATCAAGTCATGTGTCAAGCAAATACCAAAACCGATGCTCAACATACCTCATTGCGGCGCAATGATTTGGATGCTCATGATCTGTGCCGGACCTATGGAACTTCTGAGCCTCCCAAGCTCTTGCGCCGCATAGAGAAAGGGCCTCTGTCCTTTCTCTATTCGGACGCCGCAATCCGGCAGATCGAGTGGCATGGCGTGGAGATCGTCCGAGCCATTGCCTGGCCAATCCGGGATACCAGCTGGGGCACCTATTCTCCGGAGATTGTCGACGTCAATCTCGTCGAGTCGGACGACAAGGTCTCCGGCCAATTGATGCAGTCAATTGACGATGGTCGGCTCTTTAGCGAAATGTATTTCGAGGCGTCCGCAGATGGCGAGATGATCGCGCAGTTGACGCTGACCCCGGTCAGTGGCGACTTCACTACCAACCGGGCGGGCCTGACGATCCTGCATCCGATCAGTGACCTCGCTGGCGCGCCGGTGCGCCTCACCCATCCAGATGGCTCTGAGGAACAGCTGAGCTTCCCGCAGGACATCTCGCCCAGTCAGCCCCTGATGGATATCGCTGGGCTCGCCTATGATGTGGGGTCAGTTGAAGTCGACATTGCTTTTGAAGGCGAGGTTTTCGAGATGGAAGACCAGCGCAACTGGTCCGACGCTTCTTTCAAGACCTATTGCGTCCCGCTCAAGCACCCCTTCACATATGCGCTTGACCACGCGATCACGCAAACCATACGGATCAAGATGAAAGGGAAGCCGAAACGGACCTCCGCGAATGCGGCCTCCGGGGCGGTATCAATCGAGAGAACCGCTCGCGCTACACCGGCAATCGGGATTGCACTGGAGGAAGGATGGGAAGCCGAGCCTTGCGCTCTTGAGGCGGTGCGCAAATGCGGGGCCTCTCATATCCTGGTTCGCTACGCATCCCATTCCAGTGATGCCTATCTCGCTTATGTATCGGCGCTCGCAACAGACCTTGGTGCGGCCATCGATATCGAGAATATTCTTGACGCGGACGAGCTGGATGAAACTGCATTGCAGGCCGTTGCGGCAAAACTGGAGGCAAAGGGCATCGATCCGTCTCACGTCATTGCCATACCGCGCGCCTATCTTTCCAGCCATCAGCCGAGCGGCCCATGGCCCTCTGGCCCGACCCCCAACGACATCCTGCCAATGGTTCGGGCAGCTTTCCCCAAAGCTGCCATCGGCGGAGGCATGCTAACCAACTTCACGGAAATGAACCGCTGTCGGCCAGATCCTAAGATCTGTGATTACGTCACCCATGGCAGCACGGCCATTGTCCATGCCAGTGACGACATATCCGTCATCGAGACACTCGAAGCCCTGCCCCAGATTTTCCGCAGCGCAGAACGCATCGGAGATGGCAGTGCCTATCGGCTGGGGCTCGTCTCAATCGCCATGCGCTCGAACCCTTATGGCGAGTCAATTGCTGAGAACCCGGCCCAGATCCGCGAGACCATGGCCCGGGAAGATCCCCGCCATCGCGGGCTGTTTGGGGCTGCATGGGCCGTCGGCGCCCTCGCCGCCACGGCGCAGTCCGGCGTAAAGGCCCTGTGCCTTTCTGCCCCGGTCGGCCCATTCGGTATGGCCTATCAGCGGCAGCCGTATACGCAGTCCGGTTATGACGATGGCCTCGGCGCGGTCTATCCGATCTTTCATGTCATCCGCTTTGCAGCTGGTCTCAAGGATCAAGACCGTCTGCTTCTTTCAGGTCTGGGCGAAGGACTTGTTGGCTATGGAGCGGATTGCCGCAATGAGGACCACTTGATGATCGCCAACCTTTCCAGCCGGTCTCGGAGTGTGGAGTTTGAGCATGCGGGCCAGTTCCGGATTCTTGACGCTAACAGCTTCGACGAGGCCGTGAGTGATGCCGACTGGTTGCAACGATCCGAGGCGGAAAAAGGACACAAGATTGATCTGAAACCCTTCGCAATCGCTTTTGTGACAACGAATAAGTAGAGACAGGACTTGCGGAGAGACACGAACCGAATAGAACCTGCGCCTCGCGTCAAGATCTTGCGGACTACCGCAATAGAAGCTGTGATGTTCCGCGCCAGATAAAGGACTTTGGGCCTGCCTGGTCCCGTGGGAAAGGACTAGATTGCCTTTAGAATGAGGATTTTCTCGCTTTTAGAGTGAAATCTCAGGTAAGAAACTTTGCGAAAAATTGGAGGATGTTTGCAATGTTTAAATCTCTAACCAAGGGTGCAGCGCTTGTTGCACTTCTCGCGGCAGGCGCGCTTTCGCCAACCCTGTCCTTTGCTGCTGACCAGAAGCCTGCGCCGACCGTCGCCCTCAGCAACGCCTTTCTTGGCAATGCCTGGCGCCGTTCGATGATAACCGCGTTTGAGGAAGCGGCGACACAGGCAGAGAAAGACGGATTGATCAAATCATTCCAGATTTCCAACGCACCCGGAGAGAACTCGGCAACCGAGCAGATCGCTCAGCTGAAGGCATTGCTTCTCGACCAGCCAGATATCCTGCTGGTGAACCCGGCTTCCCCGACCGCTCTCAACCCGACGCTACAGCAGGCCTGCAATCAGGGCACCGTCGTTGCGGTGTTTGACAGCTCGACCGACCTTGAATGTGCCTATGTGGTCACCAACAGTTTCAGTGACTGGGCCCGCCTGTCCACTCAGGCCATCATCGATGGCATCGGCGGCAAGGGCAACGTCGTGCTCGCCCGCGGAGTTCAGGGCTCGCCTCCCGAAATCGAGATGTATAAAGTCCAGTCCCAGATGTTCAAGGACAATCCTGACGTGAATGTCGTCGCGGAACTCTTCACCTTCTGCGACAGCGCCAAGGCACAGGAAGCGCTCCTTGGGACCATCGCCAGCCTTCCCGAAGTAGACGGTGTTGTCGGCTGTGGCGAAGGTCTCGGGACTATTCAGGCCTTTCAGACCGCAGGGCGCGAAGCCCCGGTCGTAGCCTTTGCACCAAGTGGCCGCGCGCTCAAGTTCTGGGGTGAAGGCAACGGAGCATCTGGATCAGTCGCTGTCATGTCCGATCCGGGCCAGGGCGTTGCAGCCCTCTTCACAGCCATCAACATCTATCATGGCCAGAAAGTGCCTCGCACCACCATCTTCCCACCCGTTGTCGTGAGTGACGAAGCGCGCGACGAATGGATCAAGGTGGTCGATGATGACGAGATCGCCGCCTGGCAGTGGACCAAGGAACTGGTTGATGCCCAGTTGAAAGCCAACATTGAAGGCACGGTCAAAGACGCACCGCTGCCACCGGTTCCAGTCAGAAACTAAAAAGCCCCGCAGCACTGTAGATGCGACTGGCGCCGATGCGTGTGCCAGTCGCACTCACTCATTGATTGTGATGAAGATGGTGAAGATGGCGAACAACACAAATGCCAAAAAACTCTTGGTCCGGGTCGAGAATTTGATCAAGACCTATGGCCCCACCGTCGCCCTGTCGGGTGTCAACCTTATGATGCCCCCTGGAGAAGTCCTTGGCATCGTCGGACACAACGGAGCCGGTAAAAGTACTTTGATGCGCGCTCTTTGCGGGATTGAAAACCCCACGTCTGGCGTGGTCGAAATCAACGGTCAGGCAAAACGCAAAAAGAACGGTTTCCGCGGCGTTCGCATGTCGTTTCAGGAAGGCTCTCTGGCGCTCGAGTTGATGGTCAAGGAAAATATCTTGCTTTCAAGCGTGCAATGGATGCCGAAATGGCGTTGGCACAAGCCAGCAGCTGACCTCGTGATGGAGCGCCTTGACGAAATTTTCCCCGATCACACCATTGCAGCGACCGACTTTGTCGATGATCTGCCCTTGGCGGACCGACAGATGGTCGAGATTTCGCGGGCAACCATTACGGATGATCTCAGCTTGCTCATCCTTGACGAGCCGACAGAATCTCTCAGCGGTTCCGCAGTGGACTATCTCTATGACTATGTGCGCAAGCTACGCTCAGAGGGCATGGGCATCATTCTGGTGTCGCATCGTCTCAGCGAAATTCTGTCGGTTTCTGACCGGGTCGCTGTCATGAAGGATGGCGCCATCGTGTCGGTCCATACCGCACGCGACGTTACCGAGCGCGATCTGTTCATGGCAATGGGTGGCGAGGTCACCAAAGTTCAGGAAGCATCGCGCACTCAGAGCCTTGATGATGACAGGCCCTTCTCGGTTCGCGTTCCGATGCAGGATGTCAATGGACGGCCAGCCGAGCTCTACGCCAAGAAAGGCGATGTGATCGGCCTTGCTGGAATCGTCGGGCAGGGACAACAGGACGTTCTGAGCCGACTTTGGCGGCGACGCAACGATGATGTGACCGTGAGCGCAAAGGGCATTGCCTATGTGCCGGGTGACCGGCAACGGTTTGGCATCTTCCCGCTCTGGGATGTGGCCGCCAACCTGATCATCTCCGCTCAGTCGGGGCTGGCCAAAAATGGTGTTCGGCAGGTCGACAAGGAAAAGGCGCTCGTAACCAAATGGGTCGACATGTTGAAGATCCGCGGTGGTGCAAAAGCCCAGATTACCGGCCTGTCCGGCGGCAATCAGCAGAAGGTCATCGTCGCCCGAGCCTTTGCCTCCGAAGCTGACACAATCCTGCTCGATGATCCCTTCCGGGGCGTCGATATCCATACCAAGTCTGAGCTCTACCAACTGATCCGCAGCGAAGCCGAGAGGGGCCGTACGATCATCTGGTTCTCAAGCGAAAATTCCGAGATGCAGCATTGTGATCGGGCCTACGTCTTGCGCGCCGGGCGAGTGGCGGGCGAGTTGCAGGGCACCGACATCACGGACGAGCATATTATCGCGATGTCATTCGCAGAAGCTGAGGAGGCACGCGCATGACCGCAACACCTGTCACATCTCAACGGATGGTCCTGCCCAAGGGCTATCTGCGCCGGGTGCTGCCCGGCCTGCTCACCCTTTCAGCAATGTTCGCAATCCTGATTGTCTGCGGCATAATCCAGCCTCGCATCTGGTCGCAAGGAGGGTTGACGCTTATCCTTTCACCCATCGTGGCGCTTGCCATTGCCTCCATGTCTCAGATGGTTATGATGAGCATCGGTGACATTGATCTTTCGATTGGCTTTTTCGTCGGCATGGTCACGGCCATCTCGGCGACCTTCCTGCGCGACACCCCGCTTCTGGGCGTGCTGGCGCTTGGAGGCAGCGTCCTTGCCTATACTTTGCTTGGAGCACTGGTCGAGCTGCGCTCCGTCCCGTCTCTGATAGCAACCCTTGGTGCCTCGTTCATCTGGCTCGGAGTGGGGCTGTTTATTCTACCCGTCCCCGGCGGCATGGCACCGGATTGGCTTTTTGCCTACGCAATGTGGTCTCCCCCGCTTGGCATCCCGACACCCCTGATCACGATGGTTGTCGCAACCGCCCTGACTTGGGTTGTGATGCAGAAGACCAGCCTCGGGGTCAGGTTCCGGGCGCTTGGCAGCAATCCTGTGGCGCTAGCACGGTCAAACGCAACCCTTCTTGGCACCCGCATGCTGGCCTACACCACGGTTGGTGTTCTGGGGGTCATGGCCGGAGTGACACTGACTGCAGAAATTGGGGCCGGTGATGTGAACGCTGTGCCTGGCTACACGCTGACCACGATTGCGGCCGTGATTCTGGGCGGAGGCATGTTCACCGGCGGCCGGGCGGTTGCCTGGGGGACGCTCTTTGGCGCGATCACCCTTGGACTCCTAACCGTTCTGCTCACGCTTTTGAAACTGTCATCCAACCTACAACCAGCGGTGCAAGCCTTTATCGTCATAGCGGTCCTCGCAGGGCGTCTCATTCTGGAGCGTAAAGTCAAATGAAGAAACTCTCTGAAATGACCATACCGCCTTGGACATGGTCCTTTGTCGCCGCCTTTATCGTGCTGGTTCTTACCCTGTTGGTTTCAAGCGGCAGCGGGTTCCAGACCCTGACACTCGCCTTCACCATTGCCCCCTATCTGGTACTTGTGGCTCTCGGCCAGATGCTGGTGATGAGTTCGGGGCCAGGCAACATCGACGTTTCGGTTGCCAAGGTCTTTTCCCTTGGCGGGCTGCTAGCGATCGCTGTCAGCGATGCGACGGGATCCTTCGTTCTTGGCCTTCTGGCCGCCATGGCCGCGGGCCTCGTTATGGCGTCGATCAGCGTTCTTGCCATTCTGGTGATCCGTATTCCGCCCATCGTGGCGACGCTTGCTACTAGCCTCATTGCGTCAGCCATCTCTTTGACTCTGGCAAATGGCTTTCAGGGGTCAGCTGACCCTGCCCTCAAGGCCTTTCTTGGGTGGGCACCCATGGGAATTCCCGCCTTTGCCGTCTTGGTGCTAATCTTCACCCTGTTCATCTCCTTCGTTCTGCGATCCACCGCATGGGGCACACGCATGCTAGCTTTCGGGCAGGCAAGGCGTGCGGCAGCATTCGCCGGAATCAGCACGACCAACATTCTTTTGGTGGTTTATCTCAGCTGCGGTATGCTTGCAGGACTTGCCGGAGCACTCCGCGCCTCTTTCTCGGCTCCAAACGTGGAACTCGGAAACGATTATCTGCTTGATTCCATCGCCGTCGTCGTGATCGGTGGCACGCTCATCACCGGCGGCCGGGCTGTGCCTGCCGGGGTCTGGGGCGGGGCGCTGTTCTTCATCCTGCTCGATGGCCTCCTCAATCTGATCGGCTGGAGTTTTGCCGGACAGAATGTTCTCAAGGGGTTCCTTGTGCTTGGGGTGCTGTTCCTTGCCGGCGGTGCTCCCATTCTGACTTCGCGGGCAAAGGCCGTAAAGCCACAGGGTGAACCAGAGGCAGAAGGCGGTAAAGCCGCAAAAGGAAAGCTCGAAGAGCAAACGCCGTGATCGCGACCTTCAAAGACCGGGTGGTCGGGCTTGATGGTCTCATCGAGCCCAGCGCGGCCCTCGACCAGGTTGCCACAGGATCCATCTGGTCCGAGGGACCTCTCTGGATCCCGGCCCGTAGCCGCTTGCGCTGGAGTGATATTCCCGGTGACCGGATCCGCGAATATGACCCGGCAACCGATAGCATTGCCGACTATGCCACCGGGGTTGAATTCACCAATGGCCGCACGCTCGATCTTGATGGCAGCGTCGTGCAATGCTCTCACGGGCGAAGGCGCATGGAGCGGGACCGGGACGGCATCGTTTCCAACATCGTCGACAGCTGGCGCAGTGTGCGTCTCAATTCTCCCAACGATGTGGTCATCGCGCCGGACGGCTCGATCTGGTTCACCGATCCTGCCTATGGCATCATCGAGGAACGGGAAGGCCATCCGGGAGAACGAGAATATGGTGATCATTATGTCTTTCGGTTCGATCAGAAAACTGGGAACCTTCTCCCCGTCGTCATCGACATTGAGGAACCCAACGGTCTTGCCTTTTCGCCCGATGGATCGCTCTTCTATGTCGCGGATTCATCATCGGTGCGCAAACAGCCGGGTGTCGGCAACAGCCACATCTGTGTCTATGACGTCAAGGATGGGATCCGTTGCAAGAATGGGCGGCTTTTTGTCCATATCGAAGAAGGTTTTCCCGATGGTATCAAGGTGGACGTGCATGGCAACGTTTGGTCTTCAAGCGAGATAGGTGTGATCGTCTTTAATCCCTCTGGGCAAGAGATTGGCAGGATCAACGTGCCTGAACTGACGGGCAACTTGTGCTTTGGTGGCGAGGATGGACGGGATCTTTATATCGCTGCAAACACCGGTATCTACCGGATCCAGACCCTTACAAACGACGCCTTCGCACATCGCCTGAAGTCCTGAGCAGAGGGTTATTCCCGTCGCAGCAATTAACGAGACTATGATGGCGCGGCTTCTTCATAAAAAAAGGTAAGATTCGGATGTCTAGCGAGACCTAGCTGGGAGCCCCTCACCCTCGTCAGGGCGGGGAGTTTGCTGCGCTGAACATGAAAGACAGCCTTACCGGAGTTCCCGCGATCGCTATACCGCGCGGCTATCTGCCGAAAATCAGGCAAAGCCAGTAGCCAGTAGCCAGTAGCCAGTAGCCAGTAGCCAGTGTAAGGATACGCCCAAAAACTGTTGGATAGCAACTTTGGCGGGCTGAAACTCAGCGTTCGCAACTTCGGGAAATGACGGCTTTCCGCCAATTCTGTTGAAAACAATGTGTTGCAGCGCAAAACGGAGGGCGATTTTAGGAGGCTGAACTCTCCCTCATGCCGGTGTTGGGAGCAACTTTGCCATCTTGCGCAGGTTCTGTGCTGTGGCTGCCAGTGTGAACTCATCTTTTGCGCCATTTGGGCCTCGAAGACGCAGTCTATTCAGCCCCATGATCTTCTTCATGTGAGCGAACAGTATCTCCACTTTGCGCCTTGCGCGTCTTGAGGCGATAAAGGCATCCGTATCTTCTAAATCTCGAGCGAAGTCTCGCGCTCCTTCATGGATCGATCTGGTGATGTGTCGGGTGGCAGTGTTTGGGCAGCATCTGGAACTTCAACGCGCAGTTTTGACAATCCGCTTTAGCAGCACGATATCGGATGTTTTCATCGTCCTTCGCCTTGGGCCGGATTGTCTGGAACTGTCGGCGACTGGGCAGAAAATCTTTGCCATCAGGGCAAATGTATCGGTCATTCTCGTAGTCGAATTTGAAGTCGGTCCTCGAGAATGTCTGGTCGAGCCGCAGCGTTCTGTCAAGAACCGGAACATGTGGTTCGATACCTTTTTCATGAACGAGCCACCCCAGCGTTTCGGCATTGCCATAAGCGCCATCACCGACAAAGCGTTCTGGATATATACCAAACTTCTCTTCAACACGATCAACCATATCCAGTGCGGCATTGACTTCCGCCTGCCGGATCGGCGCTGTTGTTTCAACGTCAACAATCACGGCATTATCCAGGTCCACCAGATAGTTGGTAGAATAGGCGAAGATCGAATAGGCCTTCTTTGCCCCGGTAAAGCGTGCAGCTGGATCAACGGGCGATAGCACCTTTGGCTTCACGGGCGTTGCCGCGCCGAAAGCGGCATCATCAAGGGTCTCGAAGTATTCTTCTGTTGCCCGCGTGATCCGTTCTGGCGTCCAATCTGATGCCTCAACTTTGTTCAGCCGCTTTGCATCAGCTTGCACGATAGACGCATCAACACCCAAAGCCTCTCCACCGACAAGCCCCTCTGCAATGCAGCGGGTCAACACCAGTTCGAAGAGGCGGCGGAAAAGATCACTATCCCGGAAGAGGCCATGTCTGTACTTGGAAAATGTCGAATGGTCGGGAACAGGATCCGTCAGATCCAACCGACAAAACCAACGATAAGCCAAGTTGAGATGAACCTCGTCGCAAAGACGCCGCTCGGAGCGAATGCCCATAATGTAGCCGACCAACAACATCCGGATCATCAGCTCTGGATCAATCCAAGGGCGGCCCTGGCTGCTGTAATAGGGAGCGAGGAAAAATCTGATTTCACTCAGGTCGAGAAAGTGATCGACCTTCCTGAGCAAGTGATCAGCAGGAACGTGATCTTCAATCGAAAACTCATAAAAGAGTGCTGCCTGCGCAACTTGCCTTGGCCCCATCCACTGGCCGGCAGGCGACGTTTGCATCGCTGAGAGGCATTCGCAAATCCCTCCTTTTCTTAAAAGGACTGAATCAGGACCAAGCGATTACTTCAATAGCGACTTTTTCAACACCATTCGCCCTTCCTTCTCCTACGCTATGCATCGCTGAAATTGTCGTTTCCTCTCTGCGTGGCGCCTGGCAACAGAGGCCCTTAAAGCATCTTTTCAGCGCCATCGAGCAGTAGCTCCAGCTTTCGTTTCCACCAGTTTTGCGGGTCGCTATTGATGATTTCACCGATGAACTCAACATGATGGGCGAGATCTGGAGTCTCTTTGGCCAACTCATCTAAGGAGGCTTGCAGAGACTGAGCCACCGTCATTCCATCCTTGATTGGCTCTGCCATATGCTCCCAGCCCAGAGAGGAGTCACTGGTCATATCCAGCACGCTGTCAACGAGCAATGCAGCATCGGCCAAGGAAAAACCGAACTGTTCCAGTTCTCGACAGCTTTGGGCAAAGACCCGAAGAATGGATGGCGGCATGCTGTCCATTCTCCGGATGATCGTCGCAAGCCCCGGATAGCGCCGGTAGAGAGCCCATGAGACTTCAGCGACATGGACTATAAAAGCGCGCCAATTGTTGGTCTTGATATACCAATCCGCTTGTGAGACTGCCAGATCGGCCGCGGCGATCAGAATGTCGTCGCGGTTCTTGATGTGACGATAGAGAGAGGAGTGGTCCACTCCCAGTGCCGAACCGATTGCCGAAAGGGTGACCTTGTCCAGACCGATTTCCAGCGCGGTTGCGGCAATGTCGTCGCGAGTGATGCGAGCGGGTCGTCCGACACTTGCCGTTTGGTTGCTCGGGTCTTTTTCCGTCACGGTGTGGTCTCTCTGTTCATTGGCTCAGGATGTGATGTCGGGGCCAGGTCTAGCCTTTCTACCAATCCTCCAATTTGCAGCACTTGTCCAGTGGCTCCACAACCTGCTATAGAGCCCACCGGCTTGGACAAGATCGTCATGTTGGCCCTTTTCGACAACCGTGCCGTCATCCAACACCAGAATCTGACTAGCCGCACGAATGGTTGAGAGCCTGTGAGCCACAACAATCAGGGTCTTGTTCGCGACAAGACTGCCAAGGGCTGCTTGTAATGCCCGCTCGTTCGACGGATCGATTGCTGCCGTTGCTTCATCCAGCAAGATAATCGGAGCATCCTTGAGAATGGCGCGTGCAATGGAGACTCTCTGCCGCTCTCCACCAGAAAGGGACGCTCCCCCTTCTCCAACCTTGGTCATGTAGCCATTTGGCAAAGCTTCGATAAAATCGCTTGCTTGCGCGGCATTGGCCGCGTCCCTCACCTCATCCAATGTCGCTCCTTTGCGGCCAAAGGCGATATTGTCGAAGATGGTGCCCGAAAAGAGATAGACATCCTGAAACACAACCGTGATCAGCTGATTGAGACGATCAGGATCAAGCGAGCGGATATCCGCGTTGCCGATAGAAATGGCCCCTTCGGTGATGTCCCAGAAGCGGGGCAACAGGTTGAGGATGGTGCTTTTACCTGCTCCGGAAAGGCCGACAATTGCGGTCATCGAACGCTCCGGCACAGTGAAAGTGAGCCCCTTGAGAACGTCGCGTTCGGAGTCGTAGCCGAACCTTACGTTGTCGAAACTTACCTCAAAGCCTGTGGGCTGTTGCGGACTTGTCGGGCGGGGAAGGGAAGAGGCGGTCAAAACGCGGTCCATGCGCGTGAGCGACGCATCCGCCATACGCGTTAGTTCCATCACAGCGACGAGACCGAGAATCGGGGTATAGAGCGAAAAGGCCAAAACCAATGCCGCTATGGCTGTTGCCACCTCAATTGTACCACTTCCATATCGCCACCCGCAAACCAGAATGAGAAGGGGGACCCCGACCATGATGATCGCACCGAAGGTGACGATCGGCACGGTCAGATTGACAATCATCTCAACAGATATATCGCGGAATGCCTTAAGTCCCGCACGGAAACTCTCTTGCCCCTTGGCAATGCGGTTGAATGCGCGGATAACGGCAATGCCCTGCACATATTCGATCATGCGGGCTGCTGCTTCTGCCTGCATGTCTTGACGGCGAATGCCAAGTCGTGCCAGCCAGCGGCTTGTAATCAGATAGACAGGAACGCCCGCCAGAATAGAGCAAGCTGCAGCAAGCCCAACAGCCCAATCCTGAACAAACAAGAAGATGAGCACTGCCACTGGAAGGCCAAACGCCTGCGCAATACGGGGCAGCGCGTCGCTCATGAAGCTTTCCAGCATCTGCATGTCCGTCGTTAAAACGGTAACGGTATCTCCCTTGTTCCGCGACAAGTGGAAGCCGAGTGGAAGGGTCCGCAAATGGTCAAGAATACCAAGCCGCAAATGGCTGGCCAGTTTGAAGCTGGAGAGCCATGAGTTGATCGCGGACAGGTAGCCAAACAGGAGCTGTCCAAAAAGGGACAGCACCATAAGGCCGGTTACCTGCCATGCCCAGCCATATGTCATGGTTTCGCCTTGTGCCAGGCGGCCGATCACGAGGATGACGACGCCAAAGGCCAAACCAAGGCAGAAGGATTGGGCAAAGCGATAAATAATACCGGCCATCACTTTTCCGCGCAGCGGACCAGCCAAAGCCCATAGGCGCTTAATGCTGGCAAGGTCAGAGCGCGTTTCCTGTTCTTGGTGATTAAGGCTCTCTGCCGAGGTGTCTGCTTGTGCACTCTCTGTCATGTTACATATCCTCCGGCGCTTGAAGGCCGTTCTGGCTCTTGCCGACTTCACTATGATCGCTTCGCAAACTGATCGTTTGGGCTGCCGTATAGTCACGCCAAAGCGTCGCATAAAGGGTGCCCTTGGCGACGAGCGCATCATGACAACCGCTCTCGGCCACTCTGCCCTTGTCGATCACGACAATCTGATCGGCATCCGCGATGGTATGCAGACGGTGAGCAATGATAATGAGAGTGCGACCCACGGTGAGGGCTTCAATTGCTTCCTGAATGGCAGCCTCGTTGTCTGGATCAGCAAAGGCTGTTGCCTCGTCAAGGACGACGACCGGCGCGTCCTTCAAAATGGCCCGGGCAATGGCGATGCGCTGGCGTTCACCTCCTGAAAGGGTGCCAGCTTGCTCACCAAGATGGGTTTTATACCCGTCTGGCAGCGCTGCGATGAAGTCATGCGCACGGGCTGCGCGGGCTGCGGCCTCAACCTCGGCGTCTGTTGCATCTGGCTTGCCAAAGCGGATGTTGGCAGCGATCGTATCGGAGAACAGAAATGTATTCTGGAACACGAAGGCGACGGTTTCCATCAACTGCTCTATGCCCATGGCGCGTATATCTGTTTCGCCAATGCTGATGCGCCCGGTGCGGATATCGGAAAACCGCGGGATAAGGCTTGCAATGGTGCTTTTGCCCGAACCTGAAGGGCCAACGAGGGCCGTCACCTCCCCTTGGCGAGCGGTAAAGCTGACGCCATGCAGAACGTCATGATCATCATAACCGAAATAGACATTGTCGAAGTGAATGTCGTGACCGGCTAGTTCAACATGCTCTTTGCTGTCTGCCTGTTTCTCGGCAGCCAGCAGATCCAGCACCCGTTCCGACCCCATACTGATGTGGGCCAGTTCGTGGAACAGATTGAACAATTTCAGAAGCGGGGTGCTGTAATTGGCCCCCAGGATGACGAAAAAGGCAAAAGCTGAAAGCGAGATTTCATGTGCCGCCAAAAGGAAAAGGCCGGTTGGCACGATGAAAACGAGGTTTGAAAGAACAAGGCTGAAAAATGTCCCGGCATAGGGAATGAAAGCGCGCGCCCATTTTGTTTCAATCTCGGCATACTCGTAAACGGCGTCGCGGGTTTCGGCGAAGCTTTCTCCCGTCCGGTTGAAAATCTTGATGACAGGCATACCCGCCAGATATTCAACAATCGAGCCGTTCATTCGGGCCCCTGCGGCCTGATAGGCTCCGGACCAGTTCGCGCCGCGCCTCATGCCCAGAACCATCAAGAACAGAGATACCGGTGCTGCTACGATGCTGGCAAGGGCCATGCGCCAATCAACGATAAAGAGCCAGACAGACACTGCCAGCCATGTACCGATGGCGCTGATGCCTTCCGGCAGCCCATGCGCCAATATGAGTTCGAGCTTTTCAGGCTCATCAACGACGAGCTTCTTTGCATCGCCGCTTTTCCGGTTGTCGAAATAGCCCATTGGCAACTGGGCCATATGGCGAGCCAGAGCCATCCGGAGATTGAAGATGGTGTCAAAGGCAACAATGTGAGATTGACCAAGAGCCAAGCCCAAGGCCGCATATCCCATGACAATCGCCAGAAATGCGGCGCCGGCATAAAGAGCGATGGTGGAAAATGAAAAGGCGTCGCCTGCAATGAATAGTGACGTGATGCGGTAGACAATCCACACGGGAACAAGATCAAGCAGAACGGATAAAGTGGCGAGCAGGACCGACAGGGCCAGCTTTGTCCGCACACCATCCATATAGTTGGAAACGAGTTTCAGGCTTGCCAGAAAATCCGGATTGTCTCGGGGATCGCTGTCGTTCACTTCTGGAGAGCTCGTGAGGCGTTCAGGGGCAGCCTCAAGCCCGGCGTCGAACGAAGACATGGGATAAACCCTCCTTGCTTCGTTATGGCATTCTGGCAGGTGGAGTTTGGACGAGCACGCTCCGCATCTGTCCGAATGGCAGGGTTCGGAATGACGAAATCAAGCTTGCTTCAAGTTGAAGCAGTCTTGTCTCGATGAAGCGGTCCTAAGGTGTGGTCACAGGCACCGTATCAGACTTTTATGCATTTGCAACATTCTGTTTCAAAATATTCAGTCCGTTTACTCGCGAGATTAATCGAAGCATGCTCCACGTACAGAAAGCTTCTAGCAAAGTGAGATCCAGACCGTTGAGCCGCGCTTACGTCAAGAAAAGTTTCGCAGGAGGTAGCGGGAATCTACGTTTGAGATTTCGGATTTGAGGGATTTGATCGCTGCACAAAAGCGAAAGCAGATTGCGAAGCCTTTAGACGCAGGCAGCAATGCTGTTCGCCCGGTTCGGCCCGGCGGGGGCCAGCGCATTTACGGGTCGAAGATACATGCCTGCATCGCTTGGCTTTATCAGGATCTAGATCGAGAAAGCCTGTTTAGGAGCCCATCCGAAACAGACGTCAGGAGTTCATTCGGAAAAGTGTCTGGCAGCTCTTCGCTAACAGCGTCCAACGCCGATTTTGAACGGTCTTCCACCTCCTCAATAAAGGTCATCGCGCTCTCTTTGGAGGGCTTTGTTGCAAAAATTATTCGCATAGAATTTCATTTCAACACGTTGGGCGAAATGATCCTGGGAATCGAGAAGCAGCACAAAATTAGCTTGTTTTGCTGTCCGTGATCGAACCTAGCAGGCATCGTTTAGAAAACTATTCTACCATTTTGCGCGACATATTTTTTTGCAACAGAACCACAAACGGAGCCAGAGACGAATTCCACATCGCAACAACAGCTCAGAACCTGCACCAAATCACTCCCCAAAATCTGCGACTTTTTCAACGAAATCCGCCAAAAGACTCTATCCCGGGCACCACCAAGGGAACAGGCCGCATGAGAGATACCTTGCACATCTGGTCCAAAGAGAGCCGGCAGCGTCAGTTATGCCGGATAGGATACCTTGCAGCCAAATTCAAAAACCCTATCTTGATCGCCTCCCTAGGGCAGCAATCGACACCAGTCTGGATGGGTGGGGGTAGCCTCAAACGCCCAGGTGACGATGAGCCTCCCTCCCGATCATCTGCCTTGCTGTACTATCGCACCAACCTTCAGCACGCTTTCCCCATAGATCTCGCACAATCCCCGCGAGCTTCTTCCTTGGGAGGATTTCCAACGCGGGCCGAAATCTCATCCAGACGAAAAATCGCGCCGCGACCCGTATCGAAAATCCTTCACCTAAGCTGCCTCTCGAGGAGCGATTGATCTCGCGTCGCAACATCCCATTAGCTGTTCAGAGGCTACCAGACTTTTTTATGGCTCAGGCCGAGCCTGTGAAGCAGGAGCCCAACGTCGGAGCGATGCACATGGACCCCGCGTTCAGCCAATTCCAGACAAAGCTCATCAAGCGTCAGTTCGCCATTCTCCGACATGCGCCTTGTGATCCATTCATGATGCCCACCCAACTTGCCTTTGTCTGGTCGGCCTTGCTTGCGAGGCTGCACAGAACCCGTCTCTTTCTTGAGAAGCATCAGGTTATTGACAAACCGTGGTGACACGTAGAAATGGGTGGCGGTCGCCCGATGCGAATGACCGGCATCAACAAATGAAGCAACACGTTCGCGCAATGCAATAGGAAGTGATTTGCCCATGATGATCCCCTTTTCTCAAAGGGAATCACAATTGGCAAAAAATGGGAATCCTGAATCTCATTAATTGCGACATGCTTTAACGGGCCGTCGCGGGGTGGCCAAATCACAAAAATCCACGTTCTGACCGATGCCATTGGCCGCCCCTTTGCAGTCAAATTGACTGGTGGCAATGCTGCCGATAGTACGATTGTGTCTGGAGCCTAGATGTTCGGTCCCGGGATTTGATGGATCGGATTCATTTTGAATCTTTCCGGATCCTCTGTCCACTTTTTGCAGATAAATTCGTATGGGGTCAGGCCCCTTAGCGTCTTCAATCGTCTAGCGAAGTTGTAGGCATCTATGAAAACAGCCAGATGCTTCTGGAGTTGCTCGTGATCGTCGTAATGGAACCGTTTGACGGTGGCATCCTTAATAGTCCGGTTCATCCTCTCGACCTGACCGTTGGTCCATGGGTGCTTCACTTTTGTCAGGCGGTGTTCAATGCCGTTTCCAGTGCAGACCCGGTCAAAGATGTGCTGGAACTCATGGAGATCGCGAGACCGATTGGTGAACTGGATGCCATTGTCGGTCAGAACAGTATGGATGGTATAGGGCACAGTGGCGACCAGATTGCGCAGGAACTGTGCAGCATTCATCTTTCCTGCCTTGGTATAGAGTTCAACGAAGGCATACTTGGAAGTCCGGTCAATAGCCACAAAGAGATAGAGCTTGCCTTCAGCTGTCTGTACCTGGGCAATATCGATATGGAAATAGCCGATCGGATAGCTCTTGAAACGCTTCTTTGGCTGCTTGTCGCCTTCGACACTCGGTAGTCGCGAAACTCCGTGTCGTTGCAGGCATCTGTGCAGTGAAGAGCGCGTCAGATGCGGGATTGTCGGCTGGAGTGCATAAAGGCAGTCGTCGAGAGGCAACAAGGTATGCCTGCGGAAGGCGACAATGGTCGCTTCTTCTTGCCGCGAAAGCACAGTCGAACGTGGCTCCTTCGGTCCGGTTCTTAAGTCCGCTTGTGAGGTGCGCGTCTTCCACTTGACGACCGTTTTCTGATTGATGCCGTATCGCTTGGAAAGCACTCTCAGGCTCTCTTGACTATTTTGTATTGCTCGACGGACTGCCTCTGTCGTCGTGGCGCTGCCGTGTAGAACTTGGCCCATAGTGCTTCCCTCCATTCAAATGAGAAAGGTGCACCATCAAAGCATGGGATCAAACACCAGACCTAGGCCTTTATGGAGATTATTTTGATGGCGGCACAGGCAGCGCCGAAGCCATTGTCGATGTTGACGGTCAGAAGACTGCCGGAACAGCTGGCAAGGCAGGACTGCAAGGCCACATGGCCGCCTTCGGACACGCCATAGCCGATCGAGGTTGGCAAGGCGATCACAGGGGCAGCGACAAGCCCGCTGAGCACTGTTGGCAAGGCAGCTTCCATACCGGCAGCGGCAATCAGGACCGAATATTGACGCAGATCGTCCAAGCGGTCCATCAGGCGCCAGAGACCGGCGACCCCGAGGTCATAATATTCATCACAGCCAAATCCATGATAATTGAGAGTGCGGACCACCTCGCGGCAAACGCCGACATCCGATGTACCGCCAGAGACGACGGCAACACGAGCCGGAGCAAGGGTTTCCAGCGCCCCGAGGATAGCCGTCCGGGACTTAACTTCGTAGGCCAACGCCGATTGCACGGGCTCGGACAGGTCCGAGAGCTTGCTCTCGCAAAGGCGGGTCAGCAGCAGTCGACAGCCGCGCTCCATCGCACTCTTGCAGATCTCATCTACCTGAGATGCCGTTTTTCCTTCGCAATAGATCGCCTCCTCGAGGCCGATCCGCTTGCGTCGCTCAAGGTCGAGGTTCACTTCCATGTCGCAATCCGGTTAAAGGCGCTACCCTGACGATAGGCGGCAATCAAAATCTGTTCATGGTCGCCGATGTCGGCAACGGCATGACTGATCGAGCCGATAAGATCGGACTTTTCCTGTTCGCTGATCGCATCAAAGATCGGCTGGTCGATCTCGATGCGAAAGCCCTCGTCGACCAGACGACACCGGATGTTGGTCGCAACGACCTGACTGCGTACAAAGGTTTCGATACGCTCGATCAGCCCCAGATCACGCGCATTTATGCGAATGCCCGTCTGAACACGGCTGGCAAGACACGGAGAGGATGGCAGTTGGGCCAGATCGGCCAGCTTGAAGTCGGCAGCGATCTGGCGCAGCTCCGCCTTGCTGATGCCCGCCTCCACAAAGGGATGGCGCACCCTGCTCTCCTTGGCCGCGAGCAGACCAGGGCGGAAGTCGCTGAGGTCATCCATGTTGGTGCCGGAAATGACATTGCCTGCATCCAGATTGTTGATCGTGCCGTAAAGGCTGCTCTTGCAGAAATAGCAACGGTTCACCGGATTGGCCAGATAGTCCTCGTTGGACATTTCTCCGGCATTTACAACACGGAGGTTCCAGCCCTCTTTCTGCGCATAGAAGCTCACCCGCTCCGTTGCTTCTTTGGGTACGGCTGGCGAGATGGCATGCACCATGGTGGCTCGAGAGCCAAGCTCCCGATGGGCAAGGAAGGACAGCGTCATGCTGTCGACGCCTCCACTGACCGCAACGGAGCATTCTTCCATGTCACGCAGAATGGAAATCAGTTTTTCAACTTTTGCTTCACTCATCGTTCAATGCCCTTTCTACATCCTGCTCCACCAATCGGCGCACGGCTTCCCGGTGGTGGTGATCGCTGCCGTTGGCTGCCAGATCATCCATCTCCACCTTAAGGGTCTTGCCAATTCCCGGGCGCTCGACCCACTTGGCCTGAACATTGTCCACACCGGACTTCACCAGACCGCGGGTCAAGGTGAACCGCTCGACCTGATGGCAGCGAATGCCAAGGGTCGTTGTCTCGGCAAAGATCCTGTCTGCCACGGACCGTTCATGGCCGAGCTTGGCCAGAAGGCGCAGGGAGATGGTCATGCGGCCCTTTTTGCCGAAGCCGCAGGATTGGGTGACATCAATCACGCCCTCATCGGCGCGCAAGGTTTCCAGTCCGACAGCCAAAGCTTCGGGGCTCTGGTCGTCAATGTCGCATTCCAGCACCATGATCTCGTCACCATGGGCCTTTGAAGCGGTTTCAAGCAACGAGGCCCGAAGGATGTTGCTCATTCCGGGGAGTTTTCGGGTTCCAAACCCGTGTCCGACGGCAGAGAGAACACCAACGGCGCTCGCCTGATCAGGCTTGAGCCATGCAAGGATCGCCGCTCCCGTCGGTGTGATGCGCTCTCCGGGGATGCCGTCATCGCGGAATTCGAAGCCCTTGAGCAGTTGCATCGTCGCCGGTGCTGGTGACGGGAGCAGACCGTGATCGGTCTTGATCATGCCCCCACCCCACGGCAGCTTCGATGCACTCCAGCGTACCGGATGCAACCGGGCAATCAGCCAACTGGCCGCAAGAGTGTCAACGATTGTGTCCCAAGCCCCGACTTCATGAAACTGGACATCCTCGACGTCCACGCCATGCACCGTCGCCTCGGCCTGCGCCAGGAGGGCGAAGATCCCCAATGCATGGAAACGTGTTTCCTGATCGATCGGCAGCGCCTTGAGCCAGACTCTGATGGTACGCCAGTCACGATGGTGGTGGTCGTGATGATGGGCATGAGCGTGATCATGATGCCCGTCTGCGTCGTGATGGCCAAGACTAGGACCATCATCATGGTGGTGATGATGGTTGTGGTGATGCCCCTTGGCCGTATCTGTCACATTGTCAGCATCCGCTGCCTTCCTCTCCGTGCGGTACTGCTTTTCCGGCAGAACGACGTCGAAGTGGTGACCACACAGCACCCCGTCCGAGGTGCGGGTCAAAAGAATATCCGGCTTGGGCACGATGTCGAGGGACCGAAGCATCTTCAACAGGGGCTCGGCGTAGTCAGGCTGCGCATCCAGAAGCGCGGCCGTAAACATATCGCCTGCTATGCCCCCGCTGACATCAAGATGTATATGCATGCTGCTCACCTTTGGTTAGAGATCGAGTGTTCGTATTTCAGTCGCCAAACAGGCGGCTGAAATGCAAACCGACCTTTTCGGGTTGAAGGGGTCCACTTTTAAGCTCGTCGATTTTCGGCGGCTCACACATCGGCAGCACGCCGACGGGTGCCGGCTTGCTGGCACATTCGAGGAAGCATCGCACCTTGCAAGTGGAACACCGCGAAGGATCCGCTTCAGCCGCCATAATTTCCAGAGCATCCGATTTGGAAGCATGGAGCTTGTCTTCCCCCAGAATGTCCAGCACGTGCATCCGCCGCAAGGTGGCGATCAGGCGATCATAATTGGTGATGATGTGATAATCGCCCCCTCTTGCACGGGTCTTCTTGATTTCTTCGACCAGCAGGTCCGCCATCGACATATCGATATGCCCGACCCCATGCAGCACCAGAACCTTAACAGTCGGGCTTGAATGTTGCCGTTCCAGATAACGGAACTCGCGTTCGATGGTTTCGACCGATCCGAAGAAAAGAGAGCCTTCCACGCGCAGGATCAGGATTTGCGGGCATTGACGAAGTGGATAGGCAGCCGTATCGCGCAGCTGTCGGCGACCATGGAAGGTTGCCGGTGCCAGTGCGGCGACATTGGGCTTGGCACTGCGAAGGATGAACGCCATGAGGGATGCGATCACACCGGCAGCGATGCAGGCTTGAAGATTGGTCGTCACGCCAGTGACGAATGTCACGGCGAGGATCATCGTCTCGCTGCGACTTGAGCTGACAATATGCCGGATTTCGTCCAGACTAACCAAGCGGTAGGCAACGTAGAGAATTATGCCCGCCATTGCCGGAACGGGAATGCGGGTCGCCATCGGGGCAACAAGAAACAGCAGGCCCATCAGGAAGACGGCTGCGAAAACGGCTGAAATTGGAGTTCTGGCACCGGATTCGGCATTGAGCGCTGACCGCGTGAAGGACCCTGCCCCTGCATAACACTGGACAAAGCCGCCAACGATGTTGGACAGGCCCTGACCGACGATGTCCTGATTGGCATCATACCGTTCACCGCGCCGCATCGCAAAGGAACGACCGATACTGATGGTCCCGAGCAATCCGATAAAGGCGATGGATACGGCGCTGGACGTCAGCAGAGCGATATTCTGAATGGAAAAGCCGGGCATGGAGAAGGTCGGCGTGATGGAAGGCAACGCCGAGAACATCGCAATGCCATTCGCCCGGGCATCGACCAACTCCCCTACACCAATGCCGACCGCAAGGGCAATGAGGTAGATGGGTAATCTCTTACTGATCCTGTTGCAGATCAGAAGCGTAGCGAAGGTGCTGAGGGAGATTGTGAGGGCCACGGGTGAAAAATCAGCGACCTGTTCCACAAATCCGCCAAGCTGTCCGACCACGCCTCCACCTTTTGGAACCGAGAGACCAAAAGCGCCACCAAGCTGGGATGCCCCGATCAGAACGGCGGTTGCGGCAGTAAAGCCGACCATGACAGATTGCGAAATGAAGGAAATCAGTGCACCTAGGCGGCAAAGGCCACCAATCAGCTGGAAGATGCCGACCATCACAGTCAACACAAGCGCGAAATCGACATAGGCAGGAGTTCCGGCCGGGGCCAACTGGGACACCGCAGCGAACAAAACAGCCGATATCGCCGTCGTCGGGCCAGAGACCATAATCATCGATGATCCCCAAAGCGCCGCGATGACCGGTGTGATCATGGCCGTGTAGAGTCCGTATTCCGGTGGCAGGCCCGCAATCACCGCAAAGGCCACACCTTGCGGCAGAACAATCGCAGCGTTGGTGAAGCCCGCAATCGCGTCCGCTCGCAGACTCTTGCCATTGACCATGCTGTACCACGGACGACGCAAAGACAAATTGGATAGGATCGAGCTGGTCATTTAGGCATCCAGTTGGCAAGGACAGATGGCAAGCGCTCTGCCCTTGTGCAAATTCGACGTGCCCCGGAGTTGCATCTCCGGAGCTGTTGCTGGCAACCACACTTCAGTTGCGATACGCGGGGACGTATTCCTGTTATGCCGTGTAGAGCTTCAAAATCCGCTCCAACTCATCGACATCAAAGCCGATGGGCGGCGTAAAGTTTGTGAGGGCGATCAGGCCGCCGTCGAGGGTATTGATACCCGCAAGCATGGCTGCGTTGTCGCTCTTCAGTCCGCCGCCATAGACAACCTTTGCCGGGAAGCCCAAAATCTCTTTCGTGGCCTCCTTGATGAAGGCCGAGACATAGGCAACATAGGCTTCATCGGGGGGTGTCTTGCCCGGTCCAATGGCCCAGACCGGCTCGTAGGCAATGATCACACTCTCGGGATCAAGCGTACCAGCAACCTCTGACAGACCTTTCTGTAACTGGGTGCGCAGGACGGCCTCGATACGCGGCTTCTGCGCTTCGAGCGGGCCCTCACCCTGTTGCACGGCGGTCTCGCCGATGCAGAGAACGGCACACATGCCAGCGGCGCGTGCGCAGACCATCTTCTTGCCGATGATGGCACTTACGGTTTCGTTGGCGCGGGCATCAAAGCCCGCATCCTTCATGCCTTTTTCTCCGGCGAACTGCTCCATGGCAAAGCGCAGACCATTGCGGTCCTCGCAATGGCCGATGATGCTTGCCTTAGCACCGATTGCCGCCTGGGTGGAGGCGATGTTGTGAGAGGTGAAAGCGCCAAAATTTCTGCCCTTGGCAACGTCTGCATAGTGGCAGCTCTGGGAGCCGATGGCGAAATATGGCTTCGATTTCGCAGGTACCGCCCAAGCCTTTTCAAGGGCGAAGGGCAACAATACATCGGGCACGAAGATCGTGAGATTATAGTCGTCGGATTGACCGAAACCCTTGGCAAGAATGCCTGCCACGGTCTGGATAATCCATTCGCCCGGATTGGCGACGTCGCAGACGCCGCCCTTGTCCCGGTGAACTTCGAAACGCTTGAGGTTGATCAGGATCTCTTTTTTCATAATCACCCTCTATTTCTTTCTACCAAGATGCATCGCGGCACGGGTGAAAGCTTCTGGCAGTGCCAGAATGCTCGGATTCTCACCGGTATAGCGGACCGCATCCGTCAGGGCCTCTTCGAAGGTGGCGCGGGTTTTCATGCCCATGGCACGTGCCAGACCCGGCTCCTGCGCACCGACCACATAGACAGCCTTGGTGTTCATTTCAGCGATATGACCGCAGGAGGTCATCGAGAAGCCGTGGAACGGGTGGTAGCCGTAATTGAAGCGGTATTTCTTGATCATCTCCTCATCGCGCGCGATATATTCGATGTGCTTGTTGAGATCGACCAGAGTGTTGCAATAGTCGGTCTGGAACAGATCGAACAGCTTGCGATAGGACGGGAATTCCTCGTCATGGAAGTAGCCGTTGCAAAGGGATGAGCAGATCAGCACGCAGTTGTCGCTCATGATCCGCTTGTGACGGATGATCTGGGCGGCGATCGCCTGCATCATCAGGATCGGGTTTGTGCCGTGACCATTGCCGTAGTGGAAGTTCTGCGGCATGCCGAACAGCATGATGTCGTATTTCTTGGTTGCCCAGTTCACATAGGTGCGTTTGTCGGCGACCGCAAAGCAAAGCGGCTGGATGTCTTCGCACCCACCGGCATAGACGGCCAGCTGCTGGCCGAAGGTGTTGAGCACGGCATCACAGGTGAAGAACTTCTTGCCCATGCATTTTTCCATCCACTTGCCGATCTGGTCGAACTTGTGGCGCATCAGGCTCTGGCTGGAAACCGGTGTGAAGTCGTCCCGGTGCATGACGCGCGGGATGTGATGGGAGGCAATGCATTCCCAGTTGGTGATGCCGGTTGCGGTATGTTTGTAGCCGCCAGAATAGCCGCCGTAGGGGTTGCCGAGAGTGTGACCGATCATGACCGCAAGGTCGGCGTCGAACACCGTCTTGTTCATCACGACCTTGTCGCCATACTCATTGCGCCCCAGATCGACCAGATTGTCCCAGTCCTCACTGTCGTGGTTGACCACCTGGCCTTCCCAGTAATAGGCGTTGAAAACATCTGGGCCAAGGATGCTGCGCAGTTCCTGCTCGGTGTTTTTGCGATGTAGGCCGTTGCTGCAGATCAGCATGATGTCGCTCTTGTTGACACCTGCCTTCAGGCATTCTTCGAGAATAATGGGGATCGAGACGCGCCGATGCGCTGTCTCATGGAAGCCGCCCTTTACCCGGTCGGGGAAAACGATGGCGACTTTCGAGCCCTTTTTCACGGCTTCGGCGATGGGAGGCATGCCGATGGGAGTGAGGATGGCTTCACGGGTCGCCGCAACAGGGTCGGCGAGATGTTCAGGATCCTTGACGGTTTCGCCGGGAATGAAGATGTCTGCACTGTCAGGCAGCTGGGCAGGCATGAAGCCCGATCCATATTCGAAATTTACGGTTTTCATAGCAACCTCTGTTCAATTCGAGTAATGGCAACAGGCAGACTGGGCGAATGTCGTTGGTGGATTTCGTCTGGCTACTGACCCTTGTCGCCGTAGTTTTTATTGATGATCGTGCAGCGCGGCTGGGAGGTGCCGCGCTGCACGCGGGCGCTTGGCAAAGGGTGTTAATACCCGGAGCTCGATGCGGCTGGAGCACTTGTGGCCGCACCTCCACGAATGGCAGCCGCAGCCGCTCGCGCACCCGAAGTCATGAAGGCAAGATCGGAGGCAACCGCGGCGTAGCTGAAGCCCATCTCGATGAAGCCGCGCACCATCTCAGGGGTCGGACCGACAACACCGACGGGAACGTTCAAAGCCTTGGCCCTTGCAGCCGCATCGGCAAGCGCCGCCTGCACGTCCGGATGACCGATTTGACCGATGTGGCCCATGGATGCGGCGAGATCGCCCGGGCCGATAAAGATCCCGTCCACGCCCTCAACCGTCGCGATCTGTTCCAGCTCGGACAGGGCATTGGGCGTCTCGAGCTGAACGATCAGGCAGGTCTCATCGTTTGCATTGGCAAAATAGTTCGGCTTGCTGCCATATCGGGATGCACGATGAACCCCGGCAACACCGCGGTGTCCGACCGGCGCATAGCGTGCTGCCGAAACAGCAGCCTTGGCTTCCTCGACGGATTCCACAAAGGGAACCATGATCGATCCGGCTCCGACGTCCAGAGCCTGTTTGATCATCACCTGATCATTCCATGCCAGCCGGACCAGCGGCATTGAGGGAGTTGGCTCCAGCGCGCGCAGGATCTCGGCAAAATCGGCAATCGTCAGGGGAGAATGCTCTGCATCGACGACCAGAAAATCGAAGCCACAGTAGCCCATTGCCTCAATCGGGCTTGCGGCGCCCGTCATCAACCAGGTGCCGATTGGAACGGCTCTCTGATGCTGAATCGCTTGCTGAAAGTTGTTCATGTTTCTCTCCTTAGAAGTCTTTAGTAGATCACTGGTTCGGGAACCGGATCGGTTCCTTCCAGAAAGCCGAAATCACAGCCTTTGTCCGCTTGACTGACATGCTGCTGATAGAGCGCGGCGAATGAACGGGAGTAAGGGCTTTCCGGCTTTTTCCAAGCTGTACGTCGGCGAGCGAGTTCCTCGTCGTCGACTTCCACATCAATGCGTCCGGCGTTGATGTCGAGCTTGATGATGTCGCCATTCTCAACGAGTGCCAGCGGGCCGCCCACTGCGGCTTCGGGGGCCACATGGAGCACGCAGGTGCCGTAATGCGTCCCGCTCATGCGGCCATCGCAGATCCTGACGATGTCCGTCACGCCCTGATCGACCAGCTTTTTCGGAATGGGCAGGTTGCCCCATTCAGGCATGCCAGGACCGCCAACCGGCCCAGCGTTTCTAAGGATCAGGACCGTGTCCGCAGTCACATTGAGATCGGGATCATTGATGCAGCGGTTCATCTCGCCATGATCGTCAAAGACCAGTGCCGGTCCGCGATGTAAAGCCTTGTTGGGGTCCGCAGCGGAGGTCTTGATCACCGCTCCGTCCGGCGCGATGTTGCCGTGCAGGACCTTCAGCGTGACACCTCTCTCGATCGGCACAACGGGATTGTCCATGCTGCGGATCACATAGTCGTCCCAGATCGGGGCGTCCTTGATAGACTCGCCAATCGTGCGGCCCTCGACAGTGATGCAGCCCTTGTGAATCCGATCCCCAAGCTGGTTCATCAGAGCGGGCAGACCACCGGCGAACCAGAGATCCTCCATGAAGCGGTCACCGGTCGGGAACAGGTTGGCAAGAACGGGAATGCCGACCGCATGTTTTGACAAATCATCAAGGGTCAGCGGCACATTGGCCCGGGCGGCCATGGCGATCAGGTGGACCGCGGCGTTGGTGGATCCGCCAAGCGCCATATAGGTGACGATACCGTTGGCCAGGCTTTCGGGCGTGATGATATCGCTGGGCTTGAGATCTTCCCACACCATCTCGACGATGCGAGAGCCGCACCAGGAGGCCATGCGCGGATGGGCTGCGTCTGCGGCTGGCGTGGAGGACGCTCCGGTCTTGCTCAATCCCATGGCATCGATGATCGAGGTCATCGTCGATGCGGTTCCCATGGTGTTGCAGGTGCCGACCGAGCGCGTCATGTGCTGTTCGAGATCAACCCAATCGTCCGATGTGATCTTGCCGGTCTGCAAATCATTCCAGAATTTCTTGGTGTGGGTGCCTGCACCACAAGGAATGCCACGCCACTGATCATTCGACATAGTACCGGCCGGGCAGAAAATCGTTGGCACATTCATGGAAATGGCACCCATCAACAGCCCCGGCCCGGACTTGTCACAACCGCCGAGCAGAACGCAACCGTCAATGGGATGGGATCGCAAAAGCTCCTCGGTTTCCATGGCGAGGAAGTTCCGGTAGAGCATCGTCGTAGGCTTGACGAGCACTTCACCAACAGACAGAGCAGGTAATTCGACCGGGTAGCCACCGGCTTGCCAGACCCCCCGCTTCACTGCTTCGGCACGGTCGCGCAGGTGGGCATGGCAAGGGCTCATGTCGCTCCAGGTGTTGATGATACCGATCACCGGTTTGCCAAGGAATTCTTCCCGGCGCATTCCCATCTGCTGGGTTCTTTGACGGTGCGCCCACTGGCGGATCGCGGGGCCTTCAAACCAGCGCTGGGATCGCAGCTCGGAAAGTTGCTTTTTGTTTGTCTCAGAGCTCATGCTCTTAACTCCTTCGAATGTCTGACGGCTGTACAGATGGCTTGATCAGACCAAGGCTTGCAATCCTGTGGCGCAGCTGTCTGCTTGGCCCCGGCATATCCCTTCACCGTTCAGGGATCAGGAACACTGCCGGAATTTTTAGAATCTTAGCGCTATGATTTGGCTTCGATTTTTGGGCAAGTAGGTTTGCAGTTCACACAGCTTGAGTAAGGATGATAGCGAAATGGCGCGCTGGCGTCGTTCTTAGGCAGACGTACCTTGCGACCGGTTGCGCTTCTTTTTCACCACTCCGATCACTGGGGAGCATATCGCCAAGGCAACGCAGATGAAGATCACGATTGCAATCGGGCTGGCATAGAAGAATTCAAGGAAGTGTCCATCATGCAGCAGCAGGCCACGTCTCAGGTTCTGCTCGAACTGCGGCCCCAGTACGAGACCAATCACGAGTGGAGCCAGCGGGAACCCCGTTACCCTGAGGATATAACCAAGGATCCCGAAAATGGCAGCCGTGACTGCGTCCAGCGGATTGCCGCGAACGGTCACTGCGCCGATCAGACCAAACACCACGATACCGGCGGTCACCAGGAACGGTGGAATGGAGAGCAGCCAGCCGAAACAGCGAACCAGAGGAATAGCCAGCACGAGCATGGCAAGGTTGATCAGGATGAGAACCACGAAAATGGCCTGAACCGTTTCCTGATTTTCCGCCATCAGCCTTACACCGGGCGTGATACCGTGAATGACAAGCGCGCTGAGCAGGATAGCCGTGACCACGTCACCGGGAATACCAAGAGCAAGGGATGGGATCATCGCACTGCCGGTTACGGCATTGTTGGAGGCTTCCGCAGCGATGATCCCGTCCGGCTCACCGTGCCCCAGATTTTCCTTCTGTGGCGAAGTCTGACGCGCCATCGCATAGCTGATGAAGGCAGCAGTCGCGGCACCTGTGCCTGGCAAGGCACCAATCAAGCAGCCAATCCCCGAGCTTCTCAACAAACCGCTAACGCGCCCTTTCCATTGAGACAGAGACGGCAGCTTGATGCGCGTCCCAGCAACCAGAGAGGACTCGTTGTTGACAAAGGCAACGCGATGCAGGGCTTCAGCGAGAGCGAACAAACCGATCACCACACAGATCAGATCAAAACCTGCGGTCAGATATTGCGTGCCGAAGGTGAACCGCGCTGCGCCTGTCACCGGATCGGTACCGACCATGGCGATGAAGAGACCAACCGCCCCCATCATGAGGCCTTTGATCATGTTGTTCTGCGACACTGCGGCGATGCAGGTCAGAGCAAGAACGATCAAGGCAAAGACTTCAACCGAGCCGAACCGCGTTGCAAATTTGGCAAGCTGAGGCGCAGCAACAATCAGGACGATGCAGGAAATGATACCACCAATCACCGAGGCGACCGTAGCCCAGCCAAGGGCGATGTCGGCCTCCCCGCGTTGCATCATGGGATAGCCATCAAGGGTCGTCGCTGCCGCCTGAGGCGTTCCGGGCGAATTGACGAGAATGGCGCTGATCGATCCGCCAAAGACCGAACCACAGTAGACACCAAGAAGCAGCGTTACGCTGGGGACGGTTTCCATGCCGAATGTAAAGGGCAGACAGATACTCAACCCGACCACGGATCCGAGCCCCGGCAAGGCACCGATCACGATACCAAGGCCCGTACCCAGAAGCAGGGCCAGTATCGTTTGAAACTGAAAAACGTCAGACAACACAGATGTAAAAAGCGTCATCAGAACAGCCCTCCTGGCAGGATTGCGGGCAACCGAATTCCGAGAAAATGATGAAATAGGAACCACATGCCCGGACCAAGGATCAAAAAGGCAAGCGTTCCGCGAACAAGGCTGCTCTCTCCCAACCTCCAAAGCAGCAATGGAAGACCGACAACGATCACGATCAGATAGCCAACATACTGAAATCCGACGGTCATCACGATCATCAGAAGACAAATAAGGCAGACTTCACGCACCCGACCGAGATCCACCCGTTTTGCGACGGACTTCCTAACCGCCCTTATAATGATTGCGATCGACAGCACACCCCAAACAGCCAGAAGGATAAAGGGGAGACGCATAGGGGAGTCGGAGGATGCGGCATTCATGCCGCCGCCGGTGCTTGTCAAGGCGTAGAGGGTCAACCCCCCAACGATGATGGCGGATGAAACCGCCACCATAATCTCCGCGTTCAGAAAAGAACGGCTAGAAACCTTTGCCATCATTTTGCAACCAGTCCAGCATCCTCAAGAATCTTCTGATTCACTTTTGCATTGCTCTTGGCGAATGCTTCAAACTCTTCAGGATTCCGATACTTGATACCAGTGTTGCTCTGTTTTGAAAACTTCTGGAAGCGATCACCTTCAAGTGATGCCCTGCAGGCCTTAGTGTAGGTTTTCACGATTGCCGGATCGAGATCCTTTTGACCAACAAGACCCTGCCAAACAGAGAAGTCCATGCCTTCAAAGCCAAGCTCTCCGAGAGTCGGCACATCAGGATAGGCCGGAGACCGTTCTGGCGCAAAAATCGCCAGCGCCTTGAGATTGTTTGCTTCCATGACCGTTGCGGTATCAGCAAACAGATCGATCTCGCCGCCCACCAGAGCGTTCATTGCAGGCCCAGTCCCGGCAAACGGAAGATGCACTGCATTCAGACCAGCAGCATCACTGAAGGCAGCCATGGCGATATGAATGATCGTGCCCGGACCGGAAGACCCGTAAACGACACGACCGGACGTCCCTTTATTGACCGCATCTTCAACTGTGTTGATGCCATTCGTACCAGAGGAGAGCAGGAAGATCGGCGTCGAAGTGGTCTGGCAGATAAAGCTGAAGCTGTCGGTTCCGTAGGTCAGCTTACGCAGGAAAGGCTGAATCGAAATCGGCCCAATCGGCATATACCCGACCGTCGCGCCATCAGGCTTGGAGTCAAGCACCTGTGCTGCCCCAAGGGTGGCACTTGCGCCTGCAACATTTCGAATGATGGATGTTTTGCCGATAGCCTTCGAAAAATCCGGCTCAAACATGCGTGCCACAGTGTCGGTACCACCGCCAGCACTGAACGGCACGATAATTTCTAGGTTGTCAGCATAAGCGGAAACACTCGATGCCATGATCGCCAAAGCGGCAACCGCCGCAATTTGTGCAATTTTCATAAAAAACCTCCCGATTTTCGCTATGAATTGAGCTGGTACACCATGTTGGTGACATACCCGTGTATAAGTCAAACGGACGCTTTACGTCAATCGTAGCGCTACGATTTTTTGCAAAAATGCACTCTTTCGACTCATTTTTCCCCTTTCTTCGCACAACCGAATGAGCGTTGAATAGTTTCACTCCTGATCACTCCAAAGTCCTTTCACACTCCGATAAGGCACCGCAAAGCCGCGCAAACCCTTATTTAAGCCATTGTTAAATCGGTTCCTTTATACCACATTCGTTCATCACGTTCTTTGGTAACATCATTGTTGCGCTCACAAACACACTACGATATTTTTTGCAGACAGCCACTTTGTGCTGCCCTTGCCAAACCGCCAAATTTCGTAGCGCTACGTTTTTGCTCGCCAACCGGGGCTCTGATGTTGGTATTTTGCAGGTTAGCGCGTAAGAATTGGCAATCGTACATCTTGAGAAGGAGTGAAACCGGATCTAAAGTTGCAAGTCGATACACAGAATTCCAACTCTCGAATTCGCCCGTCTGAAATTACATTTCCAATGCAGCGGGTTTGTGCCTAAAAAGGGACCCTCTGATCCAGCAACCGCTTCACAAAGAGACTCGCTAAAACTAGATGCAGATCGTCAAGAAGTCCCGAATTAGAAGAAAAATGCAGTCCGTCACCATGAAACAGGTTGCGGAACTGTCGCGAGTGTCGCCCTCTACCGTTTCACTGTATCTGCGCAAGCCCGAAGCCGTCTCGGAAAAGGCGCAGGAAAAAATTCAAAATGCAATCGACACTCTCGGATATGTTCCGAACCTGATTGCCGGAGGGCTTGCTGCTGCGCGGTCCAATGTTGTCAGCATCATCGTACCCTCTCTGCGTACTGCCTTTTTCTCCCAGTGGGTCAACAGGGTGGAGAGACTACTCTCCGAACATGGCATCCAAACGCTGATCGGGCATTCCGAATATAGCCTTGATCGCGAAGAGAGGCTCGTGAAAGCCGCCCTGTCCTGGAAACCGGCAGGGATCGTGCTGACCGGCGTGCAACACACAGATACCGTCAGAACCATGCTTGCCAATAGCGAAGTTCCGGTGGTGGAGACCTGGGATATTGACGGAGAGCCGATCGATACCTCCGTCGGCTTCAATCATAAGGAAGTCGGTCAGAAACAATGCCAGCAGCTGATTGATCGTGGTTGCAAGAACATCGTCTTTGTTGGCGCCCGACTACAAGAGGATTCGCGCGCGCGCATGAGGTGTCTGGGGTCCTCCGAGGCAGCCATCGCAGCCGGAATTGCCTTCACGCATGTTTCCGACCTTCAACCCGCCTCGACCAAGGTTGGGGTTCGAGCCCTTAACAAGATAGTTTCCTCATTCAAAGATGTTGATGGGATTGTCTGTTCGAGTGACATTATCGCGTTGGGCCTTCTGTTCGAATGCCAGCGACTGGCAATCAAGGTGCCCGAAGACATGGCAATCGTCGGCTTCGGCGATCTCGACTTCGCCGAAACCTGCAATCCGGGCTTGACCTCGATAAAGCTGAATTTTGATAAGATGGCAGCCATCGTGACCGAACGCCTCATTTCGAGCCACTCCGGTCTGTTGAAGGCAGATCTGGATACACCGGTCGTTGATATCGGCTTTGAACTCGTTCAGCGCGACTCGGCCTAATTCCTTCAGCCCTCACATTGAGGCCATGCGGGCAGGCTTTGTCTGGATCAGGCACTTTCTGATAATTGATATTGATGTGCTTCCAAAACCTCTTCAAACCAATCTTCTTAGCTTGAAGAATGCGGTTCCTAGAGGCCAAATATTCAAAAACTGAGTTCAAATGTTTAGTCGGTAATAGTACTTGATGATGAAAGCAATTTGAGCGCTTCCTCTTCATGCGAAAAAATACGTCTCAGAACGTTCAAGCCATTTGAGGGAGTTTTGCGGGGCACGACTTAGTCGAACCCGCCGGGGAAACCTTCCTGCGTCGAGAGTTCTCTCGAATGAACGCTTTGTCTAAAGATGTTGAAAATTTTTTCTTTGCAGGAAATGGCCGTTTCCGCCCGAACGGGTTACAATTATCGGGACAAGCTTCGAGAACCCTCGAATGGCCGCTTTTGCCGATGGATGCAAAGATCTCGCACCTGCATGAAATGGCAACTATCCGCCCAAACTAGTCATACCAAGGGCGTGAAGTTCTGACTCTTTAGGGATTCCATTTTTAGCACTGGCGTGATTCAACATGGCAAAGGAGATTTTGCCATGTCTGCCGCTTTGATTCTTAGCGATGCTTTTGACGCCGATAGTTTGCGCCGTCTTGCCAAAGGATGCCGCAATGCCAAACAGAGCCGCCGCCTACTGGCCATTGCGGCTGTCTATGACGGCATGAACCGTGCTGATGCCGCCAAAGTCGGCGGTATGGACCGCCAGACTTTGCGAGATTGGGTTCTTCGCTTCAATGAGCAAGGCACCGATGGTCTTGTCGACATCAAAGCAACCGGCGCTCCCATGCGCTTGAGCCCAGAACAGCTCGAAGAGTTTGTTGCTATCGTTGAAACCGGTCCTGATCCTGAGAAGGACGGCGTCTCTGTCTGGCGTAGCCAGGATCTGGTGCGTGTGATCCAAGAGCGGTTTGGGGTCTCCTACAAGGAACGTGGAGTACGGGATCTTTTGCGCCGCATGGGGTATGTGCGCATATCTGGTCGACCTCAACATCCAGAACAAAAGCCTGAAGTCATTGATGCTTTCAAAAAAACTTCTCCGCAACGTTGGCAGCGCATGTAGGCCATTTGCCAAAGAACAAGCCCATCGAGATTTGGTGGCAAGATGAGGCTAGGCTTGGTCAGAAGAATGGACTGGCCCGACTATGGGCAAAAAAGGGAACCAGACCACGTCTGCCAGCCGATCAGCGATATAAAAATGCCTATCTGTTCGGTGCAATATGTCCAGCGCGTGGCGTTGGCGCGGGATTGATGATGCCTTTTGCAAATACACAGGCCATGCAAATGCACCTCGAAGAAGTCTCAAGGACAGTGGCGCGCGGCGCTCATGCCGTGGTGCTGATGGATCGTGCCGGATGGCATACGACAAGCAGACTCAACGTGCCCAAGAATATCACCATCCTCCTGTTGCCTTCCAAATCACCGGAACTGAACCCAGTTGAGAATATTTGGCAGTATCTGCGCGGTACCTTCCTGTCCAATCGGGTCTTCGAAGACTATGCCGCCATTCTTGATGCTGGTTGCCAAGCATGGAAGAGCCTCTCCGCCAACCCAACCATCATCCATTCAATAGGTATGAGAAAATGGGCTCAAGAAGGTCAGAATTAAATGCCGTTGGTATCAATCATTCGGTATATTGCGACTGACTGGCGAAAGTCTGTTTGGTGCGGGGCGCGTTAGGAGGCTTCGGCGGTCACGAGCTCGCGGGTTTTCATGAAGGTGATGTCCGGGTTGCGCTCTTTGGTGTAGTTGAGTTCCCACTGGCTCTTGGCCAGAAACACCGGGCGGTCTTCGCGGTCGTGGACGACGTTGTTGGGGTTGGCCGACAGGAACGTCTTGAGCTTGGCGTCACTCTCTGCCTTGACCCAGACGGCCATGTTGTAGCTGAGCGGTTCAAAATCGATGTCGACGCCATACTCGGCCTTGGCCCGGGATTTGAGCACATCAAGCTGCAGCACGCCGACGAGACCGATGATCCAGTTTGAGCCGATGTTGGGTTTGAAGACCTGCGTCAGGCCTTCCTCGGCGAGGTCTTCCAGTGCACGGCGGAGCTGCTTGACCTTGGAGCTGTCGGGCAGGCGGACGCGGCGCAGGATTTCGGGCGCAAAGGCCGGGAGGCCGGTGAACTGCATATTCTCGCCTTCGGTGAAGGTGTCGCCCACGCGGATGGTGCCATGGTTGGGGATGCCGATGACGTCTCCCGGCCCTGCTTCCTGCGCGATTTCGCGATCCTGCGCAAAGAACATGATCGGGCTGTGCACCATCACGTCCTTGCCGGTGCGGACTTGCCTCAGTTTCATGCCGCGCTTGAAGTCTCCTGAGCAGATGCGCAGGAAGGCGACGCGGTCGCGATGGTGGGAATCCATGTTGGCCTGCACCTTGAAGACAAATCCGGAGACTTTCTTCTCATCTGGGGTCACTGTGCGTTCGGTGGTGGGCGAGGGGCGCGGCATCGGGGCGATGTCGGCGATGAGATCGAGCAGAGCCGTGGGGCCGAAGTCTTTCAGCGCCGAGCCGAAGATGACCGGCGACAGATGGCCTTCGCGGTAGCTTTCGAGATCAAAATCGGAATAGCCGACTTCGGACAACTCGATCATTTCGCGGGATTCTTCGAGCAATTGGCTGTCGACCAGATCATCGAGCTTTGCATCGTTAATGCCGGAGGTCTCGACAATGGTGTCAAACGCTTCGCCCTTGTTCTTGGCGGTGTAATAGTCGCCATTGGTGACATTGAAGCAACCATGGAAACGGGAACCCGAGCCAATGGGCAGAACCATCGGGCAGACATCGAGCGCCAGGGTTTCCTGAATCTCGTCCATTAGTTCGAACGGATCCTTGGCCTCACGGTCGCATTTGTTGACCAGCGTGATGATGGGAATGTCGCGCAGGCGGCAGACTTCGAACAGTTTGAGGGTCTGAGCCTCGATGCCCTTGGAGGCGTCGATGACCATGATGGCGCTGTCGACTGCCGTCAGTGTGCGGTAGGTGTCTTCCGAGAAGTCCTCATGGCCCGGGGTGTCGAGCAGGTTGAAGATGAGATCTCTATGCTCGAAGGTCATGACCGAGGAGGTCACCGAGATGCCGCGTTCCTGCTCGATCTTCATCCAGTCGGATTTGGCGCGGCGTTTCTCACCGCGCGCCTTGACCTGACCGGCCATGCGGATGGCGCCGCCAAAATAGAGAAGCTTTTCGGTGAGCGTCGTCTTACCCGCATCCGGATGCGAGATGATGGCAAAGGTGCGGCGAATTTCGTGGCTCGATGGCATGGAAGTCTTTCTCGTGTCTGCCGGTGCTCATGTCTGGCTCAGCGATCCGGCTTTCGGACCGGTCGCGATCAACGGCATGAGGCATGGAAGTTTGGCCGGACAATAGGCGAGATGGCGTCGGATTTCCAGTGCAAATGCTGTTGGTCGGTTGCTGCGTTCTTCAAGGCTCGTTGCGGCGCGGTTGCCCTAGAGTTTGCAAAGATGGCAAAGCAGCGCGATGCAGCATGAAAATGGCCGACAGGATGATGAGCGCAGCCTCGATCAGTTTATTGTTCGCCCAGCTCTTCTTGCAGAATTTCCAGCTCCAGCCATTTTTCTTCGGCTTTGGCGAGCAGGTCTTCCTGTGCCTCAAGTGCCTTGGCGGCCTTGTTGAAGGTCTCGGGGTCCTTGCTGAAAAGATCTGGATCTTCAAGGCGAGCGCGCAATCGTGCGATCTTGGACTCGATCTCTTCCATCTTTGCGGGGAGGGTTTCGAGCAGGTGCTTGTCCTTGAAGGTGAGGGCCTTGCGCTGCTTGGGCGCGCTCGTTTCGGTGTCCCCTTCCAATGCGGATTTTGCCGCCCTGTCCTTGTCCTTCTTGGGGCTCTTGCGGGCTTGAACGCCCGAGCCGCGCTGAGCGATCAGGTCGCTATAGCCCCCGGCATATTCGGTCCAGTGGCCATCTCCCTCGGCATAGAAGGTGGCATTACAGATGCGATCAAGAAAGTCGCGGTCATGGCTGACCAGCAGCACGGTACCGGAATAGTCGGTGATCATTTCCTGCAACAGATCGAGCGTTTCGAGGTCCAGATCGTTGGTCGGCTCGTCGAGCACAAGAAAGTTGGAGGGCTGGGCGAGGGCGCGGGCCAGCATCAATCGGCCCCGTTCACCGCCAGAGAGCACGGTTATGGGGCTTCGAGCCTGTTCCGGACGGAACAGAAAATCTTTCATGTAGCCCACGACATGGCGTGAGCTATCGCCCACCTGTACCATGTCGCCGCCATGGGGTGTCAGGGCCTCCTTCAAGGTCCAGTCGGGATTGAGGCTCTCGCGCTTCTGATCAAGCGTCACCATCTGCAGATTGGTGCCCAGCTTGACCGTCCCTGCGTCGGGCTCCAGCAATCCGGTGAGCAGATTGATCAGGGTCGACTTGCCAGACCCGTTGGGGCCGACGATGCCGACGCGATCGCCGCGCAGGATCTCGGTTGAAAAGCTTTTGATGATCGGCTGGTCGGAAAAGCTCTTGCTGATCTCCTTGGCCTTGATGACCGATTTGCCAGAACTCTCTCCCTCGGAGGCATTCAGCTTCACGTCGCCCTGAGGGCGGTTCTGAGCCATGTCGCGCTTCTTTGAGCGCAATTCACCAAGTTCGCCAAGGCGCCGCACATTGCGCTTGCGGCGGGCGGTGACGCCGTAACGGATCCAGTCCTCCTCGGCGAGGATCTTCTGCTTGAGCTTCTGCTCTTCGACCTTTTCCTGCTCAAAGACGTCGTCGCGCCACGCTTCGAAGTGGGCAAAGCCTCGGCTGGAGCGTCTGGCAGTGCCGCGATCAATCCAGACCACGTTCCGCGTCAGGTTCTCCAGAAAGCGTCTGTCATGGCTGATGATGACCTTTGCCGATCGGATCTGCCTGAGTTCGTTCTCGAGCCATTCGATGGCGGGCAGGTCGAGGTGGTTGGTCGGCTCGTCGAGCAGAAGGATGTCGGGCTGTGGTGCAAGGGCACGCGCAAGAGCGGCCCTGCGACTCTCGCCGCCTGAGATGTTGGCCGGGTTTTCGCTGCCTGTGAGGCCAAGTTCATCGAGCAGGTACTGGGCACGATAATGCTCATCCCCCGGCGCCAGTCCGTCTTCGACATAATCGAGGACGGTCTTGTAGGCGGACAGGTCTGGTTCCTGCGGCAGATAACGCAAGGTTGTTCCGGGCTGGAAGAAACGCTCGCCGCGATCCGGTTCGACACGGGCGGCTGCAATCTTCAGAAGGGTGGACTTGCCCGAGCCGTTGCGACCGACAAGGGCGATGGAATCGCCTTCGTGAACGGCCAACTCAGCGCCCGATAGCAAAGCCTGTCCGCCAATTGCGAGATGAATGTCCTGAAGATGAAGAAGTGGTGGTGCCATGATCGATGTGTTTTCAAGGGAGCGCGTGTGCGATGCAGACGGGATCGGAACGAAAGCGTCCAGGAACCCCACGCTTTATACAATGAGGGTATCCTTGGCAAGCCTGCCGCTCTGCCGGGGGCGGTCTGGTGCAAGGGTTTCGGTGGGATCGGGATCAAGCTGTTGATCAGGTTTCGCGCCGGGTGTCAGGCTGACTTGTCTCCGGGCCGGTCGCGCATCTCGCGGATGCGGTCTGCCAGCGAGAAAACAGCGGTCCACGGGTCGCTGGCTTTCTTTTTGGCTGCCGCGATCAGACCGCCACCATGATCCGAGTCCTCGTCGTCGGTCTCGTCATGGTCGGGTTTGTCGTTTCCTTTGGCGGTTGTCTGGCCGTTGCCGTTTTCATTTTCGCTGCCGTTTGTCTTGTTTGGCTCGCCAGTCGGCTCGTCGGTTTCGGCTGCTGATGCATCCGTTTGTTCTTCTGATTCAGATGTTGCTTCTGCTTCCGGTGCTTTCGCTTCGTCGGACGGTGCTTCTTTGGCTTCCTTGGCCTCGGGGGCGGCCTTGGTTTCGGTCTTGTCCTTCTCAAGGAGTGCAAGAATAGGGGAGCCCTCGCCCTCCATGTCAGCGGCGACATCGGTGATACGCGTGGCAATGATCCTGATCTGGTCTCTGAGCTCGCGTTCGCCGGGGGACAGTTCGGCGTTCTTGGCCTTTTCCTCGGCGTCCTTTTTCATTGACCTGATTTCGCTACTGAGCCGATCCTTTTCCTTGATTGCATCGGCGAGCTTTTCTTCAACAGTCTGCTTTTCGGACTGGAGTTTGCTGATCATGGAGGAGATGTCTGCCTCTTCGGGTGCCTGTTGCTGATAGCCAAGCTGAAGCGACAGGCTGGCGACCTTGGCTTCGGCTTCAACGCGGCGCGATTCCGCCTCGGCCAGACGTTGCGATAGATCCAGATCCGGTTTGCCTTCGTGCGCCCGTTCGAGTTGTCGGCCGAGGTGCTCGATGCGGGTATCCTTGTCGGCAATGTCCGATTGCAGGCTGTCGATGCGTTCCTGAATGCTGTTGCGCTGCTCCTTGGTGCGCTCCAGCTCGGCTGTTTTCTGAGCGAGCTGTCCGTTGACCTCTGCCTTGGCGGTTTGTGCCGCGTTGCGCTCGTTGGTCAAGGCTGCGATTTCTTGTTTCAGATTCTCGATCCGGGTGAGCTGGGCGACCGTCTCGATCTTGTGTTCGCCGATCTGGGTGTCCAGTTCCTCGGCGTTCTCTTCAAGGTTGACGATTGTCCGCTCATGGGCTGCGATGGTTTTGCGCGCCTCTTCCAACTCCTCGGCTGTGGTCTTGAGCGTCAGGCGCGTGTCTTCTCCGTCATTTTCGCGAAGATACAACGTCCCCTGAAGGGCGGTGATTTCGGCCTGTCGCGCCTCGATCGCTTCGTCTTTTTCTTTCAGGGTCTTGTGAAGGCGGTCAATTTTCATCGCCTTGTTGGCCACGTCCTCAAGCCGCTCTTCTGCGATGACCTCAAGGCCGCGAAATTGAATAGCCTGCTCGGCGCGCTGCATGTCCTTTTCGGCCTGCAGTTCGCTGTAGCTGATCGGCATTTCTGCCTTGATGCGTATTTCTGTGAGTTTGACAGCACGACGCCAGATCAGGGGCAGTACAAAAAGCGTCAGCAACAAGGTCACAAACGCTCCAAGCAGTATGTACATAGCGATTGCGATCACGTTGCCCTATCCTCGCATGCTTGCCTTATCGTCCAATTCGGTCCCGATCCGTGTGCCGAACTCGAATAATCGATCAGAAACAGGTTCAAATCAAGCCGGACAGATGTGCGATCCGTGCCGGCTCATCCGACTTGTCACCCAGTTATCAGGCCACACAGTTATCAGGCCCTCGGGCGCAACGGAATAGGAAATCCGCTGCGCACCCGATTTGTAGCGTCATTGTTTGAGCCGGTCCCGAGCGCCTCATGATGCGTCAGAACGGGTTCCAGGTCGGTTGATGCGTGAATTTCACGTAGCCGACATTGATGCCCAGACGTGCGCCAACCCCGGATCGGATCGGCACGATGTAATATTGCTTGTCCGACGACAGAAGGGTTACGCCAAATCCGCCGATGAAGTATGCCGAGCCATTCACACCGCCCCAGCGGCGATAAAGATAATCAACACTGGGCAGCTTGTAGACCAGCATCATGGTGCGGTTGCCATCTCCGCCAAAATCCCAGCCAATGGATGGCCCTTGCCAGTAAACCTTGTGAACGCCCATATTCTTGGTATGCAGCTGGCCTTCGCCATAACGGGCGCCTGCGATGAGAGCTGCACTGCCTTCCTCGCCAAGGATGTATCCGTTGGGAAGGCCGTGGCTTGCAACCGCCTTTTCAATCACCGACGCGATGCCGCCGGCCACCGTGCCAAAGAAATAGTGTCCGGCCTGAACCAGCTCATTGGCGGTATAGTGATTGTCCGAATTCTGCTGTGCTTGAGCGTTCTGCTGTGCTTGAGCGTTCAGAGAAAAGGAACAGGCGCTCAAAACAAGTAGCATCAGCGCCATGTATCTTGTGCGAATGCCTATCATGCCCCGGCTTGGCATATTTGTCATTGCTAATTTTCCTTCCTTGGCAAGTGCAGCATTGATGTTAAGCTGCGCTTGAATGCTTGTGCCACGGGAATTTGCCCTTTTGGAGGCAATAAGTTCCGATGATGACACGAAAGTGAAAGAGTCCATTTACCCTAACTGATGGATATCGCCGAATTATTAACGCTTTCCTCGTAGACGTGAGGCGCTGTTAAAACAAAATTACGGGGTGTTTGTTTTGATCAAACAGTCTCAGGGTGGTGAGAGAAACAATCATAAGACTTGCGGAGTTCACTCGCTGGATATGAATAGGACATCGAACTGTTTCTTCGCGTTGGCCGCCCTAATCACAACAATGATGATTATCATCATTTGCTTATTCGAGCGACCGGCGCACGCGTCCTTGCAGTCACGCCGTGTTGTTGTTGATGGCAACACGGGCAATGCGCTTTACGGATACGACCCCGTCGCCTACTTTACCGACCATGCCGCGATCCGCGGCAAGCGCTCGCTTGGCTATACATGGAAGGGCGTGACCTGGCTGTTTTCAAGCCAGGCCAACCGAGCCGTGTTTCAAGCTGACCCCGAAGTCTATGCGCCGCAATATGGCGGTCATGGTGCGCTCGCCATGGCGCGCGGCTATGTGTCGAACAGCAACCCCCTGGTTTGGGCTATCTATCGAGGCAGGCTTTTCCTGTTCTATTCCTTCACTGCACGCGCCGCGTGGGTCGAGGCGATTGATCTCCACATTAAGCGATCCGACATAAACTGGACGGAACTTGAAGGCACACTCGCTCGATAACTTTCTGAAACCAAAAGAAAGTTTCGATCTGGAGTGGACCTGCAGGGGTGTTTCAGGGACTTCTCCGCGCCGTTTCACCGCGCGAAATGGGAGCGCTGGGCCAATCCGGCCTTGGCACACGGGGGGGATACGAGTAATCCTCAAGGCTACGAACTTGTTTGATTCGCCTGATTGGTGAAGGCGAGCATTGTCATGGGAATGCTGTTACAATGTGCTTGATATGGCCGTTGCGGGCGTTCTGGTTGATCGGTATTCGATCCGTGCGACATGCTGCGGCCTTGACAGACTGACCCTGTGCCGAAGTTTCGAGGATGCTATGACTGGTACCGATACGCTCTCTTCCATGGATCTTGCCGCCCTGCTTTGCAGCCGTGTCTGCCACGATATCATCAGTCCTGTCGGGGCGATCACCAACGGGCTCGAAGTGCTCGAAGAAGACAATGGCGAGGAAATGCGTGATTTCGCCATGGAGCTGATCACCAAGAGCGCGAAGACGGCCTCGGCGAAGCTCCAGTTTGCTCGCCTCGCCTTTGGCGCAGCCGGTTCGGCCGGTGCGGAAATCGATACCGGTGACGCCGAAAGTGTCGCGCGCAATTTCATGGCGGGCGAGAAACCGGAACTCGAATGGCAAGGCACCCGCGTGCTGATGCCCAAGAATCTTGTCAAACTGGTCCTCAACCTCATTCTCCTGGGGGGGGCGACCATACCGCGTGGTGGTTCGATCAAGGTTCTGATCGAGGGAGATTCGCGTTATCCGACTTTCACACTGGTTTGTGAGGGCAAAAGCGCCCGCATCCCGGCAAGCTTTGATCGTTTGCTGCGTGGCAAGCCTGCGGATGAGCATGGCATTGATGCCCATGCGATCCAGCCCTATTACACGGGGCTGCTGGCACGAGAGTCCAAAATGGACTTGGTTTTTGACTGGGTGGACGATACGATTACGATCAAGGCACAGCCTGTGAGCGTTCCAAGCGCTGATGAGATGATCGGTGTTGCACAAACTTCTGATATGGATGAAGAAATCCCACAGGAATTGGCCGATCGTGCCTAGTATTCGGCAGTAAAAACTGGCTGATTTCCTAGCGTTTTTTGCGGTTTCGTTAATAGAGTGTGAAAATACAGGCGTTGCAGATGTTGTACGCTTATAATTTATAAAATCGCTTCAGCATTATTTAACGGTTTGGCCCGAGACTGGGGCGGAATAGATGTCTGATGAAGACAGGATTCCGCCACGAATCAGGGTTTTAAGCCATGGATGATCTGCTACGCGAATTTATCGAGGAAACCAACGAGAGCCTGGACGTTGTTGACGTCGAGCTTGTGAAATTTGAGCAAGAGCCAAATAATGCTCAAATTCTCGATAATATTTTCCGGCTAGTACATACGATTAAAGGGACCTGTGGCTTTTTGGGCTTGCCAAGACTTGAAAGTCTGGCCCATGCCGCTGAGACCCTGATGGGTAAATTCAGGGATGGGGCCGCCGTAACCGGCGAGTCCGTTTCTGTCATTTTGCTCTCTCTGGACCGCATTAAAGAGATTGTCTCTGAACTTGCAGAAAATCAGGCCGAGCCGGAAGGTTCGGACGATGATCTGATTGATCAGCTGGATCGTCTCTCTGGCATAGGTAAATATGCCAATATGGGTGGGGTGGACGCCGTCGATGCAAAAGCTGCTCCGGCGAAAGAGCCTGTCGCGGTAGATGAGCCGGCAAAAGAGCCCAAATCGGAAGAAGCTTCTCACGAAGTCTATCAGGTCCTTGAGCGCGAGCTGAAGGAAGGCGAAGTTTCGCTGGATGATCTGGAGCGCGCTTTCCGCGAAACAGACGGCCCTGATGATTTTGATGTATCCGAGGCTGCCAAGGAAGCTGCCGAGGCTGCTGTTGCTGATGCCGCTGCCAAGAAGCGCGCCGGTATCGTGCCTGCTAAGCCTAAAGATGATGCGGCTGCTGCCAAGGCAGCGCGCCGCAAAGCTCCTGAAAAGGATGAAAAGGCTGAGAAGGAAACCAAGTCTGGTGGTTCGCATGGCGCGTCAATCCGCGTCAATGTCGAGACCCTTGAGCATCTGATGACCATGGTTTCGGAACTGGTGCTGACCCGTAACCAGTTGCTCGAAATCGTGCGCCGCCATGAAGATTCCGAATTCAAGGTTCCGCTGCAACGCCTGTCCAACGTAACCGTTGAACTGCAGGAAGGGGTCATGAAGACCCGCATGCAGCCGATCGGCAACGCTTGGCAGAAGCTGCCTCGTGTCGTTCGCGATCTCGCTAATGATCTCGAAAAAACCATCGATCTGGTGATGATCGGTCAGGATACAGAGCTTGACCGTCAGGTTCTGGAGCTGATCAAAGATCCGCTCACTCACATGGTTCGCAACTCTGCCGACCATGGCCTGGAAATGCCAGACGAACGTGTGGCAATGGGGAAGCCAGCCAAAGGCACCATTACCCTTTCTGCCTATCATGAGGGTGGCCATATCATCATCGATATCGCTGATGATGGACGCGGCATCAACACCGAGAAGGTGAAGGAAAAAATTCTCAAGAGCGAGCTTGCTACCGAAGCCGAGCTCGACAAGATGACAGAGCAGCAGATCAACAAATATATCTTTGCTGCTGGCTTCTCGACTGCTGAGAAAGTGACCAACGTGTCGGGCCGTGGTGTCGGCATGGACGTGGTTCGCAACAATATTGAAGTGATCGGTGGTTCGGTCGACCTGAAATCCATTCAGGGCAAAGGCTCGACTTTCTCGATCAAGATCCCGCTGACCCTTGCGATTGTTTCGACCTTGCTGGTGGAAGCTTCCGGCGACCGCTTTGCGATCCCGCAGCTTTCTGTTGTCGAGCTGGTGCGCGTTCAGAACAATTCCGAGCACAAGATCGAACGGATCAAGGATACGCCGGTTCTGCGCTTGCGCAACAAGCTGCTACCGCTCATTCACCTGAGCAACCTGCTCGGGATTGAAGAGAAAACAGACGAAGAGATGGAACTGGACGACAATGGCTTCATCGTGGTCATGCAAGTCGGCCCGCAGACCTTCGGCGTTGTGGTCGATGCTGTCTTCCATACAGAAGAAATCGTGGTCAAACCGATGGCATCCATGCTGCGGCACCTGACCCTGTTCTCTGGCAATACCATTCTTGGTGACGGTTCGGTGATCATGATCCTTGATCCCAATGGCGTCGCACAGGCCTTTGGTAGCCATGTCGGTACCGATGTGGATGCTGATAAAGAGGCTGCCGAGAAGGAAGCTCTGCCAGAAGAACAGAATACGGTTTCTCTTCTTATCTTCCGCGCCGGTTCTTCCGAGCCGAAAGCGGTTCCGCTATCGCTCGTTACCCGTCTCGAAGAGTTCGAAATCAGCAAGATCGAATTCTCCAACGGACGCGACATGGTTCAATATCGCGGCAGCCTGATGCCGCTGGTACAGGTCAATGACTTCGTCCAGCGCCGCACCGAAGGGTCGCAGCCGATGCTCGTCTTCTCCGACTCAGGCCGCTCCATGGGGCTGGTTGTTGATGAAATCGTCGATATCGTCGACGAACAACTCAACATCGAGGTCTCTTCCGAAGTTCCGGGCGTTCTGGGCACGGCTGTGATCAAAGGCAAGGCAACCGAGATCATTGATGTGGGGCACTTCTTGCCGCAGGCATTCGAGGACTGGTTCCATCGCAAAGAAATGTCAATCGACGAGCCGCTGGTCAAGAAACTGCTGTTTGTTGATGACTCCAGCTTCTTCCGCAACATGCTTGGACCGGTTCTCAAGGCTGCCGGGTATGAAGTGACCGTCTGCTCAAGTGGTGCCGAGGCTCTTGCCGCGCTGGAACGTGATCCGAGCTATGAAATCGTCGTCTCCGATATCGAGATGCCGGAAATGAACGGTTTCGAGCTTTGTGAGGCCGTCCGCCGGGCTCCGGCAACACGCGATATTCCGATCATCGCACTGTCGTCGCTCTGCACGCCGGCAGCCATTGAACGCGGACGCAAGGCCGGTTTCAACGACTATGTTGCCAAATTCGACCGTCCGGGACTGATCGCATCCCTGAAAGAGCAGCACATTGAAGTGGGAGTTGCCGCATGAGTGAGCACAAATTCACAGACGAACTGGAAGACGACAACGCAAGTGAAACCATCCAGTATGTGACCATCTATATTTCCGAGCAGTTGTTTGGGCTTCCGATCAACCGGGTTCATGATGTCTTTGTCCCCGAGTCCGTCACGCAGGTGCCTTTGTCCCAGTCAGAAATTGCCGGTGTGTTGAACCTTCGTGGTCGCATCGTCACCGCGATTGACATGCGCAAACGCCTTGGCATCAAGCCGCTGGAAAATGCGAACAGCCTGATGGCAATCGGAATAGAATTCCGTGAAGAATCCTATGGCCTGATTATCGACAGTGTTGGTGAGGTTCTGGACCTGACTGAGACGAGCCGTGAAGCAGTGCCAAGCAACCTTGATCCGCGCTGGGCAGATGTAGCGGCCGGTGTTCATCGTCTCAAGAACGACCTGATGGTCATTCTCGATGTGGACCGGGTTCTGGGTGATATGGTGACAACTGGTGTTGCTGCCTGATCATCCGAATTGACGGTGCCTTTGGAGTAGAAAAATGAAGACTTGTTTGGTTGTTGACGATTCCAGCGTTATTCGCAAGGTCGCCCGCCGAATCCTTGAGGATCTCGACTTCGAAATAGCTGAAGCCGAAGATGGCAAGGAAGCCTTGGAGAGCTGTGCGGACAATATGCCCGATGCTGTCCTGCTCGATTGGAACATGCCAGTAATGGATGGCCTGGACTTTTTGGTGGAGCTTCGCAAACTCGATGGCGGCGCTGATCCGAAGGTGATTTTCTGCACGACGGAAAACGATGTTTCTCATATCGCCAAGGCCATTCGTGCCGGTGCGAATGAATACATCATGAAACCGTTCGATCGCGAGATCGTAGAGGCCAAGCTGCAGGAAGTCGGCCTGATCTAATCTCTGGTCAATGCAACAATAATATCAATCTAACAGCGAGTTGGAACTATGGGTCTGATGACTGCCAATGCTCCGGCATCTAGTGCCACATCTCGCCAGATCAAGGTCATGGTGGTCGACGATTCCGTCGTGATCCGCGGTCTGATTGGCAGATGGGTCAATGATGATCCAGACCTTACTCTGGTAGGCTCGCACAGGAATGGACGTCTGGCCGTCGAGGACGTTGCGAAATCGAAGCCAGATATCGTTGTTCTTGATATTGAAATGCCGGACATGGACGGCCTGACGGCATTGCCGCAGCTGCTTAGGAACAATCCCACCAGCAAGATCATCATGGCGTCGACACTGACGCGCCGCAATGCGGAGATCAGCTTGCGTGCGATGTCCCTTGGTGCGACGGACTATGTTCCCAAGCCCGAATCCAACAGCCAGATCACGACGTCCAAGGAGTTCCGCGTCGAGCTCCTCGAAAAAATCAAGGCGATCGGCGGTGTGCCGGATGGCGGGGCTTCGGGCTTCCGTGCCTCCAGAGCTGGACCACTTAATGCTCGCGGCGCTGCACAGCCAACCGCACGCACGCAACACAGCCGCCAAAGTCTTGCTAAGAGTGGCACCAAGGTCGTGCAGGCCACTCCTGAGAAGGCTGCAAGCGCAACCGCATCAGGCATTCAGCTGCGCAAATTAGGGTCTGCACGGCCCAGAGCCCTTCTGATTGGCAGTTCGACGGGAGGGCCGCAGGCCCTTGAGAAACTGCTGCACGAGATCGGCCCGCAGATGCGTTCGGCTCCCATTCTGATCACTCAGCATATGCCGGCAACCTTCACTGCCATTCTGGCGGAGCATTTGGCCCGTTCCTCGGGGATGCCAGCCGCAGAAGCGCAGGACGGTGAGGCCGTGCAAAATGGTCACATCTATGTCGCGCCAGGGGGCAAGCATATGTTGCTGACCAAAAAGGCGGGGCAGACGTTCATCAAGCTGACAGATACGCCGCCAGTCAATTTCTGTAAGCCTGCCGTGGATCCGTTGTTCGAGACGGCTTCCGAGGTCTATGGCTCAGCCATTCTGGCTGTCGTACTGACCGGGATGGGCCACGATGGGGCTGCCGGTGCTAAGTTCATTGTCGATGCTGGTGGCAGTGTCATCGCTCAGGATGAAGCAACCAGTGTCGTTTGGGGTATGCCGGGCGCTGCCGCTCAAGCTGGGGTTTGTGCTGCAGTTCTTCCGCTGAACCAGATCGGTTCCAAAGTTTTGAGAGTATTTAGGGGTGAGCGATCATGACGCCACAAGACTACGCTTTCCTGCAGGGCTTTCTTAAGGAAAAATCCGGCTTGGTTCTCTCCAATGACAAGCAATATCTGGTCGAAAGCAGGCTCATGCCGATCGCTCGCAAGGCGAACCTTTCGAGCATTGCCGATTTGATCGGCAAGTTGCGTGGCCTTGGTGACCGCACCTTGCAGACGGCTGTCGTGGAAGCGATGACCACCAACGAGTCGTTCTTCTTTCGCGACAAGACGCCGTTCGAGCATTTTGCCGACACCATCCTGCCCCACCTTGTTGCAACACGTAAAACCGGTCGCGTTCGGATCTGGTGCGCGGCGGCTTCCACCGGGCAGGAGCCTTATTCGCTGGCCATGAGCCTCAAGGAGAACGCCAGCAAGCTCCGTGGTTTGTCCTTCGAAATTATCGGTACCGACATTTCGCAAGAAGTGCTCGAGAAAGCCCGGTCTGGCTTCTATAGCCAGTTTGAAGTCCAGCGCGGCCTGCCTGTTCAGATGCTCATCAAATACTTCAAGCAGGTTGGGGAAATGTGGCAGATTGCGCCGGAGATCCGGTCGATGGTCACCTACCGTCCGTTCAACCTGCTCGAGAGCTTCGCATCCATGGGGCAGTTCGATGTCATCTTCTGTCGCAACGTGTTGATCTATTTTGATCAGGCGACCAAATCGGACATCATGAACCGCTTGTCCAAGCAGTTGGCGGGCGATGGTTATCTGCTGTTGGGTGCTGCCGAAACCGTTGTCGGGCTGACAACTTCGTTCCAGAATGTGCAAGGAAAGCGCGGCCTCTATGTCAATGCGCGTGGCGCGACCCAAACTGCCAGTGCTCCACAGACGCCTCGGGCTGTCGTAGGGGGAGCGTCACCGACGCGCAGTTCTCTTGATACGGGCGTCGGGTCCAGCAGCGTCAAGCCGCTTGGTCATTCCCGGTTTTCGTCCATCCCCGGTGGGCGCCGCTAAATTCATCAATCGATGAACAAGTAAAACCGTCCGGCAATAGCCGGGCGGTTTTTCGTTGGGCGCTAACCAGACACGGTGCGAAACGGCCGGATTCCCAATGAAGCTGAAATAAGAAAAGCCGCCCGGATTGAGGGCGGCAAATCAAAAATGAAAGGGTATTGGTACGGGTAGGCACAGGCCTGCAGCGCTCGCAAATGGTCGATGCGAGCCACTGTCAGGGCATTGATATCAGGCGCTTTCCCGCAAACTTTCTTCGTCCGGCTCGCGCAGCACATAGCCGCGGCCCCAAACGGTTTCGATATAGTTGCGGCCACCGGTTGCTGTCGCCAGTTTCTTGCGCAGCTTGCAGATGAAGACGTCGATGATCTTCAGCTCTGGCTCATCCATGCCACCATACAGGTGATTGAGGAACATTTCCTTGGTGAGCGTGGTGCCCTTGCGCAAACTCAACAGTTCGAGCATCTGGTATTCCTTGCCTGTCAGGTGGACGCGCTGGCCCTGAACCTCAACAGTTTTGGTGTCCAGATTGACTGTCAGCTCGCCAGTCGTGATGACCGACTGGGCATGACCTTTCGAGCGGCGGACGATCGCATGAATGCGTGCGACCAGTTCGTCCTTGTGGAACGGTTTGGTCATATAATCGTCTGCGCCGAAGCCCAAGCCCCGAACCTTGTCTTCGATGCCAGCAAGGCCGGACAGAATAAGAATCGGAGTTTTCACCTTTGACACGCGCAGGGTACGAAGCACTTCGTAGCCGCTCATGTCCGGAAGGTTCAAATCCAGAAGTATGATGTCATAATCGTACAACTTGCCGAGATCGACGCCTTCTTCGCCAAGATCAGTCGTGTAGACGTTGAAGCTTTCAGACTTCAGCATCAACTCGATGCTCTGTGCTGTGGCGCCGTCGTCTTCAATTAGCAAAACGCGCATGCCAATCCCCTTGGTTTGCCTTTCTGGGCACGAAGCAACCCGCCGTTCTGACGGTTGCTTAGGACCAAATTAATCCCAGTTAATAAGGCTATGACATAATGGTTAACAAAAACTGATTCCGCTGCCAAGCCTCACATTGCTACTTCACAGGAAAAAGTGTTATCTCATTGAATCCTAGGAAAAATTTTCCTAGTGTCCTAGTTAAAGTTTCACTTTAAGAAACTTATGTAAGCGATTCTCGAGACTCCACAACGTCGCGGAAGTTCCAACTGGGAAATAATTACCTCTCTAAATGCCTCGTGATAATAATTAACCAATCAGGTAAACGAATCATTACCATGGAAAAGAATCATTAAAGGCTCGGCAATGGTCCAGAACCTCATCGGAAAAGTCGAAGATGTCACCGCGCGCCATGCCTATGGCCGCGTTACGTCGATTCAAGGCCACCTAGTTGAGGTCACGGGCCCGCTGTTCGAAATGAGCGTTGGATCGATGCTGTCCATTCATGCTCAGGGACGCGAACCGGCCCAATGCGAGGTGGTCGGGTTTTCTGATGATCGCGCCTTGTGCCTGCCCTTTTCCGAGCTCGACGGCATCAGACTTGGGTGTAGAGCCGTGCTGCATGGCCCGGCGGTGATCCGGCCCACGCGCGGTTGGCTGGGGCGCATGGTCAATGCCTTTGGCGAGCCAATCGACGGCAAGGGCCCCTTGCCGCGGGGCTATCGGTCCGTTCCGCTCAAGCGAAAGCCGCCTCAGGCGCATATGCGCATGCGCGTGGGCGGGCCGATGGATTTGGGGGTCCGCTCGCTGAATGCCTTTGCAACACTTTGTGAGGGCCAGAGAATGGGCATCTTCGCAGGCTCTGGTGTCGGCAAGTCGGTTTTGATGTCGATGCTGGCCCGCAACGCCAGTTCAGAGGTGAACGTGATCGGCCTGATCGGAGAGCGGGGACGCGAGGTCCAGGAGTTCGTGCAGGATGATCTGGGCGAGGAAGGCCTCAGGCGCTCTGTCGTTGTCGTGGCCACCTCCGACGAAATGGCCCTTATGCGGCGACAGGCAGCCTATCTGACAATGGCGCTGGCAGAATATTTCAGGGAGGACGGCAAGCAGGTCCTGTGCATGATGGACTCGGTGACACGCTTTGCGCAGGCGCAGCGGGAAATCGGTCTCGCGGCCGGAGAACCCCCCACTTCTAAGGGATATACGCCAACCGTTTTCGCAGAATTGCCGAAACTTCTCGAAAGAGCGGGGCCTGGTGAAAAAAATGAGGGTGCTGTTACGGGACTTTTTACTGTTTTAGTGGAAGGTGATAATCACAATGAGCCTGTAGCGGATGCCGTCCGGGGTATATTGGACGGTCACATCGTTATGGAAAGGGCCATTGCCGAGAGGGGGAGGTATCCCGCGATAAACATTTTGAAATCTGTTTCGCGTACACTTCCCAAAGCTGCCGATCCGGCCTACTGGCCAGCAGTTTTGCAGGCTCGGCAACATATGGCGACCTATTCGGATATGGAAGAGTTGATCCGACTGGGCGCTTATAAACAGGGAAGCGACCCAAATGTGGATTTGGCAATCGCTCTTCATGAACCGCTGGAAGCCTTCCTTTCTCAACGAAAGGAAGAGGCAACCGGTTTGACTGAAGGGTATCAGTTGCTGGCATCCATCCTTGGAATGCAGTCAGAACAGGGCAATTCGGGGCTTTAAGGAGTATTGAGTAATGAAGTCGCGTGATAGTCTCCTCCGCCTTAAGCGCTTTCAGGTTGATGAAAAGCGCCGTCAGGTTGGACAGATTGAATTGATGATCACAGAATTCGAAGGCATGATCCGGGATCTCGATACCCAGATTGCTGTCGAAGAGGAAAAAGCCGGCATCAACGATGTCGGGCATTTTGCCTATCCGACCTTCGCGAAGGCTGCGCATCAGCGTAAGGAGAATCTGCTCGTTTCGATTTCTGATCTGAACGAACAGCTCGACCGTGCGCAGGATCAATTGCGTGAAGCGATTGGCGAGATGAAAAAGGTTGAAAAGCTCGAAGAGCGGGATCATCAGCGTGAGCAGGCTGCCATCGAGCAGGCCGAGCAGGACGAACTTGACGATTTTACCATGATTGGTCGCCATCGAACTCGTTAGACGCCATTCAAGTCAAACATTCCCCTGTCGGCCGACACCAGTGTCGGTCGTGAGAGCTAGGTTGTGGCTTTCTTACTTCACCGGCGGGAATGCGCCGTGCCGACTGTGCTTTTGCCAGTGGGCGGTTTATTTGTCATCTGGGGTGGTTCCACACCCTATGATCGGCTAAGCAAAGGGCAATCATGAAACCGTAAGCTTTGGTTCGACATGTCGCTGATTGCCATATATTTCGCCAGCCAGGATGGTCAGGCAGCCAAGGTTGCCGCCTTTATAGGCGAGCAGATCGAACAAACCGGGCCGTGCGTCACGGTTTCTGACCTAAACGCAGGTACTCCCTCAGATATAACACTTGATCGTGCAGATGTGGTGGTGGTCGTTGCGGCCATTCGCTATGGGCGGCATCTCAAACCCGCAGAGCGATTCCTCTCCTACCATGAAGCCGCTTTGAGCCAAAAGAAGCTGGTGCTCATTTCCGTCAATCTGACCGCGCGAAAGCCTGAAAAGCGCAGTATCGAGCGCAGCATCTATTTGCAGAAGTGGGTGGCACGCTATCCGACCCTGTCGCCTGTGCTCGTGCGCGCTGTGGCCGGTCGGCTCGATTATCCCCGCTATTCACGGTTTGACCGATTTATGATCAGACTGATCATGTCGATCACCAAAGGGCCGACTGATCCCACCTCCACGATCGAATTCACCGATTGGGACGAGGTTGGTGAGCTGGCCAGCGAGATTGCAGCAATCTGATAATGTCTGTAGCGTCAGGCTCGCCGATTCATACCAGCCGCTGATTCAGTCGGGGGAGCCTGTCGTGACGTCCATTCTGTTGCCGATCCTTGTCGCCATCTCCGCCTTTTCATTCGGATTGGGTCTGACCCTGCCGTTGGTTTCGCTCGACCGGCTGCTGTTTTTCACCGAGACGCCGTCGCTCGTCAGCATCATAGAAGGCTTGTGGCTTGAGGAAAGGCTGCTGGCGATCATCGTGGCGCTCTTTTCCATCATTCTGCCAGCGCTGAAGATCCTTCTGTTGCATGTCGCTGCCTACCGGGGACGCAAATCGCGTTCGGTGGTTCTGCTCAGTCTGGCGAGCAAATGGTCTATGATGGATGTGTTGCTCGTGGCGTTGGTCATCTTTTCCGCCAAGACCAGTGGGCTTGCCGAGGCGACAGCGCAACCGGGGATCTGGTTCTATGGGGCCGCGACGCTCTGTTCGGTGCTGGCGTCTGCGATGATCCGGAAATAGACGATAAAAAAACGGGGCAGTGATCGGATGATCAGCTGCCCCGAAGGTTTATTGGCCTCTCTCATGTGTTCGCAAGCTGTCGGTCCCGAAAGGCCACTTTCACGGGAGGCCGACTTTCGTGAAGCTTTTGGTCGCTGTCCTCATCCTTTGTTTCATTAAACGATTTGGAATGCGTTTGGTTCCCCATTGAATTGGCTTGTCTCATTCTTTGCCGGATGGAGACAGGCGCTAGATGCTCCCGACGGTTTTCAGACGGATCCGTGTGTGGATTTCGCTCTGGCTGAGGACAGTGGTGTGAGCCCGGAAGCGTTCGACGATGGAGCGCACATAGGGGCGGTTGCCCGGCGAGGTGAGCAGAACCGGGATTTCGCCAACCTGAGCTGCATCCTCGTAGCCGTCGCGCACCCGTCCGACAAATTCCTGCAGCTTGCTTGGTGCCATGGCCAACTGCTTGTCTTCGCCGTCGCCTATCAGGGCCTGGGTGAACTCGTTTTCCCAGGCCGGCGACAGGGATAGGATGGGCAGATAGCCGCCCGGGGCAAGGTGGCTGGCGCAGATCTGCAGCGCAAGGCGCGAGCGGACGTGTTCGGTCATGGACTGCACAGAGCGGGTGAAGCCCGAAGCATCGGCGATGCCTTCGAGAATGGCCGAAAGATCGCGGATCGAGATACGCTCGGAGAGCAGCGACTGCAGGACACGCTGGATGCCCGAAACCGTGATCTGGCTCGGGACGATATCGTCGACCAGCTTTTTCTGATCCGACGGCAGTTCGTCGAGCAATCCCTGCACTACCGCGTAGGAGAGCAGCTCGTCCATGTTGGCCTTGATGATCTCGGTCAGGTGGGTAGAGATCACAGTTGCCGGGTCGACAACGGTAAGGCCGAGAATACTGGCTTCCTCGCGCAGGGAGCCGTCGATCCATGTGGCGGGCAGACCAAAGGTCGGCTCGGTGGTCTCGATACCGGGCAGGGAGATTGGGGCGCCGGTCGGGTCCATGGTCATGAACTGTTTGGGATAGACCACACCACGCCCCACCTCGACTTCCTTGACCTTCAGGACATAGTCGTTGGATTGCAGCTGGACATTGTCCATGATGCGCACGGCTGGCATGACGAAGCCCATTTCGGCGGCGAGCTGGCGGCGCAGGGCCTTGATCTGATCCGTAAGGGCCTGCGAATCCGCGCCATTGGCCATGCTGATGAGGCCGTAGCCCAGCTCCAGGCGAAGCTCGTCCATCTTGAGAACCTGACTGATGGGCTCTTCTGCGGGTGGCTCTGCCTTGGCGAGTTCTACCTGCTTTTCCTCAATGACCTTTGCAAGCGCTTCCCGCTTGTGCGTTTGAGATGATCGATAGGCGAAGTAGCCTGCCGCACCACCAAGAGCCATGAAGGGAATGAAGGGCATGCCGGGCAGGAAGGCCATGACCACCATGACGGCCGCGGACATGCCAAGCGCTTTCGGGTAGCCAGAAAGCTGTCTCACGAGCGCACGGTCTGCTGAGCCGGATACGCCTGCCTTGGAGACGAGGATACCCGCTGCCGTGGAGACAATGAGGGCAGGGATCTGGGAGACAAGGCCATCACCGATCGTTAGCAGAGTGTAAGACTGTGCTGCGTCGCCAAAGGCCATTTCCTTTTGCACGACCCCGATGACGATGCCGCCGATGACGTTGATGAAGGTGATGATCAGGCCAGCGATGGCATCGCCGCGAACGAATTTCGAGGCACCGTCCATGGCCCCGAAGAAGGTGCTTTCATCCGACAATTCCTTGCGGCGGTGCTTGGCGTCCTGTTCGTTGATCAGGCCTGCGGACAGGTCGGCGTCGATGGCCATCTGCTTGCCGGGCATGGCGTCAAGGGTGAAGCGGGCAGCGACCTCTGCGATACGGCCAGAACCCTTGGTGATAACGACGAAGTTGACGGTAACCAGAATGGCGAAGACGATCACACCGATGACGAAATTACCGCGCGTGACGAAATTGCCAAAGGCTTCAATGACATTGCCCGCAGCGCCTGTGCCCTCGTGACCATAGCCCAGAATGAGGCGCGTGGAGGCAAGGTTGAGCGCCAGCCGCAACATGGTCGAGACCAGAAGCACGGTCGGAAAGGATGAGAATTCCAGTGGTGCCTTGATGAACAGGGCGGTCATCAGGATGAGAATCGAGAAGATGATCGACACCGCCAGAAACAGATCCATGAACGCGGACGGCAACGGCAGGATCATGACCACCAGAATGGTCATGACGCCAAAAGCAAGGCCAAGGTCACCATTTCTGAGAAAAGTGACAAATTCACCGATCCGCGCAAGGGGAGACGGTCCGCCAGCTCCGGCCGGAGGGGTGCCTGTGGGGGCTACATCAGCTGCATCTGCTGTCACTGCTGCGTCTGCGTCACTCATGCCGGTTTCCTGTTATCGCACGTTGGCTTGGGGTTTGGCGTGTTCATCGTTGGATTGGGGGACAGCGGATCAACTGGCGATCCGACTATCCCCGGGCAGTGGGATCTCAACCCCGTCTTCGGAATATTGCTTGAGCTTGTTGCGCAGGGTCCGGATCGAGATGCCCAGAATGTTGGCGGCATGGGTCCGGTTGCCCAGACAATGGTCGAGGGTTTCGAGAATCAGTTCCTGTTCCACGTCAGATACCGTGCGGCCCACCAATGTGCGCGTCACGCCTTCTGCGGCCATCACTGCCTGTGCAGCAGGGCCGGAGGCCATGCCGATAATGGTCTGATCCATTCGGCTGCCATCGGGCAGGCGCAACGCCTCTGCCCCGATTTCGACGCCGGTGGCCAGCAGCACGGCGCGATGAATGGTGTTTTCCAGCTCGCGCACGTTGCCGTCCCAATTGTTGGCATGAAGGTGACGCGAGCAGGATGTGCTCAGCTTGCGCTGCGGCAGGCCGTTGGCCTGTGCATATTTGTCGGCAAAATGAGCCGCCAGCAGATCGATGTCCTGCGGGCGTTCGCGCAAGGGCGGGATTTGCAGGTTGATCACGTTGAGACGGTACAGCAGATCCTCGCGGAAGGTGCCGGCGCGCACTTCATCGGCCAGATTGCGGTTGGATGTCGCAATGATGCGGATGTCGATGGGCACGGGCTTGGCACCGCCAACCCGGTCGATGACCCGTTCCTGAATGGCGCGCAACAGTTTGGCCTGCAAGCGGATGTCCATTTCCGAAATCTCGTCGAGCAGAAGCGTGCCGCCGTTGGCTTCCTCGAATTTGCCGATGCGGCGGGCGACAGCACCGGTAAAGGCACCCTTTTCATGACCGAACAGTTCGGATTCAAGTAGGTTGTCGGGAATAGCGGCGCAGTTAACCGAAACGAAGGGGTGAGATGTGCGGCGGGATTTGGCATGCACATGGCGGGCAAGGACTTCCTTGCCGGTGCCGCTCTCGCCTGTGATCAGGACCGATGCATCGCTTGGCGCGATCTGATTGGCAAGCTGAACCACGTTGGACATGGCCGGATCGCGGTGGATCAGAGTGCCCTGATCACGCACGACCGCTTCCAGTACTGCGGCGATGATTTCGGGGTCTGGCGGCAGCGGAATATATTCCTTGGCACCAGCCCGAATGGCGTTGACGGCTGCGCGGGCATCGTTTTCAACGCCGCAGGCGATCACCGGCAAGGTGATATGCTCTGTTTCAAGGGCATTGATGAGTTTTGCGATGTCCAGCTTGACGTCGACCATCATCAGATCGGCGCCACGGCCCGCCCGCAAATGGGTGAGGGCCATGTCGATGGTTTCCGCGTGGGATACCTGCGCACCGCGGTCCAGGGCGATTTTGGTTGCCTGGGAAAGCTGGCCGTTCAGGGTTCCGGTGATCAAAAGGCGCATTCTACTCTCCCAATCCTACTTCTCTGTTTTGATGATCTCGGTCATGGTGACGCCGAGTTTTTCTTCAACGAGCACCACTTCACCGCGCGCCACGAGGCGCGAGTTGACGTAGATGTCGACTGCTTCACCGACCTTGCGGTCAAGCTCGAGGACGTTTCCGACATCGAGATTCAGCAATTCACTAACGGGCATTTTGGCGCGGCCCAGAATGGCGGATACGCGCACGGGTACATCGAACACCGCTTCCAGATCGGCGGCGTTCTTGTGGGTGTTTGCATCTGCTGCAAAAGCGTTTGATGCCTTCCCATCCTGCTCCTGGAGGGCGAGGCTGTCATCTTGTGTTTCATCACTCATAGCATGTCTTCCTCGGTTTCAGGGGCCGTGTCAGAGACCGGTCCGCCGCCGATTTCAGGGTCGACTTCAGGGGAAAAGTCGCTAGAGAAGTCAGCGTCCGGTATCTCGGTGGCCGGGATGCTTTTGGATTGTTCCGGAAGATCGTCCAGATCGGCATTGTCTGCATCGGGGGTGTTGGAGTCCTGATTTGAGGCAAGGGGGGACTCCTGCGCTTCCTGTTGCATATCATCGCTTTCCATGGCGCGATCTTCGAATGCTCCTTCCTGCTGTTTGGTCTCAGCGTCGGTGTTGTCAGTTGGGCTTTCGTTTGGTTCGAAAGCGGCGTCTGGATTTGTCTCGTCCTTTGCTTCGTTGTCCTGTGCTTTGTTGTCCTGTGCTTTGTTGTCCTGTGCTTCGTTTTCCTGAGCTTCGGGGTCTTTGTCTTCGTTTGTGTGCTGATTGGCTTCCCCGTCAGAAGTGTCTTCATCTTCATCTTCATCGGGCGGAACATGGGCGAAATGTTCTGCCACGATCTGCTCGACCTGACGGATTGCTGAGCGCATGTTGCGTCCGATGCCGCCATCGGCCCATTCCACTTCACAGTCTCCGGGCATGATGGCCGGGTCGGGAAGAACGGTAAGGGTGCCTTCAAAACCGAGTTCTGCCATCTGCAGATCCACTGCGACCCGGATCTCCTCAGCAATTTCGTCATTGAGGCGGATCGAGATATGTGGGGTCTTGCGCAAGGGAGCGAGAATCTGGTGCAGCAAGGCCTGCACTTCCGATTTGGGCTCCTGGGCAACCAGATGCTCAGCAAAGCGAGAGGCAAATGCGAAGGCCAGATTGGAGGCATCGCGTTCGAGACGCTGAAGCAGCACGCCAACCTCGGTATAGATCATGCCGACTTCTTCCAGAATTGTCTTCTGGATGGTAAGGCTCTCTTCACTGGCGAGCTGCTCGCGGTCCGCGCGCGCGGCTTGTTCGCCGGCCAGCCGTGCGCGTTCGACGGCCTCTGCAAGAAGGCGCTCGTGCTCGGCAACCGTAATCATCGGCTCTGGTGGCGTCTCTTCGATCACTTCCTGAACTTCCGGCTCCGGTGGCGCCGAAAAGTCCAGATCGAAAAGATAACGAGCGGCGTTTGCCATGGTATCCAATCCAATGTGTCGGGGCTTGTTGCCCGGACGGTGAAGAAGCCTTTTAAGCGGCTCGGTGTTCTAGTAAACCAGTTCGTCTTCGCCATTGCCCTTGGCGATAATGATCTCGCCGCGAGCGGCCAGGTCCTTGGCCATGTTGACCATCTCGCCCTGCGCCTCGTCGACGTCGCGCAGGCGTACCGGGCCCATGCTTTCCATGTCTTCCTGCAGCATCGCGCCAGCGCGGGCCGACATGTTGTCGAAGAACAGCGTGCGGACATTTTCGTTCGCGCCTTTGAGGGCGAGGCCGAGGGTGTCCTTCTCGATATTCTGCAACAGGGCCTGAACACCGGAGGCATCGAGCTTGGCGAGATCCTCGAAGGTGAACATCAACTGCTTGATCTTCTCGGCGGATTCCCTGTTTTCTTCTTCGAGAGCAGCCAGCAGGCGTGCTTCGGTCTGGCGGTCGAAATTGTTGAAGATGTCGGCCATCACCTCATGCGCATCGCGGCGCTGGGTGGTGGACAGGTTCGACATGAATTCGACACGCAGGGTCTGTTCGACCTTTTCGAGCACTTCCTTTTGAACCGCTTCCATCGACAACATGCGGTTGATGACTTCGAGGCCAAAATCCTCCGGCATGATCGACAGAACGCGCGCAGCGTGGTCGGATTTGATCTTGGACAGAACCACGGCGACGGTCTGCGGATATTCGTTCTTGAGATAGTTGGCGAGGACATTCTCCTGAACGTTGGAGAGTTTCTCCCACATGTTGCGACCGGCCGGTCCGCGGATCTCTTCCATGATGACGTTCACCCTGTCTTCGGGCAGGAAAGACAGCAGCAAGCGCTCGGTGGAATCAAAGTTGCCAGTGACGGCGCCTTTCGATGACAGGCGCGCGACAAAATCAACGATCAGGTTGTCGAGCATATTGGGCGTGATGCCGCCAAGCTTGGACATGGCGATCGAGACCTGCTTGATCTCGATATCATCAAGCCGGCTCCAGATCGGTCCGCCGTGATCATCCCCGAGCGCAAGCAGCATGATCGCAGCTTTTTCGGCTCCGTTGAGTTCACGCTCTTCGTTGTTGACAGAAACGGAAGTGTTTGCCCCCAGATCTGTGAATGCCTTGCCTGCCATACTCTACCTCACGCCGCATCCTGGAGCCAAAGACGAATGATCTTGGCTGCCTCTTCGGGGTTCTCTTTGACCATCTCGCCGACCTTGATAAGAGTGTCGGCCTGCAGTGCGCCCTGAAGCTGGGCGTGCTCGATGGCGCGCATTGTCGGGTGATCCAAATCCTCGCCGCTCTCAGAGGCAGGAACGAGTTCACCATTTTCACCGACGATCATCGGCACACCATCCACACCGACCACGACGTGCTCGCCATCCTTGATCTGCTCAGGTTTTTCGAACATGCGTTTCATCAACGGACGAACGACCATCAGCAGCACCAGAAGGGTCATGATCAGAAGGATGCCCAGTTCGGCAAAGCGCACATAGTCATCCTTGGTGAAGGCGAACAGCTCGGAGCCTTCATCATCAAAGATCGGTTCCGGTCCTTCGGCGAACTGAAGGTTGATCACTTCGATCTTGTCGCCGCGGGTCTGGTCATAGCCGACTGCGGAGCGGACAAGCGTTGCGATCTGGTCGAGTTCTTCGGGTGAGCGAGGCTGATAGACAAGGTCGCCGTTGGCATCCTTCTCATAGTCGCCATCGACGAGAACGGCGACCGACAGGCGTTTAACCCGCCCACCCTGAACCACTTCGGTTTTGGTGACCCGAGAGATCTCATAGTTGATGAGTTCCTCGGTGGTATTGGAATTTTCCTTGCGGCCTGCCGCGTCATTCTGGTTTTCTTCGGCGTTGGGCAACTCGTTCCCAACCGTGACACCGTCCGTGTTTTCGGTTTCCTGACTGTTGGCAGCTTCCGAGCGTGTTTGGGTCGAGCGAACCACCTGACCATCCGGATCGAAGGAGTCAGAGGTTTCGGTGATCTTGTTGAAGTCCATCTCGGCGTTGACTTCAATGCGGGTGCGACCCTGACCAACAATGGAGGTGACAATTTCCTGCACCTGATCGCGCAGGCGGTTTTCCATTTCGATGCGGCGCTCATCCATGCTTGTGGACAGGAAGCTGTCGCCGCTTCCTCGGCCGGTGGCCAAAAGTCGTCCGCGGCCATCGATGATGGTCACATTCTGCGGATCGAGCCCTTCAACGGCCGAAGCGACCAGATGCTGGATCGCCTGAATCTGTGTCGGGTTAAGGCTGCCCTGAAGCTTTACCGCGATGGATGCCGAGGGCGGTTTCTGATCGCGCTTGAAAAGCTGGCGCTTGGGCAGGACCAGATGGACCCGGGCCTTGCGAACATTGCGGATGGTGCGGATCGAACGCGACAGCTCACCCTCCAGGGCGCGCAGATGGTTGACATTCTGAACGAAGCTCGTCGTGCCCAGAGTTTCGCTCTTGTCAAAGATCTCATAGCCAACATTGCCGCCGTTCGGCAGGCCACTCTCGGCCAGCTGCATGCGCAGGCGCAGAATGTCGGGCTTGGGGGCAAGAATGACCGCGCCTTCGTCACGGATCACGTGGGTAACATTCTGTGCTTCCAGAAGTTTGGTGATCTGGATGGAATCCTCGAACGACAGGTCGGTATAGAGTGGCGCAAGGGTTGGTTCCGTTACACGCAGCATGATGAAGGCAAAGAAGCCTATCAGGGCTGCGGTCACCACACCCATGGCTGCGAGTCTCGCTGGACCAAGCGTTTTTAAAAAGTCGAGAATGCCGTTCACAACAGGTACCTTGAGGCTTTCCGGGACAGAAGCAAATCACTAGGCAATATTTTCCTAGGGGATGGTTAACAAGGTGTTAAGGATTTGGTTAACGACTGATTAATCATGCAGTTTGCACGGGACAGAAAAATTGAAAAGACACAAAAAAGACGCGAAAAAAGCTTGGAAAGGGGCATTTTTGTGTTCAAATCGGGCATTCGGCCGGTAAATGCGCTTAAGACACTTTTTCAAAACAGGCTTAATTTTCTTTTTTTGATAAATCGCGCGGGTCTGTATGCGCCGATCCTGAGCGGTATCGGGAGTGATCCTGGCGTGTGTTGATGGTCTGGACAATAAAAAAGGCCGAGGATGATCCTCGGCCTTTGTATCGCTAAACGTATCGGACTTGTCCGATACGACCATCTGTTACCGATACTGTTGCACCCGCGTTGCTCGAAGACCGGCCAGACCATGTTGATCGATGGAGCTCTGCCAGCTAAGGAATTCCTCAACTGTCAAAGTGTATTTCTGGCACGCTTCTTCAAGGCTCAGCAAGCCACCGCGAACGGCAGCAACAACTTCGGCCTTGCGTCTGATCACCCACCGTCTTGTATTTTCGGGTGGTAGATCCGCAACTGTCAAAGGACTCCCATCGGGGCCGATGACATACTTTACTCTCGCACGTATTTGATCGGTCATTGTACTCTCACACTCAACCTGACCTCATCGAAGTTGAGCATAGGACAATGCCTTTAAAAGAGTCCTAAGCGACTGGATACACTTTAGTAATAGTTTTTCTCATTCTGGAAAAAGCCTTGCAGAATGGGAGATTAGCAGTGACCAAAAAAAATGGGGAGGCCTTCGCAAAGCGTTGCCAAAGCCTTAAAGAAAAGGCCGCACGCGGCGGCCAGGTCTCGCAAGTTGCGAGTTTTCTTCAAGATTGTCGAAATTTCCCTTATTCGGTTTCCGTCTGGACGGCTGCAGCGACAGACTTGATCTGGGACGTGGGAATAAGTTGGCCTCCGACCAAAAGCATGGGCTCGTTCGATGAAATATCGACATTCTCCACAACGCCTGTGGTGTCTGTTTCGATGGCGATGGGGTCCTCGTTGGTATCGGTGGCATCGATTTTGATGCTGTAGGTGCCCCTCGACATCCGGTTGCCGGCGTTGTCGGTACCATCCCACCGGAAGGCCTGATTGCCCTGACTGATGGGCACCTCTGTCTGGCTGTATATGGTCTGACCATTCTCGTTGGTGATGGTGATGTCCGCGGTGCCCTCGCTCTCGGCATCGAATGCGAAGCTGGCTGAGCCGTATTCACCCAGAACGGCCCTCGAGCCATCGATCGTTACCGTCGTGCCAACGAAGTTGAGGACGCCCAGAGCGTTGGACGACGTCATCATGTTGGCGAGGTTCTCCAACTGCTCGTTGGATCGGATCTGTTGCTCGACACCAGAGAATTGGACCAGCTGTTCCGTGAACTGGTTGGAATCCATGGGGTCCATCGGATCCTGATGCTGCAATTGCGTTGTCAGGATCGTCAAGAAGGTCTCGTAATTCTGGACCAGCGTGTCCGCATCCTTGGACGCGCTTCCGCTGGTTTGGGGAATGATCGAGCCAATGCTTGTCATGATTGATGTCTCCTAGGCGGCAATCAAATCACCAGATTGACGCCATTCGACGCCATGTAGGTGCCGGAGTAATTTGGCTCCACAATGGAGGGTGGGGGCAATGACTCGTCCTCTGTCTGCCGTTTGCCGGCAAAGCCATCCTGTTCAAACTGTTGCTGCTGGTTCTGCTCGCCAGCCATTTGCTGCTGTCGTCCCTGCTGGTTCATCAGGGAGTATTCGACGCCCTGTTTGTCCAGATTGATGCCGCTCTGTTGCAGGCTGCGCTCAAGGAAGCGCTGATCCCGCATCAGGAAGTCCATGGTTTCTGACTTCTCGACAAACAGATGCGCACGGGCCTGACCGTCAGAGCCGATGGTCAGGCGCACATCGACCTTGCCAAGGTCCGCAGGGTCAAGACGGATCTCGAAGCGGGTTTCGCCCTTGTTGGCGAACTTGGAGATCTGCGCGGCAAGGGCCTGAGCATTCGCCATGGCAGCCTGTTGTGGCATCTGTCCGGGGCGACCCAAATGTTCCATGCCGGTCAGGCGTACGGTGCTGGCATCACCCTGGGTGGCTGCTGCCGTATCAAACCGCAAGGTCGGGTCTGTTTGCATCCCTTGATCCTTCAGGCCGTTTGCGCCATCAAGCTTGGCCATCAGTTGCGAGAAGGCTTCGCCCTTGGGTGCCTGCTTTCCAGCTTCCTTGGGGGCTTCTGTTGATCCCTCTGGAGATCGTGCGGAGCGGGACCTGTCGGCGTCATTCACTCCGTCATTGGCGGATGGCTGACTATCCGACGGGCGGGCGCTGGGCTTTGGATCCGCGTCCGTGCTGGCCGTTTGAGGCTGCTGGGTTGGCCCATCAGTTGATTTGCCTGCCTGTTTCGGTGCGGGCTGGTCCGGGCGAGCGGCTTTGACCTCCTCTTTGCCCGTTTGCTGTCCTTGTGCATCCGCGTCAGTGCTGGTGTCCGCATTCACGGTCTTGGCTTCAGGGGGCGTTTCGGTGCCTGTCGCAGGTGTGGTCACTTGAGCGTTCGGCTTCTTGTCCTTGGTTGCGACCTGTTCTGCGCGGGTGTTCGAGACCTGTGCCTCAGTGGTTAGGGTTTTTGCATCTTGCGGTGCACTTTGCTCGGCAGCCGCCTTTGTTGCGATCACGTCACCTTGCTGCCCAGTCGCTTGAGGCGCGGATTGCTGCTGTTCGGGGAGCGTCAGGGCGACCGGGTCGCGCTTCTTTGGTGCATCCGTCTGGTTCGCGCTGTCCGTCTCTTTCGTTACCGTCTTGTCGGAGACCTGCGTGTTGCCATCGCCTGACTGGCCGTCAGATGGTGCTGAGGCCGCGGTTTGCTGACCGACCACGGCGCCATCATCTACATGGACAGTCTCGGTCGCCCCTTTGTTCGCGGCGGCTGTGTCGGAAGCGGTTGCGGTGGCAGCCTTGTCAGTCTGGTCAGGCTGTGAGGTGACTGGAGCAGGGCGGGAGCCGGTGTTGGCCTCGTCAACATGATCGGCGTCTGACGCCTTTCCAGTCGAGCCAGTCGCTCCTGTCGGATCAAGAGGCGTGACGGGCGGTGTCGCAGCCGCCTTTGTCGTCGCGTCCTCATGTGTCTGTGGATTGGTCTGGGTGTTGGTCACAGCCGGTGCATTCGAACCCGTGGCGGCCTCTTGTGCCTGCTTCGCGGCAGAGCTTTCGCCATCGGCGGTCGGTATGTCAGGTGTCGCAGGGGCGGTCGGGGTCAGAGGTGCGGTCTCGCTGCCTGCCTGACCATTGGCAGGGCCGTCGGGTGCCGCGCCTGTCCCGGGCTGTCCGGGCGTGGTGTTCGCCGGGCTCTCAGCCATATCGCCGGCAACATCAGTCATGTCAGGAGAGGTCGCGGGCGGACCATTCGTGGTTTTGCCGGCCAGTTCCCCTTCGCTGCTTTCATCGGGCATGTTCGTTGCGGGCAACTCGGCAATGATATCGGTTGCTGCTTGCTGCGTGGCTGCCGCTTCGGCGTCTTCGGTCTTGGTATCGGGCGTCGCCTCATCGGCCTGCTGCTCGATCTGCAGGGTGATCTCCGAATGGGTCGAGGCGGACTGTGTCACGTCCTCTGCCTTGTCGGATGATGCTTTCGCAGATTGAGCCGAACGGGATTGATCTGTTGCCGCAGCTTTGGTGGTCTGGTCAACCTCATTGGACGTGCGCGAGGACGTGCGCGCGCCGGTGTCGGCCGCACGTGCATCCTGTTCCGTCCGGTTGTCTCTGGACGAAGCCGCTTTGGTCTGTTCCTTCAGATGCTGATCAAAGCTCGTGCCCGAACGATCGCTGCGCGTCTGCCCCTTGCTGTTCGCCACAGACGAGCGCGCACTGGCCATCACATCGGTCATTCCTGTATACTGAACTACCATTCCCACCTCACAACACACTGTCATGCGTGTTAATTCAAGAAACGTGCCAGTGTTGTGTGATCAATAAAACTCTTTTGTTTCAATATATTGCTGAATTGCGAGCTGCGACCGTATCTGCCTGTCGGGTCAAGAATTGCCGCATGAGGGGAAAATTATGCCGGGTTGGGACCGGCAATTTTCTGATTTGGGCTTTCAAACTGGAGCAAAATCGCTATATAAGGCTCATTCAAAAACCGGCAACATCATAAGCAGGACCAGAGCTCGTTGCCGAAGAACGTTCGAAGATTGGAATCGACAGATGCTAAACAGTCTCGATTTGCCTGGTCGCCCAGAAGACACCCGTGTTGTTGTAGCCATGTCCGGCGGTGTGGATTCGTCGGTAACGGCGGCTTTGCTCAAACATCAGGGGTACGACGTCATCGGCGTGACCCTGCAACTCTATGATCATGGCAAGGCAATGCACCGGGCTGGTGCCTGTTGCGCCGGTCAGGATATCCAGGATGCGCGCCGTGTGGCCGAGCATCTCGATATTCCTCATTATGTGCTCGACTACGAAAGCCGCTTCAAGGAAGCGGTGATCGACCGCTTTGCCGAGAGCTACCTATCCGGTGAGACGCCGGTGCCGTGCGTGACGTGTAACCAGACGGTCAAGTTCGAGGATTTGCTCGAAACGGCCAAGGAATTTGGTGCCGACTGCATGGCGACCGGCCATTATATCTCGTCCAAGATGGTCGGGAATCAGCGGGTATTGTTCCGTCCCTACGACGAGGATCGCGATCAGACCTATTTCCTGTTTGCTACCACGCAGGAGCAGATCGACTTTCTGCGCTTCCCGCTGGGCGGTATGCCCAAGCCGGAAGCCCGTGCTCTGGCGCGTGAGCTTGGCCTTAGCGTCGCTGACAAGCAGGACAGTCAGGATATCTGTTTCGTTCCAACGGGCAAATATACCGATGTGATTGAGCGCCTGCATCCCGGTGCTGCCGAACCCGGCGACATCGTCCATATCGATGGTCGGATTTTGGGCGAGCACAAGGGGATCATCCATTATACGGTGGGCCAGAGACGGGGACTTGGCATCTCGTCAGGCGATCCGCTCTATGTGGTCAAACTCGATCCGGTGCGCCAGCAGGTGATTGTCGGGCCGCGCGATGCGCTCGTCACCCGGCGGCTGAAGCTCAGGGAGGTCAATTGGCTCGGGCCTCAGACCTTTGCGGAATTTCCCAAGAGCGGGCTTGAAATCTATGCCAAGGTACGCTCAACGCGTCCACCCAAGGAAGCGCTGCTGTTTGCCATGCCGGATGGTGGCTTTGAAGTGGAGCTGATGGACGGCGAACAGGGTGTCGCGCCCGGTCAGGCCTGTGTCTTTTACAACGGTGTCGAGAAGGAATCCCAGCTTTGGGGCGGCGGCTGGATCGCGAGCACCAAGACGGATGTCGTTATCCCGGACGTGATCCGCGTCAACGGGGATCAGGCGCTCAAGACGACTATAGTCGGTGCCAAGTAATCCGACTTTCCTGCCTTTGAAACAAAAAGCCGGCCTCTTGGGCCGGCTTTTTTGTGTCGCTGAATCTGGGACGATCAAGCTGACAGGGCCTTGTATTCTCTTGGAGCGCAATAGGCATCTGCGTCTTCGAGCTCCTTCACCCACATCTGCATGGGAGTATGGACTTTGTTGACTGATCTCTCCGCTGGGCCATTAAAACCGTAGCGCTTGGCCGGCAGGCTAATGAGCGTTTCTTTGAGCGGATAATAGTGCTGCCCCATCCAGAATGCGCGTACATTATCTGTTTGATCCAGAATGCTCTGAGGTTTGACGGTGTCGGATTTGTCTGGAGAAAAGAAGGCAACGCGCTGGAAGCCGATTTCACACGCATGGGCTTCGATGGTCTCAATCAGCTTTTTCTCGACATTCTTATTGAGGTAGGCGGGCTCAAGGAGCAATTCCGCCAAATAGAAATAGCTTTCTATCCTCTGTCCTATCTGCTTCAGGGGGGTGGCAAGAGCCATTTGCTCATGGATAAGTGGCTCTCCGCTCGCCATGGCGATGATGCGGCCCTCATGCAGTGCAACGACGACCACGGCCCCCAGATTCAGCGCGAAGCCTTCCAGATTGAGCGCCTTTCCGGTCAGTTTTGATGCTTCGAAACTTGGTGATGTGCGCCTGATGGACTGGCGAAGCTGTGCGTATCTTTCTAGATACTCGCCAATGCTGACGCCGCACAGAATCTTCAGTTCGATTTCCATTTCATGTCCCCCAAGGTTGCGCCCGTTGTGCCATCCATATGCTGGGAGGTCATGTTACAAATGTGCTGAGGAGAGTTTGTTCAGTGGCAATGTCCGGGTTGGTTAACAAAAGATTGAGCAACTGCCTAAACTGTTACCAAAGCGCTTGCGCTTAGTCGGGACTTCCCGGCTCGGTCTGCACACCAAGATCCTTGAGTGTCACAATGCGGTTGCCGCGAAGGTCATTGGCGCAGACCAGAAACCCGCGCTCTTCCATGTAGGTGAGAAGGAAACGGGCGCGGGACGGGGAGCGCGTGCCATAAGCAGTGGCGAGCTCGATGTTCGTCGGGCAGGCCTTCTTGCCAAGGGCTGCTTTTGCCAGCAGCAGATAGACCCCACGCATATCTTCGGGCAACTGATCGGCGATCAGCCCAGCCTGATTCCATTGTTGTTCGTCAAGCGCATCTTCCTTCTCGTCGACACCGGCACGGGCGACGGCCAGAAGCTGCCTGAATTCTTGCAGACCCGGGGTGATCTTCATTTTCTTTTCAATGCGGCAACGGACCTGAAAGTCCTGATAGAGCACGGAAACCGGTTGATAGGCGGCGTCCGGGTCATCGAGAAGATCGGCCAGAATCGTGTGCAGGATTTCCTCGCGCTCCTGAGCGCTCAGCCCGGGATCTAGATCCAGTGTCGGTTCCGTCTCGCCGCCAAACTGTTCATCAAGGCGGATGTTCGAAAGCTGTTTGAGCACATCTGCTGTGGTCTTGGGTGGCGGCATGATTGCCGGACGCGGTTCGTCATCGGTGCCGGGTTTGAAGAGAAGCTCGTCGAGATTTTCCCGGTTCATTTCCGGCAGGGGCATTAGCTTGGGGCTTGATGAGCGCGCCGATGTTTCAACCGGACCGATCTTCACCGTCTCCGAGCGGCGATAAAGCGCTGGGCCGAGGGCGACGAACTGGCCGCGATCAAGATTTCGAAAGGTTTCGGCTTGTCTGCGTTCAAGGCCGAGAAGGTCGGCCGCGCGGGCCATGTCGATGTCGAGGAAGGTTCGACCCATGAGGAAGTTCGAGGCTTCGGCGGCCACGTTTTTGGCGAGCTTGGCCAAGCGCTGGGTGGCGATGATACCGGCAAGGCCGCGCTTACGGCCACGGCACATCAGGTTGGTCATGGCACCAAGGGACAGGCGGCGGGCTTCTTCGCTGACCTCACCACCGGCAGCAGGCGCAAAGAGCTGTGCTTCATCGACGATGACGAGGGCCGGATACCAATATTCGCGCTCGATATCGAACAGACTATTGAGAAAGGCGGCTGCCGCGCGCATCTGGCGGTCCGCATCCAACCCCTCAAGGTTGAGCACAGCGGAGACGCGATGCTGACGAACGCGAGCGGCAATCATGGCCAGATCGGCCTCGGTGCCGACGGCATCAACCACGGCGTGACCAAACTTGTCCGCAAGCGTCACGAAATCCCCTTCGGGGTCGATGATGATCTGTTGCACCCACGGGGCGCTCTGCTCAAGCAGGCGGCGCAGCAGGTGGGACTTGCCCGAGCCGGAGTTGCCCTGAACCAGCAGGCGCGTTGCCAGCAATTCTTCCAGATCCATCTCGGCCGGTTGGCCCAGTTTCATGGTCCCCAGATCAATGCTGACGGTCATATTGGCATACTGCTCGTTTGGCTGTTGGAATGCAGGCGTGCAAACTCTCAGATTCGGGGCGCGCGCGCAAGAAACGGGTGATGATGCGTGTAGCGGCCTTGAGGCGCGCCGTGTCGACATCAATGAGGAAGACATATCGTTCTACCCGCCAAAGTCAAGCCCAAGCACCTATAGACCGAGCCTTTGAGATTGATTTGCGCAGGCTTTCGTGCGTCTCAGCCTTGGGCTTCTCGCCTCAGTATCGCGATTGCTGGCGGCGGATGGCGACGGCCTTCTGTTCGATTTCGATCGCCTGATAGAGGGTTCTGACGCCGGTGGCCTCTAGAAGATCGATGAGCTTGAGCAACAGGTCTGCAGTGGCAAGGGAATCACCGAGCGCCGTATGACGCACATCTGGGGCGATTTCGATGCCGAACTGTTCGGCGAGCGCATCAAGGGTGAGGCTTGATGTCTGGCCCTGAACGTGAGCGGCGAGCAGCACGGTATCAAGCACCGGATTGTCAAACTGCACGCCGGCCTCTTCCTGCTTCATGCTCAGAAACTTCATGTCAAAGGCGGCATTGTGTGCCACCAGCACGGCATCGCCGACGAAGCTGTGAAAGCGCGGCAACACCACTTCGACCGGGGGGGCATCGGCCACCATGGCATCGGCGATGTGGTGGATTTTGGTGGAGGCTGGCGGAATCGTGCGTCCGGGGTGTATGAGCTGGTCGAACCGCTCTCCCCTGATGATCCGGCCATTGACAATGCGCACGCCTGCAATCGAGATCATCTCGTCGCCGCCGGACGGATCAAGACCGGTCGTTTCAGTGTCAAAGACCACGAAATCCAGCTCGCTGAGGGGCGTGTCTTCCAGATCGGCCAGATCCGTGCGTTCCATCAGATCGAAATCATAAAATTCCAAGCGCTCGGGGATCATCTGATCAGTGTTTGCCTCGCCTTCATCGTGGCGGTCGCGTGGGGGAGCCAGCGGCAGGCGCAGGCGGATTGGACCATTCGCGCTTCGGGTACACCAGAAATCGGTCTTGTGCCGGTTGAGCACGTCCCTGCCGGTGACGTCGCCGAGATCCGGATCCAGCGGATCGTCCAGCCAACTGTTGATGGTCGAGACGCTGAGAATGTCCCTCCCGTGCCAAAAGACATCAATATAGGTCTTGTTGTCTTTTGGCGTTGCTTCAAGCTGGAAAGCGCGGGACTCATGCCAAGCCGCGATCTTGCGCAGGATATGCTCGATCAGCTCGACGATGGTGACCGAGTCGCAATGGATCCAGACCGGCTCGCCGATGAACTCGCAGGAAAGCTTCAGGGTTTCGGAGCTGTTACGGCGCAGGATGGAGTTGAAGAGGGACGCAGAGTAGACATCACTCATCGGCCAGGCGCTGGCCAGCATACCCTGTGCCTTGAGATCCAGCGTTTCGATGCTGTCAGACAGGGCCACCGTTTCCTTTGCCACCATCTGCTCAAGAGAGCGGCGCACGTCGGGCGACAGGTCATAGTTGCTGGCGAGCAACTCCGCTGTGGCGCGCAGGTTGGCCGCCGGGTGGCGCAGATCGAGAAGCGCACGCTGAAGCAGCCTGTCGCGTTCGACATTCTCGGCCAGTTGCCGCGTTACATCCTCGAACGTGACGGTGAACCCGCTCGGCGCGGTTTCATCCTGATTGAGCAACAGGGAAACCCGGCCCTGAAGGGTATGGCGACCGTCTGCGGTGGCGCAGATGACCATCTGGCTGAGGCCGTCGGGATGATGTCTGTGGCGTGCGGTCTCGAAGCGATGGCTGAGCCGGTCGAGGGCATGGCGGAAGGGCGCAGCCGAGACCACCGAGAACAGCGAACGCCCGAGGCCCATTTCGCCAGAGACATGCAGGATTTGCAGGGCGCGGCGGTTGTAGAGCAGGATCCTGTTGTCGAGGTTGCAGATCAGCACCCCCTGATCCAGCTCTTGAAGCACGCTTTCAAGGCGCTGCTTCTGCCTGCTGGCGCTGGCGGTTGCTGCCGCCACTTGACTGTCGGTTTCCTCTCTTGCCTCGACAAGCGCGGCCGAGATTTCGCGAATGGCAGGATTGAGGAAGCCGAGATATTTGCCTGTTTCACCGGTCAGATGCTGGGGGGCTCCGGCGTGCACCAGCGAGCGCACATCCTTGACAATCAGGTCTATGGGCTGGGCGACGTTGATGTCGAACTTTTGCCAGACCCAGAAGGACACAAAGGCGATGCCAAAACAGGCTAGGCCGCCAGAGAGCACCAGATGCGGCAGGGCATCAGACCCGATGCGCTGGAGCGCAAAATAGAGCGCGGCCATCAGGATGGCCGATGACGCCACGACGATCAGGGCAAAGAAGAGAAAAATGCGAACACGCAGGCTAAGGCGTTCCAGTCTGGTCATGGCATGGTATTCGGTGTTGGTCGAGAGAAGCGGTCGGTCTGCAAACACCGGCGATCAGAGGTCAGGCGCAAGCGGGATGCTGGGTGTTGTCCGCGAGAATAGTCTCGACGGTCTGAACGATTGAGAACATCGAAAAGGGTTTGCTGAGATAGGCATCTGCACCAACCGCAAGGCCTTTCTCGATTTCAATGTCCCGACTGCGGGCGCTCATCATGACGATCTTGACGTCATGCATTTTGGGTTCGCTGCGCAACGTCTGGCAAACATCATAGCCATCGCGGCCCGGCAGGCACACGTCCAGCAGGATCAGGTCAGGATGATGAGCGGCGGCTGCGTCCAGAGCCTTCTCGCCATCGTTGGCTACGGTTACGTCATAGCCTTCGGCTTTCATGAGATGCTCAAGGGCAAAAGCGATGGACGCTTCGTCATCAACGACAAGGATTGATTTGGCCAATTCGGTGCTCCTCCCAGAAACCGGTCATGACATGATGGCCCGAGTATCGCGATTAGCCCCGCACAGCGCAATTGGCCATTCGGGTCAGCGGGAAGGGATGGGTGGGGGGGAGATTGGCCGGATAGAGCCCCATATATATGTACCGGCTGCTATTCGCAAGAGATTTCTTTGCATGTTGCAGGAAGTCGCTCATATGTATTCGATGGGGTGGACACCCCTCCGACGGCATAAGTGTGCCAAACTGGAGAGGTACTCACCAAGCTGAGTAGGAGATTTTCATGAAGCAGGTTTTCATAATCGGGATAGATTTGGCAAAGAACACATTTCAGGTTCATGGCGCAACGAAAGCTGGCAACCGCATCTTCAACAAGAAGGTAACACGTGCCAAGCTGATTTCTTTTCTCACAGAGATCCCCAACTGCATAGTTGCAATGGAAGCCTGTGCCAGTTCGCATTATTGGGGGCGCAGAATTGAGGCGCTCGGGCATACCATCAAGCTGATCCCACCTGCTTACGTCAAACCATATGTCAAGCGGCAGAAAAATGACGCCAATGATGCCGAAGCGATCGCAGAGGCGGCCTCTCGTCCCACAATGCGCTTTGTTGCGGTAAAGAGTGTTGAAAAACAGGCTTCTGGAATGGCTCTCCGCACCAGAGATTTGCTCATACGGCAGAAGACGCAGACAATTAATGCCTTACGTGGGCATTTAGCCGAATATGGAATTATAGCCCCTTGCGGAACGGTTTATCTCAATCGCCTGCAAGAAGCCGTAAATGACCCGGAAACAGAGTTACCTGATGCCGTAATTGCCAATGCTCAGATACTTCTTGATCACATTGCGTCTTTAGCAGGTCAGATTAGCCAATTGGAAAAGGATATTCGTGAGGCGGCAAGGCAAGATGAGCGCGCAAGGAAACTGATGAGCGTTCCTGGAATTGGTCCGATCACCGCCGTAGCTCTAACCGCCCTTGCACCTGACCCGGCAAGCTTTCGCAAAGGTAGAGATTTCGCCGCTTGGACGGGTTTGACGCCAAAACAATATTCATCGGGAGGAAAGGAACGCATCGGTCATACCTCGAAAATGGGGCAACGCGACTTGAGGCGGCTTCTCATCATTGGAGCGGCGTCAGTTGTTAGGTGGGCTATACGGCGTGGTTCCGATCAAGGTGGCTGGCTCGGGCAAATGTTGGCGCGCAAGCCAAGAATGCTGGTAACCGTCGCATTAGCCAACAAAATGGCCCGGGTTGCATGGGCCTTGATGTCTAAGAACGAGAAATATAAGGATCCCGCGATGGTATAATCCATCTTTATTGCCATAGCGAGGCATGTAGGAAGGGCGTAGGTAAGTAAGGACAAACGATCAACGAGACAGGGTTGGGAGAACCAGACACAGGCCGTGCGCCGCAGAGCGCGCGTATCCGAATTGGACCCGACCCGCGTATCTCCATACGGGCCCGTGGCGTGTTGATGCCACATCTGGAGGCCGAACACACGACAGCACCTGATCCTTGTTCATATTGACCAAAAACTTCTTGCATTTTCCGGGGTGTCCACACACGGCCTGTTTATCGGCGCGCGGGCCGTGGCCATGTTGGGATTACGCTCGCACCGTGATCTTATTACTAGAAAGGTCCAAACTGACCGAATGGGCTCTCAGATTCTGGGGGCGTAATTGTTCCGTTCCATGCATTCAATCAATCGCGAACTCCTTCGAGATCGTGGTTGCTTCAGATGCTAACCACGGCCGCATTCTTGGGCGCATCAAACGCCGTTTTGTGTCTGAGGATACTCCAAGCCATCCGGGCCAGTTTGTTGGCCAAAGCTATCGCCAGCTTGTTCTGGTTCATGCGTTCTGATGCCCTTATCAGCCATTCACCAAAACTGAAGTCTGGCCATCGATTGGATCGCATCAGAATAACCCTCGCCGCTTGCACAAAGAGCATCCGCAAATATCGGCTGCCCCGTTTCGATATGCGTCCAAGTATTGTTCGGCCTCCTGTGCTGTGTTGACGGGGAACCAAACCGACCCAGGCGGCAAAATAGCGCCCTTAATCAAAGGCTTCTCCAGTTCTGACAGCAGCAACCATCGCAGTCGAGATTACCGGACCAATGCCAGGGATCGTCATCACGTTGATGCAGTTTTCTTCCGTCCGGCTGATTTCTTCGATCTCATCCGAGATGGCATCAATCCGACCATCAAGCCAGAGCCAGTCACCGTATAGGCCATACAGAATGTTACGCATGCTGGTCGATATCTCGTCTTTTCGCTGCTCCAGAATGATTTCAAATGAATTCTTCAAGGCCCGCAGTCCTTTGCGGACTGTAATGCCTTGCTCAATCAGGAATGCGCGGATCTGATTGATGGTGGCTGTCCGACGTGACACCAGGCGAGAGCGGACACGATGCAGAGCTTGCAGGTCGAGCTGGTCATGGCTTTTCTCTGGAACCGTCGGCAGGTTTGGCCGCAATACAGACTCCGCGATAGCCTCGGCATCATTGTAGTCGTTCTTCTGGCCCTTGGCGAAAGGCCGGACATAGACTGCAGGGATGATCCGAGGTTCAAAGCCCAGCTTGCGCAAGGAGCGACTGACAAAATGGGCGCTCAGACACGCTTCCATGCCGACAACACATCTTGGAAGCCTTTCGAAAGTCTGCTCCAAGGCATGCCGCTTGATTTTCTTTTCCGCGGGACCAGTTCGCCATCGCAGTCGAAGCCAATCAGATTAAATGTGTCTTTGACGATATCGATGCCAATCGACATCAAATTCTCAGTTGCCTTCTTCGTCATGCCACTTCTCCATTCCACAGGTGAAACAGTCAAACTATAACCTGCTGAGTTGGGGGAAGCAGCCGGTACATCCCATTAGTGGACATTGGAAATAGTAGGTCCTTTCGCACATGCTAAAGAGACAACCACAAATCTCGGCCGATGCCGTTGAAAAAGTAGGCGTTGCTTTGGTGTTGAAGTCCTGGTTCAATTCCTTTGAGGATGGAGGATCGGGGCATGATGGGCAACCAGAGCGGGGTGCAGGCTTCGCTGTTTTACGCGTTCAATCTCGAAGACCACATACCGCGGGATCATCTGTTGCGGTCCATTGATCGCTTCATTGATCTTGCAAACATCCGACGTCATCTAGCGCCTTTCTATAGTTCCATAGGTCGTCCCTCGATCGATCCAGAACTGATGATCAGGATGCTGCTGGTTGGCTACATCATGGGGATCCGGTCTGAGCGCCGACTCTGCGATGAAGTGCATCTCAATCTTGCCTATCGGTGGTTTTGCCGCCTGGATCTGACAGATCCTGTCCCGGACCATTCAACCTTTTCCAAGAACAGGCATGGTCGGTTCCGCCAGAGCGATCTGTTCAGGAAGCTGTTCGAGGATGTTCTCAGCCGCACGATCGCCGAGGGGCTTGTTGGCGGGGAAGCCTTCGGGATTGATGCTTCGCTGATCAAGGCAGATGCAAACCGTGAGGATGGCATTGAACCTAAGGACTGGTCACCAGACGACCACGCAAGCCGGGCGACAGAGGAATATCTACAGACGCTGGATGATGAGGCCCTTGGCTCTGCCACACCGGTCCCTCCGAAATACATCTCGCCCGTGGATCCGGCTGCGCGATGCCTCTCAGCGATTGCAAGCAATCGCTTGCCGGTAATAGACTGCAGCTGATCGCGGTAAGGCGCACTTCATCTATTCAACCAACTATCTGGTCGATCTCGACAACGGGATCATCGTAGATGTGGAACCGACAGCTCCCATTCGTCAGGCCGAGAATAAAGCGGCCCGCGACATGATCGAGCGAGCCATGGATCAGACCGGCCTCTATCCTGCGCGACTTGTCGGGGACACCGGCTATGGCAGTGCGGAGATGCTGGGATGGCTTGTCTATGAATATGGGATCGAGCCACACATTCCGGTGTTCCATTGCCTGGCAGGCAAGCGAAGCGCCGCCGAGAAGGTACAAATCTGGGAGACGCGATGGTACCTTCTCACGCTCCGACTTCATCTACGATCCTGACGGGGACGTATATTACTGTCCCGGCGGCAAATCCCTGCATCAATAACGTCTTCCCGAATTCCGTCGTGAAGTGCAACACTCCCGCCTCGATATGGTATCGAGGTGGTTGTTGAGACCGTCAGGAGTGTTGCGATGCCATGCTATTCCCATCTTTCTATCGATGAAAGAGAACAGATTTCCACCTTGAGACATTCCGGTCACTCGATCGGTTCAATCGGCGAGCTTGTTGGTCGTTCCAAATCCACGATCAGTCGCGAGTTGAGCCGTAATCGGCTGCCGTCAGGTCGCTATTCACCCAGCCATGCCGATGGGAGCTATTTGCTTCGTCGGCAGCGTCTTGCCATTCTTGAAGATGTTGAGAAGCTCGGCCAGTTTGTTCGGGACCGACTGTCGGAAGGCTGGATGCCGGAGCAGATTGCAGGCTGGCTGAAGGCAGGTAACGAGAAGGTTTGCGCCCTATATGCTTTGAAACGATCTATAGCTTCATCTATCGAGCTGGCCAGAAAAGTGAAGAATTGTGGAAGCTTCTGACCCGTGGACATCGCATCCGCAGGCCTATGCGTGCCCGCCGTTCACGCGACAGGATCAAGGATCGGGCATCCATTCATGATCGGCCAGAAGCGGCAGAAAACCGCCAAGAAGCAGGGCATTGGGAAGCGGATCTGATCATCTGCAAGCGAACCCGCCCTGTGCTTGTGATCCACGAGAGAAAATCCCGGGTTACCCTGGCTGCTCGCATGACCGGCAAGAGCGCGGCCGAAACAGTCTCGGTGATGATGTCTATCTTCCGTCGCCTGGATCCGGCCTTGCGCAAGTCAGTCACATTCGACAATGACACAACCTTCGCCCAGCACAGCCTACTGCGCTCCATGTTCAACATGACGACATGGTTTTGCGATGCCTATGCCTCTTGGCAAAAGGGGGGAGTAGAGAATGCGAATGGTCGATTGAGGCGATGGTTGCCAAGGGACTTCGATATTGACGCGATGGACGACGAGGAGCTGCAAGACCTTGGTAAAGACGCCAAAATCTGCTTTGCTTAAACCTGTTGCACTTCGCGATGGAATCCACCATCCGAGGCCGTGTTGCCCTTACGCAAAACATGCTTCAATTGACGCCCGTCAGCATCCGCAGCCGACGTTACCATGCTGCCCCTAGGAAGCCAAACTTGCGATCAATGCTGATATGGCTCTTGTAGCCAAATACTGGAAGGGCAATCTGAGGCAATGGCATTCCGTCAGGCCGATAGCGCACTTTCCCGCCAACCTTCAGCGTCCAGAGAACACTGGTATCCTTCTGTGCGACCTTGTTCGGCTGATCTGGCCAAATCTCTTTGGCAGTTTTGCCTTCCTTTATCGCTTCCTTCTCACCATCCGTGTTGCGCTGCTTGGGAACGGGAACTAAAGTGGCGTCGAGAATCTGGCCTGACATCGGTTGCCAGGCAGGCAAGCAGGGGGAATGTAGCCCTTCTTGTGCAATTGCTAATCAAAGGCTTTCATGACGCGCTTCAGGGTACCCATTTCCTTCATCCGATTGCGGAAGTGTCGGATGGTGTTCTCGTTCGGGGTGGTGCCACCCAGTTCAAAATTAAGAAACCGCATCCAAGAAAACCGGTCTCTAATCATGAATTCCATTTTGGCACCGGACAAATTGTGTTGCGCTTGCAGGATCAGGACCTTGAACATCGATACCGGGTCAAACGGCGGCCGACCGCCTTTGGAACCATCGCCATAACCGAGACCTTCAACAAGCCAGCCGCGGAAATACTCGAAGTCGATCGTGGCATCGAGAGCCTCGAGAGGATCACCATGTTTGCTCAGACGCTCAAGATGTTCGGAAAGGCTGAAAAGACTGCTGGGTTTCATCGGCACACCTCCATGACATCAGGGAATCAAACGGCATCACAAATTACGAAGGGTTTTTACGGGTCTCCAGATCCCTGGAATGTCCGCTATCCGCAGGTTGTGTTAATTGGGTCTCTAACTGGCAATTTGCCTCCGGAATTTGGCGAATGTCTCAAAGGTCCTGTGTGGATGGCTCCTTTTTTGCAAGTCCTATTTGGTGTTTTCCATTGTCAGAAGCGGTCTTGTGTTCGGCCTGTTTACGCGACATACATGGCCGCTGGCCCTGATGGTTTCCACTAACCAAGTCCCATTCCGCATATCGAACAGCTAGCGTTCGGGACCTTTGTCGGGTTTCTTGGTTTCGGGCTGACAATTTCCATCACTTCATGGGTCTTGCAATTATTCTATTTCGTTTGGTTCGGTTCAGTTCAGACTGTTCTTACCTTGTAAGGTTCGTTGCGTGTTAGTACCACCCAAATCATTCGAGCTGTCTTATTGGCCATGGCTATCGCAGCCAGCATACGTGGCTTGCGCGACAAGACCTCTGCAAACCATGGATCGAATTTCTCCGGTTCTGCTTGGATTCTGCGAATACGAGAAGTCATGCCGAAGAATAATAGACGGCGAATATATTGGTCTCCCATCTTGGATATGTGACCTAGCCGCTCTTTCCCACCGCTCGATTTGTTGAGCGGGGCAAGTCCCAGCCAAGCAGAAAACTGTCGGCCATTCTTGAATTGTTTGCCACTGCCAATCGTTGCAACAATCGCTGAGGCAATCACAGGCCCAACTCCCGGAATTGTCTCAAGCAGTGCAACCCGGTTTTCATTCTTGGCAATCTGCCTGATCTGACGAGTACAGCGGTTGATTTTTCCATGTAATTGCCGCAACAGCTCACAGAGTTCGAAAATCACATCGCTGGCAATTGAGGGAATGGCTGGCTGTTCTCCGTTCAGACCTTCTTTTGCAAAATGTAGCGCGTGATAAACACCCTATGCGATGACAATACCAAATTCAGCCAATTGTGCCCGCAGCATATTGATCAGCTGGGTTCGTTGTCGAACCAGAAGATTTCGAATGCGATGAACCGACAATATTGCTTGCTGCTCCGGGGTCTTGATTTCAACAAATCTCATCGTTGGGCGGGTTACGGCTTCGCAGATCGCTTCCGCATCTACAGCATCAGATTTGCCGCGCTTTACATATGGCTTGACGTATGCAGGTGGGATCAGTTTGACAGGGTGACCTAAATTGCTAATTTCGCGTGCCCAGTAATGACTGGTACCGCAGGCTTCAATGCCAACTAAACATGGCTTGTGGCTTTCAAAGAACGCGAGGACCTGGGATCTACGCAAAGCCCGGTTGAATGCTATCTTACCGTTGGCGTCGATGCCGTGGACCTGAAATATGTTTTTCGCTAAATCAAGGCCGATTGTTGTAACTTGCATGGGTTGGCTCCTCTCAAACAGTCTATGACAACCGCAGTATGGCGTATTTCAACACCGATGGTGCAGGAGCCATCCACACCATCCACACCATCCGCAAAGCGGCCGGGTTTTAACTGCCTATGCTGCAGCTTGGCTCAACGGCGGCTTTCAAAAGCTCGGGTTTGGTATCAGGCCATCTCTTCCGGTTGCCTGAACGGGATTTGTATAGGTTTTACGGCCATTTGACCGGGCGTTGGTGCTCAGATCCGTCTTGTCCTCAAACGACCTTAAAGGACAGATCTGCGATATCTTCGACCGCGCAATGAATGCTGTCTCCCACATCCACGGAGCCGACACCGGCGGGTGTGCCGGTAAAGATGACATCACCGGCGGCCAGCTCAAATTGCTTGGATAGCTCGCTGATCACTTCCGGCACAGCCCAGATCAGATGATCAAGATCGCTATCCTGTTGAACCGCGCCATTTTTCTCAAGCCAGATGCGTTTTTTCGCAAGGGTAGGAATCATGTCGGCAGGAACGATCGCTGAGGCGGGGGCAGATGCTTCAAACGCCTTGGCGGCGGCCCAAGGGCGGCCCTGTTTCTTGGCCTGAGCCTGAAGGTCTCTGCGTGTGAAGTCGACACCGACACCATAGCCGAAAATGAGGCTGTTCGCGGCGTCGACGGGAATATCACACCCGCCAGCCTTCAGCGTCACGAACAATTCCACCTCAAAATGCACATCCTTGCTCAGAGGCGGGTAGGGGAAGTCCTTTCCGTAGAGGATGTTGTCCGGATTTTTCTGGAAGAAGAAGGGCAGCTCACGGTCGGGATCGTGCCCCATCTCGATGGCATGAGCAGCATAGTTGCGCCCGACACAATAGACCCGTCTGATTGGAAAAACCGTCTCCGAGCCGGTGATGGGCAAAGTCGGAACAGCCGGCTGGGTAATGGCATAGATTGGGTCAGTCTTCTTGTTATTCATGGTGAAACCTGATGAGATAGTAAGACGGGATAGATGTTTAGAATCAATTAAATACCGGAGTTGATGCCCTCGTCAATAGACGCTGCACATAGTTGGTACCGGGCGGCAGGTGCCCGCATGAAGATGGCGCTCAAGACCATCAGTCTGGCCGTTTTGCGAGGGTGGATCAATATCAGATTTCATAACGATAGAAAGAGGGAAGAAAGACATGACAAAGACCATTGCAATACCATTGGCCGGGGAGATGGGCGGCGGCGTCGGGGGCGTGCTCACCGACCATGGTGCGAAAGTGTTGACCTGCACCGAGGGGCGCAGCCAGACAACCAAGGATCGGGCCAAGTCCTTTGGCATGAAAGACGTTAGCTGGTCGAAGATTGCCGCTGCTGACATCATCCTCTCCATCGTTCCGCCCGGAATTGCCCTTGAGGTGGCCGGACGCCTCGCGGATGCCTTGCCGGTTGGTGCGTCTCCCCTTTTCCTTGAACTCAACGCCATCAGTCCATCGACGACAGTGGAGGCCTGCACGAGGGTGAGCAAGGCGGGCATGCGTGCCGTTGATGGCGGCATCATTGGTGGCGCGCCAAAACCGGGCAAATCCCGGCCACGGCTCTATATATCTGGTGAGTTGGCGCAAGAGGCACTCTGCCTCAACGATTTCGGGCTCGATATTCATGCCATCAAAGGCGATATCGGTGCCGCATCGGCGTTGAAACTGTGCTACGGCGCCATGAACAAGGGCGAGACGGGCCTGATGGCGGCGATGATGAGCGCCGCAGAGCGCAATGGCATCGGGGCGGAACTCCATGCCGAGATGGTCCGCAGCCGACCCGCCGCCCAAAAGCAGGCCGAAGGCGCGCTCCCGAGAATGTATCCCAAGGCCTATCGCTGGGTGGATGAAATGCGCGAAATAGCAGAATTTCTTGGCAAGGATCGGCCCGAATACAAGCTTTGGCAGGGCATGGCGGACCTCTATCAGGCACTCGCCGATGATTACGCTGGCGCGAAGGAGCAGGTTAGCTCCCTCGACAGATTTCTCGCGCGCAAGGAGAGTTAGTCCTTCGCCTTGGGCGTATAGTGCCAGGTTGCATCCCGGGGGAGCGGACCCTTGTTGCGTTCCCCCCGCTGCATCTGCTCCCACGTGTGCGCGAGCACACCGACCGAGCGGCTGAGGATGAACAGACCGCGACAGAGCGGTGGCGGGAAATCGAGTTCGGCATAAACAACCGCCGTGGCTCCGTCGATGTTCATCGGGATGCGCCGCCCCTTGCGCCGCTCAAGCTCTTCCTCGACGGCGCGTCCAATGGCCGCGAACCGCCCGGAGACCAATCCCTCCTTAGCAGCGCTATCGACCAGAGAGAGCAATCTTGGCGCCCGTGGATCGATGGGGTGGAACCGATGGCCGAAGCCGGGCACGAATTTCTGACCTGTGGCCATCAGGGCATCCATCTCACGGGACACAGCTTCGCAGAGCGTCATCTCATCGGAAAGAGCCGCAACGTTCTGATAGAACTCGACCGCCTGTTCGCCCGCGCCCCCATGCACATCTCCCAGGGCATTGACCGCAGACGCCATCGCTCCGTTGATGCCGATGCCGCAAGTCGCCGCCATTCGGGCAATTGCGATAGAGGGGGCTTGCGGGCCGTGATCGACCGCTGCGACAAGGGCACATCCAAGCAAGTTAGCCTGCCCCTTGAGCGGATGCTCGCCCCGCAACATGAACCAGATCATTTCGGGGAAGCTGAGGGTGCCAATCAGATCTTCGATGGCTTCGCCATGATAGCGAATGACACCCGGCGACATTTCGATGATGGAGGTCTCCCACCAGGCTTCCGCCTTGTCTTTCCAGTCGGTCATGATGCTGTATCCTCTTGCTTTTCTTGTTGCGACAAAAGCTTCTTGGCAACGCTTGGCAGAATGCCGCCAGCCTTCAGGCATCTCAGCTCGTCGAGCGTATCGACACGTGCAATCACTTTCGCGATCCGTTCGCCAGCAGGCCCCGTGATCTTGAGATCAAGCTCTTGCAAGGGTTCGAGGGTCTGAAAGTCGCTGTCGAGCGATATCCGGTCCTCCGGTGTGATCCCGAGCGCATCCGCTTCGGCTTCATCGGTAAACTGCAACGGCAGAACACCGAGCCGTACGAGGTTGGAGCGATGGATCCGCTCAAAGCTCTTCGCGATCACGGCAGCGCAGCCCAGAAGGCGGGTGCCCTTTGCGGCCCAGTCCCGGGCCGAGCCTGCCCCATAATTGCGCCCGGCCACCACAACGATGGGCTCCTTGCGTTTGGCATAGGTCTCCGAGGCCTCAAAAACACTCGCCTCTTGACCGTCCGGCATGATCCGGGTCCAGCCACCGGTGCGATCCACCATGGTGTTGGTGAGGCGGGTGTTGGCAAAAGTCCCGCGTACCATGATGTTGTGATCCCCGCGACGCGCGCCATAGGCGTTAAAATCACGAGGGACAACATCATGGTCGCGCAGGTAGTCAGCTGCGGGGCTGTCATTTGCAATCGCACCAACTGGCGAAATGTGGTCTGTCGTTATGTGATCGCCAAGGATCAACAGCGGTCTTGCCTCCTTGAGCATGGCATGACCGTCGGTGAACAACGGCGGCAGATCGAAGAAGGGCGGGCGCTGAAAATACGTGCTGCCCGGCGACCATGGAAAGACGCTTCCATCGGGAGCAGCCAGCGCTTGCCAGCCAGCCCCACCTTCGAACACCTTGTCATAGCGGTCTTGGAACTGGCTCGACGTAACCTTTTTCGCCACCAACTGTTCGATCTCCGATGCATCGGGCCAAATGTCAGAAAGCATCACCGGCTCACCCTGTTCATTCATGCCGATTGGCTCGACCGCCAGATCCTTGCAGACAGTTCCCGCAAGGGCGTAAGCGATGACCATCGGTGGAGCCATCAGATAGTTGAGGCGAACCTTGCCGTGGATGCGGCCCTCGAAATTGCGGTTGCCGGACAAGACCGCCGCGACATTGAGGTTCTCGGCATCAATCTCCTTGGCAATGGTCTCCTGCAAATCGCCCGAGTTGCCAACGCAGGTGGTGCAGCCAAAGCCGACGATCTCGAAGCCCAGCCCGGCCAACTCTTCAAGCAGACCCGCTTCTTGTAGATAGTCCCGCACGACCCGAGACCCCGGAGCGAGGGAGGTCTTGATCCGGTCTGGCACCTTGAGCCCGTGCTTGCGGGCGTTCCGGGCGATCAAGCCCGCTGCGATCATGGCCTTCGGGTTGGACGTGATCGTACAGGAGGTAATGGCGGCAATGACGATATCCCCGTCGTTTAGTGTCGGGCCAGCCTGTGCCGGCTCGGGGACTGTCGCAGGCAAGCTCGAAAGATCCCGGCGCTCTTCGGGGCGCTTTGGTCCGGCGATGACATGCCTGACCTTCGACAGGTCGATTTCAATCACGTCCGCATAATCTGTTGGGCGCTCGTCATCAGCCCAGAACCCGTTGGACTTGAGGTAAGAGGCGATGTTGGCAACGCTGTCGGGTGCCCGCCCGGTCAATTGCAGGTAGTCCATGGTTTTGAGATCTGGCGGGAACAAGGCTGCCATCGATCCGAATTCAGGGCTCATATTCGCGATGGTCGTTCGGTCGGCGACCGGTAGGGCTTTGACGCCGGGGCCAAAGAATTCGAGGATGGCACCAACAACGCCATGCTTTCTGAAAATCTCGGTGAGATGCAGCGCGAGATCCGTCGCCAGAATGCCTGCGGAGAGGTCTCCGGTCAGCCGGACGCCAATGACCGGCGGGATCAGCATCGAGATCGGCTCCCCGAGCATCACCGCTTCGGCTTCGATGCCGCCCACACCCCAGCCGAGCACACCAAGCCCGTTGACCATGGTGGTATGACTGTCCGTCCCGATCACGGTGTCAGGCATCAGCCACTTGTTGGCACCGCTGGTCCGTTCGGATACCACTTCGGCGAGATATTCGATATTGATCTGATGGATGATCCCCTGTCCCGGCGGGACGACGTGAAGACCTGAGAAGGCTCCTTCGGCCCATTTGAGAAAGGCGAAGCGTTCCGCGTTGTCTGCGAGCTCGCGCTGCAGATTCTGCTCAAATGCGTCCGGTGAGCGAGCATTATGCACCATGACGGAATGGTCGATGACAAGATCCGAGGGGACCTGCGGGTTGATGCTGTCTGGCGCAAGACCCACCGCAACCGCCTTGTCCCGAAGGGCCGCGAGATCGATGAGTGCCGGCGTGCCCGCGTAATCCTGCATCAGCACCCGCGATGGCCGGAAGGCAATCTCGTTGACATCGCCACTCGCACTTGCGGCCACACGCCGGATATCTTCAGCCGTGACAGAAACCCCGTCTTCATTGCGCAAGAGGTTTTCAACGATCAGCCGAATGGCAAGTGGCTTTCGATCAAGACCGGGAAGGGCTGCTTCTGCCCGCTTCATGTCCACGATCCTATGATCGCCTGATGATGAAAAGGTGGAGAAACTGTCCGTCATTTTTCCGCCCTTTCTTGCTGGGTGACCACAATGCCTTCCTTGATCAGATGTGCGATGCTCTCGGAGCTGAGACCAAGCTCGGCAAGAATGGCTGCGCTATCAGCGCCCTGAAGGGGCGGATTGGCATGAAGGCCCGGCTGGAAACGCTCCATCTCCAGTGGCAGGGCAGGGAGTGTCGATTGCACACCGCCCGGCAGCATGGTGGGCAACAAACCATGACGAGAGGAAAGATGGGGATGGTCGAACAGATCTTCGGGGCGGGCAACATGAGCAAACGGAACCTCGGCCTCAAGGGCGCGGCGCTCGACCTCTGCCAGTGTCATGTCCTTGATCATGGCCGCAAGATCCGGCTTCAGCCAGTCGGCAGCATCAATGCGCTCACCATTGGTCTTCAGACTCTCATTCTCAAGCAGATCGTCCCGATCAAACGCGCGACAGAATGCGGGCCATTGGCGATCCGAGGTGACGCCAAGAAACACGGTTTCATCGTCCAAGGTGTGAAACTGGTCATAGATCGCCCAGGCTGACACCCTTGCGGGCATCGGGGGGACCGGTCTATCTGAGTAGGAGGCATAGGCAAGATGCTGCCCCATCAGGAACACCGCGCTTTCGAACAGCGAGCTGCGAACCAACTGCCCCTTGCCGGTGCTGTCCCGTTCACGCAAGGCGGCAAGGACCGCGATGACGCCGAACATGCCGCCCATGATGTCGATCACGGAGGAGCCAGCCCGCAACGGCTGACCCGGTGGGCCGGTCATATAGGCAAGGCCGGACATCATTTGCACAACTTCATCAAGAGCTGTGCGTTTTTCGTAAAGGCCGGGCAGAAAACCCTTCAGTGACAGATAGATCAGACGCGGGCAATCGTCCTTCAAGGCGTCATAACCCAGACCAAGCCGGTCGATGGTTCCCGGCCCGAAATTCTCGATAAGCACGTCAGCCGTTGAGAGCAGGTCCTTGACCACCTTCAGGCCCTCCGGCGATTTCAAATCGACCGAAAGAGAGCGCTTGTTGCGGTTGAAGAAAGGAAAATAGCCGGTGCCAAATCCCTTCAGGCGGCGGGTCGGATCACCCTTGCCAGCCGGTTCAACGCGTATGACGTCAGCGCCTAAATCTGCGAGGATGAGGGCGGCGCACGGCCCCATGACCGTGTGACCAAAATCGATCACACGGATCCCGTCCAGTGGTCCTACTTGTGTCATTTGAAATATGCCTTACCGTCCATCAGAAGCCGGGCTGTCCGGCCAATGAGAGCTTTTGAGACCGTGATCCCGTCGCTGGTATCCACTTCAGCTGCGACTTCCAGCACACCGCCGGGATGGCCAACCCTGATCCCGAAAACACCTTTGCTCTGACCGATGTCGCCCGCGGCGTCGGCGGCAAGGTTGCCGGGAATGCCTGCCGCGACCGAGGTGCCTGCAGCACCCGAACCGGGATAGGCTTTTGAAAATTCGAAACGCGACAAAGAGCGCGAGAAGAGGTCATACTCGCTCGCCTTGATCAGTGATCCGTCGTTCGACATATAGTCGCAAGGCGAGGCGACTGCGAAGATCAACGGGTTCATCGAGACCTTCAGCTCTTCGTCGGCATTGGGGCCCGTGATGAAGCCGACATGCGCCGCAACAGCCTTGCGCACCGCTTCGAGCCGTCCGACCAGCGCTTCATCTGCCTGCAGGTCATAGATGGAAAGATCTGTAGCAAGGCCGATATCGCTGGCCCGCACGAAGATATGCAGATTGGCCATGTCAACGATGGAGATGTCTAGATTGCCGATGCCGGGAACGTCGATTGTCTCACAGGCGTTGCCTGTCGGCAGAACCTCGCCACCAAGGGCGGAGCCGGCAAACTCACCGAAATCGACATCGATGCGGGCACCTGAGCCCGGAACGCCGCCGATGGCAAAATCGCCCTCCACAGCAGGGGAGCCGTTCCTCATCGGAACGCTCGTGACCAGCTTCCTGCCGGTATTGACCTGATGCACGTTGATGATGACATGGTCCCCCATGTCCCTTCCGACCCCTTGCAGTGCGCCATAAAGGGCAGCGCCGGATGAGATGTTCCCGCAGTTTGACGACCAGTCGATGCGCGGCAATTCCGTATTGACCTGACCGAACAGATAGTCGATGTCGCAATCCTCCCGCGTTGGAGGACCCATGACGGCCACCTTGCTCGTCAATTTGTCGGCACCGCCCAACCCGTCAATCTGACGCCGATCCGGAGAACCGAAAACCCCAAGGACGACTTCGTCCCGTTCCGGCCCGGCTTCTGGCAGATCGCGTATGTCCAGAAAAACGCCCTTGGACGATCCGCCGCGCATGATCTTGGCGTCGATACTGCGCATGTTCAAAGTCCGACTGATAGGCATTCTGCTTGCTCCCACATCCTGATAATTAGGGGTGCAGGCGACCCGTTTGCCGCCTGCACAAGGTTCGGACCTTGATCACTGCATCAGCGACAGGTTTTCCTTGACGACATTGATCAGGCGATCATAGGTGGCCTGAGCCTTGGCGGTGTCGGAATAGATCACCTCTTCGCCGATATTCTTGATCAGGGAAGCAACCGATTTGTCATCAAGTGTGGCTTTCAGACCGGCTTCCAGTTTGGCGACGAGTTCGTCCGGCGTATCCGGATGCACGCCGATCCAGCGAGGCTGGGCAACGCCCTGATAGCCAAGATCGCCAACCCATGGCACCTGAACGCCAAGGTCCTTGGTCAGGTTCTCGCTGTTCTGCTGGTTGCCCACGTTGAGAACAGGAATGGCCTTTTCACCAAGAGACACGGCGGTTGCGGGTGTGACCACGGCGGCATCAATATGCCCGCCGAGCATATCGGTCACAGCGGCACTGGTGCCCGGATAGGGAATGAAGGTCGCATCAAGACCGGCTTCCTTGAAGACAGCTGCTGCGGCAAGAGCCTGAGCCAGCGTGCCGCCGACTGTCAGTTTGCCCGGGTTTTCCTCAGCATAGGCCTTCATCTTGTCCCAACTCTCGAAACCACCACCCGGCAACGTCATGACGTGCGGGTTGAAGTCCGAAAGAATGTTGACGATCTTGATGTCATCAATCTTGATCGGCGAGTTCGGTTCGCTGAGTACTGAGATCATCGGGCTGAGTGATCCGATCATGATGGTGTAACCGTCCGCGGGCTGGTCCAACAAATAGCGCCAACCGATCGTGCCACCGGCCCCGGCCCGAACTTCCACATTGAGGGAATGGCCGAAATGGGATGAGGCACCCGAAGAGACCATGCGGGCCCAACGGTCCTGACCGCCACCGGCGCTGTATGGCACGACGAACTGGATTGATTTTTCCGGAAAGGCACTGGCATCCTGTGCCTGACTGGTGAAGCTGGTCCCTGCGATGGCCAAAGTGGCAGCGGCGAGGCCAATGAATAGACGTCTTTTCATGAGAAAACTCCTCCCTTATTCTCAAGTATCAATTTCTGGTTTGGTGCCGGCGCACTCAGGCCCGGCTGGTTCTTCAATGTGTCAGCCTCCCTTCATGCGGCGGCCCAATTGGGCACGGCTCAAAAGCACGAGCAGGACGGCAGCGGCAACGGCAAGGCCGATGGCAAGCCATGAGCCGAACAGGGCTTCATTCCAAACGCCCCGGTTGATGAGCAGAGCGCGACGCAGATTCTGCTCTGCAAGCGGTGTCAGCAGGAATGTGATGATCAGGGGCGCAACGGGGATGCGGGCCAGCTTCATCAGCCACCCCATGATCCCAAAGAACAGGGCCATTGCCACGTCATAGCCGCTCTTCTGGTAGGCAAAGGCTCCCACCAGCGCCATTGCCATGATGACGGGCACCAGCATTTGCGGCTTGAGGGTGCCGAGCTTGGCGAACAGGCCGGACATCGTATAGCCAAAGAAGAGAACAAGCACGTTGGCAACAATCAGGATGATGAACAGCGAGTAGACCTGAACCGGAAACAGCTCGAACATCCGCGGGCCTGCCTGCACGCCCTGAATGGCGAGCGCGCCGCCGAGCATCGCGGCAATCGTGCCGCCCGGAATGCCAAAGGCAAGCAGCGGAATGAGGGTCGGTCCGGCAGTGGCATTGTTGCCCGCTTCCGCCGCGGCGACCCCTTCAAGGCGGCCAGTGCCAAGGTTCTTCTCCGGCGATAGCTGGCGCGCCACGCCATAAGACAGAAAGGCTCCCACTGTCGCTCCAAGTCCGGGCAGGATCCCGGCGAAGGCACCAACACCGGTGCCAATGGCAATTTCCTTTTTGGCACTGAGATATTCGCGGAAGGTCAGGCCTTCCTCCTTTTTGGACAGCTGCGCCATGATCCGTTCGGATTTTTCGGATCGGGACCTGCGCGCCATGATGATTTCGATGATCCGTTCAATCATGTTGGCGATGGCAAATAGGCCGATGATCAGCGGAATGAGATGCACGCCATCTGAAAGCCACCATTGGCCGAAAGTGTTGCGCGGGACCATGCTGACCGGATCAGAGCCGATTGTGCCGATGAAGAGGCCGAGGGCGGCGGCAAAAATGCCCTTCGCGAAATGCTCCCCTGACAGGGCTCCCACCAGCGTGATGGCCAGAATGATCAGCCAGAGCCGCTCTGAAGGTCCGAACTTCAACGCGACAAGCGCCAGTGACGGGGCCAGAAACACGGTGAGCAGCGAAGTTAAAAGGTCGGCGGTGACCGAGGCGTAGAGTGCCATTTGCAAGGCTTTGCGGCCCTTGCCCTGTTCCGTCAGCTTGTAGCCGTCGAGCACAGTTGCGCCTGCTTCTGCCGTGCCCGGTGTGGCAAAGCTGATGGCCGAAATCGAACCGCCGTAGATGCCCCCCTTATAGACACCGATCAGAAGGCCCAACGCCGAAGGCAGGCTCATGGTGAAGGTGAGGGGCAATAGCAGCGCGATGGCAGGGGCCGGGCTGAGCCCGGGCATGGCTCCGACGCTGACACCGACGGCCACGCCCACCACGGCCCACATCATGGTGTTGAGGGCAAAGACCAAATCGATGGCTTCGCCGATGTTGGCAAAATCAAAACTCATGGGTCTATCCTCCGATCAGGAAGGACAGGGGGCCGTCCTTGACAGATACATCGAGCAGCATCAGCAGCACGCGCAGCGCGCTGGCCGTCACCAAGCCAAGAAACAGCGCAGCCCAGAGCGGTTTGTAGCCGAGGATCAGCGCGCCGCCTGAAACGATCACGGTGAAGGCGGGAACAAAGCCCAGAAGATCGACACTCAGGAACAGGAGGCCGAAATAGGCGATGGTTGCCAGGGCCAGCACCACGTGAATGAAGCGCAGGTCCGCGATCTCTGGTGTGACCTGTTGTGCCTGTTGGTCAAACAGCATGACGAACATCGACAGTCCCATGATCGACAGCGACAGCAGCGGGAAGAACCCAAGCTTGAAGCCGTCGCGTACTTCGTCGTGTGCCCAGTCCGAAGACCAGATCGACAAGGCCAAAGCGCCCGTGATTGCCAGTAAGATGAGCGAAATGCCTCTGTTTCGCCTGAAGAAAGCTGTGCTGGCCGATGCACTTTCGTGCGTCGGTAGTTCGAGACCTGTCATGTATTCCTCCCCTATATGAAGCCGGAGCACGTAAGAAGCTTTGTTCCTGGCTCATATATCCAATTCGTAGATTGACTAATTTTGAACCGTTTTTACAATGAAAAAACTTTCAGCAACCTTTGAGAAAAAGTCAAAGCATGAAGCGAACGCCAACCCGCATCCCCAGTTTTCGTGCCCTGCGCTGCCTTGCCATCGCTTTGCAGGAGGGATCGATTTCTGCCGCAGCGCGTGAACTCAACATCACCCCCGGTGCCGTCAGCCGCCAACTGGCGGCGCTTGAAGAGGATCTGCAGCAGACGCTGTTTGTCCGGCATGCCCGCGGAGTGAGCGCCACATCGGCCGGTCAACGGCTCGCGGATCGCCTCTCTGCGGCGTTCGATGATATCCAGCGGGCGGTCATCGAAACCAGACAGTTGGTCGAAGGAAAGGCCCTGACGGTGAACGCGCTGCCCAGCCTCTGTATCCATTGGCTGATGCCGATTCTGCCCGAGTTTCAAGGCCAGCATCCCGACATTGATCTGAGGATTTTCACGTCGGGCCGCCCCGATCGCTTCGATGATAACGAGATCGACGTGGCGGTGGCAATCGGGCCCGTCGAGGACGACCGCTTTATCTCGATCCCGATGCTCGGGCGGTATTTCGCACCAGTTTGCAGCCCCATGACCCTTGAGTCCTATGGTGATTTTGAACCGAAAGATTTGCTGAATGCTCCGATCTTCTATTCTGAACTGCAACAAAATTCTTGGCGACTGTGGTGTGATACCGCAGGCATAGAAACGATTGATGTGAGAAAGAACGGGGTGCGGTTTGAAAATACCTCGCTTGCCTATCAGGCTGCGCGACAAGGCACCGGGTTTGTCATCGGGCAGGAGCTGCTTTTGCGTGATGAACTGGATATAGGGCGCATGGTCATGCCGTTCGATATCGTTGCGCGAAGCACCGTCGAATATTGCCTCGTCTTTCGGCAGCAGGATATCAACAATCCGATGGTTCGGGCCTTTGTCGAATGGGTTTTGGTGCAGGCCCGCAAGATGCCCGAAGGCTTGCCAGACATCCAGTCCCCATTCAGCTAGAGGGGCACGGGTCTGGCTTACTGGCTATTTTTTGCGGAATTGCGCTGTTGAGGATCCGGGACAGATCGTCAGCAAGGAATTAGCTTCCCTCCGGCGTTCCACCCCGCATCCGCATGCACCCAATGCCATCAGACATATTTCAGCCCTTTTAGCGCCAACTCTTCGCGCATGCCGTAAACATCAAGGCCAACTTCGCCAGCAAGGAACCGGGCCCGATTGCGGGCCTCTTTCTCTTCGCGTGCTTTTGATGCCTCGATTGCTTTGCCAACGGTCTGTTGTGGCACGACACAGACACCGTCATCATCGGCAATAATCACATCACCCGGACAGATCCGTTGACCAGCGCAGACAATTGGCACATTGATGTCTCCAAGGGTCGCCTTGACCGTGCCTTGAGCCGAGACGAAGCGCGACCACACAGGAAAGTCCATTTCCTGCAATTCCCGCAAATCCCTGACGCCCGCCTCGATGACGAGGCCCCGCACACCGCGCAGCTTCAGGGCCGTTGCAAACAGCTCACCGAAATAGCCCGCATCACATAGCGAAGTAGGAGAGATGACGAGAATATCGCCTTCGCGGCATTGCTCCACCACGACATGGATCATCCAGTTATCCGCTGGCGGAATTGAAATCGTCACGGCATTGCCTGCGACCCGCGCGCCGGGATAGATCGGGCGCATGTAGCTTTTCAAAAGACCCGTGCGGCCTTGCGCCTCATGGACGGTGGCGACGCCGAATTGGGCGAGTTGATCGACTTGGGTGAGCGGTGTGCGATCAATAGTCTGTACGACAACAGCCATCACAATTCATCCACGGTGCGAGGAAAGACAGATTCGAAACCTTCGGCATGCGTGGCGGCGCGTCCGCCGGCCTGACCGCCGGAGTTGCGGCGGAAGTGATTGCCCCGGTTCTCCGCCACGTTGGTGTAATAGTGCCACAGATGCTCCTGACCCTGCATGCATTCGATGGCGGCCTTCTTCTTCTCCCAAACCGATGAAATATCAAGGAACACGTCCGGCTTCCATCCCATCCGCTCGGTCTGATGCGGCTCGAACAGATAGAGCTGCGGCGCCCCCAGAACTTGTTCGCCCGGGTTGTGGCCCCAGGCCTGAGCGATCATGCGGGCTTCCAGAGCGACTTGTGTGGTATACATGTGATCGGTGTTGTAGGGGTCAAACCGGGAGTGGCTTAGCATGAAGGCGGGTTGCGTCTTGCGAATGACGTCGACCAGCTTGTATTTCGCATCGCGGTCGAGCTCCAAAGGATAATCACCAAGATCGAAAAACTGGATGTCGGCGACGCCGAGCGCCTTGGCAGCATTCTCAGCCTCGATGCGCCGTTCCATCTTGACCTTCTCAAGCGTCATGCCTTCCTGCTTCCACAGCTTGGCGCTCTCTCCCCTTTCGCCATAAGACAGGCAAACCACTGTGACGTCATATCCCTTATCGGCATGCAGTGCGATTGCGCCACCACACCGCCACACGAAATCAGCCGAATGCGCACTGATCACAAGGGCCGTTTTGTTCTCGTTCATTCATTCCTCCACAATGCTGTCTGATACTCCGACAAATTGCCGGACTGATTGAGAGAAGTATGAAACCGGTTCGAAGCAAAAGCCAATTCAAAGAGGCCGTATTCATTTTCAAATTATTCATTTACCGAAATTTTCTTGAATTTATCCGCATCTAGATCGGCCTTGGGAAATTATAAACACATGTATTAATTGATCTATTTCTAGATTAAGGCTAGAATTAATTTATAAGTTTAGAACCAGAAGGCGTTTAGAACCTTGGCCAAATTGCGTAGTCTGCACATATTCGACAGCATTTGTCAGTTTGGCAGCATCACCGAAGCGAGCCAGCATATTCATGTTTCTCAGCCCGCCATGACTCAGAGCTTGTTGAAGCTTGAACGCATGCTCGGAGTGAAGCTTTTCGTGCGCAGCCAGCGCATGATCATGACGGATGTTGGCAAGCTGTTTCATAAACGCGTGCGCAGCGGCATGCTCCGGCTTGAGGAAGCTGTTTTGAAACATGGCAGCCCGCAGGTACAGAGCAACCCCCACCTCTACCGACAGATCTCGGACAGTCAGCTCACCGCGCTGCATGCTGTGCTTGAGATGAACAGTTTCAAAGCAGCAGCCGAAAGCCTCAACAAGACCACCTCAACAGTGCATCGCAATTTTCGCAGTCTGGAAGTCTTGCTGGAACAGAAATTGGCTGACACCCGACCCAATCAAATTCGCGCAAATGCAGAAGGCGAGGCTTTCTACGCGCTAAGCAAACTCGCTTTGCGAGAGTTTCGGCAAGCCCAGTCTGATGTTGAAGCTTGGAAAGGGAATTTTGACGAGGCGTTCACAGTCGGCGCTTTGCCACTTGTCCAGTCGTCCATCTTGCCCAGAGCGCTTTTGGCTTTTGCGCAGGAGTTTCCGCAAGTCACCGTTTCCGTTGTTGACGGCACCTATGCCAGTATGGTTCGGCAGATGCAAAGGGGTGAGATCGACTATGTCATAGGCGCGTTGAGGCAAAGCTTAATGTCCGATTCAATCGAGCAGTTTCCCCTGTTTGACGATGCACTCATCATCGTTGCCCGCATTGGGCATCCTCTTAGCAAGCTAAAGCAAATTACATTAAGGGATCTGGCGGCTTATCCGTGGGTTATGCCACGCACTGCATCTCCCTCCCGTGCCTATTTCGATCGCTTTTACCAAAGTCTCAACCGACCAAGTCATCTACAATGCCCTATTGAAACGGGGTCATTCGGTGTTCTGCGCTGCATTCTTCAAGAGAGCGACAGACTTGGCATTATTTCTGCGCAGCAAGCCACCTATGAACTGCAACGAAGCATTCTCGTCAAACTGGATTTTCCTCTTGAAAACAGCACGCGCGCCATTGGGGTCGCCAACCGGTCAGGTTGGTTTCCCAGTCCCCCCCAATCGCGATTTCTCGAATTGCTGGGTCAACGGCAATGACCGGGGCTCCCTTCATTCGAGCTTTATGAAAAACGAGAGAACCATGCGCGATTGAAACTGTCCTTACGCCAAAGATGAGCTTGAGTAGGAGTTGAGCAGCAGTTGCCGGAAGATCGGGTTGCTGGCCGCACCAATCGCCCGCGCGTTACTGCCGACGCTTCCAGCTTCAATGCGCGGGACAATGAGGCCGCGTGTGTCCTGATTGACCAGATAGCGCCGAACACGACTGACCAGTTCTTTCCGCACAGACGAAGGGAAGGCGCCATCAATCACGATGGCCTCAAAATCAATCACCGAGCAGACGGAAAGCGCCGCCTTGGCCAGTTCCTGCGCGGTTTGCCCGAGCCACGGGTCGACATAGCGGGCGATAGCCTCCCAATCCTGCGGCTCCTGCCACAGAAGCCGCGGATTGAGACCAGCCTCAATCAGCCGTGCTTCGAGAAGATGGATAGAGGCAACATCAATCAACTGCCGACTTTCCCCCGACGGCCCCGTGCTGCGCATGGACCCCAGTGCCCCGGCGTTGCCCTGATGACCCTCGAACACCGTGTTGTTGATCACCACCCCGCCGCCAATGAAAGACCCGATGAAGAAATAGGCATAGTCCTCGAAAGACTTGTCTTCCCCATAAAGGTGCTCGGCCTGACAGGCAGCGGTTGCGTCGTTGAGGGCAAAGACCGGCAGGTCACTAAAGCGAGCAACCTCAGCGGCAAAGCTGATGTCCTTCCATAAGCGGAACTTGTCGGCGGGAGCCCCTGCGAGATCGTGCCAGCGCCAGAGTTCAAAGGGAGCCGCGATGCCAATGCCGCACACGCGGCTCTGCATGGCCGGATCAAGGGAGCCAAGAATGGCGGTTATTGACTCATCAAGAAAGCGGAAGATCGCGTCGGGCAGGGGATAGTCGAAAGCAATGCTGGCTTGCTGGCAAACAGCCCCGGTGAAGTCCAGCAACAAGAGGTCAGCGCTGCGGCGTCCAATCTTCAGCCCGAAGGAAAGGACCCCTTCCGGAGCCAACGCCATCGGGATGGAGGGTTTACCAACCTTGCCCCGGATGGGTTGGCCGCGCATCAGCAAACCATCTCGTTCCAGCTTACGCAGAATAACTGAGACAGTTTGTGTCGACAGGCCCACATAGCGTGACAACTCGATCCCAGGCATGGCTCCATGCCTCTGAATCATCGACAGAATCAGCCGCTCGTTATAATCGCGAACACCGCTCTGATTGAAGCCGCTTCTAAGGGATATGACTTTCTCGTTTTGCATGAGATGACCATATTCAACTCTGCAGGGATATGGAAGATACCAGACATTTATTTAATAAATAAAGTTTATTTATTAATTGACATGCCAGAGATCCTGTGGCTTTTTGGTGGGCAACCTGAGGTCATTATCCTGCAGGTCTGGACTGGGAGGAGCCATGTCCAGGAGCAAAAATGCATTACCGGAGGAACTCATGAAGAAACTTGTCACCAGCTTTGCGCTTGCAACTCTACTTGCGAGCGGCGGAGCTCAGGCGGAAGACATCAGCGCCTGCCTGATCACCAAAACCGACACCAATCCCTTTTTCGTGAAAATGCGTGAAGGCGCGAGCGCCAAGGCCAAGGAATTGGGCATCGAGCTCAACAGCTATGCGGGCAAGATTGATGGAGACCATGAGACACAGGTCGCTGCAATCGAAACCTGCATAGCCAACGGCGCAAAAGGAATTCTTCTGACGGCTTCAGACACTGGCTCGATTGTTCCCGCTGTGCAGCAGGCCCGCGATGCGGGGATCCTTGTCATCGCCCTTGATACGCCGCTTGATCCGATTGATGCCGCTGACATGACCTTTGCAACGGACAACTTCCTTGCGGGCGAATTGATCGGCAAGTGGGCTGCCAAAAGCCTCGGTGACGATGCGGCCAATGCCAAGATCGCAATGCTTGATCTGGGTGTCAGCCAACCAACCGTCGGCGTGCTGCGCGATCAGGGTTTCCTCAAGGGTTTTGGCATCGATCTGGTTGATCCCAACAAATGGGGTGATGAAACCGATGAACGTATCGTCGGAAATGATGTGACTGCTGGCAACGAGGAAGGTGGTCGCAAGGCGATGGAAAACCTTCTTGCCAAGGATCCCATGATCAATGTGGTCTACACCATCAACGAGCCTGCTGCTGCGGGTGCCTATGAGGCGCTGAAAGCGATCGGTCGCGAAAATGACGTTCTGGTCGTTTCCGTTGACGGCGGTTGCCCGGGCGTTGCCAACGTCAAGGACAACATCATTGGAGCGACGTCCCAGCAGTATCCGCTGCTGATGGCCTCAAAAGGGATCGAAGCCATTGCAGCCTGGGCCAAGGATGGCACCAAGCCGGAGGCAACCGAGGGCAAGAACTTCTTTGACACCGGCGTTTCGCTCGTCACCGACAAACCGGTGGACGGCGTTGAAAGCATCGATTCCGACGAGGGTGCAAAACTCTGTTGGGGTTAAGTCCAGCTCGTGACATCGGGCCATTTCGGGGTGGATTCTGTCCACCTCGGAATGGCTGTTAATGCTGACTTCCGGGGAGGAGAAAAGACTTGTCCCAAAAGCATAATTACGAAGCCGCCGCCTCTGGCGCGACGTCGGGCGTCGCTTCGTTCAAACCCAGCAATAAGGGCCCGGCGGAACGATTCCATCATGCCCTCCATTCCACTCCGGCCCTTGTGCCGCTGATTGTCCTTGTAACGTCCATTGCCATTTTTGGGGTGCTGCTCGGCAGCAAATTCTTCTCGCCCTTCGCCCTGACGCTCATCCTTCAGCAGGTTCAGATTGTCGGTATCGTCGCCGCTGCTCAGAGTCTGGTGATCCTGACGGCTGGGATTGACCTCAGTGTCGGCGCGATTGCCGTGATCTCGTCGGTGGTGATGGGCCAGTTTGCTTTTCGTTATGGCCTGCCTACCGAAATTTCTATTCTGTGCGGGCTAATGTTCGGCACCGGGATCGGTGCTGTAAACGGCTGGTTGGTCGCGGTGATGAAACTGCCGCCTTTCATCGTGTCTCTGGGCATGTGGCAAATCGTGCTCGCTGCAAACTTTCTCTATTCCGCCAATGAAACCATTCGCAGTCAGGTCATTGCAGAAGAAGCGCCCTTGCTCCAGTTTCTCGGTGAAAAGATCAATATCGGTGGGGCCATTTTCACCTATGGCGTGATCTTCTTGCTTCTTCTGGTCGCGTTGCTGGCCTATGTCCTGCGGCACACGGCTTGGGGACGCCATGTTTATGCGGTTGGCGATGATCCAGAAGCTGCCGAATTATCCGGCGTCAATGTCAAGAAGACCCTGATTTCCGTTTATGCTTTGGGCGGTCTCATTTGCGCTTTTGCCGGCTGGGCCCTGATCGGCAGGATCGGGTCAGTCTCCCCAACCTCGGGCCAGTTGCTCAACATTGAAAGCATTACCGCCGTGGTGATCGGCGGCATCTCGTTGTTCGGTGGCAGAGGCTCCATTCTGGGAACCTTCTTCGGAGCGCTCATTGTTGGTGTCTTTACGCTCGGGCTGCGCCTCTTGGGGGCAGACGCCCAATGGACCTACCTGCTGATCGGAGCCCTCATCATTGCGGCGGTTGCCGTGGACCAGTGGATCAGAAAGGTGGCGGGATGACGGACCCTATTCTCAAGGCGCGTGGCCTTAGCAAACGCTACGGACGCGTAACCGCGCTCGATGATTGCGATTTCGATCTGATGCCCGGTGAAATTCTCGCCGTCATCGGCGACAACGGCGCGGGCAAGAGCTCGCTCATCAAAGCGGTGTCCGGCGCCGTGGTTCCGGATTCGGGCACGGTCACTCTGGAAGGGCAGGAGGTGAATTTCACATCCCCCATTCAGGCAAGAGAGGCTGGCATCGAAACGGTCTATCAGACCCTCGCAATGTCTCCGGCGCTGTCCATTGCGGATAACATGTTCATGGGGCGGGAGCTGCGCAAACCGGGGTTTCGCGGCACCTGGCTCCGGCAGCTTGATCGATCGCGGATGGAAGAAATTGCCCGCGAGAAGCTCAGCGAGCTGGGGCTGATGACCATTCAGAACATCAATCAGGCGGTTGAGACCCTGTCCGGCGGTCAGCGACAGGGGGTGGCGGTGGCGCGTGCCGCGGCCTTTGGCTCAAAGGTCATCATCCTTGATGAGCCAACCGCTGCGCTCGGGGTCAAGGAGAGCCGCCGGGTGCTGGAGTTGATCCTTGACGTCAAGGCACGCGGCATTCCGATCATATTGATCAGCCACAACATGCCGCATGTCTTCGAGGTTGCCGACCGCATTCATGTCCATCGGTTGGGCAAGCGGCTTTGTGTCATCGATCCCAAGGACTATACGATGTCCGACGCGGTGGCCTTCATGACCGGGGCCATGGATGCCCCGGCCGAAGTCGCATGACGGTCGAGCGGGAAAAAGAAATGGATGAGCTGCTGGAAGGCATTCTGGCAGCTCGTCCCAAGGGACATCGGCGACTTGTTGCTCTCGCCGGCCCGCCCGCCTGTGGCAAATCCACCCTGGCGGTTGACCTCGCTGCACGCCTTGAGCAAGCAGGACATCCGACCAAGGTTGTGCCGATGGACGGCTTTCACTTGCACAATCAGATCCTTCTTGATCGCGGCCTTTTATCGAGAAAGGGCGCCCCGGAGACCTTCGACGTCGCCGGGTTTGCCTCTCTGGTGGCAAGGTTGACCAAGAAGCAGGAGATCTTCTTTCCAGTCTTTGACCGGCAACGGGATATCGCAATCGCCGGGGCAGAGGTGGTTTCAGAGGCTTGCCAGACCGTTATTCTTGAGGGCAATTACCTTCTGTTGGACGCCCCTGAATGGCGAGGGCTGTGCGAACACTGGTCGCTGTCCATCTGGCTCGATGTGCCTTTTCCTGTTTTGCGGGAAAGGCTGATCAAGCGCTGGCTCGTGCATGGCTTGATGCCGGAAGAAGCGGCACAGAGAGCCGAGGAGAATGATCTGAGAAATGCAGCGCTTGTCGGCGAAGCGCGTCTTAAGGCCGATCTGATCTTAAGAGGTGTCTCAGTTTGATTTCCCCAATCACTGGGCTCTAGCCAGATGGCAGGCAACCTTATGGGCTCCAAGTTGCCGGGACGCCAAAAACCTTTGCATTCCAACACGCCGTCTGTGCGCTTGAAGGTGAGCTCCGTACCATTGCGACAGTTTCCGGGCTGTGAGCTGAACCTTGCCCGGAGTGCCTGAAGACGCCGCTCTGGTTCGATCGCAAATTGGCCTTAAGAATATCGAGGGCTTGAAGGCTGATCTGGAACAGTCTTTGTTGTTCATGAACCAATATGGATGTCAGTTGGAAGGAGGATGTTTGCTTTCTCTGGTTCCGCGATGTCTTGACCGTGGGCCGCGACCCTGTTGGAAAAGAGCGGGAAGTGTAAAGGAAAAATGCAACCGATAAGTTGAAGTCTTCGAGTGCTCAGAATCGAAATAATTCTTAATGCTTGGGTTGCAAATATATATTTCTGAAATTCTAAATATCATTAGTTTTCAATGTTCTAATTAATAATTCAAATTATTAATTATATTTTTTATTACTATTGAATAGGGATATTATCCTAGTGAATAGGTCTACACATCTATCTTAATATGAAATGTTAAAGAATTTTTAATCAATTTCGTTAAGAAGATTGTAGCTACAAATTTGATCAAAGTTGCGCAAAACACCTGATGAAATGACGATCATCATCGTGACTTGTCGAATTCCCGCCGAGCTTAAATGTGGGCGAGCTCCAATTGTTCAATAACACGGAGATCAGCTGCGATGTCTAGTCTTTCTACGAATCCCGGCCTTGGAACTGGGACGGATCATCCCTCTAGTGAACCAGGTTCGAATAAATCGAGATCTTTCTTGTCTCGATTTAAAGTCGGTTCACGGATTTATGCAGGCTTTGCGGCTGTTCTGGTCCTGCTTGTTTGTCTTGCTAGCTTTTCAATCATTTCATTCAGCAATCAGAAGCTAAGCTTTTCAAGCTACAGCGATATATCTGAAGACGCTTTGCTGGTCAACAATCTCGAGGGAGCAGTCTTAGCTTCGCAGTTGTCTTTGAAAGAGTTTTATGCGACCTCTGATGACGCCGAAAAGGCTGAGTTCGGCAAACGCTACAACGACATTATGACGTTGATGGATAAGGCGAACGAAGAAATCCATAACCCCACACGCGTTGCTCTGCTCGACAAAATTCGTTTGTCTCTCGCTAACTATAAGGCCGGCTTTGATCGAGTGGTTGAGTTGGCTGATCAGCGCAACGAACTCGTTTATAAAAGATTGGGTGTGGCTGAAACTAATATTCGCAAGAATCTTTCGGATATTCGCGAGGGTGCGTTTGCTGCAAATGACTACGAGGCAGCCAGTTTTGCCGGCACGGCACAAGAGCATTTGCTGCTCGCTAGACTGTATGTCATGAAATTCCTTGATGACAACACGCAAGAGTCGATTGATCGCACCTTGTCAGAGCTTTCCACTCTAGATGGCGCGTTGACTGAGCTTGATGCAAGCCTTCAGAATCCTCAACGTCGCGCTTTATTGTCGCAAGTGCAAAAGAACCTTCCAGACTATCTTCAGGGCGTAAAGGATCTGAACAAGACAATCCTTGCGCGCAATTCAATCCGGGATGGGGATCTGAGGTCAGACGCAACGGCTATAATGGAAGCGTCCGAAGCAATTGCTGCATCAGCCGATCAGGACCAACAAAAACTGCAAGAAAGCGTCAATGCCAGTCTCAATACAGCTGAGTATTTGATGGTCATCGTTAGCGCCATTGCCTTTGTGGCAGGTCTCGCGGCTGCCTTCTTCATTGCCCGGGGCATCACCAAACCGGTCCTTAGCTTGACCAGTGCAATGGGGCGGCTCGCCAATCAGGATTATTCCACCGTCGTTCCAGGTGGCGAAAGAGGGGACGAGCTTGGGCAGATGGCTCGGGCGGTTGATGTCTTTAAGAAAAATGGCATACGGGCTCAAGAGCTCGAAGCCGAGCAGCACGAGCGGGAACAACGGGCTGAAGCAGAAAAACGCAAATTGATGATGGATATGGCCGAAGAGTTTGATACTCAGATTGGCACCATTGTCAATTCCGTTTCGGCTGCATCCGAGCAATTGAATACGAGTGCAAAACTGATGTCCGATGTGGCCGTTGAGACCGAGCGTCAAGCGACCGAGGCTTCGGCTGCCTCCCAGCAAACCTCCAGCAATGTCCAGACAGTTGCAACCGCAACAGAGGAAATGAACAGCACGATTTCTGAGATTTCCGTACAAGTGGGCAACGCATCGAAAGCTTCAATCGACGCGGTAGAAAAGGTCGGCGCAACCAACGTGCAAATGTCCACTTTGGCGGAAACCTCTTCCAAAATTGGTGCCGTCGTTGAGATGATTTCCCAGATCGCAGAGCAAACCAACCTTTTGGCACTCAACGCGACGATTGAATCTGCCCGAGCCGGGGAAGCAGGCAAAGGGTTCGCCGTGGTTGCCGCCGAAGTGAAGGATCTGGCGGGTCAAACCGCAAAGGCAACGGAGGAAATTGCCCAGCAGATCGGTGAGGTTCAGTCAGCAACCAATCAGGCTTCTATCTCAATGCAAGGCGTCAGCCATGCCATTCAGCAAGTGAATGAAATATCTGCGGCCATTGCATCAGCGATGGAAGAACAGACCGCCGCCACCGGCGAGATCTCCAGCAGCGTGCATCAAGCCGCGCAGGGGACTGAAGTCGTTAACGCCAATGTGTTGGCCGTGTCGAAAGCCTCTGAAGAGGCCGGGGCGGCTTCTGGACAGGTGATGTCGGCAGCCGCGGAGCTTGGGCAGCAGTCCGCTACATTGAAGACTGAGGTCGACAAGTTCATTGCTCAGGTCCGCGCAGGATAAATGCGCTTCAAGGAAAATCAAAAGAGGCTCCCAAATCCTTGCGGAGCCTCTTTTCTATTGGCGCAGGTGCGCAAACCCAATCGGTCCCGATAGAAGTTTTCATCAGGAACAGAGTGCGATAACTAACCTGCAATATAGGGTCCTGCAGACCCTCGCTCTATGAGATGGGCACTGGCAAGTTTTCGAAGAGTCTCTGGTGTAGATCCGTGCAGTTGCTCGACAAGAAGATCAACCAGATCTGCTCCTGCAGTGCAATGATCGACGGAGTAGGTGGTCAGTCCCGGTCTGGCATATGCGCCTTCATTGATGCCATCATAGGAAATCACCGACAGGTCGCGACCAATTTGAAGATTTAGCTCTTCGGCTGCCTCATAGAGACCCAGAGCAGCCAAGTCCAATGCACAGATAATGGCGCTTGGAGGGGGCTCTTGCTTTAGCAGAATGCGCCCCTCTCTTAATCCGTCCGTCTTGGAAACAGCTTCACTGCGAACAATATTGTCATTGAATGCCAAACCCGCCTCCTCAAGCCCGGCTTTATACCCTTCGAGCCTTAGTCGCGCATACATGTAGCTGCTGAGGCCGTTGATAAAGCCGATGCGCGTGTGCCCTAACGCGGCGAGTGTCTTCACGGCTTCATGCATGGCGCGCTCGCCATCAATGTCGAACCAGCTACAGCCTTGTGTGTCTTCCACGCGACCGTACATTGTGAAAGGCACTTTCGCATGCTGCAAATATTTGACCCGCGGATCCTTCGCTTTTGTTCTGGGCAGGATGAAACCGTCGACGACTTTTTCCTCACACAGACGCTCCATCATCTCCAGAGTGCCTTGCATATCCGGCGCGGTCGTCACGGTCACCGTCCAATGATGATCATACGCCCGCCTTGAAATTCCATCGATCAGTTCAGTGAGGTAAGTGCGGTAGCCATAACTCCCCTCGGAATTGAATATCACACCAAGTGACCGCACCAGGCCGGTCCGGATCGCCTGGGCCTGAACCATTGGCTTGTAACCCATATGTTCAGAGGTTTGCCTGACCTTGTCCCGTGTGGCTTCCGAAATGTCGGGATATCCATTCAAAGCCCTCGAAACAGTGCTTTTGGATAGGCCCAATGCTTTTGCGACATCGCTAATGGTGCAACGCATTCTGATTCTCTGTGTGGAATGAAGTGTTGCCTTCCAGTTGCTGCACGGAAGGCCTTCATGCGACTTCAGATTGCGCTGCGAAACCTGTTTTGACAAGAGAGCTGCGTGACATGTGTGGACCATCGGCATTTGGCAAGGACACTTTGCCGCTGTGGCAGATTGGTCCCGCGCAGGCACCTATTCGGCCGTTCACCGATAGTCCTTTCTGTTCTTGTTGACTGGTCCCGTTGAGTCTGCTTTGAGACGGGCTCAAAAATTCTAGAAACCAAGCGCCGTCTATACCGAAAAAGTTGCAATTTACAGGACTACTACTCACGCAATTGGTTTGCTGCCACTCACCATGACTTGAAGGAATATTAATCAGATTATAGCAAAATGATGTGTAACCAATGCTACGATTGTTGCAAAACAGGAATGAGGCTTCTCTAGAGATAACTATATGGAATATGGAAGAAATTTTACAAAGGCAGTAGAGAAATTTCGAAACTTGTCTCTTAGAAACTGGTTGACGCTTGGGATGTGTATCGTGCTGTTGCCGTTCGCGAGCACCTCATTTTATGGCTACAAGCTTTACCACGACGAAATATCAACGACTTTTGAGAATACTATTCACGCCCAGAACCGCATGCTGCTTCCGTTAGAGCGGATCCAAGACATTTTTTGGAATATCTCAGACGAGATCAACAACTCTTCGCAAGAAGGTGGAGGCGGCGACAGACTGTCTTTTGAAGCCTCGGCTAAAGCCGTACAGACGCAACTGTCGGACATGAGGTCTGCGATTACGGAAAACAGTCGCTATGAACACATCCTTCGCGGTGTGCAGTTGCACTGGGACAAGGTCCTTAAAGTGGCGCCCGGTGTTATCAGAAGCGCACCAAACTCGGTAGATGCCAAGCTGCGGATCTTTGAAAGCGAGATTTCTCAGGCGGGGCGACAACTCGGCCAACTTGCAGAACAACTCCGATTGGAAAGCGAAGTGGCGCATCGAAGCACTTTGAACGCCATCAAAAGGTTTGAGACCGTTGCCCTGTTGGCCGTTTTTCTGGCAATCGGATTTGCCGTTGTTACCATATACACGATTGATCGTGTGCTGATGAACAGCACAGACAAACTCGTAGAGGGGGCGATGCGAGTGGCCTCCGGAGACCGAGAGCAGGAGATTCTGGTCACGGTACCACCTGAATTGGCATCAGTTGCCAACGCGTTCAACTCGATGACACGGCAAATTGTGATCCAGGAAGCCCAGCTGCAATCAGCGGCGCGGCTTGATGGTATGACTGGCTTGAAGAATCGGCGCGAATTTGATCTCAGAATGGCCGAGCAAATCGACGCGACCGGCACCCAAGCTGGTTCTGTTGCTCTTCTGATGATTGATGTTGATCATTTCAAGAAGTTCAACGACACGCATGGGCACTTGGCTGGAGATGATGCCCTGCGCCTTGTTGCCAAGGTTCTGGCCGCTGAAGCCAGAGAGACAGATGAAGTCTTTCGCTATGGCGGTGAGGAATTCACAGTGCTTCTTTCCGATATCCAGAAGGATCAGGTTCTTCAGGCGGCCGAGAGAATTCGCAGCAAAGTTGCGGAGACGCAGATCCCTTTGCCCAACGGAGAACATGGGACGGTTACGATTAGCATCGGCGTCAAGGAATTTGCCAGTGGGCTGTCTTTCAATGACATCGTAGGGCAGGCAGACAAGGCACTTTATCAGGCGAAGGCCTCTGGAAGGAACAAGGTCATTATGGCCAAGTCCGACGCCGTGAACTCATGAGCGGGTTCACATAGGCGTTCCCTGTGTCGCGTTTTTCATAAAAGAGCCGAGGCGTTCCGCACAAAATCTGTGGGCCTTGTAGAAGCTGGCGTAACCGCCCTCACCATAATCCCCTGCTCATGTCCCCAAGTGTCATCCGTAACTGCGCGACGCTGCAATAGGGACAAACCGGGTCAATAGCAACCCGGCCTGAAAAACGACGAGCAGGGCAGGGCAGCTCTTTGTTGAAGCACATTCAGCTTTGAATGATCATGGTCGCAATGCATGACGCGCCTGCTTAAAACTGGCAGATCAAGACAATCACCATCTATTGTGTTCGTTGTTCGAAAATACGAACAATGAATTTCATTAATGCCCGCTTATCGAATTGCGGATTTGGTACTACATATGTTGCATGAGTTCGGTGAGAAAGAATTACTCATTGAACAGGCTTTAGAAAAAAGAACATTCCTGTATCTTTGAAACAAATCTGAAGTCTAGAACCAAGAAGTCCCGGAAACCAGACTAAGGCTGGGGCTAATGCAATATTATAAGTTTCTTGAAAGGAACAATTCGATGAACAAGTTTACTGTTGCTCTTTCCGCGCTTGCTGTCACTCTTGTTGCCTCTGGCGCACAGGCAAGCGCCGACGCTCGTGTGGATTCCCAGAAAATGAGCACCTCCGCGCTGCAGGAACTCATTCAGGATCGCGGTGCTGTCATTCTGACAACCGGTGAAGATCTGTTTGACCGCTATGTGGCAAGCAAATCAGAATGCCTCATCGGTGAGAGCACCGAACGAGCCTATGTTCCGACCGCTGATTCCTCCTCAGCCTTTGTCGGGTACACCTGCGTCTCTCCAGACCCGCTGAATGACTAAAACCTGCTGGTTCTGAGTTTCTGACGCTATCAAGAGCCATCAACTTTCCGCCACGGCATTTTGCTCTCCCAAGGCAATTTGTTGTGGCGGAAACGCATTGGCTTGAGCGTTCCGAATAAATGCGACACCATTTCAAACGCTCAAGTCTTTGTTCTATTGCCTATCCTTCTGCGAAAACCGTACAGCCGTTTCGGTGACAAGGCCTCGCTTCAAACACAATGAAGACTTGGCTTGACCACGCTTGCAAACATGGACGCAGGCCAATCAATCGACTGAAGCATGTCTTCGACGTGCACCCTGCGGGTTCGGTAAATTTTGGATCAAATAGTCGACCAGTTTGCGCGCCAGGCTGTTGCGTGAGGAATTGGCTGGGTAAACGGCATAGATTCCCGGTGCCTTCAATTTCCATTCAGGCAGCAGTTTGACCAACCGTCCATCTTCGAGGGCTTGCTTTACCGAGAAATCCAAAACCATCGTCACGCCTGCGCCAGCCAGCGCGAAGCCAACAATGGCGCTGCTGCTATCAACGGAAATCTGATCTTTACCCAAGATGACAACTTTGCCTTCCTTTGGGTGAAACAGTTCGACTTCATCCTTGATATATTCGTGGCGAATGAATTTCCATTCCTCCAGATCTTTGGCATGGGTCAGCAATTTCTGCTTCGCGACATAGTCGGGGCTTGCGACCAAAAAAAGGGGAATTTCACCAAGTTTGCGGGCTTTAAGGCTGCTGTCTTCGAGCGATCCGACGCGCAGCACCAAATCCAGCCCATCCCTGACCATGTTGCTTTTTTCATCCGTAAACATGATGCGCAGAGCGATGCCGGGGTAGAGATCGGCGAAACGGGTCAGAAGTCCCACGATAACCGCGTTATTCAGGATGCGTGGCAAGGACATGCGGATCACACCGACCGGTTCGCTGGCAATATCGGAAAAGACATCAAGCCCTTCTTCGGCAGCGGCCACCATTTTTTGCGCTGAGCTCAGCAATTTTTCCCCGTCGGGAGTGAGCGAGAAGTTTCTCGTCGACCTGTAGATCAAGGGCAAGCCAAGGCGCGTCTCGAGATTGGAAATATGCTGGCTGACCACGGAAGGGGACAAGCCGAGCAAGCGCGCCGCTCCACGGAAAGAACCGGCTTCGGCAACTTTGGCGAAAATGGCCATGGAGCGAATCTGATCAATCATGACAGATTTCCTACGTTTGATTTATTGAACAATGAAGTTGAATAAATCTAATTTATTGTAGAATAGCAAGATCGTAAAATATCCATAGCATCGAATATTCATGCAAGAGAGAGACCCAAATGCAATCGATAGCCACCGTTAAAACACTCAAGGCCGAGCGCTACTTGGTTCAATTGTGCGAGCATTTCTGTCGCAAAGTTCCCGCTGAATCTGAAGGGGGTGTCGGGTGGGTGGACTTGCCGATAGGGAGATTGGATCTGAAAGCCTCGGATCAAGGCCTGACGTTGACGCTGGCTGGCGACGATAGCGACAAGCTCACCCAGCTTGAAGAAATCACACAACGGCATCTGGAGCGATTTGCTTTTCGTGAAGACCTTACGATCGTTTGGCACCGCAAGAAAACCTGATCAAGCAATCAAATGCAGTGAATTTACCACCGAAATTGTAGTCACTTTATTGCCTTGGTCGGAAGGCAAGGAGAGCCGGGCCGAAAGCCAATAGCAAAAGCTCCCGCAATTACATGGGGCCTTGTCGTCAGCTAGGCTGAAGCTATAGCGACGAATTCGGCCGAAAGCGGATGTGCAGCGCCCCGTTGTCGTGTTTCACTTCGGAATCGGTTCTGAAAACATCCCGTATCAGGTCTTCCGTCAACACCGTTTGCGGCGTACCGCATGCGCGCAGGGCTCCTCCTTCAAGGATCATGATCCGGTCGCAGAACATGGCCGCGAGATTGAGATCATGCAGGGCAATCACGCTGGTCAAATCGAGGTCTCGCACAAGACGCAGGATCTCGATCTGGTGATGAATATCAAGGTGATTGGTTGGCTCATCAAGGAACATGACTTTCGGGTCCTGAGCCAGGGCTCTGGCTATATGGACACGCTGGCGCTCGCCACCTGACAGGGTCTGCCATGCCTGCCTGCTGAGGCTCGTCATATCCACCCGTTCAAGAGCCGTCGTCACCGCAACCTCATCGGCATCCGTCCAACCCGACAAAGCAGAGCGGTGCGGCGTCCGGCCCAATCGCACCACATCGCGTACTGTGACATTGGTGTCCGTCGCCGCATTCTGATGCACAAAGGCAATTTCGCGCGCCAAAGCCCGTCTTGGCACTTTGGCAATATCCCTGTCGTTGATTGCCACCAGTCCGGAGTGCGGCGATTTGAGACCTGCCAGCAAGCGCAACAGCGACGACTTGCCGGATCCGTTTGGTCCAATAAGACCGATGGTCTCTCCTTCGCTCACATTAAGGGAAACATCGCGGACAATCTGCCTGCGCTTGACGCCCCACACGAGATTTTGGGCTTTCACGCTCATGTCTGGGGCCTCGCACGATATAGAATGATGGCAAAGAATGGGACGCCAACCAGAGCTGTCACAACCCCGATGGGAACTGTTTGCTGACCTGCGATCACCCGGGATGCAATGTCGGCAACGACCATGAAGATGGCCCCCACCATGGCAGAGGCGGGCAGCAGGCGCAGGTGCATTGGCCCCACCACATAGCGTGCTGCATGGGGCACCACCAATCCGACAAAGCCGATTGCGCCCACCATGCTGACGATGGTTGCTGTCATCAAGGCGGTTATCGCAAACAGGATTAGGCGGATCCGCGTTACGGGGACACCAAGAGCGGCGGCATCCTCATCACCAAATGTGAAGGCATCCAGCGCCCGGCCCATCCAGATGCAGATCGCAAGGCTGATCGCAATTACAACCAGCAAAAGATGGAAATCGGGCCAGCGAACACCCCCGAAACTGCCCAGAAGCCAGAACATGACATCCCGTGCCTGCTGGGCGTTTCCCGACGTTGTGACAATATAGGACGTCAGCGCATTGAACAGTTGGGAGGCAGCAACACCGGCAAGAATTGTGTGGTTCGGCCCGCTGGTGGCGCCGTTCGAAAGCAATGCAACCAATCCGAATGCGACAAAGGCGCCCGCAAACGCACCAAATTGCAAGGACAGGCTTCCCGCTCCAATCCCCAGCACGATCACACAGACCGCACCGGTGGACGCACCGGCGGAAATACCGAGAACAAACGGCTCCGCCAGAGGATTGCGCAGCAAGGCCTGCAAAATCGTTCCGCAAATAGCCAAACCGGCCCCGGCGAGCGCGGCGACGAGCGCACGGCTCAGGCGCAGGCTCCAGACAACGCTTTGCTCGACCGGAGGAATATCGGCATGCGTGAAGCCAAGCTCATTGGTAATGGCCAGAAACACTGTGCTGAGGCTGATGTCATACGCGCCAATCGCTGTCGCAAAAGCGACGGCGAGAGCGAGTACTGTTATCGACAAGCCCAGAAACAGAAAAAGACGAAGGGCTCCGGCATGCGGCTTTTCTAGTCGTGTCACGGCAGATCAAGCGTTTTGAGTTGTTCGGCAATCTGCTCCGCCCCATAGAGCGTACGGATGCTTGGGTTCATCGCCGCACCGCTCATAACGACGATGCGTCCGGATTTGACGGCTTCCATCTGGCTGACTGTCGGATCGGACTTGAGGAATTTGATCTTGTTTTCAGCCGTGTCCAGATCCCAGCGATTGCGATCCACCTGGGCCGCAACAAACACGGTGGGATTGGCAGCCATGATGCCTTCCCAGCCAAGTGTTGGCCAGTCGGCTTCGGTCTGTATCGCGTTTGATCCGCCCAGAATGTCTGCGATATAGCCTGATGGGCCGTTTCCGCCGCCCAGATAGGCGTCGTCAGCGGCTGAAGAACTGGAGAACCAGAACAGGAATGTAAGCTCCTTCTGGTCAGAAAATTCAGTCCGCAGCGCAGCTTCGCGTGCCTTGAAATCTTCGATCAGAGCCTGACCGCGATCAGCCACGTCGAAGATACGCGACAGGTCTTCAATCTCCTTGTAGAGTAGATCCATGCTCCACAATGCATCGCGGGAGCCATAGGCATCACCGGCATCGAGCTTCGTGGAACAGGCGCTTGGGGAGAGATAGGAAGGAATGCCGAGCGCGGAAAAATCCTCTCGTTTGGCCACCTTGCTGTCCGGGCCAAGCAAGGTCGTCAGCATCGCAGCCACAAAATCCGGCTGTTTTGACAACACGGCTTCCAGTGTGGGAAATTCGACGGAGATCAGATCGACCTTGCTGTTGGCATCGGCCAGATCCGGCAATACCGCGTTGGGCCAGAAGGCGGTCGCCGCCATGCGGTCTTCAAGACCGAGCAGCAACATGATTTCAGCGCTGTTCTGTCCCAGAGCCACGGCATTCTGCGGCGCCCTTTGGAACGTCACAGCCTGCCCACAATTCTCGATCGTCAAAGGATAGGTTGTTGGTTCTGCATGCAGGGCAGAAGAGGCGATGGCAATTGCCGCGCTTGCAACAAGAGTGATAGACCTGATGGACATGATATTTCCCAATTATGAATGCCAAATTCAGGTTATCGACTACAAGCAATCTGCCATCAAATCAAGAGTGTCATACTCAAGTTTGCACGGTTTTGGATGACCTTGCTAAGATCGCTCCTCGCCGTCCGGAGATAATTTGAGCGGCTCCTTGAAAGTCAACGTGCGATATGGGAACGGGATTTCAATACCAGCGTTATCGAGAGCTGTCTTGATACTCGACACGGCCTCGCTTCTGGACAGATGCTCTTCCTTGGGCGTGCTTCCAGTCCACCAACGTACGACAAAGTCTATTGAGGATGATCCAAAGGACGTTGTGAAGATATCGAAAGGTCTGGAGGTTTCCCGTGTTGAAAGCGCCTCGACGGTCTCAGAGATCACCTTTCGGGCTGCTTCAACGTCTTCCCCATAGGCAATGCCCACTTCAAGCGAGATGCGCCGTTTCGCACGATCGGTAAGGATTTTGACCGGGTTTTTATAGAGGTAGCTATTGGGTACGAGGATCAGTTCGCCGGACCTCTGCCTTAAAAAAGTGTCACGGATCGAAATATGTTCGACTTGCCCGCTCAAATCACCGCACGCAATATCATCGCCAATGCGCATCGGCTTGCGCAGCAGGATGAGGAAACCGGCCAGAAAGTTTTCAAAGATATCTTTGAATGCAAGTCCGACCGCGATGGAACCAAGCCCGAGGCCCGCGAGCAACTTCGTCGGGGTCAGGTTCGGAAACACAAGAGTTGCCGCAACAAGCGCTCCAACGAGCCATACCGTGAGCCTGCTTACCTTGGTAATCGCCTCGACGAGGGATCGCCTGAGAGAGGAACGGCGCAGCAACGACGACGAGAGCCGCCCGACTATGAATGCAAACGTCCAAGTGAGAGCGATCACGATGACCGCAGCCAAGAGGTTTGGCGCCAACGATACCACCGTTCGCATGATTCCCGCGATTTGATCAGAAAGAATGCGAAGCGGTTCAATATCGACGTCCATCGAGTTCCTCGTAGATCGACCAGATACGTGCAGATGCCGCCTCTATCAGAAGCGGCACCGCGCGCATGACCCCGGTTTGCTAGAAGTGGTGCAGAGGCTCTTTTTCTTGGAGGGTTAAATCAAACCCAAGAACGAAAGAACAAACCCGATAACGACGACGAGACCAACCAAGTAAATGATGCCATTCATGACTTTTCCCCTTTCAGATTTACTTTTTCCTTTCACAAACAACTTCTGTGCTGGCAAAAAGTTCCCGAACAGAGCAAATTAGATTTTTCGAACGCAGAAAAAGGACACGCCAAACCGTGTATAGATCCTCGGAGAGTGCCGCCCCCGATTTGTTTAAACCGGATGAGACAGTCCTATTTGATGAGGGAACGCAGGCATTTTTGCGTGGCGGCACGGCGAGCACTCGATCTCAAGCTACCCCCGGAATTCTGCGCAGGCGTTTGATGCCTGGCGTCCTTAAGGCCTTCTCCAATAGACCAGAGACGACCGCATTGATGGCCGCAAAGTTCATGGCGTTGGTGTTCTATCGGCAGGTCAAAGCCGCTGCCGGGATGATTGGACTCTTCGTTTGCTTGTCCGCTTTCTTTGCGGTCTCCGCTCAAGGGCAAACCGACGGCAACAACGCAAAAGAGCCTGCAGCAGTCATCGAAACGGAGCGCGACGTTGGAGCTGATCGCTCGATTACAGCGCGCCTGCAAGCGATCTATAGTGAGATAGATGCGCTCAGTGGTGTGAGGGTTCGCGTTAACGAAGGTGTCGTCAGCCTCAGTGGGGCCGTTGCAAACGAGGGCGCAGCAAAAAGAGCAATCGAACTGGCAACGCGCCTTCAGGGGGCTGTCGCCGTTGAAGACAGGATCGATCGCACGTTAAGCGTTGAGGACAATCTAGACCCTTTCTTTGAAAAAACAGAGAACACGGTCGATGCGATCATGCGGGCATGGCCCCTTTATGCGATCGCGGCCCTTGCCTTCATTGGTGTTTCCCTCACCGCCCATTTGATCGCGTCGGCGCGCGGTGTTTGGCGATTTTTCGCTCCAAACCCCTTTATCGGCGATCTGATTTCACAGTCCATTCGGTTTTTGGGGATCCTCGCCGGACTGCTTCTGGCTCTCAGCATTCTGGATGCCATGGCCCTATTCGGCGCGGCGGCCGGTAGCGCCGGTTTGATCGGCCTTGCCGTGGGGTTTGCGGTCAAGGATACGATCGAAAACTATGTCGCAAGCATCATGCTTAGCGTGCGTCAGCCCTTCCGCGCCGATGACCATGTGGTCATCAATGATATGGAAGGTATTGTGGTGCGGCTGACGTCTCGCGCCACCATTCTCATGACCCTTGATGGGAACCACTTGAGGATACCAAATTCTGAAGTCTTCAAGGGTATCATCCTGAACTACACTCGAAACCCTCAGCGCCGCATGACCTTCAATCTTGGCGTTGATGCCGACGATGATCCAATTGAAGCGATCTCGGCCGGGCTGGATACCATGAACGATCTGGGCTTTTTGCTGGATGACCCAAAACCGATTGCCTTTATCGAAGAGGTCGGCGATTCCAACATCGTCATCACATTTGCAGCTTGGATCGACCAGACAAAGACCGATTTTTTAAAAGCGAGAAGCGCGGCGATCAACGCAGTGAAAACGGTTTTGGAGGATCAGGGCTTCACTCTGCCGGAACCGATTTATCGGTTGCGACTGGAAGGTGGCAACGGCGGTCTGCTACCCGTTCCAGAGGCCCAACACCTGCCCACGACCCAACCCAAAGCGCCAAAGGGACCAAGGCCAATCGATACTGACCAGATTGATGTCGCGCAAGACGATGATGTCCGCCGCCAGGTGGCCGAAGAGCGGGCCAGAGGGGATCAGGAAGATCTTCTTAGCGATGTCCGGCCAATCGAATAATGCCCTGCTGCAACTCTAGGGAAACCGGATTTCTAGCAATTGCTTGTTTTCCCATTCGGCCACGCGAATGAAGTTCAGCATTTCCGATCAATAAAGGTTCTGAATCGTGATTCAGGTCTCAATGCACATTGGGTTCCCTTAAGGCTGAACCTGTCTGGGAGCGTTCCGACCTAAACCAGCGACAAGGAAAAGGGTGGACGCTTCACGACAGATCGATTCTAGGGCGCTTTGCCAAAATCGTTTGATTGCGTTTTGGCCGGAGGCGCCAATCAGGGAAATGTCTGAACATGTTCAAACTATTCATCAGTATTGCCGCGCTGATTTCTTTTGTGACTGTTGCGCAGGCCGATAGTGTCGGCTTTCGCACAGTTGGCATCGGCGGGGAGGGGCCTCGCCCGCTGAATGTCTCACTCTGGTATCCCTCCGCCGATACCGGCCTGAAAAGCAAAGTAGGAGAAACCCCGGCCTTCATCGGTGTGTCGGTTATCCGCCATGCGAAACCATCGGCTGGCGCGCACCCGTTGGTCGTGTTGTCCCATGGTTATGGCGGCACATGGCGCAACCTTAGCTGGCTGGCGGAGGACTTGGTCAGCCGAGGCTATGCGGTCGCTGCGCCCGATCACCCCGGAACGACGCATTTCAACCGCGATCCGCGGCAGGCTGCAATGCTATGGGAGCGTCCACATGATCTGAGCCGGGTGATCGAGGCGTTGGAGGAAGATCCGAAGCTTGCAGGTGCCATCGACCCACAGCGTGTCGCAGCCATCGGCCATTCACTGGGTGGCTGGAGCGTTACGGCGCTGGCCGGGGCACGGTTCGATCCGGATCTTTTGGCCAAGGCGTGCACCTCTTATGCCCAATCGAGAAGTTGCACGGTCGATGATCTGGGGCTGAGCGCGCCTCGGCTCAGGCAGGATATGCGCGACCCACGGATCCGGGCCTTTGTGTCGCTTGATCTTGGTATGGCGCAGGGTTTTACAACGGAGAGTCTGGCGGACATAACCATTCCCGCGCTGTTGATTGGTGCGGGGACCAATATCGGCGATTTGCCTGCGGAAAAAGAAACCGGCTGGCTCGGCAAAAAACTTCCCGCCACAAGCACGCAAACACACATAATCCCTGACGCAATGCATTTCAGCTTCCTACAGCTTTGCAAGCCGGGGGCTGCGGCGATGATTGAGGCCGAAGATCCGGGCGACGGGATCGTTTGTCGAGATGGCGGAGACCGGAGCCGGGACGCGATTCACACCGAGGTTTCAGGCATGGTCACCGAGTTTCTGGATCGAGCGATGCCCCCGCGCTGAGGTCCTTGTTCGCCCGGCGGCGCCAGTCGCTGGGCGAAAGCCCCGTCACGCGCCGGAACGTGGTGTTGAAATTCGATTTCGTCTGAAAGCCACACTCGAACATGATCTCGGTCACACTGCGGTCTGATTGTTCCAGAAGCGCCTGCGCCTCGCGGATGCGCCACCAGTTGATCTCCTGCGAGACATTGCGTCCGAGCCTTCGGTTGACTGCTTGAGATATCTGGCGGCCCGGAATGCCGACCCGTCTCGCCAGCCGCTCCAATGTCAGATCGGGGTCGCGGTAGAGATGACGTTCCTGCAAGACCCGATGGAATTCGGCTAGGACATGCGCGTCATCGACCCCTGTCAGATCTTGCGTTTTATGGGCATCTGTCGCTTGGGGGGCCTCACTTTCCGGCAGATTACGTGTCACAGAAAGCACCGCCCAAGAGACCAGAGGCAGCAGCAGCATATTGCCGACACTCACGATCATTGCGACATGCGTTCCTTCGCCAAGCTCGAAATCAAGGGCAATCGCAAAGTCTGTCCCTCCAGAAAGCAGCAGCATAACCCCCACGAATGTCGCCACGCGATCAGGCGGCACCGAAGTGCCCAATCGTGCGCCGGCAAAACGCTCTTCGCCCTGAATCCCGCGCCAGATCAAGGCGCAACCATAGCCGAAGAACAGGCAGGCCAAAATCGCATCAATCGGAGTTTGAACCCATTGCCAGAAGAGCGAAAGGGCAAGGATGACTGCGCCGGGCAGGAAATGCGGCCAGACAGAACGGCGACGGCCGCCGCTGAGCCCCGAAAAACACAGCCATGCCGCTGGAGGCAGGAGCGATGCAACGACGGGCTGAAGAAAACGAAAGACCGGGGCATCAAAGCTCCATCGCAGGCTAACAATGAGCATCAGCGCCGTGCTGGCGGCCAGAAACACGGTGATGGCGCGCAACCGCCGCTCGCGCTGCATCACAACGAAGCACAGGAGAAAGCCAAGGAAGATCGCAACAACGGCGGGAAGCGGAATCTGAATCATCCGGCAGATGTAGCACAACACGCGCTTGTATCAAGAAGGCAAATTGGGCACGAGGACAGGATTGAAGCGGTCTCGGATTAAGCAGAAGAAATCAGCCGTTTTCATCTGTTCAGTCTACCAATGAAATGCGCAATCTTATGTGCGGCATAAGGGACAACCATCTGAATTTGTGATGTAATAGCCATTGAACGACAGAGGTTTTGTGTCCCTTTCAAGCATCCTTGCTTCACTGATTGAGCCGTTCCTAAGAGATAATATCGAGATGATGAAGGCCTAAAGGTGTGTTGCTCTCATGATTGTCAGAAAATCAAACTCGCTGTCCTGTGTGCTATTGATGGCTTTGCTGAGCTTAGTCGGCGCCTCTGTATGAAATGCCCAAGGCAAACACTTCCAGACAGCACGACCAGACGGCAGCCTCATTGACTGGACTATCGATCGGTCAGACATGTCCGGCAGTCAAGGTCTGTTGGTCATCGCTCAGGGGTCAGGGTGCCTGCCAGTGCAAAGCAACGACAATGTTGCGGCTGTTCGGAGAGCCTTTCCTGACTTTGCAGCACTGACGGTCGAGAAGTACGGCGTTTCCCCGGCTCGTGAAGCGACCGATCCAGATCCAGAGGACTGTCCACTTTCTTACCACGCGCACAGTACCGTTACTCAGCGCGAGGAAGATTATGTTCGAGTTGTCGAAATCCTAAAAAAGAAGAAGTGGTGGAATGGAAAGCTGGTTTTGTTTGGAGGTTCGGAAGGCGGATCTGCAATGGCCGGTCTCTCAAGGAGACTCAAGGCGGATGCCGTCATTCTTCTTTCTACCGGAGGTGGCGCAACCTTTGGCGAGATGATCAAGACCCTTGTTCCCATCGAGGTACGCGTAGATCTGGATGCATTCTTCGATGATGTCCGCCAGAACCCCGATAGTATTGATACCAAGGGCGTGAAGTTCTGACTCTTTAGGGATTCCATTTTTAGCACTGGCGTGATTCAACATGGCAAAGGAGATTTTGCCATGTCTGCCGCTTTGATTCTTAGCGATGCTTTTGACGCCGATAGTTTGCGCCGTCTTGCCAAAGGATGCCGCAATGCCAAACAGAGCCGCCGCCTACTGGCCATTGCGGCTGTCTATGACGGCATGAACCGTGCTGATGCCGCCAAAGTCGGCGGTATGGACCGCCAGACTTTGCGAGATTGGGTTCTTCGCTTCAATGAGCAAGGCACCGATGGTCTTGTCGACATCAAAGCAACCGGCGCTCCCATGCGCTTGAGCCCAGAACAGCTCGAAGAGTTTGTTGCTATCGTTGAAACCGGTCCTGATCCTGAGAAGGACGGCGTCTCTGTCTGGCGTAGCCAGGATCTGGTGCGTGTGATCCAAGAGCGGTTTGGGGTCTCCTACAAGGAACGTGGAGTACGGGATCTTTTGCGCCGCATGGGGTATGTGCGCATATCTGGTCGACCTCAACATCCAGAACAAAAGCCTGAAGTCATTGATGCTTTCAAAAAAACTTCTCCGCAACGTTGGCAGCGCATGTAGGCCATTTGCCAAAGAACAAGCCCATCGAGATTTGGTGGCAAGATGAGGCTAGGCTTGGTCAGAAGAATGGACTGGCCCGACTATGGGCAAAAAAGGGAACCAGACCACGTCTGCCAGCCGATCAGCGATATAAAAATGCCTATCTGTTCGGTGCAATATGTCCAGCGCGTGGCGTTGGCGCGGGATTGATGATGCCTTTTGCAAATACACAGGCCATGCAAATGCACCTCGAAGAAGTCTCAAGGACAGTGGCGCGCGGCGCTCATGCCGTGGTGCTGATGGATCGTGCCGGATGGCATACGACAAGCAGACTCAACGTGCCCAAGAATATCACCATCCTCCTGTTGCCTTCCAAATCACCGGAACTGAACCCAGTTGAGAATATTTGGCAGTATCTGCGCGGTACCTTCCTGTCCAATCGGGTCTTCGAAGACTATGCCGCCATTCTTGATGCTGGTTGCCAAGCATGGAAGAGCCTCTCCGCCAACCCAACCATCATCCATTCAATAGGTATGAGAAAATGGGCTCAAGAAGGTCAGAATTAAATGCCGTTGGTATGAGGTTGTCTCAGGCTATTCCTATCGGTATTGGGCCGATCGTATCGACAAGCGAGAAGTGGACGACATGCTCGCTGCAGACCAGACTACCGATTTTCTTCTCATTCATGGCAGCAACGACAGCTCCGTACCGCCTTCTGAAGCGCGCGCAACGGTTGATCTTTTTAATCAGAATGGGCGCAGCAATCTCACCTATTCGGAATATCCGACGCTGGACCATGGCATGATTGACCTGGATGGTCATTCGCATCTAGAGGCCGTTCTCAAACAGGCTGCCTTATGGCTGCAGCTGTCTTTGTCTCGAACAAACGAGAGCAAGACGATAAAATAGAGGACAATGCGCGCACCCTGCGCGGCCACTGCAAATAGTCCGTCACTAGAGCCGTGGTCGCAACAAAATGGGCCCATAAACAAGCGCATACCCAGCAAAGGCAACGAGCCAAAGCCCACCCGCCAAATGGTACAGCATGTCCTCTGGCCAGAAACCGGCAACAAAGCGCAAAAGCGTTGACCCGATGATGGCAAGATAGATCACCATTGTTCCGCTACCCGCTTGGAGAGGACGTCCGGTATGACCAAGCGAGGCCCGTGTCATCACCGCCAAGGTCATGCCGCCCAGCGCACCGGCCATCCAGAGATGCTGTGCGGCTGAAACGGGCAGGATATCGGGACGCGAGATAGCAAACCCCATTGCCACAGCGCCGAGCGGCATAAACCCATAGGCGACATGTAGAATGGCCACCAGCGGGTCGGCAAAAGTGAACACACCTTTCCATCGCGCAAGCCGGACCAGATGCCCGATACCCATGATGATCAAGACAAGAGCTGTAATCAAAGCCTCAGGCAGCAAGACCCAAAGGATAAATCCGGGAATGCTGGCCCACAGCACCAGCTTGTCGAATGTCTGCATGGGAGTGGCCGGCAGCTGTTCGCGCCCTTTTCGCACCAACCAATTGCGCGTGAAGGATGGCACGATCCGCCCGCCAATCACGGAGATCATCAGCATGATGGCTGCAAGACCCAAGCGTGCGCCATAGCCTTGAGCGGCATAGTCCCCGTTTTGCACGTCAAGATGAAACAACAGGTTGGCGAGCGTGAAAACGGCAAGCAGCAGCAGAATGATCAGGTTGCGCCAGTTTTTACCTGCCACGATTTCGCGCAAAATCATCAGTGCTAGCACAATCGGGAACGCCAGGTCACCAACCATAACGGCCCAATAAGGCAAAGCATCGGAGAAGAGAACCGCGACGCGTCCAGCCACCCACAATCCCACGAGCCCAGCCAGCGCCCATCCAACGACAGGAAGACGTCCGGTCCAGTTGGGCACAGCGGTAAGAAGGAAACCGGCAATGATCGCCCCCGTATAGCCAAACAGGAAGGCATGGGCGTGCCATGACACCGGATCAAGCTCGCTTGGCAGGTCGAGATGTCCCGCCAGAGCCATGATCCAGAGCACCATGGCCACAGCAGCCCATAGGGCGCCGAAGAGAAAGAAGGGGCGAAAGCCGTAGCTCAGGATTGCCGGTCCCTGCCAGCGTCTCATTTGTTCTGCGGATGATCGGGCCATGGAAATCAGTCTCGATTCTGAAAAAGGGAAAACAAGTGATCAGGAGCAAATATCGCGGTCTGCCTGATCCATCAGCGTGCGAATGTGGCGCGCAAAGAAGTACGTGGCGGGCAGCCCGATGATTGCACCGGCGACCAGAGCGGCAGTCGTGGACAAAACAGGACCGCCAATCCAGCTGCCAATCAGGGACGCGAAAAAGGCATTCACAGCCATTGCGCCTGCCCCGAAGGGATAGAGCGCCAGCGTGATCTGATTGACTGACCAGCCCTGCTTGCTCATCGGCGGGACACCATGCGATACACGCAAAAAAGAGCGACAATCAGAGCCACGCTGGCAAGACCGAACCAGAATTCCGCTGGCGCTGACTGAGATTGCGGGATGGGGCGATCATAAGGTGCGGCCACAGCAAGGGTGGGCAGCATAGTGAGCGCAAAAACAAGGTAACGCATTTCAAACTTCCCTTTCATTGGTCTCTTGTCAGAGTGCGATAGATTTCTGGCAAAGCACGAATGAGGCGCTCAGGGTGTGGCAGCAGCGTAAAACCGCCCCGCCCGAAGATCCGCGCAAACCAGTCCTGTCCATCTTCATCGATGATGACGCCGTGCAGAGTGAGCCCGGCGCGTCTTGCTTCACGCACGGCCATATGGCTGTCTTCAATGCCATGTTGTCCCTCATAGTGATCAAGGTCATTGGGCTTGCCATCGGTCAGAACAATGAGCAGTTTTCGCGCTGATGGCTGGGATTCGAGCTTGCTGGCGACATGACGAATGGCCGTGCCCAGGCGGGTAAAGTGCCCCGGCTTGAGGGACGCGATATTGTCGGCGATCCTCGCGGCCATCGGATCGGCGAAGTCTTTGACCTTGGTGACAAACACGCGGTCACGCTTGAGCGAGGAAAAGCTCCAGATTCCCAGATGATCCCCCGCCGCATCGATGCCATAGGCGAGTGCCGTCATGGCATCCTTGGCCACATCGATCACCGAGGTATCGCCAATCGCAGCTTCGGTCGACCGAGACGTATCGATGAGGAAAGCCACAGACAGATCCCGCTCGCTCTGGCGTTCATCCTGCCAGATCCGGTCGCTGCCATAGCCTGTTGCCATCAGGTCGGTCTGCATGCAGATCATGGCATCAAGATCCAGTTCAGACCCGTCAATCTGGCGCGGCTGGATTTTTCGTCTGGGTCTCAAGGCCTCGAATTGCCGTCGAACGGCCCTGATGCGGCGCGGATCCGCAACGAACGTGTCACCAGCGTCAGGATGCGCAGGCGCTTCCAGAACCCGGCAATGCCCGTCCAGATAGCGGCTTGCCCTGTGATCCCATTCATCATAGATATGCTCACCAGCCAGTTTTTCATGCAGAGCGTCGGCCGGTGAAAGGTCGAGATGGAGCCTGAGACGAGAGGCAACCCGCCTGTCATGCTTTGACAAGGTGAGGCGGTCCTGATCCTCGGCGGCCTTCTGGGCGTTGTCCAGATCATCATCATCAACACTGCGATTGATATTCATGGACTCGACCCACGACAGGATCGATTCAAACCGGTGGATGACAAACGAGTCTTTGCGGTTGGTTTGGTCCTGCTCTTTGCGCTCGCCCACCTTGCTGGAGGTGACGGCCCCCAAAGGGGCCTTGACTGCATCGTCCGCCGCTTGCTCATGGCTGGGCGTGCCCGAGGCTTGGGGATCGAACTGAAGCCAGACCGTTGGCATCATGAAGGGCGCATAGCCCCGCCCAGCCTCAGAAGAGGGTGCCGGCTCTGTCACAGACAGCCCCTTGAGCGCGGCAACGACCGCTTCTTCAATGTGCGCTTCAATGCCAGCTCTTGGTACCGAGCGCCGTTGTTGAAGATGAAACAGGCACATCTGCCGGAATGATCGGGCCAGACCGGGACAGGCCTCAAGAGCGCGTTCGGTGGCGATCTGATTGGCGCGGACCTGGGCGCGATCTGCCTGCGGGCCGAAGGCGTCCGGTGAGAAGGCGGCGCAGTCCGAACGCCGGTGCAACGCAGCCAGAGCCGTCAGCCAGAAATAGCAGGCGCGATTGAGCTGAGCGTCAGGAAAGGCGGCAAGGACTGGCGGTAGCCGCAGGCGCTCCCCGTCAAAGCCGGCGACCCATTCCCGATCTCGCTCTGCACCGAGTTTTCGCAAATTGGTCCGTCGATGCTTTACCACCGTTGCCGGAGATGGCACCAGTTCAACGGAGACGCTGCCACCCAGTGCGCGGAACAGCAACAAGAGACTGCCGCTCAGCCCGTCCAGTGAGACCGCATCATCCGGAAAGCCGACCTCGACACCCATACTACTGGCCATTTCGTGCCAGAGGTTGCCAACGGTCTCTTCCGGTTCCATCAAGTCGAGCAGATGCATGGCACTATCCGTAGATGGTTGAGACCAGATCGCGCAGAGCAGTCTGCACATCGGGTTCATCGGTCAAAGGCTCGATGATTGCGACGTTGATAGCTTCATCAATGCCCATGCCGCCCGCCACAAGCTTGGCGGTATAGATCAGCAGTCGGGTTGAAACCCCTTCCTCCAGATCCATGCCAGACAAGGCTCTGATATGGCCAGCCAAACGAACAAGGGGCGCAACGCGACCAGCTTCCAGACCGCTTTCGCTGGCGATGATGGTGATTTCACTTTCCGGATCTGGAAAGTCGAACGACATCGACAGGAACCGTTGCCGGGTGGAAGGCTTCAGCCGTTTGAGCACACTCTGGTAGCCTGGATTATAGGAGGCAACGAGCATGAAACCTCTTGGTGCCACCAGCTCTTCCGCCGTCCGGTCGATCACCAGTGTGCGGCGTGTGTCCGTGAGCGGATGCAGCACCACGGTGACGTCCTTGCGCGCTTCGACAATTTCATCGAGATAGCAGATTGCGCCTTCACGAACCGCCCGGGTGAGTGGGCCATCGACCCATTGGGTCTGTCCGCCCTTGAGCAGATAGCGGCCGATCAGATCGGCAGCCGACAGATCGTCATGGCAGGCAACGGTGTATAGCTTCTTGCCCATCCGCGCGGCCATGTGCTCGACAAAACGCGTCTTGCCACAGCCGGTCGGCCCCTTCAAAAGAAGGGGCAAACCTTTGTCATAGGCGGTCTCGAAGAGATCGCATTCCGCACCGGTCGGATGATAATAGGGGATCTGGCGTTGCAAGTGCATGGTCATCTCCCTAGTCTCCCGCCGCCGGATTGGCCGAACCGGGTTTGATGATCTCACGCTTGCGCACCACAACGTTCGCATAGATGAACAACAGGGCGCCCAGAACCACAGCAACGCCTGCACCAAAGCGCATCAGATAGAAGATCGACAGACTGTCCTGAACCTCCATGTAATAGTCGCCGACCACCCGCTGCATATGGGTCTGGATGGTTCCGGCGAAGGTCAGAACGAAGGTCATGAAAGACATGCCGCCGGTCATCAGCCAGAAGCTGGCCATATTGATCACCTGATTATAGGGATCCCGGTTGCGCAGCATCGGCATCGCATAGGTAAAGACCGCCAGATTGAGCGCCACATAGGCCCCGAAAAAGGCCAGATGTCCGTGGGCCGCGGTGATCTGCGTGCCGTGACTATAGAAGTTGACGCCATGCAACGTGTGCAGGAAGCCCCAGACGCCAGCCCCGAAGAAGGCAACCGTTGAAGAACCGAGCGACCACAGCAGTGCGGCCTTGTTGGGATGGTTCTTGCGCCCTTTCCAGACCATGACGAAGGCAAAGGACATCATCAGGAAGAAGGGCACGACCTCGAACGTCGAGAAGATCGATCCGATCCATTGCCAGTATCCGGGCAGGCCAATCCAGTAGAAATGGTGTCCGGTGCCGAGAATGCCCGAGAAGAGGGCGGTGGCAACAATGACATAGAGCCATTTTTCAACCACTTCGCGATCAACGCCGGTCAGCTTGAGCATCAGGTAGCCAAGGATTGCCGCCATCACCAGCTCCCATGTCGCCTCGACCCACAGATGGACCACAAACCACCAGTACATTTTATCAAGGCTGAGGTTTTCGGGATTGATGAAGGCAAAGATCCAGAGCAGGGACAAAAGCCACAGCCCCATCAAAAGCACATTCGTGATGGCTGTTTTACGGCCCGCGAGAACGGTCAGCGAAATGTTGATCAGGAAGATCACCGCGGCGACCAGAATCCCGAACTTGACCCACAGTGGCTGCTCAAGAAACTCTCGGCCCTCATGAATGCCAACAAGATAGCCGGCGACCGCACCCAATGTGCCAACCATCAGTAGGATCAACTGGATATAGGCTAGCTTCACCGAGAAAAGCTCACGCTCGGCCTCCTCGGGCACCAGAAAATACGCAGCACCGAAAAAGCCGAGCAGCAGCCAGACAATCAGGGCGTTTGTATGGATCATGCGGATGATGTTGAACGGCAGAAGCTCCGACAGGAAGTTGGGCGAGACATAGATCCAGCCCGCAACGAGCCCACCGAGCACCTGCACGGCAAACAGGGCCATGGCGCAATAGAAATAGGCCTTGGCCACCTTTTGAGATTGATATTTCATAGTCGTCTCCCTCAGCCCGCGTCGTTCGGCGGCCAGCCTTGTGTATCGGTATGATCAGCCCACCGCAGGAACTCGGCAAGGCCGCGGATCTGTTCGTCAGTCAGGTTGAAATTGGGCATCTGGCGGCGTCCCTCGATGCCGGACGGCTGGGCTTCCATCCAGCCCTTCAAGGTTTCGAACGCCCCTTCGGGATCATCGGCAACACCCCAACGGGTCATGACATTGCCGACTTCGGGCGCGAAATAGGCACCTTCGCCATGCAATGTGTGGCAATTGATGCAGGCGTTTTTCTCCCAGACCCGCTTGCCGAGGACCACTTCTTCAGTCAGTGGCAACTTGGATGTTGAATTATTGAGTACATAAAAGTGGCTATGCACTGTGAGGGCGATAAAGACGGCAACGAAGAAAAGGGAGCCTCCGTAAAACACATTCCTTGCCCGCGATTTTGTCAGTATTTCTGCCATCTACGGCCTCCAAATCAATCGGGAATACCGCAATAGCTAGCGTGGATCGTGAAGGAGAAGTTTGTGCTGGAACAACGTTTGGAACGATGACATCGCTAGCATGGGGATCGGGAGGAGGGGCCAGATGCCTGACAAAACTCTTGATAATCCGGACCTCGCATTGGATGAAGTCATGAAGATCTGGCCGCAGACGATCTCAGTCTTTCTGCGTCACAAAATGCTGTGTGTGGGATGTCTGGTAAACCCGTTTCACACCATAGAAGATGCTTGTGCCGAATATGGGCTTGAGGAAGAGAGCTTCCGCTTGGAGCTGAGCGAGGCGATCAACGCTGCTGACTGAGCAGCATCAGGCCATGGGGGTCGGTGACAAGAATGCGCTTGCGGCGGCTCTTGACCAGCCCCTGCTTTTCCCAGCCACTGAGCAAGCGCGAGACAGTGTGCAATGTCGTGGCCGTCATTTCCGACAAATCCTGTCGCGTGATCGGGAAATCAACCTCGATCCCGTCCTCCACCTTGCGTCCGGTCTGATTGATCAGACGCATGAGGGCATTTGCTACGCGCTGTTCGACCTGCTGCGTTGCCATTTCGACGAGCCGCATATTCATCTCGCCAACCCGTTTGCCCACCAGCTTGTAGGTTTCGCTCGAAAAGCCTTCATACGATTCAGCAAAGCGATCCCATAGCGACATTGGCCAGCTTAGGATGATCGCCTCTGATGCGGTCATTGCCGTGGCTGGATAGGTGTCTCGACCAAGAGCCTTGGCAATACCGAACAATTGCCCGGACGGGATATGAAGCGCGATGACCTGTTCGCCGGTTTCCGTCACCCGGATCACACGAATATAGCCATCCAGCAGCATGAAAAAGCGATCTGCTACTGCGCCTTCAGAGAAAACGGCACCACCTTCCTCATAGCGACGCGAACTTGCCTGATCGAGAATCTCGCGAATCTCTGTCTGGTTCAGACGCGAAAACGGCGGAATGTGCGTCAACAGGCTTTCATCGAGCCGCGGCAAGGTTTTGTGTGGTTTATCTTCTCCCATAGGCAATTTCTAGCGGTTCGAGACAAGAACTTCCACCGCTCATTTCCATTGCCATCAGGATTATCATCAAGAAGGTTGTGCCAGCACAACGTTCTATTCTCCCTCAGCGGTACCCTCAACATCAACAACAGACATAAAAACGAAGAGGATGCCCAAAATGTTACGTATTCTGACCACCGCAGCAATTCTGACCGGACTTCTGGGCACGGCTGCTGTTGCTGAAACCTTTGAAGTGAAGATGCTCAACAAGAGCGGTAAGGAACGCATGGTCTTTGAACCTGATTTCGTGCGCATCGCCAGCGGTGACACGGTTCGGTTCGTTCCCACAGACAAGGGACACAATGCCCAGACCATCAAGGACCGCATCCCGGAAGGGGCTGAACCGTTCAAAGGCAAGATGAGCAAGGAGTTCGAAGTCTCCCTGACAAAAGAGGGTCTTTATGCCATCGAATGCAAACCGCATTTCGCCATGGGTATGGTGATGACCATTGCGGTGGGCGACATCGAGACAGCACCGGATTCCTTCCTTGAAGGCCGCATTCCCAAGAAAGCAAAGAAGCGCTTCGAGGCGCAACTCTCAAACCTATAAGTTGTGATGCGTTAAAACACCTAAACGGATTAGGAGACCGGAGGAACAAATGCCTAAATCCAAAACCCAAACCGATATCGACCTGAATCGCCGTGCCGTTCTGCGAGGGGGCCTGATGGGAGGAGCCGCTGCCATCGCCGTCGGAGCCAGCACCGCATCCACACAAGCCGCGATGCCGCATCTGCGCTCCGTCAAGCCGCGCACACCGTCCGTCCAGTTTGTCGCAGCAGAGGCCGACGCTCAGACCAAAGCCAAGACCAACCCGGTTGATCTGTCGGACTACACCCGCGTCAAGCAAGAGCTTGTAGACCCGCCGTTCGCACCCAAACATGATCAGGTGGCAAAAGGTGGTCCCAAGATCGTTGAAATCGAACTGGTGACGGAAGAACGCCTGATCACGGTTGACGAAGACACCGGGGCGAGCATTTGGGCACTGACCTATAACGGATCTGTCCCCGGACCGCTGATCATCGTGCATGAGGGCGATTATGTCGAACTAACCCTGCGCAATCCCGAAACCAGTATCATGGAGCACAATATCGACTTCCACGCATCCACCGGCGCGCTGGGCGGCGGCGGCCTGACCCACGTCTATCCGGGCGAGGAAGCAGTGCTGCGCTGGAAAGCAACCAAACCGGGCTGCTTCACCTATCACTGCGCACCGGGCGGGGCGATGATCCCCTACCATGTCACCCACGGCATGAACGGTGCCGTCATGGTGCTGCCGCGTGATGGGCTCAAGGACAGAGATGGCAATCCGCTGCGTTACGACCGCATCGCCTATATCGGTGAACAGGACTTCTATCTGCCACAGGACGAGAATGGAGATTACAAGACCTACGAGTCCGCAGGTGATGATTATGGCGACAGCATCGACGCGATGCGCACGCTTGTGCCGACCCATTCCGTTTTCAACGGCTCGGTAGGGGCGCTGACAGGTGATAACGCCCTGCGTGCCAAGGTCGGCGAGACCGTTCTGATGATCCACAATCAGGCAAACCGCGACACCCGTCCGCATCTGATCGGGGGACATGGGGACTATGTCTGGGAAGCTGGCTCCTTCTCCGACGCGCCGCAGACCGGTCTTGAAAGCTGGTTCATTCGTGGCGGCAGTGCAGGGGTGGCGATGTATACCTTCCAGCAGCCCGGCGTCTACGCCTATGTGAACCACAATCTCATCGAGGCCGCCTTGCTCGGTGCCACCGCTCACTTCGTCGTCGATGGTGAGTGGAACAACGCCTTGATGGAGCAAGTTGTCGCACCCCGCTCAACCGAAGTCTAATCCCGGGAAGTCAGACCACCCAAGGACCAAGACCATGATCAGCATCCCCAAAGTCCCCCGCGTCAGGATCGAAGGAAGAAACGCGTTCGTTCTGTGCATGGTGATGCTGTGCCTCGCTGGAGCGATATACCTGGTGTACCGCTCCGGCTCTCAGCCCAATTCCGCCCCCAATCCCGCCTATGTGCCGCAAATGGCAGAAAAGCCGGTTAAGCTGCCGGATGGACATGCCATCTTTGTGCAGAAATACGAAATCTCCGTTGCGGAGTGGAATGTCTGTCACGCCGAGGGCTTTTGTGCAGAAGAGCTTCGCCCGTCCCGAGGTCTCAGCGCTGCAGACACGCCCGCGACCGGACTGAACTATCTCGACATCCGCCAATATGTTGACTGGGTCTCACAGCGCGCCAATCATCCCTTCCGCCTGCCGACCTCCCAAGAATGGGAATTTATGGCCAGGGATGTGTTGCCTGAAAAGCCGGATCCCATCTTTACCGATCCATCCCTTCGCTGGGCATCGGACTATCTCATCTCAGACAGAAAACCCCGCGCTCTCAAAAAGAAAGGCAGCTTCTCGGTCAACCTGCAAGGGGTGGCCGATCTGGATGGCAGTGTCTGGGAATGGACCGACGATTGCTATGCGGGTGAAGGCGGCAAGGTGTCCAAGGAACGTTGCCCCGCCTTCTATGTGGCGGGCGAACATATGGCTGTCATCCCGTTTCTGGTCAGGGACCCAGCCAGAGGCGGCTGCGCCGTCGGAACGCCGCCTCCGCATCTGGGGTTCCGTATGGTAACCGACAAGAAAATCTAGCCTATCGGGCCAATCTGTTGCTTGTCAGGCTGTTGCAGCCTCAAGGTGCTCCGACAGCAGCGTCTTGGCGATCTCCATGGCCTCCTCGCGAGATGAGGTGAACTTCATCGGATAGCCCCAGAATTTGGCAAAGGCCACACCGAAAGCCTTCATTGCCATGCGCTTGGTGGCGCTTTGCTCAATCACGATCATCGCCAGCACCAGTGTCTGCAGTTCGGCCTTGTGTTTCTTCATCCATAGCACGGTACGCTTCTTTTCTTCCTGACTGTGCTCGTGTTCCTCAGTCGGCGCGTTATCGGACAGGATTACGAATGGCGTGCCGCGCGAAAAGCTCGCCTCCAGCGCCGCGAAGTCCTCATCGTGGTCGTGATCGGGCTCTTCGTCATAGCTCATCCAGACGAACGGAAAATCTGTGTTGTCCAAAGGCATGGTTTGCCTCCTTGAGGGATGGATGGCGGCGCTTTGGGGGGCGCGCCACATGTCAATTCTGCCGGAAAACACTAAGTCAGCCTTCAAATGGCGTCATTGCGCAATCCTGCCATTATATGTTTTAATCCGGCCATAACGAAAAATACTGAGGCCCTTGATGTATCTGGACGTCCGTAGCGATTGGCTTGCCTATGTCGATGATATCCCGCGCGCGCTCGTCGCGGCCAACGCGGTCGCCAGCCTTGAGGCGCTGGAACAATCGCCGCGGCACCTCCATCAGAAAGCGCAGCTGCTTTTCACGGTCCGCGGTGTCATCAATTGCGAAGTTGACGACGCGGTCTGGATCGTGCCGCCGCAATGTGCGGTTTGGATTCCCGGCGGGCTGCCCCATAGCGCTTTCGGCTCGGGTGAGGTGGAGTGCATTTCCCTCTTCATAGACCCTTCCGAGGCACCGAACCTGCCAACCCAATGCTGTACGATCACGGTGTCGAGCTTCCTCCGGCATTTGCTCATGCGGGCCAACACGCTGCCGGAGCTTTACGACGTGGACGGTCCGGACGGCCGGATCGTGTCCGTTATCTTCGATGAGCTGGCTGCCGCGCCGGTCGAAGACCTCCGCCTCCCGATCCCCAGCGACAAGCGCCTGAAGAAGCTTACCGACCTGTTGATCGCGGCACCCGCGGATCATGCAACCGTTGCGGAGTGGGCCTCCCGCATCGCGCTCAGCGAGCGCAGCCTGAGCCGGTTGCTGGCTGAAGAGGTGGGCATGAGCTTTGGCCGCTGGCGCCGGCAGTTGCATGTTATCCTCGCCTTGCGGCGTTTAAGCGCTGGCCAGTCGGTCCAGACTGTGGCGATGGATCTCGGCTATGAAAGCGCCAGCAGTTTCGTGACCATGTTCCGCAAGATGGTCGGCAAACCGCCAAGCCGCTACATGGCCGAGCGGCTCGGGCCTGTGTCTCGTGATCACGGTGAGCGCTAGCCACATGATGGGTTCACGATCAAGAGCTTTTTGCGTTCCCGTCCGGTTTTGGTGCAAAGCCAAGAGCTTACTAGAGACTGGATCAGCATCATTGAGGACGGTTCAGAAGATGTAGACAGCAACGCGGCCTATCCAATCATCAAACTTCAGCAATGCGGATGGTGTGGATGGCTCCTGCACCACCGGCGCCGAAATGCGCCATACTGCAATTGTCATATGCTGTTCGAGAGGAGTCACCCCATGCAAGTTACAACAATCGGCCTTGATTTGGCGAAAAACATATTTCAGGTCCACGGCATTGATGCCAACGGTAAGATAGCATTCAACCGGTCTTTGCGTAGATCTCAAGTCCTCGCATTCTTTAAAAGCCTCAAGCCATGTTTAGTTGGCATTGAAGCCTGCGGTACCAGTCATTACTGGGCACGCGAAATTAGCAATTTAGGTCACCCTGTCAAACTGATCCCACCTGCATACGTCAAGCCATATGTAAAGCGCGGCAAATCTGATGCTGTAGATGCGGAAGCTATCTGCGAAGCCGTAACCCGCCCAACTATGCGATTTGTTGAAATCAAGACCCCGGAGCAGCAAGCAATATTGTCGGTTCATCGCACTCGAAATCTTCTGGTTCGACAACGAACCCAGTTGATCAATATGCTGCGGGCACAATTGGGTGAGTTTGGCATTGTCATCGCGCAGGGTGTTTATCACGCGTTACATTTTGCAAAAGAATGTCTGAACGGAGAACAGCCAGACATTCCCTCAATTGCCAGCGATGTGATTTTCGAACTCTGTGAGCTGTTGCGGCAACTACATGAAAAAATCAACCGTTGTACTCGCCAGATCAAACAAATTGCTAAGAATGAAAGCCGGGTGGCGCTGCTTGAGACAATTCCGGGAGTTGGGCCTGTTATTGCGTCAGCGATTGTTGCAACGATTGGCAGTGGCAAACAATTCAAGAATGGCCGACAGTTTTCTGCTTGGCTGGGGCTTACCCCGCTCAACAAATCGAGCGGTGGGAAAGAGCGGTTAGGTCACATATCCAAGATGGGAGACCAATATATTCGTCGTCTATTATTCCTCGGCATGACTTCCCGTATTCGTAGAATCCAGGCAGAACCGGAGAAATTCGATCCATGGTTTGCAGATATGTTGTCGCGCAAGCCACGCATGCTGGCTGCGATAGCCATGGCCAACAAGACAGCTCGAATGATTTGGGCAGTCCTAACGCGCAACGAACCTTACAAGGTAAGAACAGTCTGAACTGAAACAAACCAAACGAAATAGGATAATTGCAAGACCCACGAAGTGATGGAAATTGTCAGCCCGAAACCAAGAAACCCGAGAAAGGTCCCGAACGCTAGCTGTTCGATATGCGGAATGGGACTTGGTTAGTGGAAACCATCAGGGCCAGCGGCCATGTATGTCGCGTCAACAGGCCGAACACAAGACCGCTTCTGACAATGGAAAACACCAAATAGGACTTGCAAAAAAGGAGCCATCCACACAGGACCTTTCGGACCTTTGCAGTAGCGCCGTATTTCACGCCTCATCGATAAGCCAACTAGTAAAACGGGCGGGAAGCGGACTTCTGCCGTGGAGGTTTGATCTCTGATACTGGCAGCCAAAGCAGCCATTCGAGAGATCTTGAGGTAGGTTTTGACAGTCGCGGTCTGTTCGGAAGGATCACTGCCATTTTCTGTAGATGAAAGAGCACTTTGTTGCTCGTAAAATGCGGTTGTCGCCCACTAGATTCAATTAGAAACCTGCTGGGTAAGAACCGCTGGCTGAACTGAACGCTGGAGACGGCATTCCATCTCCAGAAGACCCCATGGGTTATCGCTCGCCTGCGCCCGAAACCATCAATTAGATGGAACAAAGGCCTGCAACGCTCCAACATTCAGACCGGACCACTCAAGTGGGGTTGATCGCCGAACCGAAGCTCATCATTATTTGTCTTGCCCCCTTGTCCCCCACTTGACATCGGGAAGAACTAAAGACGGATCGGTTGTTGATGGAGTAGCCGTTTTCATTCCCTTGACGAATTTGAAAAGGTCACTGTCTGTTGAAAGAACGAGGGTTGTTTCTCCGGAAATAATGTCTTTGTAGGCCTGCAGAGTGCGGGTGAATTCATAGAATTCAACGGTTTGGAGATCGGTATTGTATGCCTTCGCATAGATGTTGGCGGCGGTCGCATCTGCCACACCGCGGATCTCCTCAACCGCTCGATAGGCCTCAGACTGAATCTTGTTCAGATCTCTAACGCGATTACCTCGAATGCGAGCCGCTTCGCCGTTTCCCTCAGACAGGAAGCGCTCAGCAATCTGGCGTCGCTCGGATATCATGCGGTCATAGATCTTTGGCCGAACGCTTTCGTTGTAGTTGATGCGCTTGAAGCGGATATCAAGAAGCTCAATACCGAAGACGCCAACTTTCTCTGCCGCAGCCTCAAATATCTGTCGTTCCACAAGGGCTCTGCCTTTGCTGATTGGCACCAGTGCGCCGATATCCTGCGCTCGTTCCTCGTCCGTCAGGAGCGTGTCGCGCAAGGGGGTTCGATCCTTGGTTGTTCGAATGATCTCGATTAACTCATGCTTGGCAACCGCATTGCGGGTCTCACTACCAAGAATGTCGTCAAGGCGAGACTGAGCGCTGCGCTCGTCCCGCAAGCGCAGAAAGTACTGAAGTGGTTCGACAATTCGCCAGCGCGCAAAGAGATCTACCGATATATAGAGCTTGTCCTTGGTGGGCATATCAGAGGGGCTGCCATCCCATTCCAGAACGCGACGGTCGATAGGATGAACCTCCTGGATAAAGGGGACTTTCATCTTCAATCCGGCTGTGACGATCGGGTCGCCCACGGGCTTGCCAAATTGAGTAACAATGGCCTGTTCCACTTCGCTGACGGTGTATAACGACCCACTGACAGCAAAGACCAAAGCAATGGTGACCAGTCCTAAAATTGCAGATGTGATTTTCATGGCTGGCTTCCTTGTTGACTACCAAGATTGAGGAGCGGCAAAATGCTACCTGTCGTCTGATCGACTACGATCTTGGACTTGATGCCTGGAAGAACAGACTGCATGGTTTCGATATAAATCCGGCGGCGGGTAACCTCGGGAGCCTTCTTGTATTCGGAATAGAGCGCGGAGAACCGGGCAGCATCTCCCTCGGCTTCATTGACGCGTTTCAGCCGATATCCATCAGCTTCTCGGATCCGCTGATCCTTCTCGCCTTCAGCAAGGGGAATAACCTTGTTATATTCGCGTCGCGCCTCATTGATCAGCCGCTCTTTTTCCTGTTGAGCCTGGTTCACCTCGTTAAAGGAAGACTGAACCGGACCGGGAGGATTGATATTCTTGAGCTGGACCTGATCGATGCTGATGCCCATTGCATATTTTGACGAAAGCGCCTGCATCTTCAATAAGGCTTCACTTTCAATTTCTTGTCGCCCAATGGTGATGACTTCATCGACCGTGCGATCGCCTACCACCTCACGCATGACTGATTCAGACACATAGCGCAGGGTCGCCCGGGGTTCGCGCACCTCAAACAAGAACTTGACCGGGTCCGAAATCCGGTATTGCAGAACCCACTCAACCAGAGCAGCGTTCAGATCTCCGGTGACCATTTCTGTTTCGAGCCGCCCGTCCGTCGGGGTCTGGTAGGCGTCGTTGGCACCCGGTGTGGTGAAGCCGAATTCCTGTTTCAACTGCCGCTTGATCGGGACGATCGTTGCGACGTCGATGCCGAAGGGGAGCTTGAAATGGAGACCAGAAGGTACTTCTGAAGAGTATTTCCCAAATCGCTGTACGACGGCAATCGAGTCGCTTGGAACCGTGAAGTATGATGACCATGCGAACAGTGCCGCCAGGATCACGGCTGCAGCGATTATCACATTGCGCAAGGGGGGCGGACCATTGGGAAAAATGTCTCCGAATTGCGAGAGCCCTTGTCCGAAGAGTGCGTTTAGGTTGCCGGGGTCGGAGCGCCCCTTGGGACTCCATGGCCCTTCATTGTTCGCCTCGTTGTTTTTATCAGGCATTCTCTTTCCTTCTATAGTCGTTACACGGAACATCTATGAACAATGGCATTGGTTAGAGAAGTTTATGCCTTTGAAATGGTGTGCTCGTCATGCACGACACCACCTCGAGGTGAGAGCTCAGCCCTTGGGCTTTTGCTGCTTTGGGGTGGATTTATTAGGGCCAATATTAATTGGCGTGACCTTTGAGTCTTTTTTTATGGCATCTGTTTTTTTGGTCTTTTCAGCCTCAGCGGCCCGGGTTGTCAGATCTTTGAAAGACATAATAGTCATCCTTGTTTTTGCTAAATTAATTTGGAGTTCATATTGATTGGTCTTTACTTTTGGCCTTGAATGCGTCCGATGCGCCGGGTATTGTTGCGCGGGTCAAAAACCCACCAGTGGCCAGAGAAATAGAGTTCCATCGATGCGGCAAAATCACCGAGTGGATAACGGGCCTTGTTCTACGATGTCACTGAGATAGCCAGTACAATAACGCGCGGGTATGTTGAGGCACTAGCAAAGGGTGATGGCCAGGTAAGCAAATCGCGACAGACGCCTTTGCATTCTGCCATCGATCCAGATGCGTTGCGTGTGGCTCGTTCGTGTTCGTTCCGAATGATTTTTGTGAGGGGACGCAGTCACATATTGCCTGAATTTATACCCTGCAGGGCCTTAACGTCTCAAGTAGCCATGTTTTCTCAGAAAGCGGACCACTTTCGCAATAACGGCCATGACAGATAGAGATGCATGACAAGCCTGCGTCTGAGTCGGCTATTTGTCGAGCTTAAGCGCAATGAGGCAGGCTTGAGCCAAATCACGGTTGGGCTTTTCTGCTCCCGGAACAGTCGCCCAGCCACTCTCCATAACAACGTCACGTCGCTTGTAGCTCGATGCGTCCGTGATTTTGGTGAGGGTTGCCTGACGATTCAGGTCTTCGTTGGACTGATCGACACAGACCGGAACAAGGGCTGCGATCACATCGTCATGAGCCATGGACATTGCCATTTTGTTGGAGCCAGACGCTGTCATCCAGCCACCCCATGCAAAGCCTATCACACCAACGCATACTGCGCCAATCACCGCTCCATATAGTCCAGGTTTTAGCCATTCAGGGGATTTCATGTTCATTCTCCTGCGGCAGAAGCACCGCTTTTCTAAGAGCAGGTTACTTCTCCTCAGCAGAACAGGTACTGATCAAGGTTAGCCTAGAAAGACTTTTTGCAGCTTGGACGCGGTCTCTTGCTGGTCGGGACCTCGCAACCAACCCTGTTGAGCTTCAGTTCGAAAGAGCAGGACACGCGCCTAGAAATTGGAATCCGCTCCTAATCTGTAGAAAGATTTCCTTGTCCTGTTATAGGTGCGTATTGCGGCATTCTGAATGCGAGATCTCAGATTTTCAAAGGCTTGCCTATGTGGTTGGCGCTCTTCGCCATAGGTTTTCGTAAGATGATCAAGCGTTTCTAGCGTCATGGAAAAGCGGATTTCCATCAGGCCGTCATATCCGGAAAATCGAACAATCCCTGCGTCTTCATCCACGTTGCAGGTCTGGTTTGGAAAGACTAAGCCCATGATGATTCGACGCTGAAAAACGCCCTCTCTTTATTGGATTTTTGAAGGATGTTGGCTTTTGGTCGCATAGGTGTACTTTCTTCCGATCCGTCCAATGGCCGGGCAACGGTACCAGTCTCTCTCTGGTGCGGTTTCTCGATGGCGCCTCCTTCTTCCTCCCATAGGCACAATGTCACCGGGGTTTGTTTCGAACGCAACGCCTCGATTATTTTCTTCATTGATGTCACCTTTGCTTTTGACTCGTTGTTTGAGATTTAGACAGATCCGAATTTTCCCTCATTGATGAATTGATCTCGTTGCCTGCCTGTTTAGCTCAGCGAGCGTTCTGAAAAGCTGGAATCCCGGTGAACCATCGCAGTCAGTTCGTCCTGAGCGACAGTATATCGTTCCGTTTTGCCTTTGGCGCGGCCGATGGAAGGGACGTCGATGCAAATGGATTTGCAGCGATATGCCATCCATGAGATGCCTTCTATTGCCTCGTCTTCTCGAGTGAGCTTGTAGTCGCCGGGAGGATAGGACTTGTCGGATCCGGAAAACTGGAATGGATGATCGAAATGGATAATTGAGGTTGTAACGCGGTTCTGCATTTGATCCTCCTTGGAAGGGGATGGTTACTTGAGTACTCTCCAGATTATCGCCTCAAAGAGATCGACTATTTGCTTCGGCGCTATCTCAATGAATAGGATATGAAACCAGAAGCTCTTGGGCTGAAACGACGCGCAAACAATACCCAGACACGCCACCATTGCCGGCTATCGATTCCTTACCGAATTCCCTCCTGTGATGATCTTGTTGATCAGATCCGAGATCTGGCGATGTGCTTCGGGATCCGAAGCGTCTTTAATCGCATTCTCATGTGCAGCCGCCGCATCTTCCAAAACCCCAAGGACCTGGGCTTCCGTCATGATCTTTTGATCATTCAGCGCCAAAAGAAGCGACTCGCAGATCGAAAGAGCCGCCTCCCCAGCAACAAGTTGTGTCTCTCTCATGTTTTAGTCCCATCAAGAATTTGGCGCCTATTTATTTCTCCTATCTTCCCAAACATTCGGATATGGTGGACTGATCAAGATCAGCATCTTGAGGTATTTCTCTGAAGACCAAAAGCGTGGCGATGCTATGAAGACGATCCTGAACACGCCAATTGCAGAAAAACTAAGCGCTTTCATTCGACTTTCCGAACAAGAACTAGAGATTTTGGGACAACTTCTCAAACAGAGCAGGAAAGTTCGAGTTGGGCAGGATCTGGTGCATCAAGGTCAGTCAAATCAGGCTGCCTTCATTTTGATGAGTGGCTGGGTCTGCTCCTACAAAATTCAGGCTGACGGGACCCGGCAAATAGTTGATTTCCAGATACCGGGTGATTTTTTGGGAGTAAGAAGTGTTTTGTTTCACACTTCTGATCACAATATCGAAGCCATAACAGAAGTTGAAGTGTGTGAAATCTTGATACCTCGCCTTCTCGATACCTTTGCTCAACACCCACGGCTCGCCATGGCTATGCTCTGGGCATTGTCTAGGGATGAGGCCATGGTGGTCGAGCATCTGGTCAACATTGGGCGTCGTAATTCTGCAGAGCGCATGGCCCATTTTCTACTTGAGCTCGACGCTCGTCTTTCCCTGATTGGGGCTCGCAGCAAAGCCGGATTTACCTGCCCGCTCACTCAACCACTGCTTGCCGACACGCTGGGCTTGAGTGCGGTGCATGTCAACCGGGTTTTAAGACAGTTGCGAGAAGCCGGAATGGCCACGTTTCGCGACGGGCAGGTGGTCTTTGACAATTATGATCGCCTTGTCGAATTTGCTGATTTTGACTCATCCTACCTCGATCAGGCTGGCCCTCTGCTGACATAGACCAACCGGACTACTCGTTTCCACGCCTGGGCTTTCTCCGCAGCATTAACCTCGATCAGTGCGGCATTTTGAAAAGGCTGATAGCTTGCACAGATGACCTCTGGCAAGTGGTCCGGGCTTCATGCCGTGCGGACGCATGGAAAGAAGCAGATCATTCTTCTTGTCTCCCAATTTTCTCAAGCGAAATGACTGCCAGCGGCCATTGGTTTCTGCATTGCTTTGTCATGCCAGTGGCACAGTGTGAAAGGGTTACAATGATACCTCGTTCATTTCTTGCCAATCTAAATAGACAAACCTCCAAGCTTTGGAGAGACACCTCTCCAATCAGAGAAGAATTGTTCAGTGCCGAGCGGCTGGAACTTCATGCGAAAACGCTCGCAGTTGCACAAGTGGTTTCGCCAACCCCTCCGAGAGTGCCCACGCTGCAAAAGCGCCTCAAAGAGAATGCCAATGCGATTCATGCTGCTTATCTTTCCAACGCTGAAGAATTGGAGAACCAACAGAATTTGGTTCCCGCTGCGGAGTGGCTTCTCGATAATTATTATCTGGTAGATGAGCAGATTCGCGCCATTAAAAGCAGCCTCCCTCCAAGCTACTATCAACAGCTGCCCAAATTGATTGATGGACCCCTGGCAGGCTATCCTCGGGTTTTCGGCATAGCCTGGGCCTTTGTTGCACATACAGACAGTCATTTTGATCCCGAGATTTTTCTGAGGTTTATACGCGCCTATCAAACAATCCATCCGCTTTCAATGGGCGAACTTTGGGCGCTGCCGATCACGCTCCGTATTGTTTTGATTGAAAATCTTCGACGTCTGGCAGATCAGATCGTCGCCGGACGAAACAGCCGTATTGCGGCCGACACCCTCGTCGATCAGGTGCTGGTGAAGAAAATCGCTTCTGATGTAGCTCTGGCCGAGATTTCATCGGCCCCTTTGCCCGAACGGTTCGCAGCGCAGCTGGCCAAGCGTCTGCGTGACCATGATGCCGATGACATACCCATATTGGCTTGGCTTGAAGAGCGGCTATCCAGCGAAGGTTGCTCTATTGATGAAGTTGTCTTGCGCTCTCAGCAAAATCTTGGTGCCTCCAACCTGACCGTCCGCAACATAATAACCAGTATGCGCCTGATTTCCGGCATTGAGTGGTCGGACGCGTTTGAAAGCGTGAATCTGGTTGATGTCGAGCTGCGCAAAAGCAAAACTTATGCTCTGATGGACTTCGCGACGCGAGACATGTATCGCGACGCGATTGAGGTTCTGGCACGCAGATCGCCAGTATCGGAAATCGAGGTGACGAGGCAGGTCATGGCGCTGGTTTCAAGCGCGGGCGATGCAGATTCGCAAGACAGCCGCCTCTCAGATCCCGGTTACTATCTGCTTTCAGATGGGCGGCCGCTGCTTGAAACCCAAATAGACTTCAAGCCCCCCATGCGCCTGTCGATACTGCGCTTCAGCCAACGGTTGGGCGTTGGCGGCTATGTCGGTATTATCTCCTGTCTTGCCCTCATGATGCTATGGGCATGCATTTGGGCTTTGAATATCTCAAGTATCCCGGTCGGGATTCTGCTTTGTTTGGCCGGCTTCATTCCCGCAACGGAGGTTTCGACAGCATTCGTAAACCGGTTCGTGACCTGGAGCTTTGGCGCGGTGATCCTGCCCAGCATGGAGTTTGAGCAAGGCGTCTCCATAGACTCGCGAACCATGGTGGTCGTCCCGACCATGCTGAGCAATTCGGAAGAGCTTCTCAGGCAGATCGAACACCTCGAAATCCATTATCTGTCCGGCCCGGAAGACGATCTCACATTTGCATTGCTGCTCGATCGTACGGATGCTGACCAGAAGTTCATCGCTGCGGAAGCTGCCATGATCGCTGATGGCGAGGCCGCGATCTTGCAACTGAACGAACGCTATGGAGCAGGCGTAGCGGGCAAACGTTTTCTTCTTCTCATTAGAGATCGGCAGTTCAATGCGTCTGAAGGCAAATGGATGGGCTGGGAGCGCAAGCGCGGAAAGCTGCAAGAGCTCAACCAATTGCTGCGAGGGGCAAAGGACACCACATTCAATGCTCTCGATGGCACAATCCCATGGGTGCCGGACCAGGTTCGCTATGTAATCACGATGGATGCCGACACCCGATTGCCAAGGGATGCCGCCCGCAAGCTAATCGGCAAAATGGCTCATCCCCTCAATCGTCCGATTTTCGATAAAAAGACACAACGCATTATTCACGGCTACGGCATTCTCCAGCCACGCGTAACCCCTACACTGACAGCCAAGGGGAAGAACACGCTTTTTCACCGGGTCTTTTCTGCACCCGGAGGCATAGACCCTTACTCTTCGGCCATTTCCGATGTCTACCAGGATCTATTTGGTGAGGGCTCTTATACTGGCAAGGGAATTTATGACGTTGATGCCTTTGAGGCGGCTCTGGCAAATCGCATTTCGGAGAATAAGGTTCTCAGCCACGATCTGCTCGAAGGGATATTCGTTCGTTCTGGTCTGGTTTCAGACATTGAAGTCATCGACGATTTTCCCTCTCGCTACGATGTGGCATGCAAACGCCAAGACCGCTGGGTCCGAGGCGATTGGCAATTGCTCCCGTGGGTATTGGCATGGCCCAGCCATATTAAGTCGGTAGATCTGATCGGCTTCGCGAAAATTCTTGACAATTTAAGGCGATCTCTGGTTGCTCCCACTTTGTTGGCGTGTCTCGGGCTGGTTTGGATGCTGCCCTTTTCGTCGGCTCTGTTGGGCACGTGTTTCGTTCTTTGTTCCGTGGCTATTCCCGAATTCGTATCTTGCTTCTTTGCCGTTATTCCCAGGAATATGGGGATACGCATCAATAGCCATTTCCAAATGCTGGGAGCGGAATTCAATGCAGCGGCAATCAAGACCTTGTTGTCGCTTGTCTTCCTGCCTCATCAGGCCGCGATCATGGGGCGCGCCATTATAAAATCAGTCACGAGACTCTATGTGACGCACAGCCATATGCTGCAGTGGGTTACTGCGGCTCAGGCAGAGCTTGCGTGTGAACTGAAGCTTTCGGGGTTTTACCGACTAATGATCGGCGGAACAGCGTTGGGCCTTGTCATGATCGCGGGACTGGCTGCTTTGTCCCTTCAGTCATTGCCGATCACGGGAGTCTTTGCCTGTCTTTGGCTTATCGCTCCCCTCGTTGCTTTTCAGATCAGCCGCACATCTGACAAGGCAAATAACGCCGAATTAACACCGACTGAGAAAGAGCGTCTGCGCGCGATAGCACGCCGCACCTGGCGCTATTTCGAAAGGTTTGTCACTCCCGCTGACAATATGCTTCCTCCTGACAATTTTCAGGAAGACCCCAAGCCTGTCATCGCACACAGGACATCTCCGACAAATATCGGGCTTTATCTTCTATCCGCTGGTGCGGCCTATGATTTCGGGTGGGCAGGAAAAAGCGAGACTGTCGAACGGCTGGAATCTTGCTTTGAAACCCTGCATCGCATGGAGCAATTCCGCGGACATTTCTTCAACTGGTATGACACAACCAACTTAAAGGTTCTCGAGCCAGCTTATGTCTCCACGGTGGATAGCGGAAACCTTGCTGGCCATCTGATCGCTCTGTCAAGAGCATGTGCTGAATGGAAAGCTGACTTACCCATCGCTACAGTGCGAATGGGAATGAACGACACGCTCATGTTGGCGCTTGAGGCATTTGAGACCGTCATGGTCAAGTCTGCCAGCACCGAACGTCTTGGCCTGCTCTATGAAGAACTCAAATCCGGACTGAATGGGGCTCGGGACCTAGAGGTAATCGCGCCAAGATTGGGTCGCATTGCGAGAAAATCGGTTGTGCTGGCAAATGAGGTTTCCATCATTCCGGAAAAAGACCGTATGCCGGACCTGGTCTACTGGACCACAGCGCTATCGCGCAGAATTCGCGAGTTTGAAAGAGACCTGTCCGCTTCCCCAGAGGTGCGGGATCATTTGAGCCTTCGTTTGGACGCTATGGCTGATGAAGCGCGAAACATGGCGTTGGCCATGGATTTCACATTCCTCTTTGTCCAAAAGCGGAAACTGCTCTCCATCGGTTATGCGCGTGCCGAGAACAAGCTTGATGAGAATTGCTATGATCTTCTCGCTTCCGAAGCCAATCTTGCGAGCTTTGTAGCCATCGCAAAAGGGGATATTCCGACACGCCACTGGTTCAGGCTTGGCCGACAATCGGTGCCAGACAAAACCGGGTCCGCTCTCGTTTCCTGGTCAGGATCGATGTTTGAATATCTGATGCCTTCTCTGGTGATGCAGGCTCCCACTGATAGCCTTCTCAATGACACCAACCGTCGCATTGTGGCACTTCAGCAAGGCTATGGCAGAAAGCTGAACCTGCCTTGGGGCATCTCTGAATCTGCGTTTAACGCCCGGGATATTGAGTTTACCTATCAGTATTCCAATTTTGGGGTTCCCGGTTTGGGGTTGAAGCGCGGGCTTTCGGAGAACCGTGTGATCGCTCCCTATGCGACGGGGTTGGCCGCGATGTTCGACGCCCGCAATGCCTCGATCAACTATGATCGGATAGCTGATATGGGAGGCTCTGGACCTTACGGATTTTACGAGGCCCTGGATTTTACGCAATCCCGATTGCCCGACGGGCAGAAAGTGGCAATCGTCCGCAACGTGATGGCCCATCATCAGGGCATGACCATTGTTGCCATCGCCAACGTTATGCATGATGGGCTCATGCGATCCCGTTTTCACAGTGATCCACTCATCATGGCCAGCGAACTTTTGTTGCAAGAACGCAGGCCGCGTTATGTGCCTCTGGTTCATCCCGGAGCCGAAGAAGTGAAAGCCTCAACTGAAGAGGCCATATTCAACGAGCCCACAATCCGGCGCTTCAAGTCTCCACTGGTTGGGGCACCAATTACCCATTTGCTCTCAAATGGCAGCTATAGTGTGATGTTGACAGCACGCGGCGCCGGTTACAGCCGGTGGGGTGAGATTGCCATCACGCGCTGGGGTGAGGATTCCACCTATGAAAATTTCGGGTCTTTCATCTTCCTAAAAGATGTCGATTCCGGTTCTGTTTGGTCTCCTGCCGGTCATTTGGCCAAACGAGACCTGAAACAACAGCAAGCGGTCTTTGCTGAGGATTATGGAGAGTATTCCTGCCGCAACGGATTGCTCTCCTGCCGAATGGATGTGCTGGTTTCGGGTGAAGATGATGGTGAAGTGCGACGGATAACGCTCTCCAATGCGGGGCTAAGAGCGCGTCATATTGAAGTCACGTCCTATAGCGAGTTGGTTCTTGCTTCCCCGGTATCGGATGCCGCTCATCCGGTCTTTTCCAAGATGTTTGTTGAAACGGAATATCTGCCCGAATTTGGGGGACTCTTGGCACATCGTCGTCTTCGTTCACCAGACGAGCCTGAAGTTTGGGCCACTCACTTTGCAATTGTGGAAGGGGAAATAGCGCAAGAGCCACAATATGAAACGGACAGGCTGAAGTTTTTTGGGCGCAATCGCTCGCTTGCCAACGCAAAAGCTTTAAACGACAAGGCTTCGCTTTCCAATACAACGGGTACAGTTCTGGATCCGATCTTTTCCCTAAGGCATCGGGTCAGCATCGCTCCCGGCGAAACATTGCACATCACTTTTTGGACGTTGGTGGCAGCGTCTCGTTCCGAGTTGATGAATTTGCTTGATAAGCATCACGACCACAATTCCTATGATCGAGCAAAAACTTTGGCTTGGACACAGGCGCAGGTGCAATTGCGCCACCTGAACGTGTCTTCAAGCGAAGCGGCAGATTTCCAGAGTTTGACCTCGGCACTTCTCTATTCAGATGCCCGATTCCGTGCGTCTGCTTCAGTGGTCGCCAGTGGGGCTGGACGCCAATCAGCGCTGTGGCCATTGTCAATTTCCGGAGACCTTCCCATCGTCCTGTTACGGATATCAGACATGGATGGCTTGCCGCTCGTGAGGCGGCTGCTTCGTGCCTATGCCTATTGGCGTATGAAAGGGCTCCATATTGATCTCATCATATTGAACGATCTTTCAACCAGCTACATCCAGGATTTGCAGTCCGCAATACAAACGGCAATGAGATCGTCTCAGATCCGCAATGAAAATGAACAAGGATCTGTCTTGCTTCTGCGCTCAGACCAGATCAGTTTGGAAGCAAAATCCCTTCTGGTTTCGGTTGCGCGCGTGTCGCTTGTAGCCAATCACGGGTCCCTATCTGAGCAATTGGGCCGTATTTTCCAGCCGGACCAAGCGTCAAGGACTGGTGTTGGCAGTGCATCTCCTATTCCAGTCATTGTCTCAGACCAGGACCTCTTGCCTCAGCCAAAGGATCTGGAATTTTTCAACGGGATTGGAGGCTTCGATAAAGATGGCACAGAATATGTCATCACTCTGAAGGATAACGACACTACGCCTGCACCATGGATCAATGTGATTGCCAATCCACATTTCGGCTTTCAGGTCTCGGAGACGGGGAGCGGATATTGCTGGGCAGAGAATAGCCGCGAGAACCAGCTAACGCCGTGGTCCAATGATCCGGTTGCCGATCCTGCGGGTGAGGCAATTTATATCCGCGATGAGGAAAGCGGTGCGGTTTGGTGTCCAACCGCTCAGCCCATTCGTGACAAAGGCATCTACATAACGCGCCACGGGTTCGGCTACAGCTCGTTCGAGCATGCCGCAGGTGGTATCCATTCCAATCTGGTGCAATTTGTTCCTCTGTCAGATCCGATCAGGATTTCCAAGTTAACATTGACCAACAGATCCAACCGGAGGCGGCACCTGTCCGTCACCCTCTATAATGACTGGGTTCTGGGCTCATCCCGGGTCAAGTCCGAGCCTTTCATTCTAAGCGAGCGAGATGAAGATACCGGCGCTCTGTTTGCAACCAAACCGTGGAATACAGCCTTCCCCGATAGGGTTGCATTTGCTGATTTTAACGGTCTTCAGCAGGAATGGACCGCAGATCGAACCGGCTTTATCGGACGAAACAGCAGCCTCGCCCATCCGGAAGCCATGAGAGGTAAAAATGCACTCTCTGGCACCATGGGTGCGTGCCTTGATCCGTGTGCAGCACAGCGCACCACCATTGTGTTGGAACCGGGTGAGAGCCATGATTTTGTCTCCCTTCTTGGACAAAGTCGCACCAGAGAGGGCGCCCGTGAAGTTATCACCCAATACCGCACCTGTGATATCGATGCGTGTCTGTCCGGGGTTCAACGCTATTGGAAGGATAGTTTGGGAGCGGTTCAGGTTAAAACCCCCGATCGTGCCATGGACATCATGCTCAATGGTTGGCTCCTCTATCAGACGCAAGCTTGTCGCATCTGGGCGCGCTCTGGATTTTATCAGGCAAGTGGAGCCTATGGGTTCCGAGACCAGATGCAGGACCATATCGCACTGACCTTCTCTCAACCGGAGGAAACGCGAAAGCATCTTCTCCTTGCTGCCGGAAGGCAGTTTGTGGAAGGTGACGTCCAGCATTGGTGGCTCCCTCATTCGGGCCAAGGGGTCAGAACGCATATTTCCGATGACCGGGTGTGGCTTGCCTTTGCCACGGCAACTTATATAGCCCAAACCGGGGATGAGGCCATTCTTGATGAGGAATTGCCGTTTCTGGATGGTCCTCTGTTGGCGGCAGGGACCCATGATGCCTTCTTCGTGCCGGACATTTCGGACGAAACAGGAAGCCTGTTTGAGCATTGCGCCCGTGCGCTGGATTTGTGTCTGGCGTTAATGGGAGAAAACGGTTTGCCGCTGATCGGCACGGGCGATTGGAATGATGGCATGAACCGTGTTGGTGAAGCAGGCAAGGGAACCAGCGTCTGGCTCGGCTGGCTGCTTTTGCGGAGCATCGATCTTTTCGCACCGCTGGCTGAAAAACGAGACCCTGACCGGGCCAAACTCTGGACTGCGCATGCAGCCTCCTTGCTCGTGTCTCTTGAACAAACGGCTTGGGATGGAAAATGGTATCGCCGGGCAACCTATGATGACGGCATGTGGTTGGGATCTTCTGCCAGTGAAGAATGTAAAATCGACTCCATCGCCCAATCATGGGCCGTCTTGTCTGGCGCGGCAGACAGGGAGCGGGCGCGAATGGCCATGCTCTCTCTCGATCAACACCTTGTTCTGAGGGACGAGGGGTTGGCGCTGCTGTTCACGCCACCGTTCGATCAATCAGCCAGTGATCCCGGTTATATCCAGGGCTATCCGCCGGGGTTACGCGAGAATGGCGGACAATATACCCATGCGGCAATGTGGGCGATCCTTGCCTTTGCACAATTGGGGGAAGGCGAGCAGGCACACTCACTTTTCTCGTTGGTCAATCCCATCAATCATGCACTTACACCAGAGGCAACAGAGCGATACACGGTGGAACCTTATGTGATTGCCGCAGATGTTTATTCTGTCGCCCCGCATGTCGGACGGGGAGGGTGGACCTGGTATACGGGATCGGCCGGTTGGATGTATCAGGCTGGCATCTCGGGCATTCTTGGCTTGAGGCGAGAAGGGAGCACTCTGATTATTGCTCCCTGCATTCCGAAAGGCTGGCCGGGCTTTGATCTTCATGTGCGGGTCGATGAAACGGACTATGACATTGCCGTTTCGCAGACTTTTGTAGACGGAGAGGACGGAGTAATCGCCACTCTGGACGGCGCTCCATGCCCGGCGACCCACAACAGCGTAAGCGTTCAATTGGACAAGGAACATCATAGCCTGCAATTGGAATTGCAAAGACAAAAGGGGTGAGCAGACTTTGTGAACGCGCAAAATCCTGATGTGTTGGTGCTCTACGAGCACCAACGGGTTGAGCGTGTCAGTCGTTCGGCACATGACGGGAGGTTCTATCTCTTCGTCCGTCTTCGGTAACAACCAAACTTCTTATCTTTTGCTGTGTCCGCCCACCGGTCACATCGTGACTAAAAATGCAACATTTTGTTCGAGTGGCAGGAATGAGAAAGTTGCCCTGCGGAATTTGCTGACAGACGAACGGCAGGATAGAGTCTGGGATTTCAGCATGCCAATTTTTGCACCCATGAATGACCCATAAATCTCAATGTACACCTTGGGCTCACTGCTGTCGTTCAGCCAAGGTGTCAAGACGCCGATGCGTTTGCTGGAAAATGGCAATTGAGCATAAAAACGCCTCCGCACAGGGACTGTGTTGCGGAGGCGTTCTCTTTTTTGGGTGTTAAGCGTTTGCTGGCGTGTCGAACGCGGTTACAGCAGGTGCTTCGCCTTCATATTTCTCGAGATCGGCCATGCAGGTGCAGGCAGACGTTGCCTGACCAAGCTTGGACGTCGGAATATCTGGCGTCAGGATGTTCGGGTCACCATATTTACAGATCGAACCCGGTTCGCTGGCATCTGCGGGATCGTACCAGGCACCTTCCTGCAACTGAACGACACCGGGTCTGATTTCGTCCGTCACAACCGCACCGGCAAGGCACTGACCGCGATCGTTGAAGACGCGGACAACATCACCGGATTTGATGCCTTTCGCTTCAGCATCTTTCGGGTTGATCCAGATTGGTTCGCGGCCTGCGACATTGTAAATCTTGCGCAGTTTGGCACTGCCATTCAACTGCGAGTGCATCCGGTATTGCGGATGGTTCGAGTTGACGTGGAAGGGATGTTTGGTGTCTTTCTGACCCAACCATTCCATTGGCTCAAACCAAGTTGGATGCGCAGGGCAGTCGTCATAGTTGAATTTCTCGATGGTCTTGGAATAGATCTCAATCAATCCGGACGGGGTGGGCAGAGCGTTGATGAGCGGATCGTCGCGGAAATCGGTGTATTTGGTCCGACGCAGTGCAGCTTCCGGTGTTTCAAACTCGACCACGCCATCGCCTTCCCAGAAGGTATCGAAGTCAGGCATGTCGACATTTATTCTCTTGGCCTGAGAGAGGGCTTCTTCATAGATTTCCCTGACCAGATCGAGATCGGTTTTGCCGCCGGAGAATTCCGGCTCGACGCCGAGACGTTTTGCCAGAGCCGTGAAAATGTCAAAGTCATTCCGCGATTCGAAAACCGGCTCGATGATTTTCTTCATGGCAACGATGGCGCGATTGGCCACAATGCCGACGACGTCGATATCATTGCGTTCGAAGGAGCTGGTTGCCGGAAGGACGATATCGGCATGGCGAGCCGAAGCGGTCCACTGATAGTCCTGAACGATGAAGGTTTCGAACTTCTTGAACGCTTCAACCATCCGGTTATGATCTTGGTGATGATGCAGCGGGTTACCGCCCACCCAATAGCAAAGCTTCACATCAGGATAACGATGGACTTTGCCATTGTGATCATATTCTTCGCCGGGATGCTCGAGCATATCGACAATACGCGCGCAAGGAATGCTATTGGTGCCTTTGTCTTCAGGCCATTCCTTGATTTCCTTGCGTTTGCCGATTTTGAGCGAAGAGCCGCCCAGTTTCGGTGCTTTCGCAAAGGGGGCGCCGGGGTTGTCGAGATGATAACGCTGGCAGAAGCCACCGCCGGAGAGACCGATCTGGCCGATCATGGCAGCGAGCGTTACGAAGGCCCATGGGAACTGCTCACCATATTGCTGACGCTGTGTTGCCCAACCAGAGACCAGCATCGTACGGCCAGCAACCATGCGGCGTGCGAGGTCGCGAATGGTCTCTGCAGAAAGTTCGCAGCGTTCAGCGGCCCAGTCTGCGGTTTTTTCAACGCCGTCTTCCTTGCCGAGCAGATAGTCCGAGAAGACATCAAAGCCCGTGGTGTAGTTTTCAAGGAATTCCGTGTCGTGCAGATCTTCAACCAGCAAGGTGTGCGCCAGGCCGAGCGCGAGCGCCACGTCAGAATGCGGACGAACCTGTTGCCATTCCGCGTCGAGGACCTTGCAGCCTTCGGTTTTGACTGGATCGATGAAGATGGCTTTCTTGCCAGCCTTCTTCATGTCTTCGAACCAAGCCCATTCGCCGTGATCCGGAATGGCAGCGGAGATTTGGTTGTTCTTGAGCGGGTCGGATCCCCAGAAGACAATAAGATCCGTATCGTCAATGATCGTCTGGTGCGTTGACTGGGGACCGAATGCATCCACCTGACCAAGAACATAAGGCATGATGGCTTCGATGCCGGCCTTGGAATAGTTACTGGAAGAAACCACACTGCCGCCAGTCAGATTCATCAGGCGTTTCAGCATGGTCTGGCCGTTGCTGACACGTCCGTTGGAGCGCCAGCCATAGGTGCCGGTATAGATTCCCCAAGGACCGATTTCATCCTGCACGCGCTGGATTTCGCCCGCGACAAGCTCAAGAGCCTTATCCCAGCTTACGCGAACGAAGTCACCCGTACCGCGGGTTTCCGGAGAGGCGCCCGGACCATTTTCCAGCCATGCGCGACGAACCATCGGATAGCGAACACGGGTCGGGGAATAGACAATGTCCTGCACACCGGGAAGCATTGGCGACGGGCGCGGATCACCTTCCCAAGGACGCAGGGAAACAAACCGGCCATTTTCAACTTTTGCCCAGAAGGCACCCCAGTGTGACGCCTGAATATGTTCGCCATCAGCAACAGCTGCTTTGGCTGCGCCCAGACCGAATGGAAGGCCGGACAGGGCTCCATAGGCGGCGATTGATGATGTGGCGGTCAGAAACCGACGTCTTGACAGTGTAAAATGACTAGATGAACTCATAGTCTTCTCCTCACTTTTCTCGATAATCTATTAAAGTCTCAATGAAATTCAGGACGCGTTGCGTATTTCATCCGGTTCGATAACCGAAAGCAGGCGCACCAGAATTCCGGCAAGGGTCGCGTAGAATTTCGACGGGTCGTGCATGGCACAGTTTTGGGCGAACGCCGGAATCCAGCCGTTCAAGCGAACGAGCATGTCGTCGATGGCTTTTTTCTCGTCAACGTCGAAGATTGTGGCATCAAGGCGGATCAGTTGTTCCAGATAGGACAACTCAATGCAGATGTGATCCGGTGGCTCGGAGAAGGTTTCATCCCTTTTCAAGCCCCTCTGTGCGAGCAGACGGGTCATTTCCATTTCAGGTTCCTGAAACAGCCGGCCCGTACCGATATGAGCGGATTCGATTGGCGTCGTGCCGGTGGCGCCCCCAATGCCCAAAAACAGATGGCAGTAGCTTCGGTTGAGCAGTGATACAGCCTCTTCATCACCGTCTGCGCCCATCAGGATGGACCGCAGCTGTGATACATCCTTGGAAAACTTTGGCATTCCATAAAGCGCAGGCAATAGGGTCTCGCAATTTTCGTTCCGCATGCTCTGGATTTCATCCCGCTCCAGAGGAGCGCCGAAATATCCCGAAATCTCAGACAGGATATCGGCACAAGAAGCGGGTTCGATGAAGTCTTTTTTCATGACGTCTCCTTTGCCCACGGGCTCAGTGCTTCTCGTCCGTTGGGACGTGATATTGCAGATAGGACTTGAGGAAATAGACCTCTGGCTTGCTGAGGCTGGTGTAGGATTTCATGCCATCGACCATGCCGAGCCACTGTGTGGCGGTATAGTGATCGATTGCTGGCAGGCTGTGGCAGGCGCCGCAGACCGACTCGTACATTTCTGCGCCGTAGGCCCACATGGCCTTTTCGTCAGAGACGAGATTGGTCGGTTTCATCCAGCCTTCAAGGGCAACCTTTTTCCAGTTATACTCGGTGTCCTCGTCGAAGGCTTCGCCGTGCACTTCTGCGGTCTTGGCGAGGCCCGCAGTCAAAGCAGCCTGCAAGATGCGTTCGCCTTGCCGGGCAACGAGCACGCGTTCAACACCTTCGCGCTGCCAACCGTCGATGGCCACCTTCAACAGCCCATCCTTGCGCTCGACCACCTTGAGTTTGGTACCCGGCAGCACGGTGCCATCTTTTTTGCCGCCCGAAGAAGCCTTGTCGGCATCACCCCAAATTTGCGACATGGCCAATGTAAACAGCTCATCAGCGTTGCCTTGTTCTTTCGCGGACTTGGCTTCCAAGTCTTCAAACATGGAGCGGAAACCGGCACTCATGTCTGGCAGCTTATGCGCAATTCCCTTGTGGCAACTGATGCAGGTCTGGCCAGTTTCGGCCGCTTTCTGCATCTGCTTGGCTGCTTTCTCGCTCTGGTGAGCAAAGTCCATCGTGTCAAAGGAATGGCAGCCTTTGCAGGAATTGCTGTTATTGGCTTCCATGCGCGCCCAGACGCGTTTTGCCAGCTCGAGCCGCTTGGCCTCAAATTTCTCAGGAGTGTCAATCGTGCCAAGAAGATGGTGATACAATTCGTTGAGTGCGGCGGTCTTGCGCACCATTTTGCCGGCAAAATCCTGAGGCAAGTGGCAATCTGCGCAGGTCGCTCTCACGCCTGATGGGTTGGAATAGTGGATCGATGCCTTGTATTCCGGGAGGACATTTTCCCTCATTTCATGGCAGGACGTGCAGAATTCTAGGCTGGTTGTCGCCTCCATCGTGGTATGAAACCCGGCGACAAACAGCAAAGTCGCCACGACTGACACCAGTACAGCGACACCGATAGCTACTCGTCTTGTTAGCAATGCCCAAATCGACGCTAAGGGATTCTTCATATATTCTACTCTCTGGAAAGTAATTCTGCGTAGTTGTTGACTTGCCAGAGAATATACGACAGCATTGTAAAGCTAGAGCTGCATGAGTATTAATGTAATACTCTCAATTGTTAACGAAAAAAGCCGGCGATGACACAAAACCAGTTCAGATATAATCCCGCTAACCTTAAAGTTGCAGTCGTCGATGATGAACCAATCATTCAGGAGACACTGTGTTCGTACCTCGAAAAGGAAGGATATCAGGTCTACAGCCTTGATTGTGCAGAGAAACTGCGTGTTCTGATGGAAAAGCAGACGTTGGATTTGATTTTGCTGGATATTCGCCTGCCCGACGGCGATGGCTTGTCTCTGATGAGCGAATTGCATTCAAAATACGACGTTGCGGTCATATTGGTGACCAGCAAGGGAGAAGAGGCCGATCGCATTATCGGGCTGGAGCTTGGAGCTGACGATTACGTGACCAAACCCTTCTCTCTTCGGGAGCTGGAGGCAAGAATTCACTCTGTCTTGCGCCGAACCCTGAAACGTTCAGAGCCCAAACCGATTGTTGGCGTGAAACAATTCGCCGGCTGGTCTATCGATTTGGACGGGCATCGTCTGACGAACCCGGCAGGAGAGTTGACGCGCCTCACCCATGCGGAATTTCAATTGCTTGCCATGTTGATAAAGAGTGCAGGGCGCGTGCTTTCCCGGTCTGACCTGATCACGGCCATTGGCGGGCATGAATGGAACCCAAATGATCGCACCATCGATGTCCTGATCCGTCGATTGAGAAGCAAGATCGAGCCCAACCCGAGAAAGCCCAGCTACATCATGACCGAATATGCATTGGGCTATTATTTCGCTGAAAAAGTGTCTCATACCAAGGGCGTGAAGTTCTGACTCTTTAGGGATTCCATTTTTAGCACTGGCGTGATTCAACATGGCAAAGGAGATTTTGCCATGTCTGCCGCTTTGATTCTTAGCGATGCTTTTGACGCCGATAGTTTGCGCCGTCTTGCCAAAGGATGCCGCAATGCCAAACAGAGCCGCCGCCTACTGGCCATTGCGGCTGTCTATGACGGCATGAACCGTGCTGATGCCGCCAAAGTCGGCGGTATGGACCGCCAGACTTTGCGAGATTGGGTTCTTCGCTTCAATGAGCAAGGCACCGATGGTCTTGTCGACATCAAAGCAACCGGCGCTCCCATGCGCTTGAGCCCAGAACAGCTCGAAGAGTTTGTTGCTATCGTTGAAACCGGTCCTGATCCTGAGAAGGACGGCGTCTCTGTCTGGCGTAGCCAGGATCTGGTGCGTGTGATCCAAGAGCGGTTTGGGGTCTCCTACAAGGAACGTGGAGTACGGGATCTTTTGCGCCGCATGGGGTATGTGCGCATATCTGGTCGACCTCAACATCCAGAACAAAAGCCTGAAGTCATTGATGCTTTCAAAAAAACTTCTCCGCAACGTTGGCAGCGCATGTAGGCCATTTGCCAAAGAACAAGCCCATCGAGATTTGGTGGCAAGATGAGGCTAGGCTTGGTCAGAAGAATGGACTGGCCCGACTATGGGCAAAAAAGGGAACCAGACCACGTCTGCCAGCCGATCAGCGATATAAAAATGCCTATCTGTTCGGTGCAATATGTCCAGCGCGTGGCGTTGGCGCGGGATTGATGATGCCTTTTGCAAATACACAGGCCATGCAAATGCACCTCGAAGAAGTCTCAAGGACAGTGGCGCGCGGCGCTCATGCCGTGGTGCTGATGGATCGTGCCGGATGGCATACGACAAGCAGACTCAACGTGCCCAAGAATATCACCATCCTCCTGTTGCCTTCCAAATCACCGGAACTGAACCCAGTTGAGAATATTTGGCAGTATCTGCGCGGTACCTTCCTGTCCAATCGGGTCTTCGAAGACTATGCCGCCATTCTTGATGCTGGTTGCCAAGCATGGAAGAGCCTCTCCGCCAACCCAACCATCATCCATTCAATAGGTATGAGAAAATGGGCTCAAGAAGGTCAGAATTAAATGCCGTTGGTATCAAGCCTGAAGTCTAGACGCTTTGGGGCGGTCGGGACGAAAGCCAAAAAGAAAGGCATGAGCGGGCCTGAGGTTATGCGCTGTCTTGCGTCGTATTTTTCTCAAAGGGCTTGAGTTCCTCTCTGGACTGCCTGAGGAAATCTTGCAAATTCTCATCCAGATTGTCCTGGATTTGCGTTGCCAGATTGATCAGATCAGCCCCGTCGCCGCTCTCCGCTGCCTTTTCCGCAGCCTTGGCCAAGCCGTTGATCCATCTTGCGCCCACATGAGCGGATGCGCCCTTGATGCGGTGGGCGAGGGCGCTCGCTTCCTCGTAGTTCTGAGCGTGAGCCGCGTGAAACAGCTTGTCGGCGAGACCGGGCATTTCCGAGAGGAATAGCTCCAACACCCGGTGCGCACCTTCGATGCCAAGATCCTGTGCCTGCTCGGTCAGAGGACTGAGGCGATCGGCACCTGCCGGAGGCTTGCTACTGCGGGGAGCCAAGCCGATGGAGACGGCAATTGCATGTTCCAATTCTCTCAGCACATAAGGTTTTCCTACAAAGCCATCAAAGAGAATTTCACCCACATTGAGCCGTCTTGCGATCATGAAATCTGCCGTAACAGCCACAATGGGTACCGTGGCATTCATTTCGTCATCCAGTGAGCGGATCCTGCGGGCAGCTTCGATACCATCAAGTTCTGACATCGAAAGATCCATCAGGATCACGTCATAGATGTTCAGGCTTGCCTGTTGCAGCGCATCCAGCCCATTCGAAACCAGATCAATTGAGTGGCCCGCTTTCTCCAACATCGTTTGCACGATCAGAGCATTGACTGAATCGTCTTCCGCAACAAGGATAGTCAGAGGAGGCAGGTCATCATCTTCAGTCGCCAAGAGCTTGACGTCTTCGCATCGTTCATCGCAGGAAACCGGAAGATGGACCGTGAAGACAGTGCCGCCCTGTTCCGGGCATTGCACGCTGATCGTGCCGCCAAGAAGGTCAAGATAGCCCTTGCAGATGGCCAGTCCCATGCCGGATCCGCCAAACCGGCGTGCCATACTGTTGTCGGCCTGAGTGAAGGGTTCAAACAGCGTCGCCTGTGCCTCCTTGTCGATGCCGATGCCGCTGTCCTTGACGACGATTTCCAGATAGTGGCTGAAATCCTTGCTCTGCTTTTCATTCAGATCCACACACAGGGAGACTTCACCCTCCTTTGTGAATTTGACAGCATTGCTGAGAAGGTTTTGCAGGATTTGTACCAACTTGGCTTGGTCGGTGATGATGATATCGGGCACGTTAGGGGACACGACACGCGTGTAGACGAGGCTCTTTTCATGCGCGGTAGAAACAATGGTTGCTTCAGCGGCCTCGATCTGCTCGGTCAGGGAGAAGGGCACCTCTTCAATCTCAGCCCGTCCACTTTCGATGCGAGAATAGTCGAGCAGATCATCGAGCAACCGGCGCAACAGCATGCCGGACTGTGTCAAGGCACTGAGCCACTGCCTCTGTTCGCTTGTAACCTGACTTTCCTTGAGCAACTGAGCGGTGCCCAGAATTCCGTTGAGAGGCGTCCGGATTTCATGGCTCATTCTGGCAAGGAACGCCGTCTTGGCATGGTTCATCCGGCCTGCATAATCGATCAGTTCAATCCGCAACTCATTGATGCGCTGATTGAGACGCATTTCTTCCAGCGACCGGATTCGTAGTCTTTCCAGCGCGTCAGCAATGGCATGCAGTTCGTTCCTGCTCGTATCGGTTTTTATCGGGACCTGCAGATCGCCCTTGTTCATTCGGGCCACATCCAACGCCAGAGCTCTCAAAGGCAAGGAAAGCCGAAGCCTGACGAACCTTACGGTGAGGAAACCAAACGCCAGGCTAACCAGCAGGACGATCGCAGAAATGGCCCCGAGCAGAAGGGCTCTTTGCCGCTTTTCTTCTGCATAGGCAACTTCGTCATCAAGACTGCTGTATCCGATACCCAAAATGGACCCATAGGCTTCCAGACAGTTTTCGGACCATGCCTTGGCGTCATAGGCAGGCTTGCCGGAGCCCGATAGCCCGTTCAGCACTCTATCCATGACGAACTGCGTTTTGTGGGTCATTTTTCTGCCGTCAAGAACGCTCTGCTTCAACCAGAAGTCATCGGGATAATGTGAGGCGATCCTGTCAAGGCTGTTCCACAATTCTCGATAGGCACCCACATCCTCTCTCCAACGCTTCCTCTCTATGGGCGTAAGGGGTTTGTCATTCTGTACGGCTGGCCGGAAACGGGAGCATTGGCGGGCATAGCGATCACGAATGGCGTAGGAAAGCTCCCTGACCGTGACGAGATCGCTGAGATTGTTGTCGACGGTGCGCAATCGAGTGCCGACAATGTTGCTGGCACCAAGAATGGTGTCCGCATAGGCATAGATCATCTGACGCCATGGTTCGATGTTGATGACCGTGCGCTGATCGTACGGCTTTTCCAGTTCCGCATAGATTACCCGTTCTTGCTTCTTCAGGTGCTGATGGATCTCACTGAACTGCTGCAATAGCTCATCAACATTCGACAGGCCTGATTTCTTTAGGGATGCGACCGCTGTGCTATGAAGCCGGTTCAGATGGGCCAAGGAGCCGTCTACCGTTTTGCGCGGTTCCCGCTCCTGAATGAGCGCAACGCCGACGGTGCCGATTTCCACACGGCTCTTGGTCACCGTGCTGAAAAGCGTCCGGTCCAGCTCGGCGAGCTTCACAATGCGCTGATACGACGAAATATTGTGCCAGGCGAGCCCGGCAGCCATAATGGCAATGATGATGATGACGGAGACCGCGATCCATTGCAGAACAAGAACAGTCCGCGCAATAGAGTTTCTCAAAACAACTCTCCTGTGAATGGTGCAGTCATGGCCGTCATTGTGCGATTGGAAGGCGGAGGATCGGGGGGATGTGTGGCGCGACTGAAAACCGGCATCAACAGCCAACATGGGAGCCGTGCGGGCAGCGCATTTCATGCTAGAGTGATTGAATGAAAGAGCATTGATCACGATCAACGAGGTCGATTTCAATCTTCTGCTAAAGCTCTGAATTAACGATAAAATCAGCATTTACAAACGAGAATAATAACGGTCATGGCTACAGAAAACACGACGATGGGTAAGGCCCGTCTGCTGGAAATAGAAGGCGCAATTCGCCTGATCCAGGAACATATCGAGGGTTCGCAGGCGTATGAAACGGTTGCTCTTGCTGAGGCGCACGGCAGGGTCCTGGCCAAAGATGTGGTTTCAACCGTCAATGTCCCTCCCGCAGACGACAGCGCTATGGATGGCTATGCCTTGCGAAGCGACCGGCTTGATGAGGACGTGCCCAGCCTTTCATTGCCCATATTGCAGCGCATTCCGGCCGGCTATATCGGGGATGAAATGAAGAAGGAATCTGCTGCCCGGATCTTTACGGGCGCGGCGGTTCCCGCTGGAACGGATGCCGTGGTGATGCAGGAGATCTGTTCGGAGCAGGACGGCAAGGTGGAATTCAAGATGCCAGTCAAGGCGGGGAACAATATCCGCCGGGCAGGAGAAGACATTCAGGCTGGCGAAGTCATCCTTTCATCTGGATTGCGGATAGGGCCTGCGCATCTCGCACTTGCTGCCTCTGTCGGCGTTGCGCAGCTGACGGTCTTTAGGTCGGTCAAAGTGGCAATCCTTTCCACCGGGGATGAATTGCTCGAGCCGGGAGAGGAATTGCAAGCGGGCAAGAAATACAATTCCAATCGCTATGCTCTGATCGGTCTTCTGTCGCAGCTTGGGTGTGAGATCGTTGATTTCGGGCCAATCGAAGATACGCCTGAAGCCATCAAGGCCGCGCTGATCGAGGCGACCAATTCGGTCGATCTCATCCTGACGACAGGCGGTGTATCAGTTGGTGAAGAAGATCACGTGAAGGCTGCTCTGACTTCGCTTGGCGAGCTTCACATGTGGAAGCTGAATATCAAACCTGGTAAGCCCGTGGCCTTCGGAAGCGTTAACCAGACCCCTGTCATTGGTCTGCCGGGCAACCCTGTTGCAGCCTATATCACGTTCTGTTTGATTGCCGCGCCTACCATTCGTCACATTCAGGGGCGTAAGGATACGACCGCGTCGGTCTGGCGTCTTCCCGCTGGCTTTTCCCGTTCAAAACCGGGCAAGCGCCGTGAATATATCCGTGCGCGTGCGGTCGTCGGTGAGCACGGAACCATGGAAATCCAAAGCTTCCCTCAGCAGGGATCTGCGATCATGACGAGTGTTTGCTGGGCCAACGGTCTGGCAAACATTCCGGAAGGAAACACGGTTCAAGAGGGGGATATGCTCGATTTTCTGCCCTTTGAAACGCTGCTCGGCTGAGCCAGCTGTCTCTGTAAATGCCAAAACTGAATTGGAGCCGGTTGGTTGGAAACCGCACCGGCTTCAGCATTGGCCACCTGTCACAAGACAATCGGCTCATCGGCCATATCAATCGATTGACTAACCTAAAACAAGGGACAAACGGCCGGAAGGAAGCTTGGCTGCGTGATGGTCCTTCCGGCCGTTGCCCGCTCACCAATCGAGCGGAACCTTTACCGCGTGGAATAGGAGATGATGAAGCCGGCTCTACCGGCCGTCTGCATGAAAGGCTTTTTGGTATACTGAACAAAGACCGAGCCCAGCTTCATGCCTTCAATTTCGAGATTCTCGATGGGGCCGGACATCGCTTCCGTGTCTGCCCAAATCTCTCCCAGATAGCCCAAGTCGCTGTTTGGTTTATCGTAGTTGGTGCCATTCACACCGAACATATCCAACAACTCGTCATGAACCGATTGATAGGTCTGGGTCGGTGCTTTAGGCAGGTTCACATCACACGCTTTGTCGCCAAAGCGTTCCCCCAAAAAAAGCAACGCCTTTTGGCCATCGATCTCGCCCTCATAGGCATCGGTCATGAAGGGGACTTCCTTTTCCATTTGAAAGGATGTGAAGCCCATCTCTTCAAGCGGATCGCCGTCGAATGCACCAAAGCAAAGCTGGTTCGTCTTATCGAGCAGGCTTTCCGCGGCCACAACATTGGAAGGTGCCAGGACATTGGTGGCTGTAAGGGCAATGGCTGCGAGCGCCAAAGTCGTCGTTGTCTTCATTTTCATTTCTTTCTTGTCTTCAGAGTCTTATTCGAAATTGCGTAAGATCCAATCGAAAGCCCTAGCATGCCAGAGAGAAGTTGCGCCAACCTGACAATGCTCACCACCCCCTGAGGCTTCACTGAATATGACACTTTCTACAGAGCGGGCATTCGTGAGGCTCTTTTTGAACTCATCAACTTGCGACAGGGGAACGAAGTGGTCGATCTCACCGGCAAGGATCAGCACGTCACCCTTGATCTGATGGGCAACATTGGCGAGCGTGAAAGGACGTGCCGCGTCGACGAAGGCTTCCGGGCTCTGCACACCAAAGACCCATTGGCCATTTTCAAGCGCCCATGAAATGCCAGGCATTTTGGAATAGACGGGATGGTTGATCATGGGGCGAAACTTCTCGGCCACGGCGCCAAAGTCATACATCACGTCAAAGGCGATCACGCCGTCGATCCGGTCATCAAAGGCAGCAGCGCGTGGCGCAAGATAGCCCCCAAGGCTGATGCCCGTCAGGATGATCCGGTCATAGGCTGGATGCTTTTCAAGAAAATCATCAATGATGGCACTGGTTGGTTTTTCCCACTCGTGCGTGAAATACATTTGCTGCTCGCGCACCGGGCCAGACTGACCGGGGCCCTCATAAAGAAGCACGCTATATCCCCGCTCATTGGCAGCTTTGCCCATCATGAAATACAGCTCTTCCAAGGTGCCATCAAAGCCACCAACAATCATGATCAAGGGACGCTTCTCTCCGCCTTCTACAGGGAAGAAGATGCTTTTCAGAGAGCCGTTTTCATACGCGGTTTCATAGCGAAGATAAGCGATGGAATGATCATCCAGCCCCAGATCGAAACTGTCTATCTGTCTTTCCCAGGCAATAGCGCGGCGTTTATCCGTGGCAGACAAAAAGAACTCGGCCGTTCTCCAATAGGTGTGTGCCCGAAACCGGGCTAACCCACTGCTATTGGCATCGCCACACGCCTCTGCCAGATCTTCATTGTTCTGCGCAATGCGCGCAAAGGCGGCATACCAAGCATCGGCGTTGCCTGACGGGATGGTTGCGATCGCCTGCAGCACTTCGGCTATGTCTGCCGCGCCGGCACCGGCATCGCTCAGAACGCGCAGAGCCTGAAAGTGATAGGTTTGATCATCAAAGAGATGGCGAATGCCAAATGAAGGGGATGAATTTTCGTTAGAGCCTGACATGATCACGCCTCCGTATAACAGAAAAACAGCCGTATAGATCGCGCAAACGCAGCGTTGGTTTTTGATAAATTACGCCAATTTTTTGATTTTTCCCGCCATCTGCCGTATAGTCGAAACCAGACAGACCACAATGGAAACGCAAAATGTCCTCACTCAAAGCCCAGTCAGCCGCAGCCTTGTTTGATGCGCTCGTCGACCTCGCCTTAAAGGAAAACCTGATCTCCGCTTCGGAAGCGGTGCGTTTCCATCAAGCCACGGTGCGCAGACAGGACAGCGGCACCATTTCTCAAATAGAAGAGAAGCTTTTTCTCGACCTGCGGCCTCTTCTTGTCGAGCGTTGGGGTGGGCCAGAAGTGGGGGCGGTGTTGGCCTTGGGTGTGGATCTTTCCCGTCTTGGTACCATTGGTGAGCTGATCTTGCGCAGCGAGACGCCCCGGTCTGCCTTTTATCAGCTGTCCCGCTTCAATCGTTTGCTGTACCAGCGCTCATCCTTTGAGATACTCAATACGCCTCACCGTTTGATCATGACCCACAAGCATGCCTCAAGTGAGGAGAAGGCGACCCCTGAAGTCCGATTTGGGACGATCTGGGCTCTGGCCAACGTTGCACTTATTCCTGAGCAGGTCTTCGGCACCCCATTGTTTCCGATTTCAACCAGTTTTGACTTCCCCGCCCCTGATAACCTTGAGCCAATCCATCGCGTCTTTGGCTCTGCTGTGCTTTTTAACCAGTCGAGCGCGTCGATCACCTTTGATCAGGCCCGCCTGAAAGATATCCGCAATCCCATTTCTGTTGCCCTTTTCACAGCGCTGGAATCAGTCGCTGAAAAGGCGCTTGATCAGATCCCCGCCCTCGACAGTGTGGCTGCCTATGTTCGCCACCATGTCAAAGAACAGATGGCAGGCGCGGTCCTTCCTCAAAGCGCTGTAGCGTCTCTTCTGGGCATGTCCGTGCGTAGCCTACAAAGAAGGCTGATGCAGGAGGACATCTCTTTCAGGCAGATCGTGGATGACGTGCGTGCGGAAACGGCCCGCCACCTGCTGGCTGACGACAGGATCTCCTTGTCCGAAGTCGCCTTCCGGCTCGGCTATAGCGAGCAAGCGGCTTTCAATCACGCCGCGACGCGTTGGTTCGGAACGTCTCCAAGAGCGATGCGAAAAACGAGGACAAACGCATAGCGAAATCTGCTTGCTCCGAGAAGGCCGTTCCGCTCAGGTCTTCTAACATTTCACGCTAGTAGTTGTTTCACGGCATTGATCAGGAATTCATCCTCATAGTGAGCGGCTGCGAAAGACAGCCCTACCGGGCACCCGTTGGCCGCTAGCAGTGGGGCTGAGATTTCTGGAAGCCGCGCCACACCAGAAAAAGCGGTTATCGTCATGGTCCGGTCATAGAAATCCATAACCGCATCCATCGTGTTGAGCGTTCCCTTCTTCGGAGCGATGACAGGGGTCGTCGGAAAACAAATAACCGATCCTGGGGTAAGGTAAGCGTTGATCGCCGCAAAAAGTCGCTCACAATGCTCAAGGCTTTTCAGAGCTTCCTGCCTATTGAAAGACTGAACGTTGCCATAGGCCATGGAAAAGGTGAAACCGAGTTCCGGCTTTACCGTTTCAATCCAGTTTCCCACAGTGTTCTGGAATTCGAGCGTCTGCAAATCCCGTAGGGCCTTGAGATTGCAATCCCTGAGCTCGTATGCATTTTCGGTGATTTCGGAAAAGCTGACCGAGTGAACCGGAATGCCAGTTCGTCTGGATATTTCTTCAAGCTTCGCGTTGGCTTGATCCTGCACCTCAGGATCTGCGACACCGAGGGCATCGGTCAATACAAGAAGACGTTCGACTTCGGCTGGTTTCAGGCGTCCGCTGCGAAGGAGAACCTTCATAGGCATAGCGAGGTGAGCCAAACTATCCGCTAGAACGCCAACCGTGCTGACCGATGGCATGAAGGGGAGGACGCCGGCCTCCGATAGTCTATGAAGCGACGGTCTCATACCCCACAAACCGCATAGGCTGGCGGGTACCCGAATTGATCCACCTGAGTCAGTACAGATGGAGAAGTTCGCTATTCCATGCCCCACAGAAGATGCAGAGCCACTTGAAGATCCTCCGGGAATTCGATCCGGCGCTTTCGCATTGCGCGGCGTGCCAAAGAATTGGCTCTCGCCATCAAGGCTATAAGTGAACTCGTCCGCAACGACCTTGCCGACACATCGCGCCCCTTCAGCGAGTAGCTGGTCAACGCACACTGCATTCTCCATCGGAGGAAGGTGTGCTTCTCGCCAAGCGGGGCTTCCGTAAGATGTCCTGTGTCCTGCGATGTCGATATTGTCCTTGACCGTAAAGGTCAGCCCATCAAGGCTTCCTTCAGCCGAAGGGTCCAGCTTGAGAGCGGTCACAACGGAGCCAGATTTGTCCTGAAAATTGATGCTAGGCATTGCACGACTCTCCTTTTTGATCTTCGTTGAGACAACCATTTTCAGAGCGTCAAAGCAAAGAGAGAAGACGGCTTGTAACCCGTTCAGATGTCGCACCAATCAGGAGATCGTTGGTGAGTGACCGGATTGTGCACCCGATAGGAGCGCCCGGGCAGCGCGCCCTGCTTCTTCGACATAGGCCGGATCGCGATGCACCAGCATGATGGAGAAGGCTCCGTCGAGCAGGAGAACAATCTGGCGGGCTGTGGCTTCCGGCTGCGGGACGTGAGCCTCGACAAGCCTCTCCGTAAGCCAAGCCTCAAATTTCTTCTTGTGTGCGGCACCCACCGTCATGGCCGGATGGCCGGGCATGTTGGCAAGCTCGGCTGCTGTGCGCAGAAAACCGCAACCTCTCCATTTGGGGTGGCGAGATGACTTTGCCAGCGCGATGAAAATCGCCTCAACCTTATCCGCCACATTGCCTTCGGCTGCATCGAACCATGCTTCGAACTGCGCGAGATTTGGCTGATCCCGCGCGGTAAGATAGGCCGTGATGAGGTCATCCTTGCTCTTGAAATGGTAATAGAGCGTCTTCTTGGTAACGCCGGCTTTTTCCGCCACCGCATCAACACTCACCGCGCGGATCCCCTCGCGATAGAAGAGCCGGTTGGCCGCATCGATGATCCGTTCCCGGGCAGGCTTTGCAGGTGAAGGCATGCTCCCAACCTCGCTCAATTCCAGTATGTATACTGCCTAGTGAGTTTGCTTACAAACTGTCGCCCGCTAGCCTGTCTGTCAACCAAGAGAGGAGAGACACCATGCAAAGCAACGACATTGTCAGATTTGAACAGCAGGACCGAATTGCCGTCCTGACACTCAATCGCCCTGAAAAGCTCAATGCCATCAATTACGCCATGAATGATCGCCTGCTTGCCCTTCTCGACAAGATCGAAGGTGACGAGTCTATCGGCGCAATTGTCTTGACGGGGGCGGGCGAGCGAGCTTTCTCGGCTGGCGGAGACATTCCTCAGTTCAGCCATAGCATCCGGCGCGGCACCGATGAAGCGGTGCGAGACTTCTGTCGTCGCGGTCAGGCGATGACAGCGCGGATCGAAGCCTTCCCCAAACCGGTGATCGCCGCCGTCAACGGCATTGCCTACGGGGGAGGGTGCGAGATCACGGAAGCGGCCCATCTTGCCGTTGCATCAGATCAGGCAGTCTTTGCCAAACCGGAGATCAATATCGGCATTCCGCCGACATTTGGCGGGACGCAGCGTCTGCCGCGCCTTGCAGGGCGCAAACGAGCGCTTGAGCTGTTGTTGACCGGCGAGAGTTTTGGTCCGCATCGCGCTCAGGAACTGGGGCTGGTGAACAGAGTGGTGCCGCATGCGGATCTTTTGCCTGCAGCATTTGATCTTGCCAACCAGATCCTGCGCCATTCTCCGCTCACGGCGTCGCGCATTCTTTCCGCCGTGACCCGGGGCATCAACACGACAATCGATGAAGGCCTGCTGATAGAGCGAGAACAATTTGCCCGCATGTGCACCACGCAGGATGTGCTTGAGGGGCTTGAGGCGTGGATCGAGCGGCGAACACCCCTGTATACCGGACAGTAAGAGGCTTGATGGAAAACAATCAGGAAGCAAAGGAAGACACGATGGATCACCTGTTTGACTATGAGGCATCGTCAGGTCATCTGGTGCCGGTCTGGACAATTGAGATTCAGACCTTGCCTGAAGAGGTTGACCGTATTCTGGATGCGGTCATGTCTGTGCACCCACTCAGTTTTGGGCGCTACAATCGCAATGCAAGCATTTCGGCGGTTGGCAAAGAAACCTCTCAGCCAGCGGCAGCTTCAACGGCCGCCACGCATGAGGCTGGCTTCACAGCCGGGTCGACCGAGACCTACCCGATGGTGGAGCTGAAGATTTCCATTGAGCGGGATCTGAAAATCCTGTCCAGCGTCATGGATACAATCATCTACACCCATCACTATGAAGAGCCGGTCATATTTGTCAGGGAAGATTGGGCGAGCCGGGCGGCGTATGATCCGCAAAGCAAGAACCCCAATCGGTGGTGGAATAACGCCAGAGGATTGCCGGACCGTATCGACACTGCAAGCCAGGCTGGTGCGACCGGCGAGCGGGTGGTGCTTGGACCCTGTGGCAGCGGATTGCGCCAAAAATAAATGACAATGCTAATTTTACTGAATGTTTCAATTTCTCCGATAGGCTCCAGCATGAGGAAAGCCGATCGGAGTATATTGAATGGCTAGAGCCAAGCCAATCACCACCCAGAAACTCAAGAGTTGGTTTCTTGCCGGAGACAAGGATCTGGCCATGTTGCGCGCGCAATTGACCGTCCTGTCCGGTCAGTTGCCTTTGATGTATGGCATCCTCTTGATCAGCAGCTGGGTGCTTGCCAGCACCCATATGTCCATTGCGCCGGACTGGTTGACCCTTTACCCCCCCGCCATCGCCACGGTTATCGCTGTCTTGCGCAGCATTGACTGGTTGCGTCTGGACCCTGCTTCCCTCTCTAAGCAACAGGCTCTTACGCGCGTGCGAGGGGTGATCAAGTTGTCTGTCATCATCTCCATCGCCTTTACGTCCTGGTCCTTGATGCTATTTAAGTATGGGCATGCTCTGGACAAGGTCCACGTCTCTTTCTATATGGCCGTGACGGTCATATCCTGCATCTTCTGTCTGGGGTCTCTGCCACTGGCCGCCCTGATTGTTACCCTTGTGGTGAATGGCACCTTCGTGTGTTTCTTCCTGTTCTCAGACACGACCTTCTTTCAGGCTGCCGCGGTCAATGTGACGCTGGTTTGCATCGGCATGATGTTCGTAATGCGCCAGAGCTACTGTCATTTCTGCCACATGGTCGAAGAGCAGGCCCGCTCCAAACAGTTGATTGAGGTCAACGAACGTTTAGCCAACCGGGACAGCCTGACCGATCTCCCCAATCGTCGGGCCTTCTATAATGCCCTTGAGCGCCAGTGCATGGAGGCCTGCCAGAGTGAAAAAACCATAGCAGCAGGAGCCATCGATCTGGACGGTTTCAAGCCGATCAATGACATGTATGGCCACATGGTTGGCGACTTGTTGCTCAAGCAGGTCGGGCAGCGGCTTCAGACACTGGCGGATCATATCCCCGGCGTGGCTTTTTTTCGTGTGGGTGGGGATGAGTTCTCGCTCATTGTCAGCGACTCTGGTTCCAACGAGGATTGCCGCCTGATCGGTGAGCAGATCTGCGAGGTCATGCATCGCCCGTTCGATGTGGATGACAGCGAAGTCTCCATTTCCGCAACAGTCGGGATTGCCCAATTCGATCCAGAAAAGGACAGTTTTCAGGATGTCATGGAGAAAGCGGATTTCGCCCTGTATCGGGGCAAGCGAACCGAGCGCGGCACATGCACCATCTTCTCCGAACATCTGCATTGCGAACAGCGACGTGTGGTTCAGGTTCAGCACGCGCTAAAATCAGGGGCGCTCCCAGACGAGATTGCGCCAGTCTTCCAGCCCATTGTCGATATCGTCCATGATCGGATCATTGCAGTTGAGGCGCTTGCCCGTTGGAACTGTGCCTCTCTGGGCAACGTTGCGCCATCCGAGTTCATTCCCATTGCCGAGACCTCAGGCTGCGTTGCCGATATCACCAAAATCATGTTGGAAAAGAGCCTTGCCGCAGCAAGAGACTGGCCTAGCGCCTTGCAGCTATCGATCAACCTGTCGGCCATGGACGTCTCGAATGAAGAGCTGCTGATGTGGATATATCAGCGGATCGCCAGCAGCGACATTGCGCCCACGCGCATCAATCTGGAAGTGACCGAGACCGCCCTTGGTGCGGAATCGTCCAAGGTCGAGCAACATTTGCGCCTCTTCCGGCATCTTGGATGCGGCGTCTCTCTGGATGATTTCGGGGTTGGCCATTCCTCGTTATCACGCCTGCATCATCTGCCGCTGACCAAGATCAAGATCGACAAGAGCTTCGTGACCGATCTTCATCGCGAGGCGCGCAATTTCAAGATCGTCAAGTCGCTGCTCACCCTTGCCAGAGACATTGAACTGGATTGCATCGTTGAAGGAGTGGAGACCGAGCAGGAACTGACGCTCTTGCGCGAATTACAGGTCAAAATGGTTCAAGGCTATTACTATTCCAAACCCGTGACTCAGGAGCACCTGATTGAGCTTCTGTCACAAAACGACGATCTCTCCGCCGAAGGTATCCGTCAGAGCGCCTGATCCCGGTAGTTTGCAGTGATGGATTGGAATAGATATTCAAAGGCGGGCAAATGTATCCTGAACTCCTGAGATCAAGATGCACCTCCCATTGCCTCTCATCGGATGAGACCTATCCTCTTGCCCTGAGCGCTGCGGTGATTGGCAAACGCGCGGCGGCTAGCGCGGGCAGGGCGCCACCAATGGCTCCGATCAAAAGGCCGACCAGTCCCGCCTTGATGATCACCTCATCACTGACCACCAACTGAAATGCCATTTGGGCATTGTTGGCCCCAAGGGTGCTGGCTTGCCAACCGTTGAAGACAATCCAAGAAGCTCCGAGCCCCAGTGCAACGCCGAGGATTGCCAGTAGCATCGCTTCAAGCCATGCGGCCAGAAAGTCAGAGATGCGGTTGAAACCGAGCGCACGAAAGGTGGCGATTTCAACTGTTCGGTCGGCAAGCGAACTCATCATGGTGTTGAGCGCTCCTGCCGAGGCACCGATGGCCATCAGCAACGCAACAGGCCAGCCAAACAGGCGGATCAGGCGGGTTGTCCCGGCGGCCTGATCGGCATAAAGCGCTGCTTCTGTAACAATCGTCAGGGGACTTGGGGAGAGGCCGGACACCGCTGTCTGCAGTTTGGAAAGGGCCTGATCTTGCGGAGCTTCCAGCCGCATTCGAAGGCTTTGTATAGCACCGGGCCTGTCGAACGCTGCACGGACGGCGTCGAGATCACCCCAGATTTCGGATTCAAAGACGCTGCCATGCGCGGATATGTGCCCGACAACGGTCCATGTCACCGGACCCAGCTGCACCTTGTTGCCAACGGCGAAGACCGGATAGGTGGCGGCCAGTTGATCGCCGACCATGATTTCGCGGCTGCCGGGGGTGAGTAGACGCCCTGCTGAAAGGCTGACGCCATCGCGAAGGGAGGGGCCAGATGGGTCCATGCCGCGCAGGGCCAGCATGTCGCCTGCTGTCGTTGCCCCGTCCGCGCGATACTGCACAGGCGCAATGATTTCTCGCGACAGAATCGGGATGCCCGCCTTGTCGCGGAGCACGCCTATGTCGCCCGATAGCGCCATGATTTTGCGCACTGTATCGGACGAAAGGTCTGAATTGGCCTCGCTATTGGTGCCGCCACCAAGAATGATTGCAATCTGGCTCGATCCCGCGCTCTTGAGCGCGCGCTCAAAGCCTTGCGCCATGGCCAGAAATCCGCACAGGACACAAACGACCAGCATGATGGATCCGACCATCGAGAGGGAAATCGCAAGACGTCGCGGCAGGCTGAGAAGGGTGGCGCGGCTCGTCGCCACACATTGTCTGATAAAAAACTGCATGGGGATTACCTCGTTTTAAAAGCGGACAGGATCGGCGTGCGCATGGCTGACAAGGCTGGCAATAGGCCAGCAATCAGACCGAGCAGGACAATGAAGAGCGCGGATTGAAGAGCGGTGGACAGTCCAAGCACGAGCCCCAGCTCTAAAGGAGCGACAAGGCTCGTCACTTTCGCAAGCCCAAGGCCTATGAGACCGCCGACAACAAAGACCAATAGAGCCTCGGCAAGCACCATGAGTAGAATATGCCAAGAGCGAAGGCCGAGCACTTTCAGCACGCCGATCTCGAAGCGACGCTCGCGCAAGGCGAAAATCATGGTGTTGGTGACGATCATCAACAGCGTGATGAACGAGGCGCCAACCACCAGCGTGACCACCTGTTTGACATCGGCATATTGGCTGAGAAAGGCGCTCAGAAACTGCTTTTCCGACATGGTCCGGGTCGGTGCGGCAGAATTGGCGAATAGCGCGTCAATGTGGGCTGCCAGCTTTTGCGGGGGGACATTGGCTGCCGGTTTGAGAGCAAAGGTCGATGCCGTGTCTGCCCCGCGCTCCCTGCCCAGATTGATATAATCATATTGGGCAATCATGAAATAGGTGTCTGTGCTGGGACTGGCACCGTCAAAAACACCGGCAATCTCAAAATGCCAGTCAGGATCTACGCCGCCATGTTTGACATGGAAGGCCTTCAAGGTCAGACGGTCACCAACTGTCCAGTTTTGTGCTGTTGCCAGCGCCCGCCCGACAAGCACTTTGTCGCGTCCGGATTGAAGCGCCCCGCCTAAAGCGGGCGTGAGGCCCATCTCCTTGCCATTCACTTCCATCAGCCGCGCCGGATCCCCTGCGGAGACGGCAATGACATTGCGGGCATCACCGATGCTGCCACGCAGTCGCATGACGGGGCTGACCGCAGCCACGCCACCCAGTGCTTCAATGCGGGGCAAATAGGCCATGGGCAATGCGCCGCCGGTGGCGCTCATCACCCCCAGAAGCGTATCACTGGCCGCCTCTGTGCCTTGGGTGCCGTTGATGAAACTGGCCGTGACGCCATGGATCAGAAAGGCCATGCCCACTGACAGGATCAGCAACAGGCTACGGACGGGGTTGCGCAGGGCACTTTTGCGCGCAAGGCTGAAAAAACTCATGACGCCATCTCCATCTGTTCGATAAAGACGCCTTTGTCGAGATGCAGCGTGCGGCCAGCCTTGGCCGCGGCCTCCCCATCATGGGTGACCATAACGATGGTCTTGCCCAGCTCCCGGTTGAGGAACCCCAACATCGCCAACACGTCGTCGGCTGATTTCCGATCAAGATCACCGGTCGGCTCATCGCACAACAGCAGCGCCGGATCACTGACGATGGCGCGGGCGATGCCGACACGCTGCTGTTGGCCGCCGGACATGGAGGCAGGATTTTGCCGCCCCCGACCGCCAAGGCCGACAAGGTCGAGCACTTTTTCCACGCGATCCCGTCTTGCTCGCGCTGACAACGGTTTCAAAAGCAAGGGCAATTCAACATTTTCCGCCGCATTGAGCATTGGCAGAAGATTATAAAACTGAAAGACGATGCCGAGTTGATGCGCGCGCCAGCCGGAGCGCGCCGCTTCCCCCATATGGTCGAGCCGTTGTCCATTGATGTGGATCTGGCCTTCATCGGGGCGGTCTATTCCGGCGAGCAGGTTAAGAAGGGTCGATTTGCCCGAGCCGGATGGTCCCATCACAGCGACAAACTCGCCGCGTTCGATGGTCAGATCCATCTTGTCAAAGATGGTTAGCTGTTCCTTGCCCGTCCGGTAGCCTTTGGTGACCTTGCGAAGGGCGATAAACGGGTCTGAATTGCTGTGTCCAGTCATGGCTGTTGAGTTCCTTGTTGCTGGTTGGGGGAGGGGTCTGGTTTGGTCAGAGTGATGCGAATGCGGGCAGCCATGCCAGGGCGGATGCCTGCCGGCGGATCTTTCGGCACAAGCCGAAGGCTGACGGTGCCCTTGGCGCTGTTGACCTCTGGTGCGATGCGCTGGACGGCGACCGCAAAAGGCTTGTCGGCAAAAGCGTCCAGAGTGGCTTCTCCCACCTGACCGGAGACGAGGCCGCCAACCGCCTTCTCCGCCACATCGGCATCGATCACCAACTGGTCAAACCGGGCGATCGTGACAAGTCCGCCAGAGCGAATGGCGTCGGAAAAATCCGGCACTCTGTCGCCCTTTCTCGCGGTGACTTGCAGCACGGTGCCTGAAATGGGCGCGCGAATGGTAAGATCGGCAAGCTTTGCCTCAGCTTCCCTCAGGTCAAGCGCGCTCTTGTCCGCAGCAACGCGGGCCTGCTCCACCATGTTTGCCGCCTCAAGGGCCGCAACTCTCGCTCGTTGAAGATCTGTGTCCGAGACGAACCCGCGTTCGTTCAGCCCAATGGCGCGTTTGAAGGTGGCGTCCTTGTCAGAAGACGCGATGCGGGCCGCTTCAAGGGCGAGTGTGGCAGCCTTTCTTGAAGCTGTGGCTTGTTGCACAGCAAGGCGGAGATCGAGATCGTCAAGGGTGATGAGCGCTTGGCCAATGGTGACCGTATCGCCCGGTTTGACGGAGACCGCTGTAATCTGCCCCGCATATTGGGCGAAGAGCGTCACTTTGTCGGGCGCAATCACATAGCCCGAGCCGGTCACCTGTGCCGGGATTGCCGCCGGAGGCATGGACTGGAGGGCGTTGTCCTTGCTCGCCTGCATTGATGAAGGCGTGGTTTGCAGCGCCGTTTGGGTGAGTGGGTTCTCAATAGGCGCGCCCAGCATTTCGTAAAAGGCAGCGGGCAGATCGGGCTTAAATAAAGCGACCGATGCTATGGTGAGGAATGCGCCAGCCGTCAGCAAAAGCGTTTTTTTGCTGAAGAATGCGTGCCTCGCCGAGGATGGCGTTCTGTTCGTCGGCGGATCGACGGGGTCATTGTCTGAGAGAGCGCGCAGCGTCTGGGCAATTTTGCGCTCCTGTTCGGTGATCATGTTCATCCTATCGAGGTCCGGTGTTGGTGTGTGTGCTTGACACAGCCAACATCGGCTCCGCACCACAAAGGTGCGACCTCAATCATGAAATGATACGAACTGAATCGCGATTTAGTCCATTCTCAAGCCTGCTCGACGGGCTAGCCTGCCTGCTGCCCTCCAGCCCCGCGCCTTGCGCCACTGTAAGGGCGTCATGCCCGTCACACGGCGGAATTCTCGGTTGAAGTTGGATTTGGTCTGAAACCCGACGTCGAACATGATGGTAGTTACTGGCGCCGTCTCGGTCAGAAAACGCTCGCAGGCTTCTGCGATGCGGTAATCGTTGACATATTGTGAGACATTCTTGCCCGTGCTTCGATTAATCGCTGCCGATATCTCTCGTGAGGGGATGATGGCTTTTCGCGCAAGGCGATCAAGGTTGAGATCCAGATCACGATAAATATGTTTTTCGGTCATTAATATTTCGATGGTTGCCATGGTTCTAGCATCTTCCTCGTCTTGGAAGTCCGCATTCTCGTCCTCTTGCGCCGCGTCATCCGAGCCACGAAGCGAGCCGGGTGCCGCGCGGCTACGGCTGGCGACTGCAACCGCAATCGAGAGAAACAAAAGAGTGCTGATGCTGCCCATTGTGGCGGCCAGCGCCATCCAGTGTGCGTCGTAAAAGATGGCATTGACACTGATGAGAGTATCAAGGCTGGCCGAGAATATCAGGACGAACGCGCTATATAGAAGCGCACGATGTGCCGAGCCTGCGCTCTCCAGCGAGGCAAGGCGAAGTTCATCAGGGCCGCGCCTTACCCTGTAAAGGATGAGCATCGCATAGATGATGAAGATCAGAATGATCGTTGCGTCGATGAACTGTCGCAAAGGAACCAGCAGCAGAACCAGCATGATGGCAGGCGGCAGGGCATGCGGCATGAGCGCGACCAAGTTCTGCTTTTGCACCGAGCCGGTAAAATGCAGGGCGCCGCGGTAGACAAACACAGGCATTGCACTTGCGATCAGCGGAGCGACTACGTCCGCCCATTGTACATGATAGCCGAAGCGCAAACCGATCAGCATCGATTGAACCGCCGACAACAGGATCAGCAGCAGAAAAGGCCAGTTTCGTGGCTGTTCTTCATTGGTCCATATCATCAAGACAAACAGGATGACCAGAGGCAAGGTGACAACAAAGGAAAGCGGGACAAAAATCATGAAAGTCTGACGCGTTTCGGTTCGAGTAAAGTGGATATCGTCAATTCTTGAGTTGCATGATCAGGACAGTTGCACAACCGCCTTGTGAGTTAAAAGCCGCCCCGTGTTCAAAAAAATACACCATCAGACGAAAGGCTCCTCACCCTAAATGCAAAAATGCTGCGCTTTGCTCGAACTGTAGGAATTGGGTAAGCGTATTTGCAACATATACTTGCCGACGAGTGACCGGTAAGAGCCCATCTAACGGATGCTGCAACGCACGAATGGCTGCTTTGGCAAAACGTTGCCTTACGGGCGATATGCCCTATACTAACCTTAGAAACAGAAAGGGGCGGCAATGACGCTAGAACAGCTACTGATCTTCCTTCCGGCGGCGCTGCTTCTAGGTGCCTCACCGGGAGCAAATAACCTTCTGGCCTTCATTTCTGCAACCAAAGCAGGTTGGTTGCGGACCGCTAAGGGTATTTTCGGTCGTCTGGCCGCGTGGGCTGTCCTTGTTGTGTTGGTCTCTCTGGGCCTCGATGTCTTGCTCCGCGCTTCCGAACTCGCCTTTGTCGCGCTGAAGTGGGTCGGCGTTGCGTATCTTTTTTACCTCGCGTGGCAATTCTGGACTGCGGATGTCTCGACCGAGATCGAAGCTCCCGAGGTTTCGATGCTGATACGTCGGGAATTTTTCACGCTGATGGGTAATCCCAAGGCTTACCTCCTACTCACCGCTTTCATTCCGCAATTTGTGAATGATGGCGCTGCGTTAATGCCGCAGCTCTTTGTACTCGGCGCCCTCTATTTGCTGGTCGAAGGCGTGGCCGCGCTGCTGTGGGTGTCGGCAGGAACTCTGGTCGGAGCGCGTGCCCTTACCCCTCTACGGCGCAGGATCATCAACCGCGCCTCGGCTGGTCTGATGGGGACCGCCGCGCTTCTTCTTGCGCGAACGGAAAAGGCCGCTTAGCGCAGCGAGCAGACATTCTCAGCATTTGGGTGGCCGGCAGCTTCGTCTAGGGTTTGTTGCTGCTAGATGTGTGTCATCCAGCGGCGATAAATCTGACAAGGAGGAAAGCGCGGGTTGGATTTTCTATGGGGATAGTAAGCTAGGTGTTCGGTCCCGGGATTTGATGGATCGGATTCATTTTGAATCTTTCCGGATCCTCTGTCCACTTTTTGCAGATAAATTCGTATGGGGTCAGGCCCCTTAGCGTCTTCAATCGTCTAGCGAAGTTGTAGGCATCTATGAAAACAGCCAGATGCTTCTGGAGTTGCTCGTGATCGTCGTAATGGAACCGTTTGACGGTGGCATCCTTAATAGTCCGGTTCATCCTCTCGACCTGACCGTTGGTCCATGGGTGCTTCACTTTTGTCAGGCGGTGTTCAATGCCGTTTCCAGTGCAGACCCGGTCAAAGATGTGCTGGAACTCATGGAGATCGCGAGACCGATTGGTGAACTGGATGCCATTGTCGGTCAGAACAGTATGGATGGTATAGGGCACAGTGGCGACCAGATTGCGCAGGAACTGTGCAGCATTCATCTTTCCTGCCTTGGTATAGAGTTCAACGAAGGCATACTTGGAAGTCCGGTCAATAGCCACAAAGAGATAGAGCTTGCCTTCAGCTGTCTGTACCTGGGCAATATCGATATGGAAATAGCCGATCGGATAGCTCTTGAAACGCTTCTTTGGCTGCTTGTCGCCTTCGACACTCGGTAGTCGCGAAACTCCGTGTCGTTGCAGGCATCTGTGCAGTGAAGAGCGCGTCAGATGCGGGATTGTCGGCTGGAGTGCATAAAGGCAGTCGTCGAGAGGCAACAAGGTATGCCTGCGGAAGGCGACAATGGTCGCTTCTTCTTGCCGCGAAAGCACAGTCGAACGTGGCTCCTTCGGTCCGGTTCTTAAGTCCGCTTGTGAGGTGCGCGTCTTCCACTTGACGACCGTTTTCTGATTGATGCCGTATCGCTTGGAAAGCACTCTCAGGCTCTCTTGACTATTTTGTATTGCTCGACGGACTGCCTCTGTCGTCGTGGCGCTGCCGTGTAGAACTTGGCCCATAGTGCTTCCCTCCATTCAAATGAGAAAGGTGCACCATCAAAGCATGGGATCAAACAGCTAGGGGCTTGCGATGAGTTGTGCCTTTGTGGCTCCGATCTGACGGCGAAGAGAGCATTCCAGCCAGTTTCTCAGGCCAGTTATTGTTGAATGGCGTTTCATTTTCTCTTTATCGATGCTCGCGAGCTCAAATTCTTTATGACAGGCCGCATTGATTTGTCCGATGCCCTGCATTTGCAAGGTCGGGTATGATGGGCTCATCATGCAGCATCCTTCCATGGCGGTGCGCGAGATCTTGGCAATTGTCCGCGCACACAGATTTCAATGATGCGCATCGTTGCTCCGCATTCGGGACAATGCCAGTTTGAGCTTTGTCTTTCACACTCTTCTTCTTGGCTGGTGTTCTCCACCTGGCCATCATTTGGTCCTGCATGAAGCAAAAGCCTGATGGTTTTGATCCGCGCACGCTGAAGCAACCTGTCGCGTTCGACATTCTCGGCCAGTTGCCGCGTTACATCCTCGAACGTGACGGTGAACCCGCTCGGAGCGGTTTCATCCTGATTGAGCAACAGGGAAACCCGGCCCTGAAGGGTGTGGCGACCGTCTGCGGTGGCGCAGATGACCATCTGGCTGAGGCCGTCGGGATGATGTCTGTGGCGTGCGGTCTCGAAGCGATGGCTGAGCCGGTCGAGGGCATGGCGGAAGGGCGCAGCCGAGACCACCGAGAACAGCGAACGCCCGAGGCCCATTTCGCCAGAGACATGCAGGATTTGCAGGGCGCGGCGGTTGTAGAGCAGGATCCTGTTGTCGAGGTTGCAGATCAGCACCCCCTGATCCAGCTCTTGAAGCACGCTTTCAAGGCGCTGCTTCTGCCTGCTGGCGCTGGCGGTTGCTGCCGCCACTTGACTGTCGGTTTCCTCTCTTGCCTCGACAAGCGCGGCCGAGATTTCGCGAATGGCAGGATTGAGAAAGCCGAGATACTTGCCTGTTTCACCGGTCAGATGCTGGGGGGCTCCGGCGTGAACCAGCGAGCGCACATCCTTGACAATCAGGTCTATGGGCTGGGCGACGTTGATGTCGAACTTCTGCCAGACCCAGAAGGACACAAAGGCGATGCCAAAACAGGCGAGACCGCCAGAGAGCACCAGATGCGGCAGGGCGTCAGACCCGATGCGCTGGAGCGCAAAATAGAGCGCGGCCATCAGAATGGCCGATGACGCCACGACGATCAGGGCAAAGAAGAGAAAAATGCGAACACGCAGGCTAAGGCGTTCCAGTCTGGTCATGGCATGGTATTCGGTGTTGGTCGAGAGAAGCGGTCGGTCTGCAAACACCGGCGATCAGAGGTCAGGCGCAAGCGGGATGCTGGGTGTTGTCCGCGAGAATAGTCTCGACGGTCTGAACGATTGAGAACATCGAAAAGGGTTTGCTGAGATAGGCATCTGCACCAACCGCAAGGCCTTTCTCGATTTCAATGTCCCGACTGCGGGCGCTCATCATGACGATCTTGACGTCATGCATTTTGGGTTCGCTGCGCAACGTCTGGCAAACATCATAGCCATCGCGGCCCGGCAGGCACACGTCCAGCAGGATCAGGTCAGGATGATGAGCGGCGGCTGCGTCCAGAGCCTTCTCGCCATCGTTGGCTACGGTTACGTCATAGCCTTCGGCTTTCATGAGATGCTCAAGGGCAAAAGCGATGGACGCTTCGTCGTCAACGACAAGGATTGATTTGGCCAATTCGGTGCTCCTCCCAGAAACCGGTCATGACATGATGGGCCGAGTATCGCGATTAGCCCCACACAGCGCAATTGGCGATTCGGGGCAGCGAGGAGGGGAGGGTGGGGGAATGTCCGCTTCGAGCCCAAGGACGAAGCCGCTCGCGCGGCAAGGGTGCACTGGGGAGGCTCCGTTAACCCTCTGAGATAAGTCTGTTTTGCGATCATCGCCGTCTGTCTGACGATTGAGGAGTTCTCAATCATCAGACAGGAGGTTTCCATGACGGAGGAGAGAACCACACCCTTACGCCAACGAATGATCGAAGATATGCGCATACGCGGAATGGGCGACAAAGCACAAAAGGCCCATATCAGGGCAATCAAGGATTTTGCAGCTTTTCTTGGCCATTCCCCGGAAGTCGCCACTCCGGAAGAATTACGGGCCTATTAACTTCACATGACTGATGCCGGTATAACACCGACAACCTTCAATGCCCGTATTGTGGCGCTCCGTTTCTTTTTCACCATGACCTGTGACCGCGAGGAGATTAAGCGGTATATGCAGTTCCGCAGAGAGCCGCGCAAGCTGCCTGTGGTTCTGAGCATTGAGGAGGTTTCAGATCTGCTGATGGCCGCACCAGGACCGGGCCTGAAGTATCGTGCTGCGCTCAGCATCGCCTATGGGGCCGGGCTGCGTGCTTATGAGGTTTGCAATCTCAAGGTTTGTGACATCGACAGTGACAGGATGCTGATCCACGTCGAACAGGGCAAAGGAGGCAAGGACCGCAAGGTCATGCTGTCTCCGGGCTTGCTGCATCTATTGCGAACCTATTGGCACGAAGCTCGCCCGGGAGGTTGGCTGTTTCCGGGTAAGCCCACAGTGAATCCTATTTCACCACGACAATTGAGCCGTGCCTTCGGGGCGGCGAAGAATATGGCCGGGATCCGGAAGACCGCGACCCTGCATACATTGCGGCATAGCTTTGCCACTCATCTGCTCGAAGCCAACACGGATGTGCGGGTGATACAGGTCTTGCTCGGCCATGCCAAGCTGTCCACGACAGCGCAGTATACCCATGTCGCCACCAAGACAATCCGAGACACCGTCAGTCCCTTTGAGATGCTGGCCAGCTTGCAGGATCAAACCGTGAAGCGAAGCCTGGAATAAGCGGCCCTTGTGGTGCCGCGTGCAAAGCTGGAGATAGCCGATATCTTTCGACGATACGGCCCAGCCTGGCGACAAGCCAACAAGGGACATATAAGCCTTGACCAACTCAAGGTGATGTCCATTGCCCGGCAAGTTATTGCACAGCAATGACTGAGAGGGGCGATAGAAGCCTGCCGAACCGAGGCGCTTGGTGGGCATGTGGCAGCCTGTGCCAAGTGTGGCCATCATCATATTGCCTATAATTCTTGCAAGAACCGCCACTGCCCGAAGTGTCAGGGTCCCGCTGCTCGTGACTGGATGACAGCAAGAGCTGAAAACCTGTTGCCTGTCGAATATTTCCACCTCGTCTTCACCCTGCCAGCAGAGATTGCCTAGATTGCCTACTGGAACAAGCGAGCACTCTACGGGCTGTTGTTCAGGGCATCTGCACAAGCGGTGATAACCATCGCTGCGGATCCCAAGCGTATGGGTGCCAAGGTTGGCATGACCTCTGTGCTGCATACTTGGGGTTCGGCACTGACGCATCATCCTCACATCCATATGATCGTTCCGGGTGGTGGCCTGTCACCAGATGGCACAAGGTGGGTGGGATCCAAGCCCGACTTCTTCCTTCATGTGCGGGTGCTGTCCCGGCTGTTCCGACGGTTGTTTCTGGAAGGAATGATGGCTTTGCATCAGTCTGACAAGCTCGCCTTCTTCGGGGATTTGGCAGGACTGTCGGAACCGGAGGCGTTTGCCGCCTGGTTGGCACCACTCCGCAGAACCGAATGGGTGGTCTATGCCAAGCCTCCCTTTGGCGGCCCGGAAGCTGTGTTGGCCTATCTCAGCCGATACACCCATCGGGTAGCAATCTCCAATACCCGGCTGATCAGTGCGAATGCCAGTACCGTGACTTTCCGCTGGAAGGATTGCCGTATCAAATCGGGAGATCAACAAAAGATCATGCAGTTGGCGACGCCCGAGTTCATCCGTCGCTTTCTGCTCCATGTTCTGCCTGCAGGCTTCCATCGGATCCGGCATTACGGGTTCTTGGCCAGCGCCAACCGCAAGGCCAACATTGCGAGGATCCGCACAATTCTGGGAGTTGAGCAACCGCAGGAAGATAACAAAGAGGAACCGGCTGCAGAGGTCAGCCCGCTAACCCTGCGAGAACCATGTCCTTGTTGCGGTGGCCCCATGCGGATCATCGAGATCTTCCGGCGAGGTCAGAAGCCCCTATCCCGGGCTCCACCAAGGGAACAAGCCGCATGACAAGAATTCTGAACACCAATACGAGAGAGAACCGGCTGCAATCGCAGCGCCGGACAGGTTGCTGTGCGGGCAAGTTCGAAAATCTGATCTCAAGCGGCTTATCACGACAGAAAACAACATCAAGCTCGATGATTTGGCCAGCCTCAGGCGCCTGGGTGAGAATGAGACAACCGCCCGACTATCTGTCTTGCTGCACCATCGCACCGACCTTCAAAATACTTTCTCCATAGATCGCGCCCAATCCCCGCGTGCTTCTTCCTTGGGAGGATTTTCAACGCGGGCCGAAATCTCATCCAGACGAGAAATCGAGCCGCGGCCCGCATCGAAAATCCTTCACCGGGTGAGACATTGAGTTGCTAACCTTTTGTCGCGATCTCGTTGCACAGGTAAACTCAACAGCTAGGATCTGTTGACAAACTGTATTCCCAAGTCAGCTGAGATATGATTCAAGATAGCTTTCAAGGAGGCTATCTTGGCGCGATTGACAATGAGCGATGCGGAATGGGCATTTTTCGAACCTTTCATCCACTCGATCCGTGGTCGTGGCGGTCGCTCGGCGGGAGATCATCGCTTGGTTATTGACGGGGTCTTCTGGATTGCTTGTACTGGAGCACAGTGGCGTGACTTGCCGGCGGAGTTCGGTAAATGGTCGTCGGTCTATCGCCAATTCCGACGCTGGACGTTGGCGGGCCTCTGGGAAATGGTTCTTGAGGCGCTGAACGAGAGTGGCGCCGCACCAAATCAGGTTCAAATGATCGACAGCACCGTCATCCGCACCCATCATCCACTGCCCGGCAGGGCATTGCGTTAGCAATGTCCCGAGAGAGGAGGCCGCGGGCTCAAAAGGGGGACGCCAAAAGAAGGTTTTGGCCGTTCAAAAGGTGGTTTCACGACGAAAATTCATCTGATCACGAATGTGCATGGCTTACCCATCAAGGCCGAGATATCACCGGGGCAGCGCTCCGACTATACCGGTTATGACCTGTTGCAAGATGAGGATTTGCCAGATCCAAAGGTCTTCATTGCAGACAGGGGTTATGACGCGAATGCAATCAGAGAGGGTGTTGAGGGCAAGGGAGGTATTGCCATTATTCCTAGAAGATCAAATCGCAAGAAACAGCCCTTTCTCGACCCTTTCGTCTATGCATTACGCAACCAGATCGAGCGATGCTTCAACAATCTCAAGAATGCCAGACGACTGGCAACCCGATATGACAAAACGGCAAATAGCTATCTGGACTTCATTCACATCGTATCAGCAAGGCTTTGGATCAAAAAGTTTATCAACAGAACCTAGGTTGTCTTCGATTTGAAAGCGGATGTCTGATTGCGTTTGAGACGGCATGCCATCGTTGGTTTTCTGAAAAGCAATAAGGTAAATAACCCACCGAAAATGTACTTACATTGCTTGTTCAGCTTTCCTGAACCACCTCTCTCCTCAATGATATTCAAGACTCACTGACGTTTGGTCAGCCCAGAATGCCTACAGTAGACTGCCTGTTAAAATACCAAAATATTAAATACGGTATACCAAAAACAGCTTGCGAGTCGGCAGTGAAGAGAATAGCATTACAGAGTAAATTGCGTCTGTGGAGGTACCGGCGCACCAAGGCAATATGCAGCTTGTTGCTGCTCGGAGGAATAAAATGAAACTTGTAAAACTGCTTGCTTCGACAATCATTTCAACTGTAATGGCGAGTGGAGTTTACGCAGGAGATGCCACTCACTTGCGTATTCAGACCCACTATGCCGCGGGTCATCCATCTGGCAAACTCGCCCAACAATTTGCTGATGATATCAACATTATGTCGAACGGCAAAATTTCCGTTGAAATGTTTTATTCATCGTCGGTCGTGGGTACGGCCGATACATTTGATGCGGCAGTTAATGGTATTCTAGACTGTGATATGACGGGAGGTATATTCCAAGTCGGCAAAAATCCCGGGTTCCAATTCTTGGCTGATGTTATGGGTGGATACGAGACGCCTTGGCAGATGTATAGCTGGCTCTATTTTGGGGGCGGTAAGGAGTTAGCACAGAAGCTGTATAATGAGCAGGGAATGGAATTTGTTGGTTGGTGGCTTTATGGTCAAGAATCGCTCACGTCTACTCGCTCTATTGCCAACCCCGAAGAAATGAAGGGCTGGAAATTCCGCTCTCCTCCCGGACTTGAAACTGAAATCTTCACCGCTATGGGCGCCACGCCAATAGTGATGGATTTTACTGAAGTTTTCACCGCGATGGAAACCGGCATCATTGATGGTGCCGATGCGTCCGGACTGGCAAACAATGTCGGGTTCGGTTTCTATGATATTGCCAACTATGCGACCTATCCAGGTTTTCATTCCATGACTGCAGATCATCTTTCCTGCAATAAGGATGTCTGGGATGGCATGCCTGAAAGCCACAAACGCATCATTGATACCGCCATGCAGAAGCTCGCTTTCCAAACCACCCTGTCAAATGAAAAGGCAAATGCTGAAGCCGCGAAGACGTTGCTCGACAAGGGCGTTGTTCTGCAGGACTGGTCGCCGGAAGATCGGGCCAAATTCAGAGCCACGGCACAACAGGCTTGGGATCGCTGGGCCAAAAAAACACCTGAAGCTGCAGCCCTTATCGAGAGTCATAGAAAATATCTCGGGGCACTTGGCCTGTTGACTGAGTAATCGGGGCTCCTCATTAGTCGATTTCCGGCTCGGCGTGTGGCCCCAGTTTCATGCCGAGCCTTCCCTCACTCATTTTGAGGAGATTATTGACATGCATACTCAGAGCGTATGGCTTGGACGCATGCGTGAAATCACACGCAAGTCCGCTATAGTGGCGACAGCGCTGGCGGTCGCTGCGTTTGTTATTCTTATCATACAGCAGTTCACTGCGCAGGAGCCGATTGGAATGTATGAGATGCTGCGTCCGCAGGGGCGGCCGCTCGTCTTGTCTATGCTTTGGTCGCTGTTTGCCGCTGTTATGCTTATTTCCATCTTTTTGTCAGACCGGATCGGCAAAATTGAAATCGCTCCGAAGGGTTTCTTCGACATCCTGTCGCTTGTTGCTTCTCGGCTGGGCATGATTGGCATTGTCGGCATCGTGCTGGTTATGGTTTATGAAGTGGTCGTTCGCTATGCCTTCAATGCACCGACACTTTGGGCAAATGAACTAAGCTGGTGGATTGCTGCATTCGTTTTTCTTCTGGCTGGCCTCTATGCCATGCAGCAGCGCTGTCATATCCGTATTTATGTGTTGTACGCCATCATGCCGCGCTGGCTTCAAAAGACAGCCGATGTGCTCAATGTCGTGCTGATCTGCGGATTCAGCTTCTGCTTGATCTGGGGTGGATATAATGAGGCAGAAAAGAAATTCCTCAGCTTGGAAACACTTGGCACCGCTTGGGATCCGCCGATCCCGGCAACGGTAAAGCCTGCGATCCTAATCGTGTTTCTCCTCGTGGCGATCCAGTCCCTCTCGAACCTCATTCTTGACTGGAACCATTCATCAGAGCCGATCTCTCCAATGGACGAGATCGATGAGGAAGAAATCAAGAATATACGCGCCACTCTGAAAGATGATCGAAATGGAATTAGTTGATCTGTTCGCCTGGATGAAAGTGGACGACCTCAGTACTCTGAGCATTATTCTGCTTCTGGGCATGTTCATGTTGCTGGCCCTGGGAATGCCGCTGGGTTTCGCTTCGGCTTCTCTTGCCGTTGCCACATTGGTTATGAAATTTGGTCCCGACTTGATCTTTTCGCATTTTGGCCGAGGCCCTCTTGCGGTTCTGGGGCAGGCGCTCTATCGCCAGCTAACCAGTTATGTGCTGATATCGGTGCCTCTATTCATCTTCATGGCATCGATGTTGGAGCGATCCGGCATCGCCCGTGACATGTATTCCTCGCTAAGCCTCTGGATGAGTCGTACTCGGGGCGGAATTGCCATCGTGACCTCTGTCATGGCGGTTGTTATGGCCGCGATGTCCGGTATCATAGGTGGTGAAGTTGTGCTGTTGGGTCTCATTGCCCTGCCGCAGATGCTGCGGTTGGGGTACAATCAGGATCTTGCCGTCGGGACCATCTGTGCGTCAGGTACACTGGGTACTATGATACCGCCTTCGATTGTGCTGATTATGTATGGGCTGGTTACCGAAACTTCGATCAAGTCACTGTTTGCGGCATCCTTCTTGCCCGGCTTCATGCTGGCATCCTTCTTTATCATCTATATCGTGCTGCGCACCCAGATCAATCCAAAGCTGGCACCTCTGCCCGAAAGCGATCCGGACGATCCGGCGGGGGTTGACAAGGGCCTGATGTTCCTAGGGTTTGTTTCGCGTCTGACGCTCTGGGTATGCGGCGTGCTGTTGTTGAGGATCATCTTCTTTACTGTTTCCGGTCAAAATGATCTGGCAACGGATGCGGAACCCATTCTTCTGGGTATGGTTACAGACATCCCATGGATTGTTGGCGTTGCCATTGCTGCGCTTGTGTTGATATTCGCGATTATCGGACGTGAACGCACGGCACTTGGCTGGCAAATGGGGAAGGGGCTGATAGCTCCGCTCGTTGTGATCGGCGTGGTGCTTGGGTCGATTTATGGTGGCATCACCGGTATCACCGAGGCTGCGGGCATGGGAGCCATCACGGTGTTTGTGATCGGCCTGATCAGGCGCGAGATGACTTTCGAGATTGTTTGGGACTCTCTCTTGAGAACGCTGAAATCAACCGGCACCATCATCTGGGTTACCATTGGTGCGTCCGCTCTGGCTTCGGCCTACACGTTGTCGGGCGGCCCAACCTATGTTGCCAATCTAATCGCCGCAGCGCATTTGCCGACAATGGGCATTATTCTCATCATGATGTTTGTTTTCCTGATCATGGGCATGTTCATGGACTGGACCGGCATTGTGCTGCTCGTTATGCCGGTCTTCCTGCCGGTCGTGCTCAAGCTGCCTGTCGATGAGATTGGCTTTTTTGGTCATGTCGATCCGGCACAGGTCTCAATCTGGTTTGGTGTGCTCTTCTGCATGAATATGCAAGTCAGCTTTCTATCGCCCCCGTTCGGACCGGCTGCCTTCTTCCTCAAATCGGTTGCGCCAAAAAATATCGAGCTTTCCGCGATTTTTCGAGCTTTTCTGCCATTTATCGGAATTCAGCTGTTGGCTGTGGCGGTTCTGCTATGTTGGCCACAAATTGTTACCCTATTCCTATGATTGTCAAAGGAATAAAAAGATAATAAAAAACCGGCAAGGCGCTGACTTGCCGGTTTTTTATGAGCCTTGCTGTAGCTAAGAAAGTGGTTTCTACTTATGCAACTCAGCTCACGTTTGCACTATCAGCAATGAACAATAATCAGGCTTAGTTATTGACTGCACTATTCTCATTGCCAGTCTTGTGGTCTTCGGATTCTCTGCGAAGCCTTTCGTGATTGGACTTTCCTGTCATTAGGTGTTCTGTGAGGGCATTAGATAATCTTGGTGCGTCTCTCGCAATAATCGCTTCGACAATCTCTTCATGCTCTGCCATCGTAATATCACGCCAACGAGCTTGTTCGGAGGACAGGTAACGTGCGCGAAAGAGTGCGGCATTGTACTGTCGATGAGAGTCAGAAAGCGCTGAGTTAGCTGCGAATTCGATAATGGTCCTGTGGAACTCCATATCGAGTTTAAAGAACTTCATGGAATCGGCGCCTGTTGCTAGCTTTTTGAGCTTTGTATGTACGGCAAGCAACTGTTCAATCTGTTTGTCTGTCGCACGCTCAATGAACAGCTTTCCACCCAGGGCTTCCAATGCAGCCTGCACTTCGAAAAGATCATTGATGTACTGAGTTGATGGATCAGCCACCCGCAGTCGCCGGTTGGCTTGTATCTCTATTAGCTTCTCGGCAGCCAACTCACGAATCGCCTCTCGCAGGGGGGTGCGTGAAATTTGCAGTTTTTCACACAGCTCCCTCTCTGGAAGCGTCTGGCCCGGCTCCAATGTGCCCACTAACACCAATTCGCGTAGGCGATCAGCCGCGATTTCCGATAAGGAAACGCGTCTTACAGCTAGATCATCGTTCAGCTGTGATAGCTCGATTGTTTGCTTTCTATTCATTCCTTGGTCCTCACCTGCCTAGCTATTCTACGTTATCTTAGGGCCAAGCAAAATACCTATTTCTCTGGGTCATTTTGTAAATACCGTATTTGGTATACATTTAAATGTTGCGCAGTATACCAATGAGTGGCATAATTTCTATGCTGACTCAATGTCAACAGTCTTTTTGAAAGACATTTAGGTTTGGTTGATGGGCGAGGATTCGTTTGGGCATTTAGGTTTGCTGACGATGTGATCCGATCAACTCTATTTCAAAGCAAAGGCGTCGATGTAAGGGATCCGATTGTGTTTGGTCGCAAAGAACAAGCGTGATTGGAATCTGATACTGGGAACTGGTGTTTCGACAAACTGCAGGGCTGGCTTTAAGGCTGGCTCTAAGGTTGGTTCGGAACTGAAGAAAAGTGCAGTGACCCGTGCCTTTGAGGGAGTGTGAGGTTATGAAAGTACTTGTTATTGGTGCGGCGGGGATGGTCGGTCGGAAGTTGATAGACCGGATTGGTGAGGAGCCAGAAATTTTGGGGGGAGCAATCGAAAAGCTGTTCCTTGTTGATGTTGTCAAACCCGATGCGCCGAAAAATCTTGCAGATATTGCATCCTGTAAAGCTATAGATCTTGCTCAAGCGGGTGTGGCTGAGGAGTTAATCAGTGAACGCCCGGATATAGTCATTCATTTGGCTGCCATTGTTTCTGGGGAGGCTGAGGCTGACTTTGACAAAGGCTACAATGTCAATATGAAAGGCAGTTATATGCTCCTGGAAGCCATTCGGGCAGAAGGACAGAAACAGCCATACAAACCCCGTTTTATTTTTGCTTCCTCTATTGCTGTATTTGGAGCGCCGTTCCCTGAGAAAATTGGAGACGAATTCTTTACAACGCCACTTACGAGCTATGGAACGCAAAAAGCAATTGTCGAACTGCTTATTTCTGACTACTCACGCCGCAATATTCTTGACGGCATTGGTATTAGGTTACCAACGATTTGCATCCGTCCCGGTAAGCCAAATGCAGCCGCTTCTGGCTTTTTTTCTAACATCCTACGCGAGCCGTTGGCGGGCGAAGAAGCCATCTTGCCAGTTGAAGATCATGTAAGACACTGGTTTGCGAGCCCACGCTCAGCCGTAGGCTATTTCACCCATGCTGCAACCTTGGATCTGAGCAAGGTTGGGCCACGTCGTAACCTTATGATGCCAGGTATTTCTGCGACCGTCGCGGATGAGATTGCGGCTCTTGAACGCGTTGCAGGCCCGAAACCCGTGAGCCTTATTAGGCGTGTGCCTGATGCTGACATTCGGGGAATTGTTGATGGGTGGGCTCGAGATTTCAGTGTCAAACGCGCGCTAAGCCTCGGTTTTACGGCTGAAAAGACCTTCGACGAAATTATACGGGTTCACATTGATGATGAACTGGGCGGGAAAATCGGAGGCTAAACCAGTGGCAAAATACAGATGGACACGAGATAACTGGCCCATAGCGGCTGCCATGATCCCCTTCCCCAACACGCTCACAGATGGTCGGTTGGTGCAGGATATGCCAGCCAGCCATTGGGAAGAGACGCTTTCCGAGGTTGCTGAGGCGGGTTTCTCAGAGCTGGACCCGACAGATTCCTGGCTGAGGATTGCCGATCTGGAAGCCTCTCGACTTGACGAGTTTCTTGCAGTTACTCGATCTCTCGATCTTTCAATCCCAGCGATCTCGACCTCTCGGCGCAGTGTCATTGATCCGGAAAACGGGGACGAGAATCTGGCCTATTGTCACCGGGTGATCGACACGGCCAGCAAGATTGGGGCAGAAGAGGTCACCTTTGGCCTTTTTGGTGCGTTGACGGACGAGCAGAAGAAGGCGCTTTGGTTCTGGACCGTAGATGGTGAGAAAAATCCAGATGATCCAGCGGTTTACAACAAGGCCGTGGCCCGGATCCGGGAGCTGGGGCAGCATGCCGCAGAGCAAAACATAGAAGTCTCGCTGGAAATGTATGAGGATACCTATATCGGGACTGCGGATGGTGCGGTCAGGTTTGTCGAGGATGTGGATTTGCCCAATGTCGGCATCAACGCGGATATTGGCAATCTCATCCGCTTGCATCGGCCAATGGAGCATTGGCAGGAGATGATGGCCAAGATTGCGCCCTTCCTCAAATATTGGCACGTGAAAAACTATATTCGCGTCGAGGATCCGGTGACTGGTGCGATCATGTCTCATCCGGCAACCATGGAAGCAGGCATCATCAACTATCGTGCCGCGATCAAGCTTGCATTGAAACACGGCTTCAAAAGCGCTTTTCTCTGTGAGCATTACGGTGGCGATGGCCTGACCATTGCAGCCCGCAATCGAGATTACATTCGCAGCATTCTGCCCCGCACCTGAACAAACGTTTGACCGGGCTTGCACGTCTGCCTTCCGACGGGCGTGCAGCCTGTCCGGATGCTGGCCAATGCCAGACAATATATTTGAGGAGGAACACATGTCACTGACGCAGGACCATCAAACCAAAAAGCTGATGAACGCGCCCGAAGAAATCATTCCGGAGATGATTGAAGGAATGGTTCTGTCACATCCCGATTTATTGAAGCTCGAAGGGAAGACGGGGCGAGCGGTTGTCGCAGTCGATGGCCCGCGCGATGGCAAAGTCGGAATCGTGGTTGGTGGAGGATCGGGTCATGAGCCTGCATTTGCCGGTTATGTCGGTCGCGGGCTTGCCGATGCTGCGGCGGTTGGCAATGTCTTTGCCTCTCCATCACCGGAACATATCAAAGAGGCTGCAATGGCAGCAGACGGCGGCGCCGGGGTGGTCCTTCTTTATGGCAACTATACAGGAGATGTGCTCAATTTTGACATGGCGGCAGAGGAATGCGCAGAGTTGGGCATGGATGTACGCTCCGTTGCGGTGATTGATGATGTGGCGTCTGCGCCAAAAGAGAAAGCTGGTGAGCGTCGCGGTATTGCCGGCGACTTTTTTGTCTTCAAGGTCGCCGGTGCCGCCGCCGATCAGGGACGCTCGCTTGAAGAGGTATATGCCGCAGCAAACCACGCCAATGCCTCCACCCTGTCCATGGGGGTGGCCCTTTCGGCCTGTTCCATGCCCCAGACCCTCAAGCCCAATTTCGACATCGGTCCCGATGAGATGGAAATCGGCATGGGCCTTCATGGTGAGCCGGGTATGCGGCGCGGCAAGGTGGACACCGCCGATCATGTGACCGAAACGCTGATGGATATGATCCTTGGGGAAATGGCCCCAGAGGCAGGCGATGAAGTCGCGGTGCTGGTCAACGGCCTTGGGGCGACGAGCCCGATGGAGCTCTATCTGGTCTTCCGCCGGGTCGCCCAGATCCTTGGGGCGAAGGGCGTAAAGATATATCATTCCTGGGTTGGCGAATATTGTACCTCGATGGAAATGGCAGGTGCCTCCGTCACTCTGATGAAGCTTGATGAAGATCTCAAATCCCTGCTGGATCATCCCTGCCGCACTGTCGCCCTCACGGTAGGCAGCGCACCTGTGCCGGTGGCCGGTGCCACGCACACCGCGCGGAACTATGAGGCAGCAAGCCGGGCTGATGCCATTGATCGGGCAAGCCTGAAGGCCGACGGGTCGATTACGCCGGAGAACTTCCGTGCCATGATGCAAGCCGCTGGCAACGCGATTGCGACCGAAAAGGACCGCCTGAGCGAACTGGATGGTGTGATTGGTGACGGGGATCACGGTGTCACCATGGATATCGGCTGGACGGCCGTGATGAAAGCGCTGGAGGGCGCCTCGGATCAGGACACCATCTCCCAGACCTGCACCAAGTCTGCCAAGGCCTTTCTCGACGCAGTCGGGGCCTCGTCCGGTCCGCTCTATGCCAGTGCCTTCAACACGGCAGGCAAAGCGGTCTCGAACCGGCTCAACCTTGATGCCTCTGCGATGGCTTCTTGGGTCGAAGGCATGCTCAACGGCATTCTCAATCGGGGCGGAGCCAGCGCGGGTGACAAGACAATGATTGATGCCTGGATGCCCGCAGCACAAGAGGCCCGCAAGGCCGCTGGCACGACGGACGATCCAGCAATCGTGCTCAAAGCGGCTTGCCGTGGTGCCCGGATGGGGGCAGATGCGACACGAGAAATGGAGAGCCGTCGTGGTCGCTCCAAAAAGCTCGGAAACCGCTCCGTTGGCCATATCGATCCAGGAGCAGAGTCGGCCTATGTGACGCTCAAGGCAATGAGTGAGGCGCTTGATAGCGCAGGTTAAGGGGATAGGAAATGGATGATGTTCACCGCATCATCCATTTCCTACCAATCAAAGAGAGTATGGCACGTTCCCGGCTGACGCCCACAGTGCGGCTGGGAAGGGTGTCTCAATTTTCTGCGTGTCGGATCTCGGCATTTGAAAGCGTTCACCCGTCCAACGGGTCAAGGCGGCCCTGATGACGCGGCAGATCCGCTGAATGTCTATTTTATCTTGTCGCATCGGCGATCTCGCACTTGCCCCAAATGGCAGCTATCCGCCAATTTTGCCAATAGTTCCTTCGTTGTTGTCGAAATTTCGGTGTTGCAGCCAATGTCTCCTTGGTCCGCAAATCCGTCATCGCTCACAGGCTGCTTTTAGCAATTGGCTGTCCGGTTCGAGGGGGTGCCAGGTGGCTTTGTTTGAGACTGCGTCAGGGGTGATCGGGTCGCCGTTCGCCCAGTCGCTGCGGCGGGCCGTGTTGCAATCGATCAGATTGAGGACGGTGAGGGTCGGGCCATCCTTGGATGCCTGAAAAAGGCTGGCCAGCTTGATGCCGGGCAAGTCGTCATGGGTCTTGATGGTCCGCTTGTCCAGCGCCAGAAAGCGATCGGTGCGGGGGATGATGTAGGACAATGGCTGCAAGGGGCTGGTGCCTTCGGCGGTGCGCAGGACGACGATGTCGTCGCCAAAGTCCGCCGTGGCGCGACTGAACCAGCCGTAATCGAGCACGATTTGCAGCAGGATCATGGCAGTTCCGGCCGAGACCGGTACGACCCATTTGGGGCGCGGCTTGTGCAGGACGAATTTGTAGAGCGCAATGGCGAAACCTGCGGCCCCGATGCCGGCAACGAAGGTTCCAAGCAGAATGAAGAGCATGGTGCAGCGTCCGATCTTCTCTTTGTGGTGTTTTGACTGCTATGACGGACAGTCGTCTCGCGCAAGGGCGGTGCTGATGGATGTTGTGGCACGGAATGCATCTCATTGATAAGGCAGCATTTCGTCGAGTGTGACAGCATCGCGCCGAACGCCGGTGCGCCAGACAGATCAGGTGCGCGCGCCCGAACTGCTGCCAAGGGCCGACTGAAGGGTCTTGATGACGATGAAGGCGTCCTTCAGGTGATTGCGCTCCAGTTCGCTCAAGGCTGCCGGTGACATGTAATTGTCCGGCTTTTGCCCCTCCCGGATTTGCCGGGCCTGATGGTCGAGGCGTGTTTCGAAGATCAGATCATAGGCATCGATGAGATCCTGCGCACCGGCGTTGGATATCACGCCAAGTTCCTTGGCCTCGAGCAGGCGCTCGCGGGTGTTGGCTGCGGCAATGGCGCCCTCCAGTGCATAGGCGCGGGCGAGATCGACGATGGGCACAATGCCGTTGAGCTTGAGGTCTAGCGTGTCCTTGTGCTCGCCTTTCTTGATGAGGGCAAAGCCGCGAAAGAAGCTCAGTGGCGGTGTGTGGTTGAGCGAATTGGCGATCATGTGGGCGCGGAAGATGCTGTTCTTTTTCGCTCTGTCCAGTGTTTCCTGATACAGCCCATGAAACAGCGAGGCGTCGCCTGCAATGGGTCTGAGGTCGAACATGACGCTGGCGAGCATCTGGGCCATCGGGTCGGGTTTGTCGATCCATTTGTTGAAATAGCCGCGCCAGACAGAGACCGGCTGGCACCAACGCGGGTTGGTGGCCATCATGTCGCCGGGGCAATAATAGAAACTGCAGGCATCAAGGCCATCGGAGACATAGTGCGCAAAGGCGCGAAACCATGGGCCATGTTCGGCCTCTGAATAGCTGTCATCGAGGATGAGGCAATTGTCCTGATCGGACACCCCTGTCTGTTCCTGCCTGCCTTGCGATCCGCACGCGAGCCACAGATAAGGGATCGGGGCCGGTCCCAGTTTTTCCTCGGCCATCTGGACAAGGCGACGGGTCAGACTGTCGGTGACGTTGGTGACGATACGGCCGGTGTTGTGAGCATCAACGCCGCTTCCCACCAGTTGGGCCAGCATTTGCGGCACCTTGGCGACAATCTCGGCGAGGCTTTCAAAGTCGGTCTGGCGCTGCAGATCGCGGATGAGGAAGGGTGCGGACACCGCCTGCCTGCGGACCAGATTGGTGTTGGTCAGGATGCCGACGAGCTCTCCCTTGTCGACAACGGGTAGATGGGAGTGGGCGCGTTCCATCATCGCCATCATGGCGTCAAAGCCGAGAGCGTCAGGCCCCAGCGTGTAAGGATCGGGGGTCATCACGGCGCTGACGGGTGTATCGAGCGGAAGAGCGGCAGCGACGACGCGCTCTGTGAGATCGCCCGAGGTCAGGATGCCCGTGAGGCGGCCCTCGTCGGTGATCAGCACGCAGGAGATCTTGTTTTCCCCCATGATCTTAGCGGCTTCAGTCACCGGTGCATTGGGACCGACCGTGAGGGGAGAGGGGGTCATCAACTCGCCGATGGTGATCGAGATGAGGCTCGCGGTGGTGTCGCCGATCTGGGGTTTGGTGCTCTTTTTGACAAGCGAGCTGTCAAAATAGGCATGAAAGGCGGGGTAGAGCTCGGTCAGACGTTTGAATTCGGCCTTGGGAATGAGGTAGAGCGTGCACTCTTCGCTCGCCACAGCCTTGTTGGGCGCTTCGCCATTGCCGAGCATGGCGCGCTCACCAAAGCAGTTGCCTACGTTGAGATTGAGCAGGAGGTCATTGTCGGGCGTGATGAGATCCACCGCCCCTGACCGGATGAGATAGAGGCCGGCGAGCCTTTGGCCGACCTCGACGATGGCGTCGCCCGGCTTTGCCTCGATCACCGCTGTGACACTGGCGAGCGTGCCCAGCTCGTCCATCTCCAACAGGTCAAAGGGGTGGCGATGGGATGCAAAGTCGATGAAGTCGTGCGCACCGGCAAAGCCGGCCTTCTCTGTTCCGCTCATGGTGTCCTCCCCGTCATGCCTCAAATGGTCGCGTCTTGGATGCAAAAAAGACCCCACCGAAAGCTTCGGCGGGATCTTTTGTGTCGTCCTTGATCAAGGTCACAAGGACCGCATGGGATCCTTGTGCCACTTGACTTAGTGATCGACTGCGGCGCCCGCACCTTTCGGGACACGGATGCTTTCGACCAGTTCCTGGATTTCCTGCGGTGGCTCTTCAGTCGCGGAAGAGACGACATAGGCAACAGCGAAGTTGATAATTGCGCCGATGGTGCCGAAAGCTTCCGGAGAGATGCCAAGGAAATGGTTGGCGGTGGTGTTTGGCAGCATGTTGGTGCCGGGGATGAAGAACCAGCCCTTGTACATGAAGATATACAGCAGGGTGGAGAGGATACCGGCGAGCATGCCAAGGATTGCGCCCTTGGAGTTAACCCGCTTGGAGAAGATCCCCATCATCAGAGCCGGGAAGATAGAGGATGCTGCAAGACCGAAGGCCAGCGCCACCACCTGTGCTGCGAAGCCCGGTGGATTGAGCCCCAGATAGGCGGCAATCACAATGGCGACGGCCATGGAAATGCGGGCGTAGAGCAGTTCTTTCTTCTCGGAAATGTCCGGCGTGAAGGTGCCTTTCATCAAGTCGTGCGACACGGCTGACGAAATGGCCATCAAAAGACCGGCTGCAGTGGAGAGCGCGGCGGCGAGACCACCGGCTGCGACCAATGCGATCACCCAGTCAGGAAGCTTGGCGATCTCCGGGTTGGCCAGAACCATGATGTCACGGTCCACGAACAACTCGTTGCCTTGCCAGCCAAACTCTTCGGCTTGGGTCTGGAAGCCAGTGGACTTGTCATTGTAATACTGGATGCGGCCATCGCCATTCTTGTCTTCGAATTTCAGAAGGCCGGTGGTTTCCCAGTTCTTGAACCAGTCCGGACGGTTCTCATACTGAAGGTTGCCATCTTCTGCGCCGATCGGACCGGTCTGGATGGTGTCCATCAGATTGAGGCGCGCCATGGCGCCAACGCCGGGAGCGGTGGTGTAGAGGATCGCGATGAAGACCAGAGACCAACCGGCGGTCCAGCGTGCATCAGAGACTTTCGGCACGGTGAAGAAGCGGATGATGACGTGCGGAAGGCCGGCCGTGCCGATCATCAGAGACATGGTGTACATGAACATGTTGAGCGGGTTGGATGTAAAGGCCGTATATTCGCCAAAGCCGAGATCCGTCACCACCTGATCGAGTTTTGTCAAAAGGGGTACGCCGGAAACATGATCAGAGAAGAGACCAACCTGCGGCAGGAAGCTGCCGGTCAGTTCCATCGAGATGAAGATCGCCGGGATGGTGTAGGCGAGGATCAGAACGATATACTGGGCGATCTGGGTGTAGGTGATGCCTTTCATGCCGCCTTGCACCGCATAGAGGAAGACAATCGCCGTGCCGATGATCAGGCCGGTCGATGCGTCCACTTCGAGGAAGCGGGAGAAGGCCACGCCAACGCCTTTCATCTGGCCGATAACATAGGTGATCGAGCAGATGATGAGGCAGATAACGGCCACGATGCGTGCGGTGGATGAGTAGAAACGATCACCGATGAATTCGGGCACCGTGAACTTGCCGAACTTGCGCAGGTAAGGAGCAAGAAGCATGGCCAGCAGCACGTAACCGCCGGTCCAGCCCATCAGGAAGACCGATGCGCCATAGCCGTTGAAGGCAATCAGGCCTGCCATGGAAATGAAGGAGGCCGCTGACATCCAGTCGGCGGCTGTTGCCATGCCGTTGGCAACGGGGTGAATGCCGCGACCTGCGGCGTAGAATTCGCCGGTCGAACTGGCGCGGGCCCAGAAGGCAATCCCGATGTAGAGCGCAAAGGAAGCGCCCACAACGATATAGGTAAGGGTTTGAAGATCCATAATCTCGCTCCGCTGTCCTCGTGCGTATCCCGGACAGTCTCGATTTTTTAGGAATTGGATACGCGTGACATCACTAAACTGGTGCGTTTTCACATTGAGGGTTCAATGCAAAAAGCCCTGATTACTCTTCAACGCCATGTTCTTTATCGATGGCGTTCATGCGCCAAGCGTAAAAGAAGATCAGCGCGAGAAAGACCCAGATGGATCCTTGCTGGGCAAACCAGAAGCCCAAGTCGCTACCGCCGACCCTGATGCCGGACAGAGCAGGACGCAGAAGCAGACCAAAGCCAAAAGACACCACAAACCAGATTACGAGACAGATCGCGATGAGATTGAGGTTGGCCTTCCAATAGGCGCGTCCGGATTCGTTGTTCTCGGCCATAATTCCCCCCATGAGGTTGAACCGGTTCATCGGTTCGCATTCCTGGAAATCCCGTCTACCGTCTGCTGATAGTCCTGAAGCTGTTTCCTCCAACGGCCTTAGGTATCGTGTCTTGCATCGGGCATTTTTTACGGGATCGTTCGATAATAAGAGCCAGAAAACTTTCGTTCCCCAGCGTCCGAGTGATCTAAAATGAGCGGCCTGTTTAATTCAATTGATGTTTCGTATAATTCTCTTATTCTTTAGTCTCTAAGTCTATGCAATGTTGAACTGTTTGAATTTTGGACATCGTTCCAAGTTGTGGGCTTTTGGGTGTTTCGGGTTTATTTGTATCTAAAAGTATAAGTCGGATTCTGCCTTTCGTCGTATGCAGAATGATTGCCGTGAGGCTTGCTGTGCTAAGTTGCTCTAATTTTGTTTAATCTGATGTGGCCGGATTTACTGGGACGGCTAGAGACCGAATCAGAATAGCGGTGTGCAAGTGGCTGAAGCGAGAGCGTCAGCGATGTGATTGACCTCTTTGCCAGGCTCGTGCATATGGGGCGCATGACACACCCGCCCAGCCTCACCCCGCCAATGATTGATTATAGCCCGCCGCAAGCGCCCTACTTGAGTGTGCTTTTTGCGGACGAGCATCTTGCGATCATCGACAAGCCGTCAGGCTTGTTGAGCGTGCCGGGCAAGGATGCGGCGCATTGGGATTGTGTTGAGTATCGGGCCAAGCAGGCTCTGGGCGATGCGCGCATCGTGCATCGGCTGGATATGGATACCTCGGGGGTCATGGTGCTGGCCCGCACGAGCGATTGCCACCGCAATCTGGGACGGCAGTTTGAAAAGCGCAAGGTCGAGAAGCATTATGTTGCCCGCGTGTGGGGGAACATGGTGGAGGAGTGCGGACATGTGGACCTGCCGCTGATCTGCGATTGGCCAAGCCGGCCCAAGCAGATGGTTTGCTTCGAGCGCGGCAAACAGGCCCAGACCGATTGGCAGGTTTTGCAGCGTGATGATCGCTCAACGCTGGTGCGTTTGACGCCGCACACCGGTCGGTCTCATCAGCTCAGAGTGCACATGCAAAGCCTGGGACATGTGATCATCGGAGACCGCTTTTATGCCCGGGGCGATGCGCTCTCCGGCGCGGACCGGTTGTTGCTGCATGCTGAAAAGCTCGGGCTCATTCATCCGGCCACGGGCGAATGGATGGAGTTTTTGAGCCCCTGTCCCTTCTCGTGAGCGATTAGCCGCGGCCTCTCGATGCTGTATCTCTGGCTATTGTCTTTTCCATTTGACCGTGACGGTGCTGAGCTCTTCTCCGCCTTGCAAGCGGCCTGAGCGCGAGTTGAAACTTGTCTCAGTCACGCTCGAAAAATCGACGTAGATCTTGTTCTTTTCGGTGCTGCCGGAGAGCTTGAGGCTGTTTGCGGACAGGCGACCGGACAGGGTGACCTTGGCCAGCTCTCCGCGCTGCAGGATCGGCTGGCCCGAGACGGTGCCATTGGCGCTCTCCGTCAGGGTCGACTCGAAGCTGGATGTGGCATTGACTGAACCGCAACGACCTTTCAGGGCAAGGCTGTTTTGCGCCTTGTTGTATTTGGCGTTGAGACGGCAGGCGAGGGGATCCTTGCTTGGCTTGTCTCCTTTGGTCACGATGGTGCCCTTGCCGAACCATTCACCGTCCAGCTTTTCCAGAACGCTCTCAGCCTTCGCGTGTGTCGGAGCCACCGCGGCAAAAGACATGCATGCAATTGCCAGAAATGGGAGAGCAGATATCTTTATGGAATTGCTCATTTTCGTTTCCTTTCAAGGGCAAGCAGAAAACTCGGCAACAGATAGAGATCAGCCAGCATGGCCACAAAAAGAGCGGTCATGACGAGGCGACCAAATAGGGCTACGGACGGCAGCGAGCTTAGCTGAGTCATGCACAATCCGGCAACCAGAAGCAGGGTCGTTGCCACCACGGCGGGCGTGATTGCAGCGATGGCGACGCCCATGGATTGCCCCAATGTCTGGTCCGCGTTGGCCGCCGCTGTCTGACGAAACTGGTTCAGCAGGTGGATGGAATTGTCCACGGCGATGCCGAAGGCGATTGTCAGGGCAATGACGGCTGTCATGCTGAGCGGGCGATCCACGACCCAGAAATAGGCCTCTACCGTCATGATGGGGATAAGATTGGGCAGGATGAAGGCAATCCCCACCCTGACTGAGCGGACAATCACCATGATCGAGAGGATGACGATCACGATCGCACTCATCAGCCCGGTTCTCAGATCCCTTATGAGTTTGGGTGCCTCGCGTCCCAGCAATAAAGACTGACCGGCGAGCGTGACCTTGCCTTTCAGGTCATCGCGTTCCAGCTGGGCCAGCAGGCTGTCCGCATAGTCACTGATCTGCTTGCCGGCGAGCATGGTGCCCAGCGGAACCGGTATGAGATAGCTCAGCCCGTCCTTGCTCACAAATCGGCTGATCATCGGATTGTCTTCCGCAGAAGGTAGCGTTTGCAGTTGCTGCATCCATCTGACCACCGGATCGATGTCGATCGGTTTGGACATTGCCTTGTTGAGCGATGCCATAATGGCGGCTATTTCCTCGCGATCTTTTGCGCCAAGGCCCTTTTGCCCATCCGGATCGGGAATGATGGCATAGAGTTGGCCACTGCCGCCCAGATTTTGCTCGATGAAGACTTCGTCCTGGCGGATCGACATGTCTTGGGACAGATAGTCGGTCACCCGGAAGCTGGCGGGCAGGATGATGTGAATGATCACAAGGCCAATCGACAGAAAAAAGGTAAACAGCAGCGTTGGGCGCCTCAAGTGGGTTGCTATCCAGGCGGCGGGAGCACCGGGAGCCTTTAGAAAGCCGGGCACGTGGATCTTTGCTGTTGCCTTGCGGTCGAGCAGGAAGTGGGCGAGCGTTGGCAGTACGAGAATGACCGACAGGAACGCCAGCATGATGCCGAAGGATCCGGTCACGGCCAGCCGGAGCATCGTCTGTGCACCGCCAAGGCCGATGCCCACGAAGGCCATTGCGGTCGTCATGCTTGCGAGCAGGCAGGCCGGGCCGGTGGTCGCGATGGCGTGGGTGATGGACTGGGTGATGCCCTCTCCGTCGCTTCGTTTGCGCTGGATCGACATGTAGAGATGCACACCATCTGCAAAGGAGACCACAATCACCATGGTGGGGATGATGGTGGTCAGAAAATCGACCGGGATCTGGAAAATCGCAAGAACCCCGAAGTACCAGACCGCGCCTATGACAGGCGGCAGGGAGCAGATGATCGCACCGCGCCAAGACCGGAAAATGGTCCATGCCACGAGGATGCAAAGTAGGGTCGAGGCGAGGGTGATTTTGGTCTGGTCATCATAGAGTGTCGAGCGGATGGTGCGCTGGATTTCCGGGATGCCGACAAAGGAGATGGTGAAGGCCTCTTTGTAGGGTGCCGCAAGCTCTCTGATCGTCTCGATATTCTCTAGGCTCAGCCCCTTGGTGTTCTGCTCCTCGGACGGGCTGAGCATCAGCACCACAATGGTGGCTTTTAGGTCTTCGCTGAGCATGCGCTCGGCTAAGGGGATCGATTGCCGCAGCTTCAGGAGCCGGTCCCTTATGGGGAGTGACCGAACCTCGGAGCTGGTGAGATAGAAGGATTGGGATGCGCTTTCATCCTGCCCCCGGGCTTCGGTATCCGGCAAGGCGGGAAGGCTGAAGATCGACATGGCCGATGTGACACGTGGGGCGAACTGAAGATCGAGCAGGAAGCTCTGGAAGCTCTCATAGGTCTCAGGATCGGAGAGGTCTTGGGTGCGAATGAGCAGATTCTCGTCACCGGAGAAGGCATGGAAGTTTTCTTCCAGTGCCAGGAATGTCCGGTAGGTCTCAGAATTGTTGCGCAGGTTCTCCGTGATATCACCCGTAAACTGGGTCTGGGTGATCATCAGATAGGCGGAGATAACCGTGACGATGCTCGCCACAACGGCAATCAGACCGGGGCGCTTTGCGATCCGGGGGGCCATGAACTTCAAACCGAGACTTTGCATAGAGTTGGACTTATCCTATCGGCCAGCGGATGCTCTTTGATGAAACCAGCTTTGCCAATCTGTGCTTTGCTCCAATGCCCGCAGCATCTCGTCGGGCAGGATGAACGAGCGACCCGCACGGTCCGGTGGCTTGATCGCCAGATCCGGAAAGATGAGCGTGGCCAGTTCAGTGCAAATCAGCTTCTGGTGGTCGAGGCCATCCAAATTGTAGTCATAGGCTTTTCCCATATTTTGCAGAGCGCGGTCAAAGTGAATTTCGGCGTCCGTTTCATGGCGGGAGCGAAAGATCGTGATTTCATCGGCATTCAGGATCTCTTCAAGGTGCGACAGTGTGGTTCCGTGCCGATCGGACTGAAGCAGGGCATGGCCCGATGCAATGGCGCTTGATAGTGGCTTTAGATGTTGCCGTTTGGCCCAGCCCTCGATCTTCCAGTCTTGTTCGCTGCCAAGCCAGATGGCCATGTGGGTGTTGCGTCCGGGGGTGAAAAAGGAGGTTCCCTTGAAAGGGGCGGAGACGAGGATGATGTCGAGGGGTTTGAGCGTCTTTTGCAGTTTTTCGCGCAACTCCCTGTCATCGGCAAGATGCCCTGAGCGCAGGTCGAAAGAGCCGATGGAGTTGGCGATGCTTTTCGTCAAGATCTGAAAGCTGGCGCTGAACGGTGGAATGCCGATGTTGAGACTGAGGCCGAGATCGAGGGCAAAGAAGAGGGAAATGACAAACAATAGTGCCTGACGCCAACTTGGCCAAGATATGGTCGAGAAGGGACGATGCCCTGTTGGGGCGAAAGGTCTGCTGACGTGTTTTGTCATGACGTTCCCCACTTTGCCGGTCTCAAGCTTATTTTCATAAGGGTCGGACTGCAATCTAATGTGGTTGAACTAGGACATCTGTAGCAGATTTCGGCATGATGCCATGATGCCATGATGTGATGATGCCATTTGGAGGAATGAACAGAAAGTTTTTGCGAATGCTTCTCAAAAGCATTTGCAAATTGGAGAAGGGCTTGCTACGTTGATCTCACTAGCGGGCCGCTGATGCGATTGCGGTCAGAGAATTGGATTGGTTTGACGGCCTTTGATGTCGTCTTTTTTATCTGGGAGAGTTTTATGCGGTTTGGAACAGGTGTTTTGTCTGCATTGATGGGGCTGTTGCTGCCCGTGGTTGCTGCTTCGGCTGCGGACAAGCCGATCAAGGTGGTCACCACCTTCACGGTTTTTGCGGATATGGCCCGCAATGTGGCTGGCGATCATGCGGTGGTGGAATCGATCACCAAGCCGGGAGCAGAGATCCACAATTATCAGCCAACGCCGCGGGACATGATCCGGGGGCAGGGGGCTGATCTGATTTTGTGGAACGGGCTCAATCTGGAGCTCTGGTTCGAAAAATTCTTCAACAATCTGAGAGATGTGCCAAGCGTTGTGTTGTCTGAAGGTATCCAGCCGATATCGATCGGCAACGGGCCTTATGAGGGCAAGCCCAATCCGCATGCCTGGATGTCACCGTCCGACGGCATCCTCTATGTCGAGAATATTCGCAAGGCTCTGGTCAAATATGATCCGGATCATGCAGATGACTACAATCGCAATGCCGAGACCTACAAGGCCGAGATCGCCGCGCTTGCCGAGCCCATTCGCGCCAGCCTTTCCGCTATTCCGGACGACAAGAAATGGTTGGTGACAAGCGAGGGAGCCTTCAGCTATCTTGCTAGGGATTTCGGACTTAAGGAATTGTACCTGTGGCCGATCAATGCGGATCAACAGGGCACGCCCAAGCAGGTCAAGCAGGTGATTGATACGATCCGGGCAGAAGGCATTCCGGTGATTTTCTCGGAGAGCACGGTCTCGGATAAGCCTGCCAAACAGGCGGCAGAAGAAACGGGTATCAAATATGGGGGCGTCCTTTATGTGGATTCGCTGTCCCAGCCCGATGGCCCGGTGCCGACCTATCTCGATCTTCTCAGGGTGACGTCCCAAACCATTGCAGACGGATTGACAAATTAATGCTCATCAACAGCGACGGCACTCTGGACCAGCGTGCTGAAAAGGATCTCGACGGTTTGGTGGCCCGCGATATTACGGTCACCTACCGCAATGGTCATACGGCTTTGCACGATGCCAGCTTTTTCATTCCGCGTGGGTCCATTTCGGCCCTTGTCGGGGTGAATGGCTCGGGCAAGTCGACATTGTTCAAGGGGCTGATGGGCTTTGTGCCTTTGGCGAAGGGGACTGTCGAAATTCTCGGCATGCCGGGCCGCGAGGCACTCAAGCGCAATCTGGTGGCCTATGTGCCTCAGTCCGAGGATGTGGACTGGAATTTTCCGGTGCTGGTCGAGGATGTGGTGATGATGGGGCGGTATGGTCACATGGGTTGGCTGCGCATCCCCACAAAGCGCGATCGCGCGTTGGTCACAGAGGCGCTTGAGCGGGTCAATATGCAGGAGTTCCGCCAGCGCCAGATCGGCGAGCTGTCCGGTGGCCAGAAGAAACGGGTCTTTCTTGCCCGTGCTCTGGCGCAGGAGGGCCGGGTCATTCTGCTTGATGAGCCCTTCACCGGGGTTGACGTGAAGACCGAGGAGCAGATTATTCAGCTTTTGCGGGATCTCAGAGCCGAGGGGCATATCATTCTGGTCTCGACACATAATCTGGGTTCAGTGCCCGAATTCTGCGACCGGACCGTGCTGGTCAACCGCACGGTTCTGGCGTTCGGGCTGACGCGGGATGTGTTCACCCAATCCAATCTGGAGGCAGCCTTTGGCGGTGTGTTGCGTCATTTCATCCTTGGCGGTGAAGAGCTGCATGATGATGACGATACCCGGCAGGTGACGGTTCTGACCGATGACGAACGCCCGTTCGTGCTTTATGGCGAAGCTGGTGAGGCCGACAACAAGGCTGCCAAGAATACCGGAGAGGGCTGACCGCATGGATTATCTGCTGGAGCCCTTTTCCTATGAGTATATGCGCAACGCGATGTTTATCAGCGCGCTGGTCGGAGCGATCTGCGCGTTTCTTTCTTCCTATCTGATGCTCAAGGGGTGGTCGCTGATCGGGGATGCGCTCTCGCATTCCATCGTGCCCGGTGTCGCCGGAGCCTATATGCTCGGATTGCCCTTCTCTATCGGTGCCTTTCTGGCTGGCGGGCTTGCGGCCACCACGATGCTGTTTCTCAACCAACGCACCAAACTGAAGGAAGACGCCATCATCGGGTTGATCTTCACCTCCTTTTTCGGTCTCGGTCTGTTCATGGTGTCCCTGTCGCCCACCTCGGTGAACATTCAGACCATCGTTTTAGGCAATGTTCTGGCGATCACGGATTATGACAGTGTGCAGCTGCTGATCATTGGCGGGGTGACGCTCGCTATTCTGCTGCTCAAATGGAAAGACCTGATGGTGACCTTCTTTGATGAGAACCATGCCCGTTCGATTGGCCTCAATCCGACGGCACTGAAGATCTTGTTCTTCACGCTGCTCAGCGCGTCGACGGTGGCTGCCTTGCAGACGGTTGGTGCCTTTCTGGTGATCGCGATGGTCGTGACACCCGGCGCGACGGCCTATCTTTTGTGTGACCGATTTCCCCGGCTGATCGCCGTTTCTGTCTTGATTGGCGTGTTGACGAGCTTCTTCGGGGCCTACGCCAGCTATTTCCTTGATGGGGCGACCGGCGGGGTGATTGTTGTGCTGCAGACCCTGATCTTTCTTGTGGTGTTTGTCTTTGCGCCCAAGCACGGCATGCTTGCTGCTCGCCGTAAGGCGCGGCAAGCGCTGGAGGCTCACTCATGACTGACTGGTTCGAAATCCTCTCGATGCCCTTTCTGTTTCCCTTCATGCAGACAGCCTTTCTGATCTCGGTGCTTGTGGCGATTCCGATGGCGCTTCTGTCCTGCTATGTCGTGCTAAAGGGCTGGTCGCTGATGGGCGATGCGATCTCTCACGCGGTCTTTCCCGGCGTGGTGCTGGCCTATCTTCTCAATCTTCCCTTCATTGTCGGGGCATTCTTTGCGGGCATGTTCTGTGCGCTCTCGACCGGTTGGCTGAAGGAAAACAGCCGGGTGAAGGAGGACACCATTCTGGGGATCGTCTTCTCGGGCATGTTCGCCTTCGGTATCGTGCTCTATCTCAAGATCGAAACGGATGTTCATCTCGATCATATCCTGTACGGCAACATGCTCGGCGTCAGCGCGCAGGATCTCTGGACAGCAACGCTGATCGGCCTTGTCGTTTGCGGCTTTGTTCTATTGAAGCGGATGGACCTTCTGGCGCATGCCTTCGATCCGCAGCACGCCATGGCGATCGGCCTGTCTGTGCGGCTGTTGCATTATGGCCTGTTGTCGATGATCTCGCTGGCAGTGGTCGGAGCGCTCACTGCTGTTGGTCTTATCCTCACCATCGCCTATCTGATCGCACCCGGGGCGATTGCCTATCTTTTGACACGGACCTTCACGGGCATGATGATCATGTCTCTGGTGATCGGTGTGGGATCGTCGATTATCGGCGTTTTTCTGAGTTTCTATATCGACAGTGCGCCGGCTCCAACCATCGTTCTGGTGATGTCGACCCTGTTCATCGTCGCGTTCGTCTTCTCGCTGTGGCAGACGGCGCGGATGTCGCGGCGCAGCCTTGCCCGGGATCTGGGCCACTAAGGCAATGGGCGCGGACGGGTCTGCCTGTCAGCGCTGTTCGCGCTTCAGCTTTTCCAGGGTTTCATGCAGGCTTGAGAGAAACCGCGAGCGGTCATTCTTCGAGAAGGGAGCAGGACCGCCGCTGATTTCGCCGCCATCGCGCAGGTCTGCCATCAGGTTGCGCATGGCGACCGCGGAGCCGATGGAATTTTCGGTGAAGGGTTTGCCGGTGCTGCCGATGACCTTGGCGCCCTTTTCGATGCAGCGCTGGGCCAGCAGAATGTCTGCGGTGATGACGACTGCCGCTGGATGGGCGACCGAGGCGATGTGATCATCGGCAACATCGGGGCCATCGTCGACTTTTACGAACGTGACCTCGGTGTCGCGTGGCAGGCGCATGAACTGGTTGGCCACCAGTGTGACGGGGACGCCGTGGCGTTCGGCCACCTTGTAGATTTCTTCCTTCACCGGGCAGGCGTCGGCATCGACGAGAATTTCGATCTGGTGGGACATGGTATTCCGGTCCGCTCGCGTGGTCTTGGCTGTTGTGCGCGACTATAGCGGGCTGCTGCCCTTGGGGCCAGAGCATGCAGACTGTCAGGTGTCTTTTGTTGGAAAACGGGCCTTGGATAATAAGATGGGATAATAAAAATGCCCTGTCCCCGGCAGCGCCGGGGGCAAGGCATGAATGTCATCCGGGCGGGACCGAGTTTCATGCATGGTCGGGGAGGAGGCTGCATGGGTCTCGGTGGCCCCCCGTCGCAGATGACGGGACCCCTTCGGGAAGGGGCTTCGTTGGCTCACTTACAAGACCGACTATAATACTTTGGTTGTAGGATGAAAAGTGCGCCCAAAGGCGGTGTGCACCTTTTATTTCACCACGCTTGATGACTAATTGTCGCAGTTGTCATCATCTGGCAGGAGCGGGGGCTTCTGGGCGGTGTTTTTTGGCTTTTCTACCCAATGCGTCGTGTCTTGTGTGCCTTCAGTGCGCGCTGTGGGAGCGGTTTACTCTTCGTCGCGGCGGTAGAAGGTCATGGCTTCCCATTCGCGGCGGTTGGGATGAACGCGCGGTTCGGAGTGTCCGAAGTTCTTGAAGATGGAGAGAACGGAGGAGATCGGGTTGCTTTTTTCGAACATGACGTGTGCCTCGTATGGTCGGTCTGCCGGATGGCGTCTGGTTTCTATCGCTTGTTTTCGGCGCTATTCTGCCATTTTCGTGTGATTTTTGAAGAGACAAGTTTGCTTGTCATTTATGCGTATGTTGCATGGCTTTTTTATGCGACCTGCAAATTGTTGGGTGCTCGGATTCAGGACCTGACAAAGACGCTTCTGTTTGCTATGTTCTCTTTATGTTCTTTTGCGATGGAATGTGAGGGGTATGTAATGACAGCGCTTTTTACGGATTGCTATCCTTTGAAGTCGGGGCGGGCGCATGAGGTGACCGGTCACGGAGGTACCTTGTTTGCGGCGATTGCCTGCGGTCTTGGAACAGGAAAGGCAGGCACGGCCCTGTGGCTGACGGAGCATTGGCGGCCGGATCAGATCAACCCGGCTGGGCTCGTCTCTTTTTGTGACCCCGAGCGGCTGTTGATGGTCCGGGTGCCGGATCACAAGTCGATGCAGGCCTGTGCGGAGGAAGCCCTGCGATCCGGCGCCGTGTCCGTGGTGGTGGCCGAGGTGGCGCGTCCGGTGTCCTTTACGGCGGGGCGGCGATTGCAACTGGCGGCCGAGACGGGCGGGGCAACCGGCGTGTTGCTGATCGGGGATGGCATGGGCAACAATGCTGCGGAAAGCCGCTGGCATTGTGCGCCGGTTTCTGCTGTTGGTCGCCGTCTTTCCACTCCCTGTCCAAAGGCATTTTCATCTGGCGACTCGACTCTTCAGCGCTGGACGCTTATAAAGAACAAAAGTGGAACATTGGACAACTGGGACATCATTTGGGATGCAGAGACGCGTCGTGTCATTGTGGTTTCCAAAGCTGGCGAGCGATCGGATTTTGCGCCGTCAACCTCTGGTGGTGCCCTTTGCGCTCACGTGGCAGCAGAGTAACAGCGATCGTATCTATTGTCTGAACGAACGGGCCGAGCGGGAAGGGATCCAGCGGGGCATGGGGTTGGCCGATGCCCGTGCTCTCTGTCCGGATCTTCAGACAATGCCTGCCAATCGGGAGGCGGATGAGCTTTTCCTGCGGCTGCTGGCGCGCTGGGCAGGGCGCTATTGCCCATGGGTAGGGCTTGATGGCGACGATGGCTTGGTGCTCGATGTGACCGGCTCGACCCACCTGTTTGGCGGTGAGCTTGCCTTGCTCGAGACCATGCATGAGCGCCTGACCCGGGCCGGGCTCACTGTGCGGCTGGGGATGGCGGAATCGCGCGGCGGGGCTTGGGCGCTGGCGCATTATGGCGAGGGCGAGGATCTGTCGCGGCGCATGGCCCGGCCGGGCAAATGTCTTGAGGTCATCGGGGGAATGCCGGTGGCGGCCTTGCGCCTTGACGAGAGCATTGTGACCGGCCTGTTGCGGCTTGGCGTGCGAACCATCGAAGATCTTTATGCGCTGCCGCGTTCGACCGTGACGCGCCGGTTTGGGCTTGAGCCTTTGATGCGGCTTGATCAGGCACTCGCGCATCGGGAAGAGGCGATTTCGCCCCTCTCCGAGCCGCAACATTATGGGGTGCGAATGAGCCTGCCCGAGCCAATCGGGCTGGCGTCGGACGTGATGGCTGTGGCGGAAAAACTCCTTGAGCGTCTGTGCGACAAGCTGGTGGAGCAGGGGGCGGGCGTGCGCGTGCTCCAGCTCACCATGCGGCGGCTTGATATGGCATCCAGTCAGGTCGAGTTGCGGCTGGCGCGGCCCATGCGGGATGCGAGCCGGATCCTGCCCCTGTTCGAGCGCGGTGTTGATGAGGTGGATTCCGGCTTCGGCATCGACATAGTGCGGCTTGAGGCTGTGGTGGTCGAGACGGTGGCGGACGAGCAGTTGGCCGCGCCCGCTCTTGGTCGCGAGCAGGCCGGTGGCGTGCCGGGAGCGGCTGGTTCAACGCGGCCGCTTGACGATCTCATCACCCGTTTGGGCAGCCGGATCGGGCTGGAGAATGTTCTTCGGTTCGTGCCTGCGGACAGTCATATCCCCGAACACAGTTTTTCGCTGCAGCCGGCAGCCTTTTGCGAGGCTGTGGCCGACTGGCCTCGGGGTGGGGTCTTGTCGGGGCTGGCACGGCCCTTGCGGTTGTTCCCGCCCGAGCCGATAGTGTTGCCTCATGCTTGCGGCGGGGACGCCGTGCGACGGGAGCCTCCGGTCCAGTTCCGCTGGCGGCGCATGCATCTCACTGTAGAGCGGGCGCGAGGCCCTGAGAGGATTGCCCCTGAATGGTGGTGGGAGGATCCGGCGTGGCGCTCTGGTCTGCGGGATTACTGGTGGGTGGAGACGCGGCAGGGCTGGCGCTTGTGGCTTTTCCATACGCCCCAGAATGCGCTCAGCCATCTCTCCAGCTGGTTCGTCCAGGGTGAATTTGCATGAGTGGGCCGCAGCCGGGGGCCGTCTCGCCCGAACAGCTCGAGAAGATGCGCCCCAAAACCTATTCAGAACTGTGCGTGATGTCGAATTTCACCTTCCTCACCGGAGCCTCGCATCCGGAAGAGCTGGTGACCCGTGCCGCCGAGCTGGGGTTGGATGCGATTGCCATCACTGACCGGAATTCTCTGGCCGGTGTGGTGCGGGCCTTCTCGGCGCTCAAGGAATTGCAGCGCCAGATTGATGAGAAGGTGAACGAGGCGATCAAGGTGCGCTCGAGCCAGCGCATCAATCCCTCAAGCCGGCAGATCCTCAAAGAGCCGGAGCGGCCGGAGCTCATTCCGCCTCCGGTCGTCAAGCTGCCTCGCCTGATCATCGGCGCTCGCCTTGTTCTGAGGGACAGCTCGCTTGATTGGGTGGCTCTGCCAACGGATCGGGCCGCTTATGAGCGCCTGTCGCGCCTGCTCACTCTTGGCAAAAGGCGGGCGGAAAAGGGAGAGTGCCTGCTTGATCTTGAGGACATGCTTCAGGGCTGTTCGGGCATGATGCTGATTGCCCTGCCGCAAGCGGGGTTGGAGCATGAAGATGTGGTGCCGCATATCCGTCAGGTGGTGCAGCGCTTCCCCGGATCGGTCTTTCTGGGGGCTGCCCCCGCCTATAATGGATCGGACCAAGGCTATTTTGACGCTTGTTCGCAGCTTGCCTATCGTCTGGCCGCGCCGATGGTGGCTTTGGGCGACGCGCTGATGCATCACGCCGGGCGGCGCCAACTGGCCGATGTGCTGACCTGCATGCGCGAGCATGTCACCATCGACGAGATTGGCTCCCGGGCCTTGCCCAATGCGGAGCGACGGCTCAAAGGGGCGGCGGATATGGCGCGGCTGTTCCGGCGACATCCTGCGGCCATCCGGCGGGCGGGCGAGATCGCCATGCGCTGCACCTTCTGCCTGAGTGAATTGAGCTATGACTATCCGGATGAAATCGCCAATGGGGAAAGCTCGCAGGCGCGATTGGAGCGCTTGACGGCGGAGGGGCTCAAACGCCGCTATCCGCACGGGGTGCCGGAAAAATCACAAGCGCTTGCCAGCAAGGAGCTGGCGCTGGTGGCAAAGCTCGGCTTTGCCGCCTATTTCCTCACGGTTCATGACATTGTGGCCTATGCCCGCAGCCGCGATATCCTGTGTCAGGGGCGCGGTTCGGCGGCCAACTCGATCCTCTGTTTTGCCCTTGGCATCACGGATGTTGCGCCCGAGACCATCACCATGGTGTTCGAACGCTTTGTCTCGGAGCATCGCGGCGAGCCGCCCGATATCGATGTGGATTTCGAACATGAGCGGCGCGAGGAGGTGATCCAGCATATCTATGAGCGTTACGGGCGCGAGCGAGCCGGTCTGTGTGCCACCGTCATTCATTTTCGCACCCGCTCGGCCATTCGCGAAGTGGGCAAGGTGATGGGGCTTTCGCAGGATGTGACGGCGGCACTGTCGGGGCAGATCTGGGGCTGGTCGAACGAGGGCGTCGATGTGGGCCGGATGAAGGCGCTTGGCCTTGAGCCGGGGGACCGGCGGCTGATGCAGACCTTGCGGCTGATCAGTGAAATCATTGGTTTTCCGCGCCATCTCTCCCAGCATGTTGGCGGCTTCATCATCACGCGCGGGCGGCTTGATGAGCTATGCCCCATCGAGAATGCGGCGATGGAGGATCGCACCATCATCGAATGGGACAAGGACGATATCGATGCCTTGGGCATTCTCAAGGTGGATATTCTGAGCCTTGGCATGCTGACCTGTATTCGCAAGAGTTTTGACCTTCTGAAAATGCACGAGGGATTGCATTACACCATCGGCGCGGTGCCGCAGGAGGACAGCACGACCTACGACATGCTGTGCGTTGCCGATGCTGTCGGGGTGTTTCAGGTGGAGAGCCGGGCGCAGATGAATTTCCTGCCGCGCATGCGTCCGCGCACCTTTTATGATCTGGTCATCGAGGTGGCCATCGTGCGCCCCGGCCCCATTCAGGGCGGCATGGTGCATCCCTATATCAATCGGCGGCAGGGGCGCGAGACGGTCAATTATCCCTCCCGGGCGCTTGAGGAGGTGCTGGGCAAGACGCTCGGGGTGCCGCTGTTTCAGGAACAGGCGATGCAGATCGCGGTGGTGGCGGCGGGTTTCAGCCCCGAGGAGGCGGACCGGCTCCGGCGCTCGCTCGCCACCTTCCGGCGTATGGGAACGATCCATACGTTCAAGGCGCGCTTCATGGCCGGGATGCTGGAGCGGGGCTATGACAAGGAGTTTGCCGAGCGCTGCTTTTCCCAGATCGAGGGCTTTGGCGAATATGGCTTTCCTGAAAGCCATGCAGCGGCCTTTGCCATGCTGGCCTATGTTTCGGCCTGGCTCAAATGCCATCATCCGGCGATCTTTGCCTGTGCCCTGCTCAATTCCCAGCCGATGGGTTTTTATGCGCCCGCCCAGATCGTGCGGGATGCGCGGGAGCATGGCATCGAGGTGCGGCCGGTCTGCATCAACAACAGTGGCTGGGACAATGCGCTGGAGCGGCGTAGCGATGGGGCGCTGGCCATTCGGCTCGGCTTTCGCCAGATCAAGGGTTTTTCCGAGGAAGAGGCGGACTGGATCGTGGCGGCGCGCGGCAATGGCTATCCCGACCCCCAGAGCGTGTGGCAAAGGGCGGGCCTGTCGGCAGGCGCGCTTGAGCGGCTGGCCGAGGCGGATGCCTTTGTCTCCATGGAGATGGACCGGCGTGATGCGCTGTGGCAGGTCAAGGCCATCGGGCGGCTCAAGCCCTTGCCGCTGTTCAATGATCCGATCGAGGGGGATTTCATCACTGAACCCAAGGTACAGCTGCCGCAGATGCATCTGGGTGAAGAGGTGGTGGAGGATTATGTCTCGATGCGCCTGTCGCTTCGGGCCCATCCGATGGAGCTTTTGCGCCCTTCGATGCCTGAGCTCATCACCCATGCGGACTTGCTGACAACGGGGGCAAAGCAGGCCATCGTCTGCGGGCTGGTGATCACGCGGCAACGACCGGGCACGGCATCGGGGGTGATCTTCATCACCCTTGAGGACGAGACGGGGGTATCGAACGTGGTGGTCTGGCCCAAGGTCTACAAGGCCTTCCGGCGGGCGGTGATCGCAGGAAGGCTGCTCAAGGTGTATGGCACTTTGCAACGGGAAGGCATCGTGGTGCATCTGATTGCCCAGCGCATCGAGGATATGTCGGACAAGCTGTCCGAGCTTGGCCATCCGCTTGATGATGCGGTGGGGATCACCAACCCGGTGACGGACGAAGCGCCGCGCCTCAAACCCTCCAAGGCTTTGTCGCGTCCCGTCTCCCGCGCCCGCCATCCGCGCGAGCAGGCCAAGAAGCTGTTTCCGAGCCGGGATTTTCATTAGGCAGATGCAATCAAACAGGCCCAACTCTTGCAAGGGTTCGGTCCTTGATCTGGTCGCTAAGGTCTGGCGGCTTGAACAGGTGAAGGGCGAAACCCCAAAAAGCATGGGGGCGTATAGCCGAAATGCGATTTACCTGTGATAGCTTGTGAAGGGCCACGGAACCGACATGATCGGGCCATAGGCAGATGGCCACATTCAAGCGGTTGCAAAACAGGCAAGCGGCGACAAAGCAGGACAGCAATGGAAAAAATACTCGTCTATTATGCCCATCCGGGGCATAAATATTCCAACGTCAACAGAGCGATGGCTGAGAGGGCGAGCGCGCTTGAAGGGGTTAGCTTTGTCGATCTCTATGCCGATTATCCAAGGCACAATGTTGATATCGACCGGGAGCAGGAGCGGCTTGTTACGCACGATGTGATCCTGTTTCAGTTTCCGCTTTTCTGGTATTCGACGCCTTCCCTGATCAAGGAATGGCAGGATCTGGTGCTCGAATATGGCTTTGCCTACGGACATGAGGGGACACAGCTTGAGGGCAAGGACATGATGTTGGCTGTCTCCACCGCGGGACCTCAGGATGCCTTCAACTTTGGCGGATACCAGACCTATCCGTTGACGACCTTTCTGGCCCCGCTTGAACAGACCGCCCGCATTTGCAAGATGAATTATCTGCCGCCCTATGTACTGCACACCGCACTGACGGCGCCTAAGGAAGATCGCGTGGAAGCACACGTAGATGGGTATGGACGCCTGCTTGTTGCCTTGCGTGATGGGACCTATGACCGGGCTGCGGCCGGCAAAATGGAGATGATCTTTCATGACGGGTTGCCGATTGCCAAGAACGGGATCGCGACGGGGGGGGCATCATGAGTGATTTTCTGCTGATTTCCTTCATGTTGCTGGTGGCCGGTGTGATCGCGGTGCCGATCACCTCGCGTCTGGGACTTGGGTCCGTGATGGGCTATCTGATTGCCGGGATGTTGCTCGAGCCGATCCTGTCGGCCCTCTCGGTGGATGTGGAGAGCTTGCAACATTTTGCGGAATTCGGCGTGGTGATCATGCTGTTTCTGGTCGGTCTGGAGCTGGAGCCGCGCCTGCTTTGGCGCATGAAAAGCCGGTTGCTCGGGCTTGGTGGGTTGCAGCTGGTTCTGACGACTTTGTTGTTGATGTCCGGCTTCATGGCGCTTGATTATTCCTGGCCGGTGAGTCTTGCCATCGGCGCCATCTTTGCCATGTCTTCAACCGCCATCGTGCTGCAGACCCTCAGCGAAAAAGGACTGATGAAATCGGATGGTGGCAAAGGCGCGTTCTCCATCCTGCTGTTTCAGGATATCGCCTTCATCCCGATGGTGGCGCTGCTGCCGCTTTTGGCGTTGCCCGAGCTTGGGGGAACGATGCAGCAATTGGCCAGCGATGCAGCCAGTGCGCCCCAGTCGACCAGCCCGGAATGGATCAGCAGCCTGCCGATCTGGTGGCGGGTCGTGATCATCTTTGCATCCGTTGGGCTCGTGGTATTCGGTGGCCGGTTCCTGACCCGACCGATGTTTCGCTTCATTGCCATGGGTCAGTTGCGCGAGCTGTTCGTTGCGGCCGCGCTGATGTTGGTGGTCGGTATCGCCCTGATGATGAGCATGGTGGGGCTTTCGCCTGCTCTTGGCACCTTCGTCGCCGGTGTCGTGCTGGCCAACAGCGAATATCGGCACGAACTCGAAAGCGATGTGGAGCCTTTGAAGGGGCTTCTGTTGGGATTGTTCTTCATCACGGTTGGGGCCAATGTCGACTTTTCCCTGCTGCTCGATCACTTCTTCATCCTTTTGGGCATTACCCTTGGGGTGATGGTGGTCAAGCTGGTGGTGATCTATTGCATCGCTTTCCTGTTTGGCATTCGAGGGGCGGATCGCTGGCTTGTGGCGCTCGGTCTGGCTCAGGCGGGGGAGTTCGGCTTTGTGCTGCTCTCCTATTCGGTGGCCAACGGGGTGATCGACAAGGCCCTTTCCGAGCAGCTTTTGCTGGTGGTGACCCTGTCGATGGTGCTGACGCCAGCCTTGTTCATTCTTTATGACCGAGTGATCGCGCCGCGCTTCGTTCAGGGGCAGGCCCGAGAGGATGACGATATCACCGAGAAGGGGCAAGTGATCATTGCCGGTCATGGTCGCTTTGGCGGCGCGGTCAACCGGATCCTGCGCACGGCGGGCTATTCGACGGTGGTGCTTGATCACAGCTCGGTGCAGCTTGATACGCTGCGGACCTATGGTATCCGAGCCTTTTTTGGTGATGCGACCCGGCCTGATCTCTTGCGTGCAGCGGGTATTGAGGACGCAGCGGCTCTCGTCATTGCTATCGACAATGCGGAGCAGACCACGGAACTTGTTCGCTACATGCATGAGGCTTATCCCCATGTTCACGTGGTGGCACGGGCGATGAACCGCCACCATGTTTATGAACTCTACGCTGTGGGATGTCGGGACATCATTCGCGATACCTTTGACAGCGCGGTGCGAACTGGCCGTTCGGTGCTCGAAGCGCTCGGGATGCATCCTTACGACGCGGAAAAGCATGTTCAGGATTATGAGGCCAGCGACAAGCGCGCCATTGCAGAACTGGCCCGGCTGTACGACCCGGAGATTCCAGGCCATCAGAACGCTGCCTATGTCGAGAAGACCAAGGAAGTGATGGCGGATCAGGAGCAGGCGCTGAAAGAGGGCAAGAGCGCGTTTCGTGTTCGGGCCGAGCGAGGATGGTTGCCGCCGGGCCATGATGGTTCGAATGAAGACTAAGCCGTTTGGGGCGTGATTAATTATTGTGCGCTGTTCTCTCGGGTTGCAAAATTTGTGTGCAGCTTTGGTGCGCGTTCGAAACGGCATCTGCTGTGCATTCGGTGTGAGTGCGCGCAACTCCCAGAAATTCCGATATTTTTAAAAATGTTTCCGAATTGGCACGGCACCTGCAAAGGGTGTTTGCAGAGCTGATGACGGTTCAGCCGATTGACTGCGCCTTTGGTCGGGCGCTTTGCGAAAGCCGCTATTTGATGACGCGTTTCTCCTCCCGACGCGACTCGAATAGCGGCTTTTTGCTATTGGTGATCTGCCGCAGCCGAATGGGGTAATCAAAGCGGTTGAGAGATCGCCGGGCAGGATGATGGTGTCCTTCTGAGCGAAAACAGGCCAAGCATAAGAACGCGATCCTTGTTTTAAATCCTGGCATCCCAGGGTTGAGGCAACAAAATCCACAGGCTCGCCGGGTTTTCCCCATGTGCAACAAAAGATGGATCTCACTCCTGCGACGCGTCACCTTACGTCGCGAAACCGGTTTCGCTGGGACCTTGCCAGTGCGTTGATTCCTCTCAAAAAACAGATTTGGCGTCTGCAAAAAGCCTGATCGGTAAATCGAAACCGATTTCGGAGTGCGGTCAGCCCCAGATTGCGACATATTGACAATTTCCCAGATCAGTCGATTTTGAGTTGTTGCCGAAACCGGTTTCGTAAATCAGCTTTGACGTGGGAGGAAGACGTGAGGAAGTCATCAGAACAGGTCGGAACAAGACCGTCGAGCCGAAAATCACGCATAACCATCAAGGATGTGGCCGAGGAGTTGGGCATGTCCAAGAGCACCGTTTCGCGGGCTTTGAATGGCTATAGTGATATCGCACAAAGCACGCAGGCGCGGGTGGCGCAGGCGGCTGTGCGGATGGGCTACACGCCTTTGGCGCAGGCGCAGGCGATCCGGACCGGGCTGGTGCGCTCCATGGGGCTCGTCTTCAATGTTGGTGGCCATGGCAGCCACAGACCGTTTCTGACCAATTTCATTGACGGTATTTCCCAAAGAGCCAGTCAGGAGAATTGGACCCTGACCGTGACCACGGCGCAAAATTCGCAAGGCGTGCTTGAGACCATTGAGCGGCTGAGCAACGAGCGCAAGGTGGACGGGTTCATTCTGCCGCGCACACGGGTCAAAGATCCGCGTGTCGAATATCTCATCGAGCACGATATCCCCTTCATCATGTTCGGACGCACAGGAGACCCGACAGGGTGCGGCTGGTTCGACATCAAGGGGGAAGACGCGATGGAGCAGGCCGTCGAACGGCTTGCTGATCATGGCCATACGCGGATCGGCTTTATCAACGGGCTGGAATGCTACATGTATGCCCGGCTGCGCCTTGAAGGATTTAAGCAAGGCATGGCGCGTGTCGGGCTTCATGTTGATCCACACTATGTTCGCCGCGATGCGGTAACCGAGGCTGACGGCGAAAGAGAGGGGGAGGCTCTTCTCTCTTTGCCGAAGCCGCCGACGGCTATTGTCTGTGCCGTCGATCTGGCGGCCCTTGGTGTCTACAAGGCAGCCAAACGCCGGGGTCTTTCGATCGGGCGTGAGGTTTCCATCATTTCTTATGACGGAATTTCCGAGGGCGAGTTTGCGAATCCGCCGCTCACCAGTTTTTCCGTCGACAACAGGCAGGCGGGAGAGCGCCTCGCCGATCTCCTCATCCGCCGCATCAGGGGGGCGCAGCCCGAAACCCTGCGGCAGATGGGAGAAGCAAATCTGATTGTGCGGGCCTCCGATGGTCCGCCGGTCATCTATTCCTGAAATCCAAACATGCAATGTTGAATTGGGAGGTTTAACAATGAAGCTTTCATCCAAACTAAAACGCACAACCAGCCTGGTCATGGGTGCGTCGGTCGCTCTGGGGCTGTTCGCGGTCTCGGCGTCTGCCGATGGTATCCGCTTCTGGACGACAGAAGAACAGACACCCCGTCTCGCCAAACAGCAGGAAATGGCCGCTGCCTTCGAAAAGAAAACCGGTATTTCCGTTGAAGTTATTCCGGTGACGGAAAAAGATCTGGGCACCCGCGCCACGGCTGCTTTCGCCGCTGGCGATCTGCCTGATGTGATCTATCATCCGCTGCAGTATGCCCTGCCATGGGTTGAAGCCGGCATTCTGGATGCCGATGCTGCGACCGAAGTGATTGAAGGGTTGGGCGCTGATACCTTCGCCTCGGGTGCTCTCAACATGGCTGCGGTTGAAGATGGCTATGCTTCCGTACCCGTTGATGGCTGGACGCAGATGATTGTCTACCGCAAGGATCTGTTCGACGCCGAGGGCCTTAAAGCGCCCTCCACCTATGCCGATGCCCTTGCTGCGGTCAAAGCTCTGCACAATCCGCCAGAAATGTACGGCTTTGTTGCCGCCACCAAGGTTGATGAGAACTTCATGAGCCAGGTGCTTGAGCATGTCTTCCTTGCCAACGGTGTGTCTCCGGTCAATGCCGATGGCTTCAAGGAACTCGATGCCAAGAAAACCAAGGAAGTGCTGGAATTCTACAAGGCCATCGTGAAAGCCTCTCCTCCGGGTGAACTCTATTGGAAACAGTCCCGCGAGCTCTATTTCGCTGGCAAGGCCGCGATGATCATCTGGTCTCCGTTCATTCTTGATGAGTTGGCTGGTCTGCGCGATTCCGCTCCGCCGACCATCAATGATGATCCGACCAGCCCGGAACTGGCCTCCAAGACCGGTATCGTGACCAACTTTGCGGGCCCGTCCAATCCTGATGGGGCAGCATGGGGTGACCTGCGCTATTTCGGTATCAGCTCTGACGCCGACATCGAAGCGGCTGAGAAGTTCGTGGCCTACTCCATGAGTGACGGCTACACCAGCACCTTGGCCATTGCACCGGAAGGCAAATTCCCGGTTCGCCGCGGTGATGCGGACAATGCGACCAAATATATCGATGCATGGTCGAAATTGCCGGTCGGTGTGGATCGCAAGAAGCCTCTTGCGGAGCTGTATCCTGCCGAAATGGTCGACGAGATCGTTGCCGGTCTTGATGTGGCCCAGCGGTGGGGCGTCAAGGAAAGCCAGCTTGGCCTTGCTTCCAAGATGATCAACAGCCAGGTCTTTAACCAGGTTGTCCGCAAGTTCACCGATGATGTGATCACTGCGGATGAGGCGGTTGCCGAGCTCAACGCCGAGCTTGCCAAGATCAAGTAACCGCGACTGCGTTTATCTGAAATTTCAAACACTCAAGCCTGTATCGGGGGAATTGTCTCCCGGTACAGATCTGGAGCTTACTCTCATGTCGATGTCCGAATCTCAATCCGGATCCGGGAATGGTGGGTTTCAAACGCCTCGTTTGAAACCGCCCGGACGGGGCCCTCTGGCCAAGCGCGAGGCGCGTCTCGCTTGGGGGTTGCTCATGCCAACGCTGATCAGTGTGGCGCTGGTGATTGTGCTGCCGCTGCTGGCGATTTTCTGGATCAGTGCCAAACCGATCAATCTGGGGGACCTGCGCCCCACCACGCCTGATGTCTATGAACGTCTGAAAGGCAAGCCGAAGGCCGTCGGCGATCAGTCGCTCGTGGAATATCGGTTGAAGAATTCCTCGCAGGAAAAGCCCATTGCCAACGTGACTATGCGCGATGTCTGGCCGCAAGGTCTGACCATTTTGACGCCGGATCCGCGCTGTACGCTCAACGGTCAGGACTTCTTCTGTGATCTGGGAGACTGGGAGCCGGGCTTCCGCGAGCGTCTTCAGATTGATGTCGTGGCCGAGCAGGTCTATTTTGACAGTGGTGTCGACTTGCGCGATACCGAACCGGTGATGACCGGGGATGCGACTTCGGATCTCTTCAGCTTCAGCTTTACCTGGGACAATTTCAGAGCGGTGTTTAGTAGCTCGGAATTTCTCGACGTCCTTTGGGTGACCACCTTCTACACCATTGTCGGCACCGTCGGTGCCCTTTTGGTGGGCATGATGGCGGCGCTCATTCTCAACCACAGTTTTGCCGGGCAGGGCATCCTGCGCGGGCTGTTCCTGTTCCCCTATGTCGCGCCGGTGATTGCGGTGGCCTTCACATGGGTGACGCTGCTTGATCCCTTCTCGGGGTCCTTCAATGCGCTGCTGGTCCAGATGGGCCTGATCGACGGTCCGATCAACTTCTTTGGTGAGCGGCCTCTGGCGCTCTTCTCGGTGACGGTTTTCGAGATCTGGCGCTATTTCCCGCTGTCATTCCTGTTCATTCTGGCGCGCATGCAGTCCATCGATACGGACATGTATGAAGCCGCTGATATGGACGGGGCATCGCCGTTCCAGAAATTCTACTATCTGTCCCTGCCGCAGTTGATGGGCATCCTGTCGGTGCTGTTCCTTCTGCGCTTCATCTGGACGTTCAACAAGTTCGACGACATCTTCCTGCTCACGGGCGGGAATGCGGGGACGCGCACATTGACGGTGAGTGTCTATGAACAGGCCTTTGCCATTTCCAACATTGGGGCTGGTGCAGCGGTGGCTGTGGTGATCTTTGCCTGTCTGCTCGCCTTCTCCTTCTTCTTCTTCCGCTTCATGAGCAGGGAGGAAGGGCTATGATGAAACATGGAATGATCCTCACCCCGATCATCGGGGCTCTGTGGAGCCTGACGGTCATCGTCTGTCTGACGATCCTGATGGCCTTCTCTACCGGACTGCCGGTCCGGCCAATCTGGCTGGTTTCGATCCTTCAGGGGATTGCAATCGGCTATCTCGCGCTTTATCTGCCCAACCGCTGGGTGGGGCTTGTTGTAAGCCTCGTGCTTGTGCTCGCCATCAGTCTCACTGAGCCCTTCGGGGTTTCCCTTGGGCTGAAGCCGGTCGCGCAAGGCATCGGTGTGCTGGTTCTGGCCGCGGCGCTCTATCTTCCCTTGCGGGTGATGTTTGACAGTCTGCCCAAAGGCAAGCTCACGCGGCATCAGTTCGAAGAGGCCATCGTGCGGTTCCTGACCGGCTTTGGCTATGTCTTCTTCACCGCCATCGTCATCGTTCCCTTCTATGTGATGGTGATGACGTCCCTCAAGGGCCAGCAGGACTTGCTGCTCAATCCGCTCGACTTCTCCGTCGACTGGCAGAAGGGCTGGGGGTTGCTGCGGTCCTATCAGGAGCTGTTCACCCAGTTCAATTTCGGCTCCTACCTGATGACATCGTTGCTCGTGGCCGTGATGACGGTCTTCGTCACGCTGCTCTTCAGTGTGCCGGGAGCCTATGCGGTGGCGCGTCTGCGCTTTCAGGGACAGGCGGTCATGTCGCGATCGATCCTGCTCATCTACATGGTGCCGATGATTGTGCTGGCTTTGCCGATCTATGTGGCGTTCTCCATGTTTGGCTTGCGCAACTCCCTGTTCGGGCTGCTGCTGATCTATCCGGTGACCACCATTCCTGTGGCGCTTTACATGTTGCAGGGCTATTTCCGCGGCTTGCCGGCGGAAATAGAGGAAGCGGGCCTCATGGATGGGCTTTCACGTCTTGGCGTGATCTGGAAGATCACCCTGCCGCTATCCCTGCCAGCGCTGGCATCTGTGTCGCTCTATGTCTTCATGATCGCATGGAACGAGTTCCTGCTTGCCTTCATGCTGCTGGATGATCCCTCGAAATTCACTCTCACGCGCGGTGTGACGATGCTCAACTCCTCCGAAGTGCCCCGTCAGCATCTGATGGCTGGGGCCGTTATCGCCACGCTGCCTATCATGGCCCTGTTCCTGGGGCTCGAACGCTTTATGACAAAGGGCCTGACTGCGGGCTCTGTTAAAGGATAAGACAATGACTTTGCCTCTCAACGATCAGGCAATCGCCATTCTCAAAGGCAATGACCGCGGAAGCTACACGGTGCCGACCAAAGGGCTCTATCCCTACCAGTGGAACTGGGACAGCGCCTTTGCCGCGCTCGGATTTGCCGAGATCGATCTCAATCGTGCCTGGGTCGAACTCGAGACCCTGTTCTCCGGCCAATGGGCCAATGGCATGGTGCCGCACATCATTTTCCACGAGGTGGATGATGGCTATTTCCCCGGCCCCGGTGTCTGGGGAACGGAGGGCGTCTCGGGCAATGATCTGCCCTCTTCGGGGATCAGTCAGCCGCCGTTGGTCGCGACCTTTGCGCGCAAGATCTTCGAGAAAGATCCTGCAGAAGGCATCAAGCGCGTCGGCCCCCTCTATGACAAGATTGTCGCCTGGCACAAGTGGTTCATGGAGTGTCGCGGAGAAAGCGGTGCGATTTGCGTCACACATCCTTGGGAATCCGGCCGCGACAATGCCGCCGACTGGGACGAGGCGATGGCCAATGTGGATGTCTCCGGTGTCGGTGAGTATCAACGACGCGACACCTCGCACGTCAATCCAGAGATGCGTCCCACCAAGCGCGACTATGATGTCTATCTCGCGATCCTCTATTACGCGCGGGCGCACAAGTGGGACGAGAAAGCCATACTCGAAGGCGGGCCTTTCCGGGTGGCTGATCCGACCCTGTCGTTCATCCTGTTGCGGGCCCATCGGGATCTGGTCTGGCTGGGTGACCAGCTGGGCAAGGATACCAGTGTTATCAAGGGCTGGATTGCGTCGCTGGAGAGGGGCATCGAAACCCTGTGGAACCCGGCGATTGAAAGCTATGATGCCAAGGATCTGAATACCGGGAAATTTTCGGGCAATGTAACCTCGGCAGCTTTCCTGTGCTGGTATGCGGGTCTTACGGATGATCGTGTTCTGTCACATCTGAAACGCCTTCTTGATGCCGCACCGCATGGGGTCACCAGTCTTGATCCGGAAAACCCGGATTACAATCCCAAGCGCTATTGGCGCGGGCCTGTCTGGGTGGTGGTCAACACACTGATCGGAATGGGGCTTGACGAAGCCGGACACAAGGCATTTGCCGAGCGCTTGCACAGTGACAGCGCGCGCCTGATCGAGCAGGGCGGGTTTGCCGAGTATTTCAATCCCGAGGACGGAACGCCAGCCGGTGGTGGCACTTTCACCTGGACTGCTGCCTGCTGGCTTGCGTGGGTTTCAAAAGAATTGGGGGAGGGCTGATCATGTCATCCATTGAGCTAAAGGGTGTCGAGAAATGGTTCGGAGATGTTCAAGTCATCAAGGGCGTTGATCTCAGTATCGATGAAGGCGAATTCATCATCTTTGTCGGCCCGTCCGGCTGTGGCAAGTCAACCCTGTTGCGGACGATTGCCGGGCTTGAAGAATGCTCGCGCGGCGAAATTCTCGTCGGTGGGCGGGCCGTGACAGCCGAGCCTCCGGCTCAGCGCGGTCTTGCCATGGTGTTCCAATCCTACGCGCTCTATCCGCATATGAATGTGCGGGACAATATGGGCTTCGGGCTGAAAACCGCAGGAAAGCCAAAGGCGGAAATCGAGCAGAAGGTGAATGAGGCCGCTGCGGCCCTCAAGCTGGAAAGCTATCTCGACCGGCGGCCAAAAGAGCTGTCGGGTGGTCAGCGCCAGAGGGTGGCCATTGGGCGGTCCATCGTGCGTAATCCCACCGCGTTTCTGTTTGACGAGCCTTTGTCCAACCTTGATGCGGCCTTGCGTGTCGAGATGCGTTACGAGATTGCCAAGCTGCATCGCGAACTTGCTACCACCATGATTTATGTGACCCATGATCAGGTGGAGGCCATGACGCTTGCGGACCGGATTGTGGTGCTGCGTGATGGCATCATCGAGCAGATCGGCTCACCGCGCCAGCTGTATGAGCGGCCAGACAATCTGTTTGTTGCGCAGTTTATCGGGTCGCCGAAGATGAACATCGTGCCCTGCCGGACCGAGGGGGAAAGTTATGTGCTCGAAGGTGGCCGGGGTGGAGCGTTGACCCAGAAGGGCGAGGCGGCCCATGTCGGGGTTCGGCCTGAGAATATCGAGATTGGCGCTGAAGGCGAGGGGCAGTGCGACGGGCTTGTCGATATTGTCGAGTATCTGGGGGCCGATACGCATCTGCTTGTCGATTGTGCAGGCCTTGGCCAGATCGGTGTGCGCCTTGGTGGCGATGTCGAGATCAAGCCAGGTGACCGGGTTGGTCTGATCTTTGATGGCTCGCGCCTGCATTTCTTTGACAAGGATGGGCAAGCGCTGCCACGGGATTAACGCTTCGAGGGTGTGCCCTTGAATGCGCCCGGGCAGTCGGGTGATATCTTGTCAAATGAAGAAGGGGAGCGGCAATGCCGCTCCCCTGTTTTTGTTCAAAGACCTTAGGGGTCTGATCAAACGAAACGGTTGATCCAGTTTTCCAGTTTTTCCTGCTGGCCAGAGCGTGGCTCTGGATTGATGTTGTCCTTGAGGACGCGCTCGGAGATGCTTTCAAGGGTGCCTTTTGCGAGCATGTCCTTGTTGACGTCATTGTTCCAGTCGCCGTAGCGGTTTTTGAGGAAGTCTTCGAGGCCACCATCTTCAAGCATCGCTGCTGCTGCCTTGAAGCCGCGCGCACAGACGTCCATGCCGCCAATGTGACCAGCAACCAGATCGTCCGCGTCGATGGACTGACGGCGCAGTTTGGAATCGAAGTTGGTTCCGCCGGTTTTAAAGCCGCCGTCTTTGAGGATGTGGTAGTAGGCAAGTGCCACTTCCGGGGTGTTGTTCGGGAACTGGTCGGTATCCCAGCCGGACTGATAGTCGTTGCGGTTCATGTCGATGGAGCCGAGCATGCCGTCTGCGATTGCAACAGCGATTTCGTGCTCGAAGCTGTGACCGGCAAGGATCGCGTGACCCTGTTCAAGGTTCAGCTTGACTTCGTTTTCGAGGCCATATTTGCGCAGGAACCCAATGCAGGTTGCCGCATCATAATCATACTGATGCTTGCTTGGTTCCTGAGGTTTTGGCTCGACAAGAATGGTGCCTTTGAAGCCGATCTTGTGTTTGTAATCGACAACCATCGACAGGAAGCGGCCCATGTGATCGAGCTCGGTGCCGACCTCGGTGTTCAGCAGGGTTTCGTAACCTTCGCGACCACCCCAGAGCACATAGTTTTCACCGCCCAGACGATGGGTGGCATCCATGCAGCTTTTCACGGTTGCTGCGCTGTAGGCGAATACATCGGGATCCGGGTTGGTCGATGCGCCGGACATGAAGCGGCGATGGGTGAACATGTTTGCCGTACCCCAAAGCAGCTTGGTGCTGGAGGTGGCCATTTTTTCTTCGAAATAGTCAACGATGGCGTTGAGGTTCGAGAGGTTCTCGGCGAAGTCTTTGCCTTCCGGGCGAACGTCAACATCGTGGAAGCAGAAGAAGGGCGCGTCGAGCAGATCGAACAACTCAAAAGCAACGTCCGCTTTCAGCTTGGCATGATCGAGAGTGTCACCATACCAGGGGCGATCGAAAGTGCGGCCGCCGAACGGGTCGCCGCCTTCCCATGCGAAGCTGTGCCAGTAGGCGACAGCAAAGCGCAGATGCTCCTTGAGGGTTTTGCCCATGACGACTTCGTCAGGGTTGTAGTGATGGAAGGCAAGCGGATTGTCGCTGTCGGGGCCTTCATATTTGATTTTGGAGAGGGAACCGAAGAAGTCAGTCATAGTCAAAGATCCTTCAAAGGTGAATAGGCTGCTACATAGCGTTCATAGGACGCTTCAAATGCAGGTTGCAGTTCGGTGTTGGGATAGAAACTTTTTTCGATGGCGGGCATGGTGCAGACCTCTGCCGGATCGCAATTGCGCTCTGCTACGAGACCCATGCGGGCAGCCCCGAAGGCTCCGCCGAAGTCGCCCGCAGCGGGGAGGTCAATCTGTTTGCCCAGAATGGTTGCGAGCAGTTCTAGCCAATAGTCTGACGACGAACCACCACCAACCGCGATCAGGCGATCAAGATGTGTTCCTGCGGCTTCAAGCGCCCGGATGCCATCCTTGAAGGCGTATGAGACGCCCTCGATCACGGTCCGGGTGAGGCTTTCGCGGTCGTCCTCATGAGCAAGGCCAAGGAAGCCGCCGCGGATGGCTGCATCATTGTGCGGAGTCCGCTCACCGCCGAGATAGGGCAGGAACAGGGTCGAGCCCGGTCCTTTCAGCTCAGTACCAAGGGCCTTGGTCAGTTCGGCGGGTTTAGAGCCAACTAGCTTCGCATACCAGTTGAGGGCATCGGTGGCCGCAAGAATAACTGCCATATGGCACCAATGGTTGGCCGTGGAATGGCAGAAGGTGTGAACCGCGCTTTGTGGCAAGGGTCGGTAGCTGTTGATGGCAGCGTAGATAACGCCACTTGTGCCTAGCGAGATGAAAGCATCGCCTTCGCCCACAATGCCTGTCGCGATGGCCGAGGCTGCGTTGTCGCCTGCGCCACCTGCCACAATCACATCGGGAGAGAAGCCCCAACGATCGGCAAGAGCCTGCCGGATGGTGCCGGTGCTGTCGGTGCTTTCTGCCAGTTCGGGCATGTGCGACAGGTCAAGACCGGTTGCGCTCAGAAGGGTCGAAGACCATTCGCGCTTGCCGACATCAAGCCAGGCCGTGCCGGCGGAATCGGAATAGTCGGAGACATAGTTGCCGGTCAGCCAGAGGCGCAGATAATCCTTGGGCAGGAGCACCTTCTTGATCTTTTCGAACATGGCCGGATCGTTTTTCTTTACCCACGCAAGTTTGGGGGCCGTGAAGCCGGGAAAGACGATATTGCCGGTCAGCTCGCGAAAGGCGGGCATGGCATCAAGGGTGGCTGCCTCGACATGGCTGCGGGTGTCGTTCCACAGGATGCAAGGGGCAACCGGCTTGTCCTCGTGGTCAAGCATCGTGGCGCCGTGCATATGGCCGGACAGCCCGATGGCCTTGACCTCTCTGAGTTCTTTGGGGTAGCGCGCTGCCAGATCATCAAACGCATTGGCGGTTGCCGTAATCCAACTCGCCGGGTCCTGTTCACTCCAGCCTGTGTGGGGACGCTCAACAGTCAAAGGCTGATGCGCGGTGGCCACAATCTGCTGGTCTTCGGACATGACCAGCACCTTGATCCCGGATGTTCCCAGGTCAATTCCTAGATACATTATTTCCTCCTCACCGGACTGCTCTGTTGCCGTCTTGGTGGTTAGCGTTGCGTGCAACGAGCTTAAAAAGGGTTCTCCCCCCGGATGAGAGATATATTATTTTACGATCTAAATTAAATCAAGAGGCGACGGTAACTCTTCCACTGATCTGCTCCCTTTTTGACCGGTATACGCTGAAAAAGTGGTCAAACTGCACAAATGGTCCCGTCTGGTATGGAAAAGATCGGGTGCAGAAATCAGGCACTCTGGTCGTTCGAGCCGAGTTTATCGATCGAAAGACGAACTGATTCCTCAAGGGCGTGGGCAGCAGCGCCCTTGGCCCACATCAGGTCACCCCATTTGTGAATGCGCATGACAGGGGCGTGGTGACCGCGCTGGATGGTGGAGGCTCGCACGGCGTCGAAGACGGATTGTGCATAAAGATAGTCGAAGCGCATTTGTTCGCCGGAAAGAATGATCAGGGACGGGTCGAACAGGTTGACGAGATTGGCCAGCCCCATGGCGAACATGCGGCTGGCACGATCAAAGATCGAGCGGGCTGTCTGGTCGCCGGACTTGGCGCGATTGAACAGATCGATCAGTCGCTTTTCATCATCGGCATTGGTGGTCCAGTTGGAGAAGAGTTCAGCCTCGCGCAACAGGGCATAGTCGGAGATGTAGGCTTCGAGGCAGCCTCGCTGCCCGCACCGACACAGTGCCCCTTCGAGCTGCACTTTGGTGTGGCCAAATTCCGCGCCCGAGCCTTGTGTGCCGCGGTAGAGTTTGCCGTCGATGACGATGCCAAGGCCGACGCCCTGCTCGATGGTCACAACGAGAAAATCCGGTGCATCGCGGCCATAGCCGAACCAGAGCTCGGCGATGGCGACGGCGTTGGCGTCGTTCTCGACAAAGGTCGGCACAGGCAAAGTGTCCTTGAGGATTTCGGGAAGGTTAAACTCCGTTTCCTCAAACAGCGGGCACCAGTCGATATAACCGCTTTCTGCATAAACCGTACCGGGGATGCCGATGCCGACAGATGAAAGATCCTCGATTTTCATGCCCGCCGACTGGGCAACCTCTTCGACGGTCTTAAGGATCAGGTCTTGCGCTTCGGTTCTGGTGAGGCGGGGTTTGGGCATCGGCAATTGGGCTTTGCCCAGTTGATTGCCTTCAAGGTCAAGAATGACCGCTGTGACATAGCGGTTGGTGATCTTCATCCCGACCACTCGATGCGAATCGCCGCGCAGTTTCAGATCCACCCGGGGACGTCCCCGGCGGCTCTGGCCAGGCTCTACCACCCGATCCACTTCCTCGATAAGGCCAGCTGCGATCAGCTCGGCGGTGATCGTGGTGATGGTGGCGGGGCTCATGCCTGTTTCGTTGGCAATGTCGATGCGCGCCGATTGATGATTGTTGCGAATGTGGGCGAAGACCAGATGCCGCCCCTGATTCCTCTGTTCTGGGATTTGTGGCGTTTTCTTTGTCTGGGTGCGCATCTTCTTGGTCATGGAGTCGGGACTTCTTTTTTGGTCTTTGTTGCTATCTGTCGAGCATTTGCCTGAACGCTGGTTGGACTCAGGATAGCGCCGCAAGCGCCAAAATGCTTGTAAATTTTTAGGGGTCGACGAAAGGCTGATAATCTAAATTCGACGAATAAATTAAATAGTGTTATGGGTAGTACGTAGGTAGCCGGTTTTCTCGCTTGGCGGGCTGCCATATTCTTGGGAGGAATAGAAATGAAAAAGTCAATTCTTGCGGCGGTGCTATTGAGCGCGTCGATGCTGACCCCTGCCTTGGCCGCGGATCTCGTGGTCGGAGTGAGTTGGTCGAATTTTCAGGAAGAACGTTGGAAAACGGACGAGGCGGCCATTGTTAAGGCTCTGGAAGCTGCTGGCGCGGAATATGTTTCTGCCGACGCCCAGTCTTCTTCTTCAAAACAGTTGAGTGACATCGAAGCCTTGATGGCTCAGGGTGTGAATGCGCTGATCGTGCTTGCTCAGGATACCGAAGCCATCATTCCCGCCGTCCAAAACGCTGCAGACGAGGGGATCCCCGTTATTGCCTATGACCGTCTTATTGAAGACGATCGCGCCTTCTATCTCACGTTCGACAACGTCGAAGTGGGCCGGATGCAGGCTCGTGCGGTCTATGCGGAACAGCCAAAGGGCAACTATGTCATGATCAAGGGCTCTCCGACTGACCCGAACGCAGACTTCTTGCGTGGCGGTCAGCAGGAAATCCTGCAGGAAGCAATTGACAAGGGTGACATCAAGATTGTTGGTGAAGCCTATACGGATGGCTGGCTGCCTGCCAATGCTCAGCGCAACATGGAACAGATCCTGACGGCCAACGACAACAAGGTTGATGCTGTTGTCGCATCCAACGACGGCACCGCTGGTGGTGCTGTTGCAGCGCTGACGGCTCAGGGCATGGAAGGCATTCCGGTATCTGGTCAGGATGGTGACCATGCGGCTCTCAACCGTGTCGCCAAGGGCACCCAGACTGTATCGGTCTGGAAAGATGCCCGTGATCTTGGCAAGGCTGCTGCGGAAATCGCAGTTGCGCTGGCTGGTGGTACAGAAATGGCCGACATTGAAGGGGCTGAATCCTGGACCTCTCCGTCTGGTACGACCATGACCGCCAAGTTCCTTGAGCCGATCCCGGTGACCAAAGACAATCTGACTGCGGTTACGGATGCTGGCTGGATTTCGGTTGAGAAATTGTGTCAGGGCGTGAGCAACGGCCCGGCTCCTTGCAATTGATTCCAGCATGATTTGACGCACGCACGGGGTGTCATCCTCGTGCGTGCGTAATCTTTCCTATCAAAATGAGAATCAACTCCTGCCGCGCATGTGACGGGAGTCATGATAAACTGCATGCTGGAGAGCATCACATGGCTGATAGCGTGGACGCCCGCGACCTGCCGCCAAAAGCTCGACGGACACTGATCGATACAATGGAAATTGATACCCGACTGCTTGGCATGATCGGGGCTTTCGTTGTTATCTGTGTGGTCTTCGATGTCTGGACTGGCGGTCGCTTCCTCACTCCCCGTAACCTTTTCAACCTGACCATTCAAACTGTGTCTGTTGCCATCATGGCAACGGGAATGGTCTTCGTCATTGTCACCCGGCACATCGATCTGTCCGTCGGTGCCTTGCTTGCTACCTGTTCGGCGATCATGGCGATGGTGCAGACCCATGTCTTACCCAACTGGTTCGGGTTCGAGCTGGGCAGTGCGATGATTGCGCCGGTGGCCATCCTCGTCGGTCTGTTCTTCGGAGCGGTCATCGGTGCGTTCCATGGCTGGCTGATCGGCTATCTGACGATTCCCGCCTTCATCGTGACGCTCGGTGGACTGTTTGTCTGGCGCAACGTTGCCTGGCATTTGACCGACGGCCAGACGATCGGTCCGCTTGATAGCAACTATGTCATGCTCGGTGGCATCGATGGCACGCTTGGCGAAACGGGCAGCTGGATTCTTGCTGCTTTGGCGATTGCCCTCACGCTTTATCTGCTCATCGGCGCGCGGCAAAACAAGATAGCGCACAAATTTCCGGTCAAGCCGGTGTGGGCCGAGTTTGTGATCGGCGCAATTCTCGTTGCGGCAATTGCGGGCTTTGTCTGGATGCTCAATGCCTATGACGTGCCGATCGGTCGCCTCAAACGCCTGTTCAAGGAAGCCGGCGAGGTTATGCCGAAAGGCTATTCTGAAGGTTATGGTGTGCCTTATTCGGTTCTTATCCTGATTGCCGTGGCAACTGTCATGACGGTGGTTGCCCAGCGCACGCGCCTTGGTCGCTATATCTTTGCCACGGGTGGTAATCCGGAAGCCGCCGAGCTTTCGGGTATCAACACGCGGCTTCTGACCGTGAAGATCTTCGCCATCGTCGGGGTGCTGTGTGCTCTTTCGGCCGTGGTTGCGTCAGCGCGTCTCAATTTCCACTCCAATGACATCGGAACGCTTGACGAATTGCGCGTCATTGCAGCCGCTGTCATCGGCGGGACGGCTCTTTCTGGCGGGATCGGCACGATCTATGGGGCGATCCTTGGTGCGCTCATCATGCAGTCGCTTCAGTCGGGCATGGCGATGGTCGGTGTCGAAGCGCCGTATCAGAATATCGTCGTCGGTATCGTGTTGGTGTTCGCAGTCTATGTTGACATCGTTTATCGCAAGAGGACGGGGGACTGAGATATGACTGTTTCTGAAAATGCGTCTCGCGGCACTCCGCTCGTTGAAATGCGCAACATGCGACTGTCGTTTGGCGGCATCCATGCGGTCGAAGATGTTACGGTCGATCTCTATCCCGGCGAAGTTGTCGGGGTGCTCGGCCATAACGGCGCGGGCAAATCCTGTCTCATGAAGATGTTGTCCGGTGCCTACAAGCGCAACGCCGGCGAAATCTATGTGAACGGCGAGCTTGCCGATATCAACAATCCTCGGGACGCGCGCGACTATAATATCGAGACGATCTATCAGACACTTGCTCTGGCGGACAATCTCGATGCCGCCTCGAACCTGTTTCTGGGGCGTGAGCTGGTCAATGGCGTCGGGCTCGTTGATGATGCCCAGATGGAGGCGGAAACGCGCAAGATTTTGGGGCGTCTCAACCCCAATTTCCAGCGGTTCTCGTCACCCGTTGCGGCGCTGTCCGGTGGTCAACGTCAGTCGGTGGCCATCAGTCGCGCGGTCTATTTCAACGCCAAGATCCTGATCATGGATGAGCCGACTGCGGCGCTTGGGGTGGAAGAGACCAAGATGGTGGCCGATCTCATCGACGAGCTGAAAGCGCAAGGCTTGGGGATTTTCCTCATCGACCATGATATCCATCAGGTCAAGGCTCTCTGTGATCGGGCGTCGGTGATGAAAAACGGCAAGCTCGTTGGCACCGTCAAGGTGGATGAAGTGACCGAGGATGACATTCTGGGAATGATCATTCTTGGCAAGAACCCGCTGACCGGTGAGACGGTCTGAGGATGCACACTCAAGAAGGCCCGACCCGTTGGTCGGGCTTTCCTCTCTTTTTCAAGGCGATAACATGAAGCCGGACCGCTGATAGAAAACCGGCGTCCTCGCTTCGGGAGGAATGTTATGGAAGCCCGAGTTTTCGGCGCTCTTGTGGGCGCTGCTGTCATGCTGTTGCCCGCTCGGCCGATGGCGGCTGAGCCGGTGGTCGGTGATGAACGAGCCGTGCCGCAACACCTCGATCTGGAGGCTCTTGCCGCGCTTGAGCGCGAGGAGATCCTTCGGCACGGGCGGTTACTGTTCGATGCCAAATTCACATCGCTTGAAGGGGCCGGACGGCCAGCAGCGACGCAGGCCGAAGTGCCGGTCAAGCGGCGCCCGGGCCGGGTGCCGTCGATGATCCGCACCTCGGGGCCGGAGTCCAACGCTTGCAACGGTTGTCATAATCAGCCCAACTCCGGCGGATCGGGCGAGTTTGTTGTCAATGCTTTCACCTCCGAGGGCGTTTCTGACTTTGAATTCGACACCCTTGAAGCGCAATTCTCCAACGAGCGCGGCACGCCGCACCTGCATGGCTCGGGGCTCGTTGAGCTCATCGCGCGGGAGATGAGCGACGATTTGCATGCGCTGCGGCGCAAGGCTGTCGACGAGGCGCGGGCAAAGGGCGAGGCGATCACGGTCCAGCTCATCACCAAGGGCGTTGATTTCGGGGCCCTGACGGTGGAACCGGACGGGTTTGTCAACATTGAAGAGATCGACGGGATTGATCATGATCTCATTGTCCGTCCCTTCAGCCAGAAGGGGGTCTTCACCTCTTTGCGGCAGTTTTCAATCAATGCGATGAACACCCATCACGGCATGCAGAGCAATGAGCGCTTCGGCATGCAGTGGACCGGGACGGATGATTTTGATGAAGACGGACATGCGGGAGAAATTACCTCTGCAGACCTTTCCGCTCTGGTGCTGTTTCAGGCCACATTGCCGACACCGGGTCAGACCATGCCTCAAGCCCCTGTGCTTCAAGAGGCCGCAAAGGACGGGGAAGGATTGTTCGATCAGGTCGCCTGCTCCCAATGTCACGTCAAAGCCCTGCCTCTCACGTCGCTCAGCTTCACCGAACCGGGGCCCTACAATCGGGCGGGCAATCTCCGTGTCTCTGACCAGATGGGTAAGGCTTTCTCCTTTGAGCTTTCGTCCAAGGGCCTCGAAAAGAACGAAGATGGTGACTGGATGGTGCCGGTCTTTACCGACTTCAAACGCCATGTCATTGCCGATGCGGAAAAGCCCCATTTTGGCAACGAGCGGCTGTCGCAGCGCTTCATCGCCAATGACCAGTTTCTGACGGCGCGCCTTTGGGGTGTCGGGAGCACCGCGCCTTATGGGCATCGCGGGGACGTGACCACTTTGCGCGAGGCCATCCTGCATCATGGTGGCGACGCCAGAGACTCTCGCCTCGCCTATGAAGCCCTCAGCGATCTCGACCAGCGCAAGATTGTCGAGTTCCTGAAATCGCTCACCTTGAGCAAGGAGATGCAGCCATGAAATCCTTTTTGAGCCGGATGATGGCACCTCTCATGCTTGTTGGTGCGGTGCCCGCCTTGGCGATGGAGCCGCCGCATATGGTCGAGGTGACGGATACAAGCGGCATTGATCATCGCTACACGGGCGGATGGGAGTTTTTTGTTGGTGGCGGCGTTGCGGTTTTCGATTGCAATGGCGATCATTATCCCGAGCTTTTTCTTGCCGGGGGGGCTGATCCGGCCACGCTTTATCTCAATCGCAGCAGCATGGGCGGGGCGATCCACTTTGAAAAACAGGCCGTGGGTCCGTTGTCGCTCAAATCGGTGAGTGGGGCCTATCCGCTGGATATTGATGGCGACGGGATTCTTGATCTTGCTGTCTTGCGGGTCGGAGAGAACAAGCTCTTTCGCGGCAAGGGTGGATGCACCTTTGAAGAAGCAAATGAGGCATGGCGTTTTGATGGCGGCAAGGCATGGTCGACCGCCTTTGCGGCCATGTGGGAGGAGGGCAACAGCCTGCCGACCCTTGCGATTGGCAATTATGTGGATCGGGATCAGCCCGGCTCGCCGTTCGGGACATGTCATAAGACCGACTTCTATCGGCCCACCAAGGATGGTGGCTATCGCCATGAAATCCTAGAGCCGGGCTATTGTGCCTTGTCTGTGATGTTCACCGATTGGGACCGGTCTGGAAAGCCTGATCTGAGGATCGCCAATGACCGGCAGTATTATCGCGGCGGGCATGAACAGCTTTGGAAGATACGCCAAGGAGACGCGCCATCGGAGTATCGCTCAGGGGATGGCTGGCGGCGTCTGCGTATCTGGGGCATGGGGATTGCCGCAACGGACCTCACCGGCGACGGAAGGCCGGATTATTATGTCACCTCGATGGCAGACAACAAGCTGCAGGTGCTTGCTTCCAGAGACGGAGCGCCCGATTTTGATGATCTGGCGTTTGATCGCGGCATCACCGCCCACCGGCCTTTCGTGGGGGACAATGTGAATCCCTCCACCTCATGGCATGCGCAGTTTGATGACATCAACAATGACAGCTTTGTCGATCTGTTTGTGACCAAGGGCAATGTCGAAGCGATGACCGATTTTGCCATGAAAGACCCCAACAGTCTGTTCTTGGGCGCTCCGGACGGCAGTTTTGCAGAAGCTGCCGACAAGGCTGGCATGCTCAGTTTTGATCGGGGGCGGGGCGGCTCGCTCGTTGATCTCAATATGGATGGATTGCTCGATGCGGTCGTGGTGAACCGGGAGAAGCCGGCTCAAATCTGGCTCAATCAGGGACAGCATGAGACGGGCGACGAGACATCAGCCCCGATGGGCAACTGGGTCGAATTGCAGATCCGGCAGGATGGCCCAAACCGCAATGCGGTTGGGGCTTTTGTTGAGGTGCGCATTGCGGACCGAACGCAGAGCCGCGAGATCACCGTCGGTGGCGGCCATGCGGGCGGCAAGGCTGGCTGGCATCATTTCGGTATTGGCGTTGCCGAACGGGCGGTGGTGCGGGTGCAATGGCCGGATGGGGAATGGGGGCCATGGATCCGCCTGTTTGCCAACCAGCATGCCCGGATCACGCGGGGGCAGTCGACCGCTGATGTCTGGCTGCCCGCGGAGCGCGCCAAGGCCGACTGATTGACCCTGTGTTGTCACGCTGTCGGGCGCATCTGTCGCGATCCGCTTTTGGGTGTAGAACGGAAATTGTGCCACAGCCGGTAGAGTTCAAGCAGGACGAGCGGGGCAAAATGGACAATGGCACCTCCTGCGTCGCGGGCTTCGAGCAGCCAGTGTGCGAGCGTTGCAATTGCTGCGATATAGGTCATGCGCTGGATGGTTTTCCATTTCCTTGGGCCGAATTTGCGGATCGAAATATCATTTGAGGTCATGGCGAGCGGGACAAAGATGACAAAGGCGATCCAGCCGGTGAGAATGCCAAAATCCGTCAGGTCAGTAACCAGCTTCGACAGGCTGGAGAGATCGATCACATAATAGAGTGTGTGCAGCAGCGCATAGCCAAAGGCTGCTATGCCAATATAGCGGCGGCGACGCATGAGCCACATAACGAAGCTTGATTTGGGAAACAGCAGGCGCAACGGCGTCAGCATCAGGCACAGGATGAGGAAGCGTGCGGAGAATTCACCTGTCGGATGCAGCAGGCGATGAAGGCTTGCACCGGTGAATGCGCCATAGAGCATGGGAAGCGCTGGAAGGGTCATCAAAAGCCAGATGAAATAGGGAGAATTGATGATGGCCATCAGGCCGGATTTCTTGAACATGGGTCAGGCCCGCCTCGGACAGGATTTTAAAGGAATTGTTGTTTCGGGCAGCGTGGGAGCATTGTCATGCTCAGGCCCGAAGCTGTGTTTCTTGCTGCCGATTTTACAAAATCAGCTGCCCGGGAAGCCAGTCATGTTTGGTATTAAAGTGTAACGCTCTGTAACCTGTCAGGCCTTCTGCGCTTTCCGCGCGAGCGGATCCAAGTGCTGAAAAGCGGGAGCCTTGATCAAAAGCGAAAGGGCTGCTGCGCCGAGATGCGGCGGTGGCGCAGCAGCCTCTCTTGCGATCCCGCAGCGGGTTGGGAAGCGCGGGATCAGCAAAATGGATTGCGCGCGAGATCAATGCCAGATCAATGCGAGACCATTTGCGAGACGATGGCGAGAAAAGCATACTCTTCCTTGCTACTTTATTTGGTCTTTCAAACCTTGGAAATCCCGTGCCGGGGCAACAAAAATGCGGTGTGGTCGCTGTTGGATTGTAAGGCGACGTCAGTCTGGCTGTCCGGGGCTTTCTGTTCGGGCGCTCCCTTGCTTCATTCGCCGGGACAGCAAACAGGAGCGGGCATAAATTCGCACCTTTTGAGCGGTGTCAGTTTCGAACCATCGTACTTTGGCTTATGCTGCCGTGCTCGTTAGGAGTGCAACCGATGGCATGCAGACGTTCAATCGGATCAAGACCCAAAAGCCGGATCTAAAACACGAAGGAAGAACCGTCCCATGCGCCGTCACATGATGATTTCCAAGCGGTTCGCGCCTTTGTTCTGGACGCAGTATTTTTCTGCGTTCAACGACAATTTCCTGCGCTACTCGCTGATTTTTCTCATTATTGCAACCTTGCCTGCCCAGCAGGGTGCCTCGCTGGTATCCCTTTCTGGCGCAGTCTTCATGCTGCCGTTTCTGCTGTTGTCTGCCCTTGGCGGCGAACTGGCTGATAAACATGACAAGGGGCGGATGGCCGAGAAGCTCAAGCTTGCCGAGATCGGTGCTGCCATCGTCGCGGTTATCGGCATTGCTCTTGGGTCCATCTGGATTTCCATGGCGGCGCTGTTTCTGTTCGGCGTCGTGTCCGCGCTGTTCGGGCCGATCAAGTATGGCATTCTGCCCGATCATCTGCCGCGGCGGGAGCTGCCCGCGGCCAATGGCTGGGTTGAAGGAGCGACCTTCGTTGCCATCCTGACCGGCACGGTGGCCGCCGGTGTCGTGGCCAATGATGGGGTCGATGCGATCATCTTTGGTCCGCTCATGCTGCTTCTTGCGGTTGGTTGCTGGCTGTTCAGTCGCCAGATCCCTGACACCGGGGCGGGGGATCCGGATCTGGTTATTAATCGCAACATTCTTGGGTCCACATGGGCCTTGCTGAAGGAGCTGAAGGCAGACAAGCGCCTGTGGCGCGCCAGTCTCATCGTGTCATGGTTCTGGTTGCTCGGCGCGGTTCTGACCGCTTTGGTACCGACCTTTATCAGCCAGATCATGGGTGGCAGTCCGCAGGTCGTGACGGTCTATTCTCTGGTGTTTGCGGTCTCGGTTGCGGTTGGATCCGGTATTGCGGCCTGGCTGTGTGCTGGCCGGGTGGTTCTTCTGCCTGCTCCGCTTGGGGCTGCCATTGTTGCCTATTTTTCGCTACAACTGACGTGGAACCTGTCCAACATCAAGGCGCCGATTGAAGCGGTGGGCGTTGCTGATTTCTTCTCTCATCTGGTGGCGATCCGGGTGGCCATCGATCTTGCCGGGCTTGCCGTTGCCGGAGCCCTGATGGTGGTGCCATCCTTCACCGCGGTTCAGACTTGGGCGCGCAAGGATCACCGGGCCCGTGTGATCGCGGCGGTCAATATTCTCAATTCGGCCTTCATCTTTGCATCGGGTGCCCTTCTGGCTCTGGTGCAGTCACAAGGGGTCGAGATCGAGACAATCCTGTTGGTGCTCAGCGCAGCGAACGTCGTGGCGGCCTGGTTGATGATCCGCTATCTGCCCACGCATCCCATGTGGGATCTGGTCAATATCCTGTTTCGTACCTTCAGCCGTCTTGAAGTTGAGGGGCGGGAGAATCTGGAGAAGGCCGGAAAGGCTCCGATACTCGCGTTCAATCATGTGAGCTTTCTGGATGGGCCGCTCGCCATGGCCATCGCCGAGGCAGAGCCGGTGTTTGCGATTGATGCGCGCACGGCAAAATCATGGTGGATGCATCCGTTTCTGCGCTTTTGCAAATATCTGGTGCTCGAGCCGTCCCAACCCGTGGCGGTTCAATCACTGATGAAGGCCATTCAGAGTGGCAGTCCGATCGTGTTGTTTCCCGAAAACCGGGTGACCGATACGGGCGGTCTGATGAAGGTCTATGACGTTGCCGCCATGGCGGCTGACATGACGGGGGCCAAGGTGGTGCCGATCCGCATCGATGGTCTTGAGCGAAGCTATTCCTCCCGGATGGGGTCACGGCAGGTTAGGCGCACATTGTTCCCCAAGGTACGCGTAACCATCCTTGAGCCGCAGACGCTCAATGTGCGCAAAGAGCTCAAGGGGCGCAAACGGCGCATGGCGGCGGGTGCCGAGCTGCAGCACATGATGGGTGAACTGGTTTATCGGACCACCAATGTCGACAGGACTGTCGTGTCCAAGGTGATCAAGGTGGGGCGTAATCTGGGAATGCGCCGGATAGCGGTGGAAGATCCATTTGCCGGACGTCTGAGCTACGGCAAGATGCTAACTGGAGTGCGGGTGCTTGGCGCACGGTTTGCTGCTGACTTTACCGATGAGGACCGGGTCGGGGTGATGATGCCCACGTCCAACGGTGCGATTCTTGTCATTCTTGCCATGATGTCGGCGGGCAAGGTGCCGGCATTGCTCAACTTCACAAGCGGTGTGAGCAGCTTGCTTGCAGCTTGCGAGGCAACGCAACTCACTGTGGTTCTGACCTCCCGGGCCTTTGTCGAGCAGGCAAAGCTTGAGACCGTCATTGAAGCGCTCGAGGACAAGGTACGGTTTGTCTATGTCGAGGACATTCGCGCCGGTCTGTCGTTTGGTGACAAGGTGGCGGGCCTGTGGCGGCGCAAAAAGCCGGTTGTGGAGCGGCAGGCCGATGATCCGGCTGTCGTGCTGTTCACATCCGGGTCTGAAGGGGTGCCAAAGGGGGTGGTGCTGACGCACCGGAACCTTCTCGCCAATGCGGCACAAGCCGGAGCGAGCATCGATCTGACCATGGATGACAGGGTGTTCAATCTGTTGCCGGTGTTCCACTGCTTTGGGTTGACTGCAGGGACAATCCTGCCGCTTGTTCGGGGCATGCCGATCTATTTCTATCCCTCGCCGCTGCATTATCGGGTGATACCAGAGCTGATCTACGGCTCCAATGCGACCATTCTTTTCGGCACGGATACCTTTCTGAATGGCTATGCGCGCACGGCCCATCCCTTTGATTTTCGCTCTATACGCTATTGCGTCGCCGGGGCCGAACCAGTGAAAGCCTCGACGCGTCACACCTTTGTCAATCGCTTCGGTCTGCGCATCCTCGAAGGCTATGGTGTTACGGAATGCTCGCCGGTGCTCTCGCTCAATACACCGATGTTCAGCAAGGTCGGATCGGTCGGCAAGGCACTGCCCGGTATCGAAACGCGCCTTGAAGCCGTGCCGGGCGTGAAGGAAGGCGGGCGGCTGCTCGTCAGGGGTGCCAATGTGATGGCGGGCTATTTGCGCGTCGAAAATCCCGGTGTGTTGGAACCGCCCAAGGATGGCTGGCATGATACGGGCGACATCGTCACGATTGATGAGGATGGCTACATTACGATCATCGGTCGAGCCAAGCGGTTTGCCGAAATTGCCGGTGAGAAGGTCTCTCTTGCTGCCATCGAACGTCTGGCAGATGAATTGTGGCCCGATTCCACTTCGGCGACCGCCATCTTGCCCGATCCCAAGCGGGGCGAGCGGATTGTCATGATGACCGACAATGTCGATGCCGACCGGACCCAGTTTGCAGCCTATGTGCGCAAGACGGGCGGCATGGATTTCATGGTTCCATCCGAAATCGTCATTCAGGATGTTCCGGTTCTGGGAACGGGCAAGGTAGACTATGTTTCGGTTCAGAAGATGATGGATCTCAGGGCGCTTGGCGGAGCTGACGCCAAATCATGAGCCCATGGTAAAATGCTTTAGGCATAACTACTTAGATCTATCCCAAAGTCTGTGAATTCTGATCGTTATATCCAAATCACCTTATAAAATGAAGGTTTGCAGGCCGTTCCTTTACGCTTTGTTCAAACTCCACGAACATTGTACATTGGCATACAATTGGAGTGGCCAACATGCTCAAAAGACTCACAGATTTGAAATTTTCGTTCAAGGTTGGCGGCGGTTTTGCTGTCATGATGGTTCTGACCGCTTTGGTCGGGATTGTTGGAATATTGGCGATTGTCAATTCCAAGACACAGTCTACGATCAACGAAGAATCCATCGCAGTGCTCGATGTCCTGCAAGATGTCTCGAGCAAGCGTGAGGGCTACCTTTCCAAAAACACGGCAGAAAATGCAGACCTCGTTCTCGCAGGGATCTCATCTCTTGATGGTCGACTTCAGGAGCTTTCCGTCTCGCTTGCCGATCAGGCAGGGGCGACCGAGAAATTGGCGCAGGCGCGTCAGTCTGTGGGCGGTCTGGAAAACCAATTCAATGCCATGACAGTTCTGATGGATCAGCAACACAAACGCTCACAGCATTTGCTGAACAGCGTCGCTCAGTTGGTGAGTGGCACTGAGATCATCACGAAGCAGCTTGAAGAAATGAAGAGCGAAGCTCAGCTTGTTGCTCAAAAAGCGAGTCAGGACAGTGTCCAGGCTGAAAGCATCGTTCGCATCGTCACCGAAATCAAGGACGAGGCGATCTCACTTGAGCGCAATCTGGCCAAGGAAAAAGATTCCAAGGATCAATACAAGTGGAAGAGCTTTGCGGTTAAGGCCGATTTGCTTGCGAAAATGGGTGATAATGCCAGCAAGATAGAACTATCGAGACTTGATTCCTCCCTCCTTACGATCCTGTCCGAACGGGCAGCCAGCTTGCGTCAGATTCTGACCGAAGTATCTGATAATCTCAACAATTATTCAGAGAAGGCCGTTGAGCAGCGCAACAGTGTTGGTCGCTTTGCTTCTGCGCTTGCTTCCGTGTCTAACTCCATTCGCCGTACGGTTTACAAGGTGCTTGACGAGACACGAGCCGAAGCGAAAACTCAAAATGATAAGTTGAATTTTATCAACAGGTTGACGGGTAGAGCAGCCGTTGTCTACACAGGCGCGCTCGATACCAAGGCTGTGTCTTTGGAATTCTTCTCCAGTGATAACAATCTGACCAAACCTGATATTTTGGCGAAGATCGATGGCTTCCGCAAGTCGGGTCAAGTGCTGAAAACGAGTTCGGGCTCTTTGCCGGAAGTCAAAAAGATTTCTGAAGCGATCTTGCTGGAAATCGATGATTACGAGACCGAATTTGTTCGAATGGCCGAAGGGGCGAAAAAGGCCGAGGTCCAGCGGGCACAGCTGATTGCCCTTTCCGGAAAAGTTCAAACCATCATCAACGCGCTGGTTCAGGAGCAGTCCCATCTGGCCATGACCGCTGCGGATACCATGATGGTGTCCATCGGGCTGGCTGTGCTGATTGCTCTGTTGATTGGAGCCACGTTCGCCGTGGTGATCACTCTTGCGGTGACGCGTCCGATCGGGTCTTTGACCGATGTGATGACGACCCTTGCTGGTGGCAACCTTGATGTGGACATCAAGGGAGCGGAGCGTAAGGACGAAATCGGCAATATGAGCCGGGCCGTTCAGGTGTTCCGCGACAATGCCAGCGAGCGGATGCAACTGGAAAAGGCCAACAAGGCAGAAGAAGCCAAGCAGCGTGAACGGCAGAGCCGGATCGAGAGCATGATCGCTTCGTTCGAAACCCGCATGCAGACCCTCTTGTCTGGTGTCAGCCAAACCGCCAGCACGATGGAGGGCACGGCGACGTCGCTCACCGATATCGCCAACCAGAGCGCAGATCAGGCTCAGAACACCGCTGTGGCCAGCCAGAACGCTCTGGATAGTGTGCAGAGTGTGTCCGGCGCAGCTGAAGAGCTTGCCTCTTCCATCAATGAGATTGGTCAGCAAGTGCAGCGGACCGAGGCCATCGTGCGCAATGCCCGGTCCTCAAGCGAAGAGACCAACGAGAAAGTGACCGCTCTGGCCAATGCTGCCAGCAAGATCGGCGAAGTCGTCAATCTTATTCAGGATATTGCCGAACAGACAAACCTGCTGGCGCTCAATGCCACGATAGAGGCAGCGCGTGCAGGGGATGCAGGTAAAGGCTTTGCGGTTGTTGCAGCAGAAGTGAAAAACCTTGCTAACCAGACCTCGAAAGCAACCGAGGAAATCGGCAGTCAGATTTCCGCTATTCAGGGGTCTACAGACGCCGCCGTTTCGTCCATCGCCGCGATTGTGTCCACCATGGAAGAGGCCGATTCCTACACGACGGCGATTTCTTCGGCGGTTACTCAGCAGAATGCGGCAACCGGCGAAATCTCCGGCAACGTGCAGACCGCAGCTTCCGGGACGCTTTCGGTGCAGAACAACATGGAGAGCCTGTCTCAAGCCGTCGAGCTGACCCGCACGTCTTCGGGCGAGGTTCTGGATGCCTCCGTCAGCCTTGGGCAGAAAACCCAGCAGCTTCAGCAGGAAATTTCTGCCTTCCTTCGGGATGTCTCTGCAGCCTGATCGGTCTGCAAACAAGCAAACAAATGGAGTGAGGTGTCCCTTGGGCATCTCACTTTTTTATTTCTGCCGCCGTGGGGCGGTCATCGAACAGCCCTTTGGGCTGGGCCTGCTCCTGTTTGCTGTGAGCTTTGTGTGTTTTCTCGCATACTCTTTCGGTGTGGATCTGATACGATCCCGACACAGTTGCAGTTTTGAATCTCGGAAGGAAAAGCCATGTCTAAAGAACGGTTCGGTGAAATGCCGGATGGTACACCGATTGATTGTATCACGATTTCCGGGGGCGGATTGACAGCGAAGGTCCTGACCTATGGAGCGATCATTCAGGACTTGCGCCTTGAGGGTCACGACAAGGCGCTGGTGCTGGGATATGAGACCCTTGAGCCGTATCTGACCGATTCCCCCTATTTCGGGGCCACAGTCGGACGCGTCGGGAACCGCATCCGTGATGGTCATCTGGAAATCGACGGCAAGACCTATCAGCTTGACATCAACTTCGTGGGCAAGCACACCCTGCATGGCGGCACGGTGGGCATGAGCCAGAAGGTCTGGCGTGTCGAATGGATCAAGCCGGATGCCGTCCAGCTCTCGGTTGAACTGCCCGATGGCGAGATGGGCTTCCCGGGAACCCTGTCCATTGTGCAGACCTACAGCCTCAAGGAAGGCGGTGTGCTTGATCTTGATCTGACCGCTCACACCGACAAGACCACGGTGTGCAACCTGGCCCATCACAGCTATTTCAACCTTGATGGCTCTGCGACCATTCACGATCACGTCCTGCAGGTGAACGGGGATCGCTATACGGTTTCGGATGAAGAGTGCATTCCGTCCGGCGAAATTGCGTCGCTTGATGGTCACCCGCTCGACTTCCGCAAGCCCAAGCGCGTTGGTGATGTGATTGCCATCACATCGATCATCGACAACAATATCTGTTGTGAAGAGGGTGCTGGTACGCTGCGTAAGCTGGCCGCTTTGTCGAGCCCGAAATCGGGGGTTTCCGTTGAGGTTATGAGCACCGAGCCGGGGCTTCAGATCTATGACGGCATTCATATCAAGACCGACGTGCCCGGGCTTGACGGGTTCAAGATGGGTACCAACGCGGCCTTTTGCATGGAACCCCAGATCTGGCCGGATGCGGTGCATCACGCCAATTTCCCGCAGCCGATCCTTCGGCCCGGAGAGACCTATCATCAACACACGCAGTACGTCTTCTCCAAGGCCTGAGCATTCAAGCGAAATGCCGACTTAATCAAGCAAAAGCCGCCCTCATGCTGTGAGGGCGGCTTTTCATCTTTTCGGCGAGCAGCCTTGCTCTGGTCTTTGCCCAGTGCTGCGCACTCCGATGCTGAGGGGTCAGGCGGCGGCGACCTTTTGCAGGAAGTCGTCGATCACATTGCGCATGTCATGGGCGACATCGGCCACGGTTCGGGACGCGCTCTCCACTTCATGGGACGATTGCATCGTCTGCTCAGCAGATTGTGCTACGCCGGAGATGTTGCCGACGATGTCCTGAGTGCGGTCCGCTGCTTCATGGATGTTGTGGGAGATCTCGCTGGTCGATGCATTCTGTTCATGGACAGCGGCACTGATGGCGGTGGTGAATTCGCTGATCTCGCCCATCTTGGTTGCGATGGCGCGAATGGCTTCCATCGAGTCGGTGCTGGACCTTTGAATTGCCTGAATGCGTGTCTCGATGTCTTTGGTGGCCTGACCGGTCTGATGGGCCAGATTCTTGACCTCGGCCGCTACAACTGCGAAGCCCTTGCCGGTTTCACCTGCACGGGCCGCTTCGATGGTCGCATTGAGGGCCAAAAGATTGGTCTGTTCGGCAATGTCGCGGATCAGAGAAATGACTTCGCCTATGTGTTCCGCCGCGCTTGCAAGCCCTGCAACCTTCTTGTCGGTCTCGCGGGCTTCATCCGTTGCTGCTGATACCAGATCATTGGTGCGCACCACCTGCTCACCGATCTCTGCGATCGAGGCCGTCATTTCGGTGCTTGCCGCGGCCATCGTCTGGACGCTTTCGGCGGAACTGGCTGACGCTTCGTCTGCCGAACGCGCCTGTTCTGATGTTGCCGAGGAAATGTTGTTCAAGGCAACCGCCGACGCCTGCATGGTCGATGCGTGGGTCGATACTGTCTCAAGGGATTGCTGGATCTTCGAGCGGAAGTCGGCAAACAGGGCATCAATCGTTTCCTGACGCTTGAGTTGTTGCTCGATATGCTCCTTGCTTTCCTGCTCCAGTTTTCGCCGGGCGGCGGCATTGTCCTTGAAGATTGAAACGGCACGCGACATGGCGCCGATCTCGTCTTGTCTGTTCACGCCGTTGGCTTCGACTGTGAGGTCGTCTTCAGCAATGCGCAGCATCGCGGAGGTCAGGTTCCTGAGCGGCCGGGTCAGCACTCTGCTCAAGGCGACCATCAAAAGGCCGATGGTCAACAGGAAGAAGGCGATCTTGGAGCCAAGGCCCATCCACGAAGCGGTCTCACGGGTGCTGTCGAGTTCAGCCTTGGCCGCGCTCATGGTGGCATTGTAGTCTCTTGTCTGGGCTTCGGCGTCGGCCTTCTGTTGCTCGCTTTGTGCAACAAGGCTGGCCTGCTCGGCTTCGAGTGTCTTGGTAAGCTGACCGATCTGTTGCTCGGACTTGGCACGAAGGACGAGCAACTCCTCATTTGGTACTGCAACCTCAAGAATGCCGCGCACTGGTTGGGCTGGGTCATGGCAGCTTTGGCAATCCTCGTCATTCTTCAGAATGAAGTAGGAATAGGCGATGGGGATCGTGTTGCCGTCCTCGTCCTTGATCTCTGCTTCAAGGCTCTCGTGGTTTGAGTTCTTGGACAAGGCCTGCTTGAGGGTTTTCATACGGTTTGAGGGAATGGTAACGGCTTTTTCAGCGTCCCGCGGTTCATAAACCTCAGCATCGATGAAGCGATTGACCGCCTCGATGGTCTTGTTGTCACGGAACGCCAGTTCACCGCTGTCTCGCCAGATGTTGATCGCGGCGATCTGGTCATTCTCGAGCAATGTGTCGATCTGATCGAGGGCTGTTTCGGCCTCGCCGGACAGCATTGACGCTCGCACCAGAGATGCCACGGACATGGAAATGCCGTACCGCTCGCCATCAAGATAGGCTTGCTTGCGTTCGCTGACCGCTTTGAGTTCATGAGACGCAAGGGCATGGTTCACATGCTGATTTTCGGCCTTGGAATCAAGCAGGCCGTTCAACAGTTTTTGGATCTGGGCGTCCTTCTGTGAAACAACCGAGCGCATCTGTTCGCTGAGGGCTTCCGTACTTTCGTAAACACTGCTGCTGATCGACTGATTGAGCAGCGTGTCAGCAATGAAGACAAAGGCGACCAATGTGAAAACGGTCGCGATAATTTTCATGCTGAGTGATCTGAATTTGCTCATCTGGGCGACGTCCCCCCGTAAATTCTTTTGTTCGTGAATCGCGGTCAAAATGGCGAGCTTCAGAACTTCATGATGTCTGAAAGTAATAGAGCATTAATTAGATAAAATATTCTTAAGCAGAACTACGGTTATTGAGCAGAATTGGCGGAAAGCCTTGCCTTTTTGGACGCACTTGTCCCGTTTCCTAGAACTCTTCGACTTTTGTTTGATAGTCGATTTGCCGCACGTAGTTTCGCGATGGGACAGGGTTTTGCACAATGTCGTCCTGAATGTGTGAGCCTCCATTCTCACTGCTGATTAGCCCTTTTGCGATTGCTTTGGGCCTTGGATGAGCGGGCTTTTCCTTTTGATATTTGTACAAGTCTCAGCGTGGCTGTGTCCTGTCAGAGGGCAAATTCCCAAAAGAGCAAGGGTGATTGTTACGCAAGTGTCATGAACGGCTCCTAGGTTGCGGCCATCATCTTGATCGGGAGTTTCAGTGATGAATAAATCTATTCTTATGGCAGCAACCCTGCTGCTTACTTCTTCTGCTGCCTTCGCAGCTGATTTCAAACAGGCTGACAATCAGTGGTTCAAAGACGGTCAGGCGACCGTCAAGATGCTGATGGGCGTTCAGCCAATCACCGAGAAAGCCAAGAACATCATTCTGCTGATTGCAGATGGCAATGGCATCGGCACCAACTATGCGACCCGTCTTTATCAGGGTCAGCAGATGGGCAAGCTGGGCAGTGAACATGTATTGCCGCAGGATGCTTTGCCGCATGTTGCAATTGTCAAAACCTACAATACCAACGCGCAGACCCCTGATTCCGCTGGGACGGGCACCGCGTTCCACACCGGCGTGAAAACCAAAGCCGGTGTTCTTGGCGTTGACGAGACGCTGGCTCGTGGCGATTGCTCCGGTGTTGACGCTGCGACGGTGACCAATGCTGTTGAGTTCTTCTCCGGCATTGGCAAAGAGATCGGTGTGATCTCCACCGCACGCCTCACCCATGCGACCCCGGCATCTGCCTACGCGCACTCTGCCGACCGCAACTGGGAAGCCGATTCCTACCTGCCGGAAGGCTGCGGCCAGAAAGACATCGCTGTTCAGCTAATCGATGCCATGAAGTCCGGCTCTGTCGATCTGGCTCTGGGCGGCGGTCGTCGCAACTTCATCGCCAAAGACGCGAAAGATGAAGAAGGCAAGGGCGGCAAGCGTACAGATGGCAAAAACCTCATCGAAGAAGCCAAGGCTGCTGGCATTCAGTATATCTGGGATGACAAAGGCTTTGCTTCTGCCGATTGGAGCAAGCCGGTTCTTGGCCTGTTCGAATCCTCCCACATGAAATATGAAGCCGACCGCACCGGTGAGCCTTCTCTGGCCGAAATGACTGCAGCCGGCATCAATGCTCTCAAAGACTCCGAGAATGGCTACTTCCTGACCATCGAAGCGGGCCGCGTCGACCATGCCAACCATGCTGGCAACGCTGCGCGTGTCGTCACCGACGGTGTTGCCTTCGCTGATGCGATCGCAAAAGCGGTTGCAATGACCGACCCTGAGGAAACCCTCATCGTCGTCACCGCCGACCACGAACATGCCATTGCCTTCAACGGCTATTGCGGTCGCGGTTCCAACGTCCTTGGTCTTTGCTACGACATCGACGGGGCTGGCACCAAGCATTCCGACAAGCCGCTGACCGGCAAGGATGGCAAGCCATACACCGTGATGGGTTACCTCAATGGTCCCGGCTCGATCATCGGCGAAGATGGCACTGGGTCCCGCCCTGACGTTACGCAGGAAGAGGCAACCGACATCGACTATGTTCAGCAGTCCCTGATCCCGCTGTCTTCTGAATCCCACTCCGGTGAAGACGTTGCCGTTTATTCTCGTGGTCCTTGGTCTCACCTGTTCGACTCCACCATCGAACAGAATGTCATCTTCCACGTTATGATGCACGCTGCGACCGCAGAGTAGTCTTCGCGATACTCAAACAGGGAAGAGGCGCAATGTTGCGCCTCTCCATCCATCTGCAGACAGGTTTGTTTCATGTTGGACCGACGCACCCTTCTCAAAGGCACTGCCTTCGCCGCGGCTTCGAGCATTCCGGGATTGACGATCTTATCGTCTGCTCTGGCGGCACCTCCTCAGATCAAGTTGCGTGACCTCTACAACAAGGACATGTCCTTCTCCGATTTTGCCAAGGAGCACGACGGCAAGATCATTCTTGTGAACGGCTTCATGGCTCCACCACTGAAGGCGGAATCGAAATTCTTCGTGCTGACCAAAATGCCGATGGCGGTGTGTCCCTTTTGTGAACCGGAGACTGATTGGCCCGATGACATTCTGGCTGTCTATGCGCGCCGAACCGTCGATGTGATCCCGTTCAATCGTAAGATCATCACGCAGGGGCGTTTGCAACTGGGCGGTTACTCGGATCCGGAAACCGGATTTTACAGCATGGTTCGGCTAGAAGACGCCAAATACGAGCGGGTCTAGACCATGGGTTCACTTCCCCTCAAAGTCCGTGATCTTGTCGTTGGTGGTGATGGCGGCCGAACGCTGTTGTCCATTGATGCGCTTGATGTGAAGCCCGGCGAGACCCTTGGCATTCGCGGACCCTCCGGGGCTGGCAAGTCGACCCTGCTGTTCGCGCTTGCGGGGCTTGCCAGGATCAAATCCGGTCAGGTGCTGTGGGGGGAGAGCGATCTTGCCACCATGCGTGAAGAGGCGCGGGCGCGCTTTCGCCGGCAGAGCCTTGGCATGATCTTTCAGGATTTTCTTTTGTTCGAAGAGCTGGATGCGCTGGCCAACGCAACGATTGCCGTGGGGTATCTTGATGTTGCCCGGCATGCCGATCTTTATCAAACCGCGAGCGCAACGCTGGAGCGGCTCAAAATCTCCCAAACTGAAAGTCGGACCATTGCGAGTTTCTCGGGCGGTGAACGGCAAAGGGTCGCCATCGCGCGTGCTCTGGCCCATGAGCCGGCGGTCATTCTGGCCGATGAACCCACCGCCAGCCTTGATCGGTCTGCCGCTGATCGGCTGATCGAAGATCTCGTTGCTCTGGTGCGTGAGGAGAATAAAACGCTCATTGTCGTCAGCCATGACCTGCATCTGCACGAGCGGATGGATCGGGTCGTCGAGATTGTTGATGGCACGATGGTTGGTGAGGTGAGCCATGGATGATCTCTTCTATTGGCTCTCGGGCTATTGGGACATGCTGCCAAATGGCATGCAGGATGCTCTGTTGCTGCTGGTCTATCTTCTGCCGACCCTGCTGATCGGCTTTGTTGTGGTCCGCGGGATGCGTCCGCTGCCGCTCGTCAGGGCGATGTTGTGGCAGTTCCGCTGGTCCAATCTGGTGTTCGTGCTGTTGATTGCGATCTCGGTGGCGCTAGGCGTGGGCCTGATCGCGCAGGAGCGGGGTCTCAGGCGCGGCACGGCCAAGGCTGCTGACAAGTTCGAGCTGATCGTCGCAGCGCCGGGCAGCGAAGTCACCAATGTCATGGCGACGGTCTATTTGCAGGCGAGCGACATGCCGCTGCTCGATGGCACCATCTACAACGCGGTTGCCAATCACGAACAGGTGGACTTTGCCGCCCCCATCGCCTTTGGAGACAGCTATCATGGTGCGCCGGTTGTCGGCACGACGGCAGACTTTCTCGATCATTTGAGTGGTTCGCTCGCCGAGGGCAAGGCGTTTGAAGGCTATTTCGATGCTGTTGCCGGGGCGGATGTGCCGCTTGCCATTGGTGATGCCTTCACGCCCGCCCACGGGGTGGGAGACGGCGCGGAAGAAGGCGCCCACGAGGGAACCCATTTCACGGTGACGGGCCGGATGCAAAAGACTGGCAGTCCATGGGACAAGGCGATCCTCGTGCCCGTCGAGGCGGTCTGGGTGGTGCATGGACTTGGCACCGGACACAGGGACGAAGAGGGCGAGAAAATCGGCCCGCCGTTCGATGCGACGCTCTTCCCCGGTACACCGTCCATTCTGGTTCATGCCAAGCAACTGTGGGCCAACTATGCGCTGAAGTCCGAATTCACGACAGAGAAAAGCATGGCACTGTTTCCCGGCGCGGTGCTGTCCGAATTGCACGCTTTATTGGGAGATGTGCGTGAGGTGATGTCGGTCATGGCTGTGATCACGCAGATCCTCGTTGCGGCGGGCGTGCTGACCGGGCTTGTCATCCTGACCAAGCTTTTCTCGCGCCGGTTGGCATTGCTCCGGGCGATTGGCGCGCCGAGGCGGTTTCTGTTTGCGATTGTCTGGAGTTTTGCTGCCAGCCTGATCGGGTTTGGTGCCTTGCTCGGTGTTGTGCTCGGGTTTGCCGCGACACAGGTCATTTCGCGCATTGTCAGCGAGCGCACGGATATTCTGGTTGAGGCAAGTCTTGAGTGGCCGGAATTCCATCTGGTTGCGCTTTTCGTCAGCCTGACCATCGTGATGGCTATGATCCCGGCTTTTCTGGCGCTTCGGCGTCCTGTTGTCGCGGATTTGCGCGGCTGAATTGGTGACGTTACCTTTTGTGACCCTGAGAGGAACTATCATGATCAAGCAATCTGTTTTGGCTTTGGCGTTCGCTGCTTCCGTTTCGTTTGCAGGCGGAGCAGCACGCGCGTCTGGCGACCACGAGGACCATGCGCACGAAGAACATGGGCACGAAGAGAACGGGCACGATGAGGCTCATCATGTGGCTGAACTGGATGGCCTCAGGTCGGTCCATGCATGGACACGCGCTGCCCACAAAGGGGAGGACGCGCTTGTGTTTGTCGAACTCCAGAACCGGTCCGACACGCCTGCAGTCCTCAAGGGGGGCGAGTTTGATCATGCCGCTTCCGTGGAGTTGGTTGGCTTCACGCTCAAGGACGGCACGGATGTCTATGTGAGCATCCCCGAGATGCCTTTGAAACCGGGGCAGGAACTGCATCTGGAACCCAAGGCCTTGGCGCTTCGTCTGAATGGCATCGAAGACGACTTTCACAAAGGCGAGACCGTCGAGATGCATCTGGTCTTTGGTCGCGGTGAGATGGAAGTTGATGTGTTGATCGAGGCCGAGAATGCTAAACAACACAGTCACGCGGGCCATATGCACGAATAGGCCTTCTGCCACGAAAGCCAGAAAAGCAGGGGGATTTGCCAAAAAAGTGCAGCTCCCTCCTGTCATTGCGACACCATTGTTTTATAAAGGTTGCAACAGACTAGGAAAACGAAGGTGAGTGCGATGGCCATTGTCGATCTGAATTCGGACCTCGGGGAAAGCCACGGGGCCTATACAATTGGCGATGATCCCGCGATGTTGAAGATCGTCAGCTCCGCGAATATTGCCTGTGGCTTTCATGGCGGCGACGCGCTGGTCATGCACGAGACCATTCGGCTGGCGGCTGAAAATGGTGTTGGCATCGGGGCGCATCCCGGCTTTCAGGACCTCTGGGGCTTTGGCCGCCGACCCATCCTTGGCGAGCGGCCCGAAGACATCGAAAAGCAGCAGATCTATCAGATCGGTGCGATTGAGGCGATGGCGGCGTCCCTTGGTCAGAAGGTCGGCCACTACAAGGTCCATGGCGCGCTCAACAACATGGCCTGCGTCGACGACGACCTCGCTATGGCGACCGCACGGGCCGTTGCTGCGGTCAACAAGGATCTTATCTATCTCGTCATGCCGGGCAGCGCCATGGAGCGGGCCGGCGAAAAACTGGGGCTGAACGTTGCTCGAGAGATCTTTGCGGATCGTGCCTATGAAGACGATGGCATGCTGGTTTCGCGCAAGAAGGCCGGGGCGATGATCGGAGACGCCGAGGAGGCGGCTCGCCGCATGGTGGATTTCGTCCAGAATGGCGTGGTTGAAAGCCTCAGCGGTAAGCGCATTGCCGTCAAGATCGACTCCATCTGTGTGCATGGAGACAGTCCGCACGCGGTGGCAATGGCCAAGAAGGTGCGCGCGGCGCTCATCGAGGCGGGCGTGACCATTGCGCCAATGGCCAAGACGCTGGGTGCGCTCTGATGGCGGTGTCCTACCTTCCTTGCGGTGACTGCGGTTTGACCGTCGAATTCGGCCAAGGGATTGATCGCAAATTGAGCCAGCAGATCATGGCGCTTCGGGCTGCGGTAGAAGACGCGGGCCTTGCCGGTGTGATCGAGACGGTGCCGACCTATCGCTCGCTGCTCATTCATTACGATCCGCTTGCGACCAGTCAGGCGGATCTGATCGCCGCTGTCGATCCCCTGATTGCGGGCATTGATGACACGAGCAAGGCAGCTGCGCGACGTTGGGAATTGCCCATTTGCTTTGATGACGAGTTTTCGCCCGATCTTGGCAATGTCGCCGAGTTTGGCAAGATGTCACCGGATGCGGTGATGGATGTCATCACTTCGGTCGAGCATTTCATCTATATGCTCGGGTTCGCGCCGGGGCTTCCCTATATGGGAGATCTGCCCGAAGCGCTCGCCATTCCGCGCAAAAAGACGCCTATCAAGCATGTCCCGAAGGGGTCGGTGCTGGTTGCGACGGGGCTGACGCTCATTTACCCGGCGGTCAACCCGACCGGTTGGCATATCATCGGGCGTTGTCCGGTGCCGATCTTTGATGTCGAGCGCGAGGATCCTGTTTTGCTGACGGCGGGGGATCGGGTGTCTTTCAACAAGGTCTCTCGTGCTGAGTATGACGAAATCGAAGCCAAGGTCGCTGCAGGAAGCTATGAGATCGAAGGGAGGACGGTGTGATGGGTGCCAGTCTCGCAGTTGTGTCTCCCGGCATGATGACCACCGTTCAGGATCTGGGGCGCTTCGGCCATCAGGCGCAAGGGGTGCCGGTGTCCGGTGCGCTCGATCCCGGTCATTTGCGCCTTGCCAATGCGCTTGTCGGCAATGACGAAGGGCAGGGAGCGCTTGAGATCCGCATTATGGGGCCGAGCTTCAAGGTGATGGCGAAGAGCGTCCGGGTTGCCCTTGCGGGCACAGACGCGGTGATTGAGGTCACCAGCGGCAAGAAAAGGGATATACCCGCAGGTACCTCGGCGACCCTTGTTGAAGGCGAAGAATTTCGCGTCGCCGTGATCAAGGACAGCGCGGTCTGTTATCTAGCGGTCGCGGGCGGGTTTGGCTTGCCGAAGATCTATGGCAGCCAGTCGACCTATCTCTCTGGCGGCTTTGGTGGCTTGGCGGGGCGGGCGCTGCAAGCAAAGGACAATTTGCCGCTCGCATTGGCTGAAGCCCCCGATGAGCCAGAGCGCAGATGCACGGTTCCGCTTGATTATCCCACCGGTCCCGTGCGTGTTGTTCTGGGGCCGCAGGATGATTATTTCTCAAAAGCTGCCATCGAGACTTTCCTCTCGCAGGATTATGCCATTTCGGCGGATGCCAACCGCATGGGCTTGAGGCTCGAGGGCGAGGCGATTGGTCATGAGAAGGGGGCGGACATCAGCTCGGACGGCATTGTCACCGGTGCCATTCAGGTGCCCGGCAATGGTCTTCCCATCATCCTTCTTGCCGATCATCAGACCACCGGCGGCTATCCCAAGATCGCCTGTGTCGCCAGTGCCGACATCCCGCGCCTTGGTCGGATGAAGCCGGGCGCGAAGATGCGCTTTGAGGCTGCTTCTGCTGCGGAAGCCGAAGAGGCCAGACGCGGCTTTGAGGCCATGATCAGAAACGCAATTGCGTCGATTGCGACAATCGCGGATGAAGCGGCGATGCTCGAGCTGCGGCTTGTCGAGGTCAATCTGATCAGCGGTGTTGTTGTGGCGTGAGCCTTCGAGCCGATGGTGTCGCCCTAACGGCGAAATCAGGCTTCCACAGCGCTGCAATGGACTAGAGATTTTGCGCGACAATGCTGTTACAGATAGCCCAATTGTCCCGCCGACGGAGGCTTTTCCTTGACCCAAACAGATTTTGTCATTCGCAGGCCCGATGACTGGCACCTGCATTTGCGCGACGGTGCGATGCTCAAAGCGGTGCTGCCTCATACCAGCGCTGATTTTGGCCGCGCCATCATCATGCCCAATCTGGTGCCGCCAGTGGTCACGACCAGTGATGCCGCCGCCTATCGCGAGCGCATTCTGGCTGCTCTGCCCAGCGGACACAGTTTTGAGCCTCTGATGACGCTCTATCTGACCGAGGGCTCCGATCCGGCGGACGTGGAAGCGGGTGTGAAATCCGGCCTGATCAAAGCGTTGAAGCTCTATCCCGCAGGCGCGACCACCAACTCGGACAGTGGCGTACGTAAAATCGAAGCGGTCTATCCGGTGCTGGAGAAGATGAGCGAAATTGGCGTGCCGCTCTGTGTGCATGGTGAAGTGACCGATCCGGACATTGACATCTATGATCGCGAGGCGGTGTTCATTGATCGGGTGCTCGATCCGATCCGGCAGCGCTTTCCGGCCTTGCGGATCGTCATGGAGCATATCACCACCAAGGATGGCGTTGATTATGTCATGGGGGCGGGACCGGCCACCGGGGCGACTATCACCACCCATCATCTCATTATCAATCGCAACGCTTATCTGGTTGGGGGCATCAAGCCGCATTACTATTGCCTGCCAGTAGCCAAGCGTGAGGAGCACCGGTTGGCGCTGCGCAAGGCGGCAACGTCCGGCAATCCCAAATTCTTCCTTGGCACAGATTCCGCGCCCCATCCCGACAAGGCCAAGGAGACGGCCTGTGGCTGCGCGGGGATCTATACCTCCATCAACACGGTGAGTTGTCTTGCCCACGTGTTTGAAGATGAGGGCGCGCTTGAGCATCTGGAAGCCTTTGCCTCTTTGAATGGTCCGGCCTTCTACGGGCTGTCGCCAAATGAAGAGACGATCCGCCTGTTAAAAGGCGATGCGCCGATTGACATAATCAAGAAATTCCCCGCAGGAGACGACGAGGTCACTGTTTTTGACCCCGGCTTCCCGCTTTTGTGGCGGCATGAAGCCGTCTCCGCCTGACCGCCGATAGTTTTCAAGAGGACAACACAATGATCCCTTCTTCCTTCCCCGATCGTGCCCTGATGGCTGAGTTGACAGCCAAGATGCTGATCGAAATCGAGGCTGTTCATTTCCGCACCGATGAGCCCTACAAACTGACGTCCGGTCTCGCCAGCCCGGTTTATATCGACTGCCGCAAGTTGATTTCCTATCCGCGCATTCGCAACAGCCTGATGGATTTCTGCGCCTGCACCATCCAGCGCGATATCGGTTTTGAAGCCATTGATACGGTGGTTGGTGGCGAGACCGCTGGCATTCCCTTCGCGGCCTGGATTGCCGACAAGCTGGCGTTGCCGATGAACTATGTGCGCAAGAAGCCCAAGGGCTTTGGTCGCGATGCCCAGATCGAGGGTGCGCCAATCGATGGCAAGCGGGCCTTGCTGGTCGAGGATTTGACCACCGACGGCGGCAGTAAGATCCGTTTTGTCGAAGCCATGCGCAAAGCGGGTGCCGAGGTGAACCACACCATCGTGCTGTTCTATTACGACATCTTCCCCGAGGCGCTTGATAACCTCAAGTCAATTGACCTCAACCTGCATTATCTGGCGACATGGCGCGATGTGCTCGAGGTGTCCAAGGCCAACAATTACTTCGATGTGAAAACGCTTGATGGTGTTGAAGCCTTCCTCAATGACCCGCTGGTTTGGTCTGGCGAGAATGGCGGCGTTACCGAGATCACGCCCGTTTCGTAATAGGCTGTTATGAGCGCGAAAACTTTGCGCCGTGCCTGAGCAATGCGCTTACAGGATTGGAAAGGTGGAGAGGCTGGCCTCTTCACCTTTTTTGTCGGTATTTCGCATGAGCAAGCCGGTATGGGCTGAATATTGATCATGGCTTTCCACAATGCTCAGAGAAAAATGCACATTGTGCACTTTTCTCTTGAAGGTTGCAGCTGCTTCGTGAAACACTGACGTCATGACATAATGAAAGCGCGGCCATGTCCAAGCCCAACAAGCAAGACGAGAGCGGCAACAAGAAAAAGAACACCTCCCTGCGTTTGAGCCGGAACACGCTCAAGGCGCTGAAAATTCGCGCCATTGAAGAAGATGCGAGCATTCAACAGATCGTTGAGAGGCTCGTTGAAGACTATCTCCAGACGTCTCGAAAGAGCAATTCATGAAACATGCCGAGCAGCTTACCCACTATTTGCCAACCTATTCGGCAGACGGATTGACCGACGAGAGTTTCGGAAAACTCCGGCTCACCTATGCGCCGAGCAACGACGGCTTTAGTGCCACGCTGTTGGACACGTTTGATCACGCCTTGCGTCGCTCCGGCAGGCTGCTGGTCGCAGGCGAAGGCATGCTGGAGTTGATGGACCGGGACGGGTCCCCGGTTCGGCAGGCAGCCCGGCAGACTGGTGGCTTCGTTGCGGATTTCGATGACGGAGCGGTGAAGGAGGCGATTGCCGATGTGCCGGCCCTACGGGCGCTGCTTGCCATTGGTGATGTCGACTTGTGCGCCATTTCTGCGGCGCTCGTTGATGACGAGGAAAAGACCCATGTCCGGGTTCAGCTGATGCAGGTTTCGACCTCGGATGGCTTCATGGGGTTGCTTGTCACGCTCAGGGCCTTGCGCGGCTATGAAAAGTCCCGATCCGCCGCACTGGATCGTCTGGCGGCTCTGGGTGGCAAGCCGCTGAAGGCAGCTGATCTCTATACGCGGCTGTTTCCAAAGCGACTTGCCTACAATACCAAACCGAAGATCCGCATTGGCAATGATGAGGAAGCCTTCGATGTGGCGACGGATATCATTGCTGCCCATCTGCCGGTGGCTCGAGCCAATGAGGCAGGGATCATCGAGGATATCGATACTGAATTCCTGCATGACTATCGCATAGCGCTGCGCAAAACCCGGTCTGTGTTGAGCCTGTTCAAGGGTGTTTATGATGACGAGACCACCCGATCTTTGAAGGACCGGTTCTCAACTCTGATGGCACCGACAGGTCGGCTGCGTGATCTCGATGTCTATCTGCTCGAGAAGCAGAAATTCTATGATCTGTTGCCCCAGAGCCTGCATGGGGGGCTTGATCAGATGTTTGCGCTGTTCGCGGCCGAGCGTCAGGACGTGCAGCAGACCATGGCCGGGCTTTTGTCGAGCAAGGCTTATCGGCGGGAGATCACGGATCTGCAAAAGCTGTTTCGTAAGCCCAAAAGGCTCGGGCGCGGACCAAAAGCTGACCTTCATGCCCATAGCTATGCCTCGAAGCTGATCTGGAAACGCTATCGCAAAATCTGCAAAATTGCCAAGGGGATCGGCCCGGAGACGGATGATCGCGAGGTTCATGAGCTGCGCATCCATTGCAAGAAGTTGCGTTATCTGATGGAATTTTTTGCTCCGATCTTTCCAAAGGCCGAGTTCAAAAGCCTTATCCGACCCTTAAAGCGCCTGCAGGACAATCTTGGCAGCTTTAATGACTATTCGGTGCAGAAGGAAACGCTGGCGGCTTTTGTCGAAGGGCTCAATGTCAAACAGAAGAAGCAACAGATGGAGATCGCCCAGACGGTCGGCGCGCTGATCGCCATCCTGCACCGACGCCAGCTTGAGGAGCGGGCGAAGGTGGTTGACAATTTTGCGCGCTTCAACAGCAAAGAGACCCAAAAAACCTTCCGTCACCTTTTTAACGGCGGGGAGAGCAAATCATGAAAATCATTGCATGCTATTCGAACAAGGGGGGCGTGGGAAAAACCGCTGTGTCGGTCAATCTGTCCTATGCCATGGCAGAAGCGGGCAAGCGGGTTCTTTTGTGTGATCTCGATCCGCAAGGGGCTTCCAGTTTCTACTACCGCGTCAAACCTTCCCGGAAACTGACAGACGAGAAGTTCTTCAAAGACGTGGAGCGCTTCACGAGCGCGATCCGTGGAAGCGATTTCGACAATCTCGACATTCTGCCCGCCAACATGACCTTTCGCAATTTCGATGTCTTCCTGTCGCGGATGCGGAACAGCCGATCACGCCTGAAAAAGGCTCTGAAGAGCGTCAAGGCCGATTATGACATTATCGTTCTGGATTGCCCGCCGAACATTTCGGCGCTGTCGGAAAGTGTCTTCAAATCTGCCGACTACATCGTCGCGCCGGTCATTCCGACAACCCTGTCGCAACGCACGTTCGAGCAACTTCTCGATTTCTTCAAGAAACATGATATCCCGCGCAAGAAACTTCTGGCATTCTTCTCCATGGTGCAGTCGGTCAAGACGCTTCATCAGGGACTGATCGACGAGATGTCGGACCAGTATGGCAAGCATTTTCTTGAGGCGCGCATCCCGTTTGCGTCCGATATCGAAAAGATGGGCGTTCACCGCGCGCCAGTGTTGGTCACGGCATCGTCCAGCGCGGCCTCGAAAGCCTATCGGGCACTTTACCGGGAATTGAGCGAAAGGATATCGCTTTGACCAATGACAACTTCAAGACTGCCTCGATCGAGATCGAGCGGAAATATCTGGTGCAGGTGTTGCCTGTGCTTGATGGACTGAAGGCAACAAAGGTGCGGCAGGGCTATCTGACGGCCTCAAGTGACAGCATTGAAATCCGATTGCGCGAGCAGGATGAAAATCAGGTCATGACGTTGAAGTCGGATGGTGGCCTCGAGCGGACCGAGGTCGAAATGCCGATCTCGAATGAGCAGTTCGAATGCTTCTGGCCTGCGACCAAAAGCGCCCGTATCGAGAAGGTGCGCTATCTTGGCAGCTTGCCGTCGGGACTTACGTTCGAGCTGGACGTTTTTGCCGGGGATCTTTCGGGTCTGAGACTGGTTGAGGTGGAGTTTTCCTCGCGCGAGGAGGCGGAGAGCTTTGTCGCGCCGGACTGGTTCGGCACGGATGTCACTGAAGACAAGCGCTACAAGAACAAGAGGCTCGCCGAGCAGGGGCTGCCCGCAGAGTGAGGCTCTGTTATCTGCTTCTAGAGCCTGAAGGCGATGGGCACCGTCATTGAAATCGAGGTGCGCCCCAATCCTTTGGGTAAGGGTGGGAACGGCGACGCGCGCTTGACTGTCGCAAGGGCTGCTTTGTCCAGCCGTGTGCGACCCGATGATCTGACAACGCTGACCGAGCTTGCCCGTCCGTTGGCTGTGATCCTGAAGCGGACTGTGGCTGTTCCTGTCTCGCGGCGCTGTTGTGCGGCGCGCGGATAGACGAGACTTCGGCGCAGTCTGGCTCTGATCTTGCCCAGATAATTGCTCTTGAGCGCTGCACCATTGGCGGCTTTGGTCTTGCCCCTGTTGCCGCCCGTGGCCGATTTTTTGCCTTTTTCATCGGCTTTGGCGCCGCCCTTTCTTGCAGCTTTGGAGGCGCGGCTGGCTTTCTGGCGAGCCTTGCGTGCGGCAGCCTTCTTGGCGGCACGCCTTTTTTCAAGTTTCTGCTGTTTCTTGATGGCCTTGACGAGCTCGGGCGGTTTGCTTCGCGGCATGGTGCTGAGCGCGGTCTTGGTCGCCTCAACGGCGTTGCTTGCTACCTTGATTGCCTTTCTAGGTTTGATGATGTCGGCAGCGCGGACTTCGGGCGTTTGTGTCAGAGCCTCGGGCAGCTCTTTGGCAACCACCTCTTTGGCAACGACCTTTTGGGCTTTGGCGCTTGTGTCCATCGGTTCGGGCGTGACAGGTGCCGGGCTGACCGCCTGCTGATGGAAGGATTTGATCGGAATGGCCCGGTGTGTTTCGACCTCTTGCGGTTCGGTGATGGGGCTTTTTGTTTGTGGCACGCTTGCCGGTTCCACGGCCTGACTTGCGATGGAATCAAACAGGCTGCCCATTTCGAGTGCGGCGGTGCCTGTGCCCGCTTCCTCCATGACCGTTTTGGACGGGGCAAGAAACACTGCCGCAATCGTGACATGGGCCAGGATCGAGAGGCCGGCAAAGATCACGAGGCCAAGCTTGCGCATTCTGTTCTCCCTGAGCCTTTGTCAGACGGTTGGCTTCAAGCGGACTGAACGTCGCCGATCACGCCCGCGGCGGTGTTCGAAGCGGTTGCCCGGACGGTTTGTGCATCGGTGATCTGGCCGGTCAAAATGCCGGTCACCAGTTCCTCGATGGTTTCGCGTTCGCGCTCGAGGCGGGTGTTGAACCAGTCGGCGCAGAGACTGGCGGGAATGGCAACCGCAAGGCCAACGGCGGTGGTCAACAGGGCAATCCAGATGCCACCAGCCAGCACAGAAGGGTCAACCGAGGAGCCTGCTTGCTGCAATTTCTGAAAGGCCTCGATCATGCCGATCACCGTGCCGAAGAGGCCGAGAAGCGGCGAGATCTGGCCTATGGTTTCCAAAAGGCGCAGCAGCGACCGGGCGCGCGAGAGGGTCTGGAGCGCAACGCGCTCGATATCTTCGCGCAGAAGGGCGGGTTTGTCGGCATGCAAAAGCTGCCCGCGCATGGCATGGCAGAGAACGACACTCACCGGGGCCTTGCCCTCCTCGATCAGCGACAGGGCGGGCCGATGCTCACCGCCCTGCCAGAGGCGTGCTGCTTGCTGTGCCCGTTTGTGACGGCCGATGCCAAGCCATGAGAATTGCCAGAGCTTGTAGAGGATGACAGTGAGAGACAGGACGGAGAGAAGCGCGAGGAGCAGCACGACCGGCCCACCCATGTCCAGAAAGGACCGTACCTGGTCGAACAGGGCCGCGATCATTCCCGTTGCGGGATCAATGGTTTGTTCTGGCATGGTTCGTGATCCTTTGCCTAGAGGCCGAGTTTGATGTCAATGCGCGAAGAGGGGACAAGGGCGGCAAGGCAGCCGTTGGCGTCGAGGTCTCCGGCGGCGCATTCCGAAATGTCGTTGATCAGCACTTCGCCTAGCGTGTTGCAATTCACGTCCGGCAGATTGAACTGGCGAATGCGGCGTTTGCCTTTAGGCATGTTGCCGGCTCTGAGCATAAGAAAGTCTGTCGCCAGTCCCTCCTTGTCGAGCAGCACCACCTCAAGACCGATGGCCTCAAGCGGGTGATCCAGGCCATTGTGGATCTGGAAGCTCAATCGGCACACGCTGTCATGATTGACGGCGTTGTTCAGCTCAATGCCGAGGGTGCCGTTTGCGGATGCATCCGCGACGGCGAGGGTGAAGAGAGAGGCGAAACAGAGTTTCTTGAGGTAATCCTTCATTGTGGTCATGGTCTCCCTGAGGATGCTGTGCAAGACTGACTGGAATGAAAATAATATGAGTGCATAACTCATGATTTGTTTGACTGGTCGTGCAAAGACTGGAAAATCGCGTTTGCATGAAAGGGTGTGCGTTTGCCACCCGCTTGAAGACATCCGGCAGACCAGCCAGCCGCCACTCTGCCCAACCCAATGGAGACAAGGACATGTATGTCGCTATGAACCGATTTCTGGTGAAAAAGGGATTTGAGGAGGCTTTCGAGAGCATCTGGGCGAACCGGGAGAGCAAGCTGACGGAAATGGATGGATTTCTGCATTTTGACCTCCTGAAAGGCGCCGACACCGAGGACGGCTATGTTCTGTATGCCTCTCACGCGATCTGGCGGGATGAGGAGAGTTTCATCGGCTGGACCAAGTCCCAGCAGTTCCGGGAGTCCCATGCGAGCGTCATACCGACCGTTGAATATAAGGGGCGCCCCAATCTTGAGCTTTTCACCGCTGTTGAAGGCTTGAGCATTCGCAACTGGGATGCCTGAGCGGGCCAGTGATCGGCTTCGTGACCAAGGGCAAGGCCGGGCAGTCCGAGGACTGTCCGGCCTTTTTGTTCATCCTCCGAAGGTCTTGGAGAGGGTGAACTTGAAGGTGCGGCCATGGGCCGGATCATTTGCGAGATGCTCGCGATAGTCCCGATCAAAGATGTTTTCGACCGAGACGCGGGTTTCAAGTCCTGCAAACTTCCCCTCGTCCGGTGTCCAGCTTGCAGAGAGGCCGTGAACCCCATATCCACCAGTGCGCGAAATGGCACCGGAGACTTTTTCCTGGTCGGCGGCGAAGACGGAATCCCAGGCGACCTTGATGTCATGGTTCGGTAGAAGAACGCCAAAGGACGTTGCGAGGGTGTCTGCGGCGATCGAGTCGAGATCGCTTCCGTCGGTCTTGTTCTCGCCACGGGTTGCCGCATAGGCTGCGCGTACGAAGTAGTTTTCCGCAACGTAGCTCGCTTCGAGTTCAATCCCGTGGATGCGGGCCTTGGCGATATTGTGATAGTAGGTCGGGCCGTCGGAATCGCTTTCGATCAGGTCGCGCACATTGTTCTGGAAAGCCGTGACCTTGGCCGTGAAGCGATCATTGCCGAACACATCGTCAAACTTGAGCGCCATACCGCCTTCGAAGTTGGTCGACCTTTCCGGATCCAGATCGGGGCTTGAAGACCGGGCCGGAATTGGCATGGGACCACGGAAACCGGCAGCTGACGAGGAGTAGTATTCGTCAAGGGTCGGCGCCCGCTCCGTGTAGGCGACAGAGCCGAACAGCGAAAGAAAGTCGGTGACTTCCACCAATGCCGCAAGCTTGGGCGAAAAGGCCCCGATGTCGTTGTCCTTGAAGGACGGGTCTTCGGGATCATTCATGTAATGGTCATACCGCACACCAGGAATGAGCGTGAAGCGGTCGTTGATGATCAACTCGGACTGGGCGTAGCCGCTGAGCTTTGTCTGGGTGCCCTCGGGGTGGCTCAGCGCGGTGCTGGTAACGCCGCTGGTCGTCATCGTCGAGGTGCGTTCCTGGAAGCTGTATTCGGTGCCGAGCGTCAGATAATGCTGGATGCGATCTCCGAAGGACAGGTCCGAGGTGTTTTCAACTTTGGCAACGTAAGTCCGATAACCATACTCCGCCTCGTCCCCGAAGGTTGAGATGTACCGGCTTCTGGTGTTGGTTTGCTCGTTCTGGGTATCGGAAAAGCCCAGATTGACCTTGATGTCGAGATATTTGTTACCGAGCACCGGATTGGCATATTCGAGCGCGATATTGCGGTCCGTAACCTTGCGGTCCGTGATGCCGAAGTCCATGCCGCCGGTCTGGTTGTAGGCGGTGTCGTCAAGATCGGAATAGAACTGCATGGCGCTCAGGCGCAAATATTGTTGCATATCCTCGCCAAAATAGAACTTGGCATTCACCATGCCCGACAGGCTCTGGAAGTCGCTGTTCGCGACGGTGTCGCCATTGCCATCTTTATAGCTGTCAGCCTTGCGGAAGGAACCCGCTGCCAGCAGTTCGAACGCTTCATTGACGCGCGTGGCCAGAATGCCGGACGTGGTAGCGCCTGCACCGTTGGTGGAGGCCGTCACCTTGGGTTTGAAGGCCCATGTCTTGCCATCGCCAAGGAAGTCGGACGCGTCCTTGGTGGTCATGGAAATAACGCCGCCCAACGCACCCGATCCATAAAGGGTGGAGGAGGCGGGACCGCGCAGAACTTCGACACGCTTGAGGAGTTCGGGGTCCACGAACAAGGAGCCCATGCGATATTGCTCGAAGAATTTGTTGACCCCGTCGACCTGCATGATGATCTTGGATTCATCGGCTGCGGCTGCCGAACCGATACCGCGGATGTTGAAGCTCTGACCCATGGGGCGGTCCGATCCAATGGTGGATACGCCCGGGACGAACTGGAACAGGTCGCCAACCGTGTCGGGCTGTGCTTCGTCGATGTCTTCCTGCGAGAGAACCGTCACCGCCTGTGGTGTGTCGATAGCGACTTTTTCCTCGCCAGCACTGACGACAATGCGGTCAAGAAAGTTATCGGAGGTGAGTTCTTCTTCCATTTCCTGCGCGCCCACAAGGGTCACAGGCTGGAGAAATGTGGACGCAGCCAGCGCGACCAACAGCATCTTGTACATTGTACGCCTCATTGATTTTGTTGATTTATTTTGGCTGGCTGCTCGTGCGTCAGGCAGAGGCTGGCTGGCTGGAACTTCTTCACACCCTTTTGGGCGATAACCAGCTTTCGTGAAGAAGTCTCTTGCGCTTGGTATAAAACCTGAGTAAATGAGTCAACTAATAAATTGTGAGTTTCATACTCACCTTTATGCGGGGCAAGCAGCGGACCAGACAGCTCCCCGGTCAAATGGACCAAACGTTTCAAGCTGAAACACAACGATTGGAACATCATGACGAAGACAGCAAAATTGGGTCCGCACGCGACCAAGACTCCCGGTCTTGGCCTTTCCAGCGATGGCTCTGCAGACATTCCCACCATCGATTCACGTCAGCTTTTTGCGGATGGACGTGAAATCCAGATCTCCCATCGCGGCGAGTTCTATCGCCTGCGCATCACGGCGCAACAGAAACTGATCCTTACCAAGTGAATAGTGACACAGCGCCTGTCCGTGGGCTGGCTGCTGGTCTTTGATATGGAGTTTTGAACCATGACTTATCGGGTTTTACCGCATCCTGAGGCAGAAAAGCTCGGCCCTCTGATTGCGCAGGGCAGGCAGGATAATCCCGGCCTCAGGGCACGGGATCTGGCGCAGAGTTTGGGCTTGTCGGAAGGCTTGATGCTGTCCGCACGCTGCAGTGAGGATGTTGTGCGCTTGCAGTCGGCCACCAAGGCCATGCTCAAGGCATTCATTGATCTTGGTGAGGTCATGGTGCTCACGCGCAATGAATCCTGTGTGCATGAAAAAGTGGGGCATTGGGGCCGGATCGGTGGCGGCGATCACGTTGCGCTCGTGCTCAACGGTGCCATTGATCTGCGCATCTTCCTCAAGCACTGGCTGCATGTGTTTGCCGTGTCAGAGGACACACCAAAAGGCATCAAGCGCTCGATCCAGATCTTCAACGCAGAAGGGGACGCGGTGCACAAGATCTTCCTGCGTGAAGCGTCCGACGTGGCGACTTTCGAAGCGCTTGTCGAGCGCTTCCGGCACGAGAACCAGTCTCCCTTCTTCCTGCCCGGTGAGACCGAAGCTTTTGAACAGGAGCGAGTGCGTGAGGATGGCGAGGTCAACGTCAAGGCGCTGCGGGCCGACTGGCTCGCCATGGGCGACGTGCACGAGTTCTTTGGCATGCTCAACAAGCACAAGGTGGACAGGATGCAGGCGCACCGGCTGGTCGGGCCGGATCTGGCAAAGCCTCTGGATGTCGGTGCCGTCAAGGCTGTGATCAACGCCGCTGCCGAAACGCAGCTTCCGATCATGGTGTTCGTAGGAAGTCCCGGCTGCGTGCAGATTCACGCCGGTCCCGTTGAAACTCTGAAAACGGTCGGGCCGTGGTTCAACATCCTCGATCCGGGGTTCAACCTGCATCTTCGCGAGGATCATATCAGCAAGGTCTGGCTTGTCCGCAAGCCCAATGCCTTCGGACACGTGACCTCGATCGAGGTCTATGATGCGTCTGACAAACTCATCGTGCAGTTGTATGGCGTGCGGAATGAAAAGGCGGATGAAAATCCTGATTGGCGGGCGCTTGCCGAAAGCCTGCCTGCATTAACCGGACTTGAGGAGGTCGTGTCATGATGAAACGCAGATCGCTTGGTGGGGTCTTCGCTCTTGTTGGCTTGTTGTTCAGCGCATCGCTTGTCTCAGCCGAAGCCCCGCAGCGCATCGTGTCGCTTGGCGGCTCGGTGACCGAGATTTTGTATCAGCTTGGGATTCAGGACCGGATCGCTGCGGTGGATGTCACCAGCGTCTATCCGCCTCAAGCGCTCAAGGACAAGCCCAATGTCGGCTATATCAGGGCGCTCAATGCAGAAGGGGTGCTGGCTGCTGATCCGGATCTTATCCTTGCAGAGCATGATGCAGGCCCGCCCGAAGTTGTTGACCTCCTCAAATCGGCCTCCGTGCCGTTCGTGCAGATCAACGCGGCGCGGGATGCGTCCGGGGTCTATCAGAAGATCCGCACCATCGGCGAGGCGGTTGATCGGCAAGCTGAAGCCGAAGCGCTGATTGCTGACGTCTCGAAGGCTTTTGACGCGACGAAGAAGGCTGTCGCGAAACTCCCTCAGGACCGGCGGCTCAATGTGCTGTTCATTCTCAGTGTTCAGGATGGCCGGTTGATGGTTGCCGGGGAGAACAATCAGGCCGATGCGGTGATTGCCATGGCCGGTGGAACCAATCTGATGGATGGGTTCGAAGGCTTCAAGATGGTTGACGACGAAGCGCTACTGGCCAATCCACCCGACGCCATCGTGATGATGACGCGCAGCAATCATGTGGCTGGCGATGATGTCCTGTCGGCGCATCCGGCGCTCAAGGCGTCGCCTGCAATAAAGAACAAGCGGATCATTCGCATGGACGGGATGTATCTTCTGGGGTTTGGTCCTCGCACGGCTTTTGCCGTGGCAGACCTTGCCCGGACGCTCTATCCCGGTGAGACGGCGCTTGAAGGTCTTCCGTCGACGGATCACAAACCATGAGCGCTGTCGATGCCTATCACAGGAGGCGCCTGCACCAGCGCGTGCGGCGTCTTGAAGGAGACAGGGGGCCTCTGGCTCGCCTGACGATGGGTGTGTTGCTGGTTGCTCTGATTTTAGTGGCTGCTGCGTCGCTCACGGTCGGGGCGTCGGGTTTGGGGGGCGCGACGGTCGTCGATCAGATCCGGGCTTTTGTTACCGGGGCGGAGCCGGATACGTCCCACTTTTCGGTGATCTTTTGGGATATCCGTCTGCCGCGCATGGTGCTGGCCATCCTTGTGGGTGCATCGCTGGCCTCCGCCGGGGCGGTCATGCAGGGGCTGTTCCGCAATCCGCTTGCAGACCCGGGGATTGTTGGCATCTCCTCCGGTGCGGTGCTGTTCGCGGTCATTGCGATCGTGCTTGGCGGTACGGTGCTGGCGCCGGTCGAAGCGGTGTTCGGCATCTATATGCTGCCACTCTTTGCCTTTGTCGGCGGAGCGGGCAACACCTTGTTGCTCTATGTGATTTCCACCCGGCACGGGCAGACCTCCGTTGCGACGATGCTGTTGTCCGGAATTGCCATCAATGCGTTGATGCTGTCTTTTATCGGCTATCTGACCTTCATTTCCGATGATCAGCAGCTGCGCGACCTGACTTTCTGGAGCATGGGGTCGCTGGGTGGTGCGAACTGGGTCAAGATACAGGCGATCCTGCCGTTCATTCTGTTGTCTCTGGCTTTGATGCCGCTTTTGTCCAACGGCCTTGATGGTCTGGTCTTGGGCGATCATCAGGCGCGGCACATGGGCGTTCCTGTTCAGGCTCTCAAGCGTCTGGCAATCTTTGGGATTGCGCTATCGGTCGGAGCATCGGTCGCGGTCACGGGCGGGATTGGCTTTGTCGGACTCGTGGTTCCGCATCTGTTGCGGTTGCTCATCGGGCCGGATCATCGCTATCTGTTGCCGACGTCGGCTCTTTTGGGCGCGATCCTCTTGCTGCTGGCCGACATGGTGGCGCGCACGGCGGTGGCGCCAGCCTCTCTACCCATCGGTATTGTCACTGCGGCCATTGGCGGGCCGTTCTTCCTGTGGCTTGTGGTTCGATCACGGGGGATCCTGTCATGACAGCGCAGAGCTTTGAATGTCGCGGTGCATCGGTTTCGGTTGGCGACAAATGCCTGTTGCAACCGCTTGATCTGGTTATCTCGCCCGGTGAGCTTGTGGTGATCGTCGGCCCGAACGGTGCGGGAAAATCCACCTTGCTGAAGCTTTTGGCCGGCGACCATCGCCCGAGCACCGGAGAGGTTTTCTATGATGGCCGGAAGCTGTCAGAGTGGGAGGTGCCGAAACTTGCGTTGCGCCGAGCTGTTATGGCGCAGTCGGGCTATCTGTCGTTTCCGTTCACCGTGCTGGAAGTTGTCAGGCTCGGAGCCCGTCTTGCGGCAACTGATCGCGATGCGGCAAACAACCGGGCGCGTGAGGCTTTAGGGCGCGTTGATCTGGCGGGGTATGAAGGCCGGTTCTACTCCGATCTGTCCGGTGGCGAACAACAACGGGTGCAGCTGGCGCGGACTTTGTGTCAGGTGTGGGATCCGGTGGTTCACAACATCCGGCATTTCCTGTTTCTTGATGAGCCGACCGCCAGCCTCGATATCCGGCATCAGCTCGACATTCTCTCGCTTGCGCAAGACTATGTGGCGGCCGGGGGCGGCTGCATTGCGGTGCTGCATGATCTCAACATCGCGGCGATGTTCGCGGACAGGCTGATCGCCCTGTCTCAGGGTGTCGTGAGGGCAGACGGTTCACCGCGGGAGGTGCTCACCGACGCGTTCATGCAAGATGTGTTTGAGGTGCCTGTGCGCGTCGGGCAGACACCGCGTTGTGACTTTCTTCCCTTCATCCTGCCCCAGACCGTTATGCATTAGGCGGTTATGCATTCGTGATCTTGCCCTGATGCGCATCCGAGGGAGGCAATTGCTGGTGGCAATGGGGATGGTCAGACCTGCAAGGTTGCCAACGGGATCGTCCTGGCGCTAAATATCGAGGCTTCTTAATCGAACCTCGAAATGCCCGCTAATCACACGGTAGCCCAAATGCTTGATCCCAAATCCTTCCTTCGGTCTCTTTTCGACGCCGCTGTCGCCTCTGCGCAACCGTCGCTTTGCATTCCGCCGTTCCTGCCAAAACAGCCCGCGCGCGGACGCTTCATCGTCATCGGTGCCGGGAAGGCAAGCGCGGCCATGGCCAAGGCGGTAGAAGAGCATTGGGACGGGCCCTTGGAGGGGCTCGTCGTCACGCGCTATGGCTATAATGTGCCATGTGAGCATATCGAGATTGTAGAAGCGGCTCATCCTGTTCCGGATGCGGCAGGGCAGGAGGCGGCCCGGCGCTTGCTGGACTATGTTCAGGATCTCAATGAGGATGATGAGGTTCTTTGCCTTATTTCCGGTGGTGGATCGGCACTGTTGTCGCTGCCGCTGGATGGTCTCAGCCTTGAAGACAAGCAGGCGGTGAACAAGGCGCTTCTCGCTTGCGGGGCGACGATCACCGAAATGAATTGCCTTCGGCGTCATCTCTCGGCGGTCAAGGGCGGGCGGCTTGCTGCTGCCTGTCATCCGGCCAAGGTGACGACGTTGCTGATTTCCGATGTGCCGGGCGACAATCCGATGGATATTGCCTCAGGGCCAACGGTTGCCGATCCGACCACACGTCAGGATGCCCTCGAGATCGTGCGGCGCTACAAGCTGGATCTCCCTGCCTCTGTTATGGCGGTGCTTGAGAGTGACGGCTCGGAAAGCATCAAGCCTGATGATGACCGCTTGGCTGGAGCGGAGGTGCATATAGTGGCTGCGCCCCAGATCGCTCTGGAGGAGGCGGCCAAGGTCGCTGTTGATGCAGGCATCACACCTTATATTCTTGGCGACAGTCTGGAAGGCGAGGCGAGCGATGTGGGCGTTATGCACGCCGGGATCGCCCGTCAGGTGGCTGAGAAGAACCAGCCTTTTGAGAAACCCTGCCTGATCCTGTCTGGCGGCGAGACCACGGTGACCCTGAAGGGCGACGGGCGCGGTGGCCGCAATGTCGAGTTCCTGCTCTCTCTTGCGGTTGCCCTTAACGGGTTGGATGAGGTGTATGCGCTTTCTGGTGATACAGATGGCGTGGATGGGGCAGAAGAAATCGCCGGTGCGATTGCAACGCCAGATACACTGAAACGAGCCGTAGACAAGGGCCTTAATCCGCGCCTCGAGCTGGAAAACAACAATGGGCACGGCTTTTTCGAGGCGCTTGGAGACAGCGTTGTCACCGGTCCGACCCATACGAACGTGAATGATTTCAGGGCCATTTTGATCCTCTGATTGCGGTGCATCGCGTGCGGTTGTTCCTGCCGGGTCAATCCTCTCACCCTTGTGGTTCGGGCTGTCGCTGTGCCTTGTCAGCCTTTGTCGATGCATACTGGCGAGGGTATGTCCCGAATGCGCTGTCCACACGCTCTTCAAGAATTTTGATATACATGACAAGGCCGTGACACTTTTACCAAGGGTTGACGGTTTCGTGGCGTGGACGAATTCAAAAAACTGATATATATCCTGATATCAGAAGGGAAAGAATTCATGCGCGAAGAGAGCAAAAGATTCATGCTGATTACTCCTGAAGACGGAGCCGACGTGCTGAAGGGGTTATCGGCTCCAGCGCGATTGTCGATCCTTACCCTGTTGCACCAGCGTGGGCCAATGAATGTTAACGACATCGCCGAGATCCTCGGCTTGCCCCAGTCGTCAACATCCACCCATATCAATCTGCTTGAGAAGACCGGTCTGATCGAGACCGACAATCGCAAGGCGCGCAAGGGAAGTCAGAAAGTCTGTCGGGCTGCCTTTGACGAGGTGGTTCTCTCCTTCAAGGAAGCCAGGCAAACCGATGAGGATCTCATCGAAGTGGCCATGCCAATCGGTCTTTATTCCGGCTGTGATACCAGCGCGCCGTGCGGCTTGTGTTCGCACGAAGGGATTGTCGGCTATCTCGATAGCCCCGATACTTTTCACTCGCCGGAGCGCATGAAGGCCGGACTTCTGTGGTTTACGCGGGGCTATGTTTCCTATCAGTTCCCCAACAATGCCCGTATTGCAGGCCGTGAGGTCAAAGAGTTGGAGCTGCTGGTTGAGCTGTCTTCGGAAGTTCCGGGGACGGCGGAAAACTGGCCGTCTGACATCAATATCTCGATCAACGATCAGCTCATTGCGGTCTGGACCGCACCGGGTGACTATGGTGACCAGCGCGGCAAATTCACCCCTGAATGGTGGAAGCTGGCCGGGTCACAATATGGGCATCTCAAGAGCTTTCGCGTCACGACGGAAGGAACCTTCGTTGACGGTATGCGAGTGTCCGATGTGACATTGGACGCGCTGGAACTGGATGATCACCGTTCGATCCGCGTGAAGTTTTCGGTGCCTGACAAGGCCGAGTATCCGGGTGGGATCAACATTTTTGGACGGGGCTTCGGCAACTATGATCAAGATATCGTTTTACGCCTAAGTACTTAATCATATCAAGAAATCAGATATAAATTTCCTCAAAACCTTTGTTGACGGCTGCATCTCACTCACGTTATTATCAAGAAAACGGAATTGTATCACGTTTTTCGATATGAATAGGGAGGCCGAGTATGCGTGCAACAGTCACGGCGCATAAAGACTATACTATCTCAAAAATTGATCCGCGCCTATACGGCTCGTTTATCGAGCATCTCGGACGGGCTGTTTACACGGGTATTTATGAGCCGGGTCATCCGCGCGCTGACGAGAACGGGTTCCGGGAAGACGTTATTGATTTGATCAAGGAAATCGACGTTCCGGTGGTTCGGTATCCGGGCGGCAATTTCGTGTCTGCCTACAACTGGGAAGATGGCATCGGACCGAGGGAAGATCGCCCCGTGCGGCTGGATCTGGCCTGGCATACCTCCGAGAGCAACCAGATTGGCATTCACGAGTTTGCCGACTGGGCCGACAAGGCTGGCACCGAAATGATGCTTGCCGTCAACCTCGGCTCTCGCGGGATGGATGAAGCCCGCGCCTTCCTTGAGTATGTCAATCATCCCGGTGGTTCCTACTGGTCCGATCTGCGCAAGAAGAACGGCCGCGAGGAGCCCTGGAACGTCAAGCTCTGGTGCCTTGGCAACGAAATGGACGGCCCGTGGCAGATTGGGCAGAAGACGGCGGACGAATATGGCCGCACGGCTTTTGAGGCTGCCAAGGCGATGCGCGCCTTTGATAAAAATATCGAGTTGGTCGTGTGCGGGTCCTCCTCACCAAACATGGCGACCTACCCGCAGTGGGAATACACCGTTCTGGACCATACCTATGACAGCGTTGATTACATTTCGCTGCATATGTATTTCACCAATTACGAAAAAGACACCGCCACCTATCTGGCCAAGGCGGCGCAGCTCGACACCTATATCGAGACCATTGCGAGCGTTATCAAAGCCATCAAGACCAAGAAGCGCTCCAAAAAGGATGTCTATATCTCCTTTGATGAATGGAACGTCTGGTATCACTCCACCGAGCAGGACAAGGCCATTCTGGAAGGGCAGGAAGGCTGGCCCCATGCGCCGGCGCTGCTTGAGGACATCTACGATTTTGCTGATGTGTTGCAGGTGGGCTGTATCCTCAACACCTTCATCCGCCGGTCCGATGTGGTCAAGGTGGGTTGTCTTGCCCAGTTGGTCAATGTGATCGCGCCGATCATGACGGTCGAAGGTGGGCCTGCATGGCGGCAGACGATTTTCTATCCTTACATGCTGGCGTCACAATATGGTCGCGGAACCGCGCTTAACCTGTCCGTTGACTGCCAAGGGTACGACACGGATTTCGCGAACAATGTGTCCTATCTCGATGTTGCCGGCGTGCTCTCGGAGGATGGTGCGCTCACTTTCTTCCTTGTGAACCGCCATGAAACTGAGGCGATCACCATGGATCTGTCCCTTGAGGGCTTCGACCATGGCTCGGTGATCATGGACAAGGTTATGGTTGGACACGACCTTGACGCCGTCAATGGACCGAATGCCGAGACAATTGCGCTGGCCGATGGCAGCGGGGCCCAGGTTGCTGATGGCAAGCTGACGGTTGAGTTGGCACCCCTGAGTTATCGCATGATCCGACTTCGATAAAGGGCGGTACGGGGCCGTCTTGACGGCCATAAGCTGCCGTTCACGGCCCTTTCGCACCCTTTTCGACGGTTTCGGAAAAAAGAGAGACTCATGTCCGCAACAATTGACATTAACAACATCACCAAAACCTACGGTGCCCTAACTGTTCTTGATGACATCTCGCTTCACATCAAGGCTGGTGAATTCATCGTGTTCCTCGGCCCGTCTGGGTGTGGTAAATCAACGCTTCTGCGCATGATTGCCGGTTTGGAAGCTGTCGACAATGGCACGATTTCGATCGGTGAGGAACGGATTGACACCTTACCTCCTGGTAAGCGAGGCGTGGCGATGGTGTTCCAGACCTATGCGCTCTATCCACATATGACTGTCGCCCAGAATATGGCTTTCGGGCTCGAAAACATCAAGATTTCCAAATCCGATATCGATGCCCGGGTTAAAGAAGCGGCCGAGACGCTGGAAATGGCCCATTTGCTGGATCGGAAGCCGGCCAAGCTTTCCGGCGGGCAGCGTCAGCGTGTCGCCATCGGGCGGGCCATCGTCAAGGAACCCAAGGCATTCCTGTTCGATGAGCCGCTTTCGAACCTTGATGCTGCCTTGCGCAGCCGGACCCGGCTCGAGCTGGCCCAGCTGCACCAACGGCTCGGGTCGACGATGATCTTCGTGACACACGATCAGGTGGAAGCCATGACATTGGCGCATCGCATCGTCGTCATGCATGACAAGAAGATCGAACAGATCGGTACGCCGATGGAGATCTATCAGCGCCCGGCCACGCGCTTTGTGGCGAGTTTTGTCGGGTCTCCCGCCATGTCAATCCTTCCCGTCAAGGGCTACAGCCCACAAGGCAATGGCGTGACGCTTGATGTCGATGGCCTTGGGGATGTGAAAGCCCGTATGCGGTTGCCTGCGGATTTCAATCTCAACGGTGCGACAGTCGGTGCGCGCTCGGAGGATACTTTCGTGCTGGAGGCCGGCAAGGATGGCTATTCGCTCAGCGTGACAGTGGTTGAACGCCTTGGCGAACGTACCCTGCTTTATGGCACCCTGAGCAACGGACTTGAGCTAATTGTCGAGGACAGTGGTCGATCGATGGTGAAAGCCGGTGACGTGGTTCAGGTGGGGCTGGATGAAACGGCTTTGCATGTCTTTGACGGCAATGGCAAGGCCTATCACAGCGAGGAGGAGGCCAATGGCTGAGTCCTATCGCAGATCTCGCTGGTCGAACGGGTTGTTCGTATTGCCCTATCTGACGGTTTTCGTCTCCCTGCTGGTCTTTCCACTATGCTGGGGCGTCTGGTTGTCGCTCAACAAGGTGGACCTGTTTGGCGGTGCCCGTTTCATCGGTATAAAAAACTATTTCCGTGTGTTCAATGACCCCGTCTTCGGGCAAGCGGTCTGGAACACGGTGCTCTTTGTTCTGGTCTCCGTGCCAACGCTTGTTGCGCTGGGGCTGTTTTTGGCGCTGGCACTCAACAAGACAACGCGCGCCTCGTCCTTCATGCGCGGACTTTTCTTCTCGTCTTCGATCCTGTCGGTTACCATCGTGACGTTGATCTGGCGGTTTGTCTTCATCCCCGGTGATGGGCTGCTCGCCATTCTGTTCGACGCCATGGGGTGGCAACAGATCGGTTTTCTATCGACTGAAGGGTGGTCGCTCTTCTCCGTTGGGGTGGCAACTGTCTGGTGGTGCCTAGGCTTGCCGATGATGCTTTTCCTCGCGGCCCTGCAGCAGATTTCAAATGATCTTTATGAGGCGGCGGCGCTCGATAACGCGGGGCGCTGGCGGATTTTCACGCGCATCACGCTGCCCTCGATCAAGTCAACCATTCTCCTCGTAGCCATCATCCAGATTGTCATGCAGTTCCAGCTCTTCGGTCAGGCCCAGTTGATGACCAATGGTGGTCCGGCGGGCACGTCGCGCCCGATCGTGATGTATATTTATGAAACCGGCTTCATCCGTTGGGATGTGGGTATGGGGGCTGCTGCGTCCGAAGTGCTGTTCCTCATCATCCTTGCTGCTGCAATGGTTCAATATTGGGTAACCTCGAACAAGGAGGAGGCTTGATCCATGCTAAGCAAGAAACATGAAAGCTACTCGCCTGAAGGGCTGACCGCCAACCGCAATCTGTTCTGGATCTCCTGCGTCTTCGCTGTGGTGATGATTGCTCCAGTGCTCTGGATCGTTGGGTTGTCTTTGAAGGACAATACGCTTTTGATGCGTGGCACGGATGCTGTCTTCTCCTTTCCGTACACGCTCGAGAACTACGGTAATCTGTTCCATTCCAGCCTTGTGTTCAGATGGCTTCTCAATTCCATGGTGGTCGCCGTCGGGCAGACATTGGGGGTTCTGGCTCTGTCTTCTCTGGCCGGGTATGCCTTTGCGCGGCTTGAGTTCCCGTTCCGCAAAACACTGTTCGTCATCGTCCTGTTCGGGCTTGCTGTGCCTGAACAGGCCGTGATCATCGCCCGTCATCAGATGTTCAGCTGGCTGAACATGCACAACACCTATCTGGGGCTGATGCTTCCGGGCATGTCGTCGGCCTTCGGGGTGTTCCTGATGACCCAGTTCTTCCGGGCTATCCCCAAGGAAATCGACGAAGCGGCTCTGCTCGATAATACACCCCGCTTCCGGATCTTCTGGCGAGTGTTGCTGCCGCTGACCATGCCTGCACAGGCAACGCTTGGCATTTTTACATTCTTGCTTGCATGGAACGATTACTGGTGGCCGCTGATCTCTGCCACCAAAAAGGACATGTATACGCTGACCATCGGGATTGCATCGTCGCAAACCAATTTCGCCCAGACCGAGGGCCTTGGCTTTCTGGCAGCACAGGCGATCTTTGCGTCATTGCCGGTCGTCATCGTCTACATCTTTTTCCAGCGTCACATTGTGACTGCTGTATCAGGTGGGGCCGTCAAATAGGCGGCCAGCCAATTCTGCCACACCGGGCATCAGGGAGACGCCCGGCAGGCTGGATTTAACGGGGGAGACCCCAAACTAGGGAGAGAGAAATGAAACGCATTCTAATGGCTACCGCGTCGGCAGCTCTGATGAGCTTGTCTTCGCCCGTATGGGCTGACACGACGATCGAACTTCAGCGCTTCTTCGGTGCCTGTGAGGCTGACTATGGCGATGTAACGGATGTGTCCAAGGCTGTCGGCGAGTGCGGCATTATCACCGCGCTCATCAACAAATTCGAAGCGGACAATCCGGGCATCGACGTCAATGTCACTACCGTGGAATGGCCCGGCTATGACCAGTTGAACGCACAGTTGGCCTCCAACGCTGCTCCTGATGTGGTTTCCATGCACTATTCGGCCATTTCGGACTATTCATCCCGCGGTCTGTTGATCCCGCTTGATGAAGTTCTGAAAGCACAGGGCCTCAGCTCATCCGACTTCACCGAAGCGGGGATTGGTGGTGTAACCAAGGATGGCAAGATCTATGGTCTGCCATTTGATAACTGGACCATGCTGTTCCACGTCAACCTGAACCTGATGAAAGAAGCCGGTCTGGTCAATGCTGATGGCACCCCGATGCTGCCCAATTCCGTTGATGAATTCTTCGAACTTGGCAAGAAATTCAAGGAAGCCACCGGCAAACCCTATCTGGTGCAGATCTATGCCAACGAAACGGCAGCCTACACCCGTATCCTCTACACCCTTCTGCAGCAGCAGGAAGCGGAGTTCTTCTCCGATCCCAAACAGGTCAATCTGGTAACTCCAGAAGCCAAAGCTGCGGTTGAGTTCATGAAGAAAATCCATGACGAAGGTCTCAGCACCCTCGATATGGACTATTCGGCAGCAGTATCAGGCTTTGCAAGCGGTGAGGGCGGTATTGCGGTCAACGGTACATGGCTGATTGGTGATTATGATGCCCAGTCCAAGGAAGAGGGCAATGCGCTTTCGGGTGGCTACACGGTTTATCCCGTGCCGCAGTTCTTCCCCGCCAAGGACAGCACCTATGCGGATGGTCACGGCTGGGTCGTGCCGCGTGGTGATCGTGACGAAGAAAAAATGGAAGCGATTGGCAAGCTGTTCAAATTCCTGAAGGAAAATGACTTCGAATGGGCTCGTACCGGTCACCTTCCTGCGGTCAAGTCTGTTTTCGAAATGGACGAGTTCAAATCTCTGCCGCATCGCGACAATATCGCCAAAATCGCTGAAATCGGCCAGTCTTTGCCTGAGGAAGTGCTGCGTCAGTTCGCTATTCAGGATATCATCGGAGAAGAACTTGCTGCTGCCGTCAATGGTAACAAGTCTGTCGATGAAGCATTGGAAACCGCTCAGGCCCGTATCAACGACCTGCTTGAAAACATCTGATTTCAGGCGATTTGAGGAGCTTGAAAGACTGGCCGGTGGGTTTCGGCTCTCGGCCAGTCTGTAAATACCGCAAACAGGTAACCCCTGATTTCGGTTGGGTGTGATAGGGACTGGGACTGGGACCATGTGGTCCTTGGTTTTCCTTCCCATTGCAATGCAAGACATGCCAAAGGGCGCTCGGTTCTGGAGCGCCCTTTGTTTTTTTGCGCATGTAGGCTCTATGGTTTAGCTGAGGCTATTAGCGCGTTAATGTGGGCCGGGCCGGTTGGCCGGATGCGCGAAGGGTTGAGCGCCTTGATGGAATAATAGCCTCTGGTGATGTGATCCATGTCGACGGTTTCCGCGACACCGGGAAAGCGATAGATGCGCTCCATATAGGCGTTGAGGCGCGGATAGTCCTTTATCTGGCGGCGGTTGGTCTTGAAGATGCCGTGATAAGCCGCATCAAATCGGATCAACGTGACAAAGGTGCGGATGTCGGTTTCCGTCAGCCGGTCACCGAAGATATAGTCACCCTGCAGCCGATCCTCCAATTCATCAAGCATCGAGAAGACACCGTCCACGGCCTCGTCATAGGCTTCTTGTGTGGAGGCAAAGCCGGATTTGTAGACCCCGTTGTTGAGCAGGTCATAGATGTGCGGGTTGAGCGCGTCGATTTCCTCGGCAAGATCTAAGGGATAAAGGCGCAAATCCGATGGAGCGAGATGTTCAAAGACGGTGTCGAACATGCGCAGGATATCGGCGCTTTCGTTGTTGACCATCACATTGCGCTTCATGTCCCAAAGGACGGGAACGGTGGCCCGACCGGTGAAATGATTGTCGGCGCGCGTGTAGAGCTCGTGCATGTAGCGCGAGCCGAAGAGCGGATCTTCATCTGCGCCATCATAGCCGCCAAACTCCCAGCCATCGTCACCCAACATCGGGTTGACCACGGTCACCGGGATGAGCTCTTCAAGGCCCTTCAATTTCTGGGCGATGAGGGTGCGCGAAGCCCATGGACAGATGAGGGCGACATAGAGGCGATAGCGATCGGCTTCGGCCTCAAATCCGCCCTCGCCCGTTGGTCCGGGGCGTCCGTCCGGGGTGATCCAGTTACGGAAACCGGAGACCTGTCGCACGAAGCGACCCTTTTCATCCGCCTTCTGCACCGGTTGCCAGTTTCCTTTCCATTGACCGTTTACGAGCATGGTTTCTCTCCTCAGGCTTGATGGAAGACAAAAGACCGCATGGAGACGGACCCCAGATCGATGCTGTCTGTCATGAAGGTTAGTTCATCGGTGGGGTCTGAAGCGCCCGCGATCGTGAGGGCCGGTAGATAGTGATCAACACTTGGATGGGCCATGCGGAGCAGGGGGCCCAGTTTTTCTGTGTTGGACAAGGCACCGAAATCCCGGTCCGTCATTCTGTCGGCAAAGAGCGTGTCGAATTCGAGCGCGAAGTCTTGTGGCTTGCCGCCCATGCGCATGGCGCGGAGGTTGTGAACGACGTTGCCTGAGCCAAGGATCAGAACGCCCCGGTCCCGAAGGTCGGACAGGGCCTTGCCGATCTCGAGTTGATAGGCGAGGTCGCGGGTCATGTCGATCGAGATCTGGAAAACCGGAACGTCAGCGCCCGGATAGAGGAATTTCAAAACCGTCCATGCGCCGTGATCAAGGCCCCACGTGTCATCTTCTTTGGCGTGATGGCTCTGGAGCAGCGAGACCACCTCTCGGGCGAGCTCCGGATTGCCGGCGGCGGGATATTGCTGATTGTAGAGCGCATCGGGGAAGCCATAAAAATCATAAATCGTGCGCGGCGCAGCGGACACGTCAACCAGCGTCGTGCCGCGGGTCATCCAGTGGGCAGAGACCACAAGGATGGCCTTGGGGCTTGGCAGGGTTTGTCCCAGCTCGCTCCAGGCGCGGGAGTATTCGCTGTCTTCTATGGCGTTCATCGGGCTGCCGTGACCGAGAAAGACCAGCGGCATGCGATCGGATAGCGAAAGGCTGTCGCGCAAGCGTCTGAGTGCGTGTGCAGTGGTCATGATGTCTCTCCTCAAATCAGGCCCGAAATGGGTGGACCGCCCGAAAGGGGCGGCCCGTCTGGTTTGGCTCATCAATATGGACTTTGTGAGCCAAGGTCTTCAAGCAAAAGTCTTCAAGCAAACTGGCCAAGCGTGCGCTGTAGAACCGGAATGCGCAGGGCATAGGCTCCGCTGCCCAAAAAGGCGATTGCGGCTTGTGCGACGGCCCAGAAGAACGGGTATTCCCATCCGCCACCCTCGGCTGAGAAGGTCCAGCCATTGCCTGCATGAACCCAGACTGCGCCCAAGAGGATCGGGATCAGGCCGATGGAAACCAGGCGGGTCGCAACACCAAGAATGAGCGCGATGCCACCGGCGATTTCAGCAAAGATCGTCACATAGGCGAGGATGCCGGGAAGGCCAAGGCTTTCGAAGTAGCCGACAGTGCCGGCAATGGTGAAGACATTCACCTTCATCAGGCCATGGGCAAGAAAAAGAGCGCCACTGCTGACGCGCAGGAGGAGGGCGGCAAAATCGGTGTTTCTGGTAGAGGTCATGTCGTATCTCCTGATCCACGGTTCGACCAGATTGATCCAGAAAGCTGATCAAGCCGTGGTGTTGTTGCAATTGTGTCCGGCCTTGTTTGGGCCAGTCGCTCTGCCGGGTGTCTTGGCAGGGTGCGTTTGTTGATGTGGCCTCAAGATAGAGCTTGACCTCTTTCAATGAAATGGAGATTTTATAGAATGACTATCAACAAAATGTTCTAAATGAGGGTGAGATGGATCTGGTCGATGAATTGCGGGCCTTTGTGGCGACAGCCCAGACCGGGTCTTTTACGGCGGCGGCGGAACAACTGGCGGTCTCCAACCGGTTGACCTCGAAATATGTCGCCGAGCTTGAAGCGCGTGTCGGCGTGAGACTGCTGCAAAGGACGACGCGGCGGGTTGGCCTGACGCCTGCGGGGGAGGATCTGTTGGCGCGAGCGCCGGCGCTCATTGATGATCTGGATGATCTGATCGCGGAAATATCGGAAGGCTCCCATGGTTTTTCCGGTGTGATCCGTGTGTCTGCGCCGGTGACCTTTGGCGAGCTCTATGTCATCGGCATGCTAGAGCGCTTTGGAAAGGCAAACCCGAACCTTACCTTTGATTTGCGCCTGAACGATCGCTATGTGGATCTGGCAACGGAGGGGATTGATCTGTCCTTCAGGATGGGGCGATCGGACATGCTGTCCCTCAAGGAGCGCAAGATCGGCATGTCCCGGGCCATGCTGGTGGCGAGCCCGGATTATATCGCTGAACATGGGGCACCGCAGACACCTCAAGAGCTTGAGGGCCATGCGTGCATTGTCGATAGCAACCGGCGGTCACCGCGTCGCTGGACCTTTCGGCATGATGGTAAGGAAATGGTGGTGCAGGTTCATGGTCGCTTTCATGTCAATTCTGCACGGGGGGCGGCGGAGTTGGCTGCCCGTGGTCACGGCATCGCCTACACGCCTCATTTTGCTCTTCAGGATAGTTTGCAGAGCGGCGCCTTGGTGCCGGTGATGGAGGCGTTCGAGGGCGAAAGCAGCTTCCTTAATGCCGTCTATCTGGAAGGGCGTACTCTGCCGCGCAAGGTCAGGGCGTTGATCGATTTCGCCGTTGAGGATATTCGCGCCGCGGGTATTTTGTGACTGGGGCCAGGCCGATTGCAAGGACGTCTGCCTTTGAACTGGCTTCCCGTTCATGGCCAAGTGCGATATCCTGGTGATGCGTCCACCCGGACAGGCCGCAGAAGGACGGCAAAACCTCGCTCGGGCATCGTTGATGCTCAGGGGCTTGCGCTCCTGCGAGACGGGCCTTTAGGGAAATCGGAATGTTTGAGAAAGTATTGTCGGTCCTCAAGGTGGAACTGGTTCACGCCGCGATCATCTTTTCCATTCTGACCTTTGTTTCGATCCCTTTTTATGGGGAGATGAAAAACTCTCTTACTTCCAGTGAGTTGTTGCTCAATATGTATCGGTCCAGTCTCGAGACCGAGATTTCGCGCTACAAGTATCTGCCGTTCATTCTGTCGCAGAATGATAAGCTCGTAGAGATCCTGTTTGGCGAGATGGGTAAAGAGGAAAGTGGCTATTTCCTGCAGCGGACCAAATATGCCACCAATGTGTCCACGGTCTATGTGCTCGACAGCAACGGCAACACGGTGGCATCGAGCAACTGGCACACGGACGAGAGCTATATCGGCGAGAACTTCGGTTTTCAGCCCTATTTTGATGAAGCCATGGCGGGGCGTCTGGGGCAGTATTACGGTGCTGGCACCACTTCATCCAAGCCCGGCTTCTTCATTGCCTATGGCCTCAAGTCCAATGGTGAGATTGTCGGGGTCGTGTCCATCGAAATCCATCTTTCCGAGCTTGAGCAGGTCTGGCGTTCCGGGCCGGACGATGTCCTGGTCTATGATGTCAACGACGTGGTGTTCCTCAGCTCGAACAGGGATTGGAAATACAAGGTTCTGGGAAAGGAAAATGGGGCACCAATTCCCCCCACGCTTGATGCCTTTAGCGCGCCTTTCCAGACCGGCGCGCCCGACGATCAGTCTTTGGTCAAATGCTACCAGATCGGGGAAGCCAGCTTCTACAAGGATCCGCGTTTGGGGTGTTTGTTGCCAGCAACGCTCTCGATACAGGAAGAGATCATCGAATATGGCTGGACCATCCTGTCGCTCAAGAGCACGCGTCCGATCTATACTGCCCTGTGTCTTGTGGTCTTCATCAGCCTGCTGATCTATCTGATCCTCATTTTCTCCTATCGCAGTTTCAAGAACCGGTTCAACAAGAGTATCCAGAAGCTCAGAAACCAGGTGGTCGAGAACAGCAAGCTGGCGGCCATCGGCCAGATGGCGACCGAGGTGGCGCACGAGTTCAATCAGCCGCTCGCGGCAATCCATATGCTGCTCGATACGACCCGGCTTCTGTTGAAACGGCAGCGCTTTGACGAGGCCGATGACAATCTGGAGCTGATCTCCTCCCACATCGAGCGGATGGCTCAGCAGATGTCGCAAATGAAGTCCTTTGCGAGCCGTCATCGCGTGCCTCGGGGCAATGGGGAGGTCGTCAGTGTCGCCAACGCTACGATCAAGCTGTTCCGGCTCACACTGGAAAAGCAAAATGTGCAGTTGAATTTCCAGTCTTCCCAAAGCGAGTTGCATGTCTCTTGCAACGAAATCGGTCTCGAGCAGATCTTCAGCAACCTGATCAGCAACGCGCTTGATGCCATGGAGGGGCAGGTGCGCAAATGCCTGACCCTTGCGATCAGCAAAAGGGATGGCGAGGTGACTGTGCGGGTGCATGACAATGGCTGCGGCTTCAAGGACCCTTCGCGGATCTTCGAGTCCTTCTACTCTACCAAACAGAGAGGCACTGGTTTGGGGCTGGCGATTGTCAACGACATCATCGAGAACTCAGGCGGGTCCATATCCGCCCAGAATCATCCTGATGGCGGCGCAGAATTCGTCCTCAAATGGCGCGAACTGGTCGCCTGACCGCTGCGCCGGGCCAAAAGGTTGCGCTCAATCCGTTGAGGACTGGGACCCCGAGCGGTAGGCTTCGGGCTTGATTGCGTGGCGATTGAGCTTGTCATAAAGGGTCTTGCGCGGCAGCAGAAGCTGCTCGGCTGTGGAGCTGACACGGCCGCCGTTTTGCTGCAAAGCATCCTCGATCAAGCGCTTTTCGAAAGAATCGAGGGTTTCGGTGAGGCTCATGCGGTTGTCTTCCGACAGGGCGAAGCCCTCAAAGTCCGGCGTCAGCAGTCCAAGCACATATCGTTCGGTGACATGTTTCAGCTCTCGCACATTGCCGGGCCAGGACTGGGATTGCAACCAGACGATCAACTCCGGCTTGAGTTCGGGCATGGGGCGTTTGTAGTTCTGGGTTGCCTGGAAGGCAAAATGGTAGAAGAGTTCGGGAATGTCCTCGCGCCGCTCTCTCAACGGGGGGATGGTAATCGTCACGACATTGAGGCGATAGTAGAGATCGGAGCGGAACTCTTTTCGCTTGCTCATGGCGAGCAGGTCTTCCTTGGTTGCGGCAACCACGCGGCAATCCACCGGAATGATCTTGTTCTCGCCAAGGCGCTCCACACTGCGTTCCTGCAGCACACGCAGGAATTTGGCCTGAATATCCAATGGCATGCTTTCGATTTCGTCGAGAAACAGGGTGCCTTGATGGGCATGCTCGATCTTGCCGATCCGTTTTTTTGTAGCTCCCGTGAAGCTGCCCGCTTCGTGCCCGAACATTTCGCTTTCAAACAGGGTATCGGGGAAGGCGGCGCAATTGAGCGGAACGAAATGTCCCGTTCGCCGCTCGCTCCAGGCATGGATCATGTTGGCGACGACTTCCTTGCCGGTGCCGGTTTCGCCCTCGATCAGCACATCGACGTCGGTATCGGCGATGTTCAGGATCATCTCGCGGATGCGCTGCATGGCCTTGGATCGACCGATCATGACAGGGCCGTTCTTTGCCTTTTGTTCCAGTCTGAGCTGCTTGTGCTCGAGAACCAGACGGCGCTGTGCTATGGCACCTTCCAGAAGCTCCATCAGGCGCTTGGTGTTGCAGGGCTTTTCAATGAAATTATAGGCCCCTTCCTTGATGGCATTAACCGCCATTTCGACATCGCCATGTCCGGTGATCAGAACAACCGGGACCTGATCGTCGGTCTTCAGAACCTCGTGCATCAATTCGATGCCGGACATGCCGGGAAGCCGAACATCAGTAAGGACAATGGATGCCGGGTGGAGCTTGAGACGCCTTAAGCCTTCTTCGGCATTGTCAGCGGCGATCACTGCGAAGCCCGCCAGTTCCATGGATTGTTGATAGGCGAACTGGACGCTCTTATCATCCTCGATGTAGATGATCGAAACTTCGATTTGGTCCACTGTCTGGTCCCTCTCCCAAGTGAAAGGCAATCATAGAGCATGATTGGGAGGATTGCCATTGTGGTGATTTTGAGGGTGGTCTCTGCGTATCTCGGTTGGGGATAGCAGATTGTGGTGTGCGGATTTCGTGACAAACCCCATTATGGCTGGCTGGAGAAGCGCACAACCTCCTGACTGTCCGGCTATGATTGCGGGGCGAGGGTCGGTGACTTGCCGTTGATCACGCTTTGCATCCCGGGGTGGGCTTTGGTGCTTCCGACAGGGTGAGACTGCTTTCATATTCGTGTAAATATATTTATTTTCAATGACTTAATTTTTTATTGGTTTCGTGTTTGGAGTAGGCTTTGTGGCTTGATTTTCTTCCGGGTGCGGCATTACTGCACCTTTTGGCACGACCCTTGCTACTGGTGTTGGGTGTACACGCATCGCCGTCGCCATTGGATGGAGATCCGCACAGGCGGCGATTGACTGGCATCAGTGCAACTTGGTCTGTTATAGGAGTATGACCGGGTTGGAGTGGTGCCAAGAGCAAAAGTAGAAACTGCAAGACAGGGAGGAAAATCAATGATCCGTTTTGCAAGCATTCTTGGCGCTGGCCTCATGGCGCTGTCTCTGGCAACGCCAACCTTGGCTGCCGACGTTACCCTTAAACTTGGCCATATCGCCGTTCCCGAGCATCCCTACGGCAAGGGTGCTGACTATTTCGCCAAACTGGTTGGCGAGAAAAGCAACGGCTCCATCGATGTGAAGGTTTTCCCGAGCTCCCAGCTTGGTGGCCAGAAAGATCTCATCGAAGGCATGGTCTTTGGTGCTGTCGATATGGCTCTGGTCGGAACCGCCGTACTTGGTCAGTTCCAGCCGCAGATTTCCATCTTCGACATGCCCTTCCTGTTTGATGATCGTGAGCATGCCTACAAATCCCTCGACACCGTCGGAATGGATCTTGGCAAATCGCTCGAAGGCCGTGGCCTCAAGCTGCTTGGCTACATGGAAAACGGCATTCGCCATCTGACCAACGATGTCCGCCCGGTTAAGACGCCAGATGATATGGCTGACATGAAGGTCCGCGTGATGACCAACAAGGTCTTCGTTGAAATGATGAAGTCCCTTGGTGCGTCCCCGACCCCGATGGCATTCAGCGAGCTCTATTCTGCCATGCAGCAGGGCACCGTTGACGGTCAGGAAAACCCGTCCGCCCACATCTTCACCAAGCGTTTCTACGAAGTTCAGAAATACGCGTCCAAGACCGCGCACGCCTACTCGCCAGAGCCAATGCTGATTTCCATGATCAGCTGGGGCAAACTCAATGATGAGCAGAAAGCCATCATTCAGGAAGCCGCCAAGGAAGCGATTGACTGGCAGCGTCAGGTCTCCGAAGAGCAGGACAACGAATATTGGAAAGAGATCAAGGCAACCGGCAAGATGGATGTCATTGAAGTGGATCGGTCCAAATTCAAGGAAGCCACTGCGCCTGTCTATGAAATGTTCGCCGAAACCGTCGGTCAGGACAACATCGACAAGATCAAGGCTCTCAGCACCAAATAAGGTCATTTGAGCGGCAGAGTCTTCTCTGCCAACGGGTTCCCTTACCCAAGACCATGCCTCGGGGCGTCTCCCCGGGGTGTGATCCGCTCCTCCCCGCAAGGCCTGAAAGCCGGTCGGGAGGCCAGCACCACGCTCCGTTTAACGCTCCGGGGTGATGGTGTTCGGCGCAATGACCCCACGTCTGGGCTGTTGATGTCAAAGATGTTCACTGGCGCTTTCCGGCTGTTTCTCTCGCGCATGCAAATCCTGACTGCTGTGAGGGGTGCCTCAGCTTTCCAAAGGTTCAAATAAAATGGACAGCATTTTCAAACTCCTGCGCAAATTCCTCTACGGCATTTCTGTTGCCGCGATGGTCGTCATGCTGGTGATCATCTTCTTACAGGTTATCACGCGCTATATTTTCGGTTTCTCGTTCGAATGGTCCGAAGAGCTCGCGCGCTTCCTGTTCGTCTGGGTCGTGTTTCTGGGGTCGGCGCTCATCATGGGTGAAGATGGCCATCTTGCCGTTGAGCTTCTGCCGCGGATCCTGAATGGCACAAAACCGGGGTTCGTCCTCAACATCTTTATCAATCTATGTGGTTATGCCTTCATCCTGCTGCTGATCGTTCAGGGCTGGAAAATGACCGAAACCATGACATTCCAGACTTCGCCGGGCCTTGGTATCTCCATGAGCTACATTTACATCATCATGCCGGTCTCCGGTGTCTTGATGCTGATGTATCACGTCAAGGACACCATCAAGATCTTCCGTGACCTGATCAATGGTCCGGATGACGACGCTGCGGCTCAGGCAAAGTAGGGGGAACACCATAATGGAAACTGCACTTATTCTCGGATTTGTGGTGTTGGCTCTGATCGGGGTTCCGGTCGCCTATGCCCTGACACTGTCTGTCTCCTTCGTGCTGGTCTGGTATATGGACCTGCCGCAGGTGCTGATCATCAACAATCTGTTCTCCGGTATCGACTCCTTCTCCTTCATGGCGGTGCCTTTCTTCATGCTGGCAGGCGCCTTCATGTCGGCAGGCGGTGTGACGTCGCGCCTTGTCAATGTGGCGCAGGCGATGGTCGGCTCCTTCACCGGTGGCCTGTCACAGGCCGTTGCCGTGGCGGGCATGTTCTTTGCCGCGATTTCCGGCTCCTCTGCGGCCACCACGGCGGCCATCGGTTCGACGATGGTCAACGAGATGGAGCGCAAAGGCTACAAGCGCGAGATGGCAACGGGCATCGTGGCCGCTGCCGGGACCGTCGGCATCGTGATCCCGCCTTCGATCACCTTTGTGGTTTATGGGGTCATCGCCAACGTCTCGATCGGCGATCTGTTCATGGCCGGTGTCGTGCCGGGTCTGCTGATGGGCGGCGTGATGTGCGGCATGGGCTGGTATCTTGCCAAGAAGCACCAGATCCCGCCTGATGGCTCCTTCTCTTGCGTCCGGCTCGGCAAAGCCGTCAAAGACGCCTTCTGGGCTCTGATGACACCGGTTATCATCATCGGAGGTATCTATAGCGGCATCTTCACGCCGACTGAGGCGGCCGCTGTTGCTGCTGTCTATGGTATCGTTGTCGGGCTCTTCATCTATCGTGAGTTGGCACTAAAAGATTTCCCGCAGATCATCTTCAAGGCCGTGATTGGCACCACGCTGATCATGTTCCTTGTAGGTGCTGCGCGGGTCTTTGGCTGGCTGATGACCAACCTGCAGATCCCGCACATGATTGGGGAAACGGTCACTCAGCTCACTTCGTCGCCAGTCCTGTTCCTGTTGATCATGAACGTGCTGTTGCTGGTGCTCGGCACGCTGGTGAATGCGTCGGCGGCGGTCGTCATTCTGACGCCGATCTTCCTGCCGGTTGCCATTGCAATGGGCATCGATCCGATCCACTTCGGCGTGGTCATGGTCGTGAACCTTGCCATCGGCTGCATCACGCCTCCGGTCGGGCTGGATCTGTTCGTGGCCAGTGCGATCACCAAGGTGCCGCTTGAAAAGGTCATGAAGGCGACGACGCCCTATCTGTTGGCGTTGATTGCGGCGTTGCTGGTCATCTCCATGGTTCCGGCTGTGTCAACAACCCTGCCTTACCTCTTTAAATAGAGCCTCTCAAGACGTCGTTGGTAGCGCGGTGGGGGCGCTGACGACAGAGGCCCGGATGGAATACCATCCGGGCCTTCTTTTTGCTTCAAGTCTGTCTTTCAGGACAGGATCAGGAATAACGATAAGGCACGCCAGCCTTTTCCATGACCTGATTATATTCCTTGAAGATGTCGATGACCTTGCGGGCGCGTTCGTTCTCGGACGCCAGTTCTTCCCAGAAGTCTTCGGCATCCTTGACGACGGTATCCCATTCTTCTGCGGGAATCGTGGTCAGTTCCATCTTGTCGCCATGGACGCGCAGTTCCGCTTCGCCGCCCCAGTACCAGACCTGACGATAATAGTGGGACTGGTCGATGGTGATCTTGTAGAGCTCCTGCAGGTGCGGCGGTACTTTGGCCCAGCTCTCCGAGTTCACGAAGTAGGAACCGCACCATGCGCCGGTGACGTTGTTCAAAAGGGCATAGTTGCAGACATCCGCCCAACCCACTTCGTAAGCTTCGGTGAAACCGCACCACGCAACGCCGTCAAGCTCGCCGGTCTGAAGGGCCACTTCCACGTCTTCCCAAGGTACGGTTACAGGAATGAGGCCGTAACGGGCAAGGAAGCGACCGGCGGTCGGGACGCCAAAGACGCGCTTGCCAGCCATGTCGGCGATGGAGTTGATCGGTTCTTTGGTGAAGATGTGGCAGGGATCCCAAGCGCCAGCTGAAATCCACTCGACGCCTTCGATTTCGTCGTAGGCTTCCTTCCAGATCTTGTCGAGGCCGTAACGCTGGAAGAGCACCGGCAGATCGAGGCTGTAGCGGGTGGAGAAGGGGAAGTAGCCGCCAAAGGCTGCCACGTCAGCAGGCGATGCCATGGTGGCGTCATCGGACTGGACCGCATCAAGGGTGCCGTTCTGCAGCGAGCGGAACAGCTCGGAGGTCGGGACGAGCTGGTCGGCATAGTAGAGCTCGATTTCCATTTCGCCGTTGGCGGCCTTGTTGAAGGCATCAATCTGCGGCTTGATCACATGGGCGCCGAGCGGCGCGCCGGAGTAGGACTGCAGGCGCCATTTGATCGGGGCCTGTGCCTTGACAATAGCGGGCGTTGCCAGCGTCGCGGCGCCACCAAGGCCTGCGGTTTTCAGAAAGTTACGTCTCGAAGTCATTGTTGTCTCCTCAAGAAGGGTAGAAGGGGATTGCTGGCGGGCTTTTGCCCGCTCATCTTTTCGTTGGTTCGGGGTTGGGCCCGATTATTTGCCATAGACATAATCCGGTAGCCACAGAGCGATTTCCGGGAAGAACATCAACAGCATGAGCGATACGACCATGAGACCGACAAACGGAATGATCGACGCATAGATGTCGCGAATTCCGATGGTTGGCGGCGCCATGGCGCGCATCAGGAAGAGGTTGTAGCCAAATGGCGGGGTCATGTAGGCGATTTGCGTGGTGATGGTGTAGAGCACGCCATACCAGATGAGATCGAAGCCAAGCACCTTGACCAGCGGCACATAAAGCGGAGCCACGATGACCAGCATCGCCGTGTCATCAAGAAAGGTGCCCATGATGAGGAAGCTCAACTGCATCAGGATCAGGATGGTCCAGGGATCAAGTCCGAGTTGTTCGGTGAAGAGGAACTTGATCGCATTGACTGCGCCAAGGCCGTCGAACACGGCACCAAAGCACAGCGCCGCCAGAATGATCCACATGAACATGCAGGAGATGGCAAGTGTCTGGCGCACCGAGGTCTCGAACACCTTCCATGTCATGCGGCGCTTCAGGATGGCGGCGAGAAAGGCCGTCATGGCACCGATGGCCGAGCTTTCTACCAGCGACGTATACCCTTTGATGAAGGGGATCATCATGGCAAAGAAGATGCCGAGTGGCAGAAGGCCGGCGCTCAAGAGCCTCAGCTTCTCCTTCGTGGCGACGCCTGCGGTTTCTTCCTTGCTGATCGCGGGGCCGAGGTTGGGCTGGAAATGGCAGCGTATCGCGATATAGAGGATGAAGAGGCCAGCCATCATCAGACCGGGAATGACGCCCGCGAGCCAGAGCTGCCCCACCGGCTGGCGGGCAATCATGGCATAGAGCACGAGCACCACGGATGGCGGCACAAGGATGCCTAACGAGGAACCCGCCTGGATGACCCCCGTCACCATCCGCTTGTCATAGTTTCTTTTGAGCAGTTCTGGCAGGGCGATGGTTGCGCCGATGGCCATGCCAGCAACGGACAGGCCATTCATGGCCGAGATCAGCACCATCAGGCCGATGGTGCCGATGGCAAGGCCGCCGTTTATCGGTCCCATCCAGACATGGAACATCTTGTAAAGGTCGTCGGCGATCTTGCTCTCGGAGAGCACGTAGCCCATGAAAATGAACATGGGCAGGGTCAGCATCGGGTACCATTTCATGACCTTCATGGCGGCCGAGAATGGCAGGTTCGAGCCGCCCGGCCCCCACAGCAGTAGGGCCGCAATGGCGGCGATGCCACCAATCGCGCCGAAGACGCGCTGCCCGGTGAGCAGCATCAGCATCAGCGACGAGAACATCAATATGGCGATCATTTCCTGTGACATCAGGCAGTTGCTCCTCTTAGTCGGGCAATGTCCTTGATCAGTTCAGAAATGGCCTGAAGCAGCATAAGGAAGAAACCAACACACATGATGGCCTTGACCGGCCAGATATAGGGACGCCAAAGGCTGGGATTCCGCTCGCCATATTCAACGGAATAGGCGGTGGATTCGATGCCGCCATAGAGCAGGACGCCGAGATAAAGGATGAGCAGAAGGATCGTGAAGCTGTCGACCCAGGCCCGTTTGCGCAAGGACCAGTTGCCGTAGAACAGATCCATGCGGACGTTGGCACCCAGCTGGATCGAATAGGGGCCACCCAAAATGTAATAGGCGGCCAGAGCGAACTGGGCGACTTCCAGCGTCCAGAAAGCAGGCACGACAAACAGGGCTTTGGAAATGGTTGACCAGAGCAGGATGCCGACGATGACGAAGACGCCAAACATCATGACGCGGCCGATGTAATAGTTGACCCGGTCGACCACTCTGACGTAGCCGACAGCCAGCGGATGCATGTCTGCTGTCTTGAAAATTTCTTCGATGTCGATCATGACGCCCCCGCTTGTTGGGAGCACGGGTCAGACGTTCGCGTGGGCGCGTCAGTCTGACATGGTCTGGAAGCCTGCATAGTACCCTCTGTCTTGTTTTTTAACAGACTTGCAGGAATTTCAACTTTTGCAAAGAGTAAAATGATCAAATCGTCAAAAAATACTAAAAACAGTTGAAATATAATGACTTAAGAAATTAATAGCAGTGACTAAAAAATGACTATTCGTTCAAAAATTAGGCGCAACATTGCTTCTTGGAGCCGCAGTTTTAAGGTGACTCCAATTGGTCGGACGTGGTTTCGCATGCCGCTGACGGTCTGCTTCTGGTGATGCGTTGTTCCCTTGCTCCATTGCTCATGTTTTGAGGTTTGGCGATATGGATTGCTCTATGCAAATCCCATTCCAGTTTCGCCTAAAGTATAAAATGGATAGAGCGTGCGTGTGTCGGTGAGCGGCCAAGACGCAAATGGCCGAATTCTGCAGATTTTTGGCTGTCCGGAGAGGCTTGTGATTGCAAGGCGTAGTTGTTGGCTGCCTAGCTGTTGCCCCAACTGCGAGCAATTTTGATGGCCTGCCTAAATTTTAGCAGGTAGGGAGCAAACTGGTTTTTTGGTTTGCAATGACCAAAATCGATTTTTGCAGGCAGATCCGTTCCTGCCTGCTCGGATGCGAGCGACAAAGTGCCCAGCCCGGTCAACTCGGGAAAATGGGCCGGGCGGATGGTGCGTCCGGTCGTGTCGGCAAGGAATTGGGTAAAGTAGGGATTGGTGCACATGCCCCCATCAATCAGCAGCTCATCGGCCATTGGTACGCACATGTGCATGGCGTCGATCACCTCTGCAGTTCGCAGGGCGATGCCTTCAAGGATTGCCTGCATCAGATCGGCAGGTTGGTGGTCGATGCTCAGGCCGAGCCAGCATCCTCTTGTGTCGCTGCTCCAGTGTGGGCAGCCAAGGCCGGTCAGTGCTGGCACGAAGGTGAGGCCGCGTTCGATGGCGGGGGTGGCGTCAAACTGGCTGATTGCTGAAAAGTCAGAGAAGAGGCCGAGCGAGCGCCCCCAGTTGACCGCGGCGCTTGCCGAAAAGACGCCGCCATCAAGGGCGTAAACCGCGGGTTTGTCATGCGTTTGCCAGGCGACCGTCGGCAGAAGGCCAAGGTCGGAGCGGTTGATGATCTCGTTGCCGGTGACCATCAGCGCAAAGGCTCCGGTGCCAAAGGTGACTTTTGCCTCGCCTCTTTCCCTGCAACCAAATCCATAAAGGGCGGCTTGCTGGTCAACAATGCTTGCGGTTACCGGGACGGGGCCGTGGTCGGTGGAGATGCTGCCGAAGTCGCCGGTGGTTGGAACAATGGTGGGCAGACATTGGATGGGAATGCCGAAGAGATCACAAAGGGTTTCGTCCCATGTGAGCGTCTTGAGATTCATCAAGGACGTGCGGCTTGCGGTGCTCACGTCGGTGACGCAGTGGCCCGTCAGGCGATGAAGAAAGAAAGCGTCGGTTGTGCCAAGGCGCAGCGTTCCGCGTGTCAGGGCGTCTTTTGCCTTTGGCTGGGTTTTGAGGATCCAGCCAAGCTTACTGGCGGAAAAATAGGGATCAAGCGGCAGGCCTGCTCTGGCAAGGGTTTCATCTTCCGCGCCCGCTTCGCGCAGGATATCAAGGTGAGCTGCCGTGCGGTTGTCCTGCCAGACAATGACCGGCGAAAGGGCTTCAAGGGTCTCGGCGTCCCATGCAAGGCAGCTTTCGCCCTGATTGTCGATGCCGATGGCGTCGAGCGGTCCGCAGGCATTGATGCAGGCAAGAATGTTTCTGATAAGCTCTTCTGGATCATGCTCAACCCAGCCATCCTCAGGATAGCGCTGTTCGTGGCTTTCCGTATGGATGACCTGGATGCGACCATCCTCGTCCACCATGATGGCTCGGGTGCTGGTTGTTCCCTGATCTATGCTTGCGATGCGCATCTAGGTCTGGTTCCGTCGGCTAGGATTCGATGGTCAGTTCAATGTCACGGGTGGGGGCCAATTTGTAAATGGCATCGAGCGGTAACAAGGTCCGCCGGACAGGACGTGTTTTGATTGGGCAGGACCAGATGAGATCCGAGCCGGAGCGGGCGACGAGCTGTCCGTTGATCGGCTGGTTTGCGCCGATCTGCATATGCTTCATGCCGAGGGATTGGTCGTTCGATAGGCTGCAGACGGAGAGGCGTTGCGGCAGGATGAATTTCAGCGCAGGGTCTTTTGCAATCAACCTGATGGGAGGCTGGTTTTCGCTGAGTGTGCCGGACAGATCCGCAAGGATATGCTTTGCTGTTGCCACGCCTTCGCGCCAGCAGAAGCCGGAGGTCTCAACCGGGCGCAGCAGGTTCCCGGCCGAGAAATAGGCGGGATCGGAGCTGCGTCCGAATTGGTCGATGATCGGCCCGCCGGAGCCGGGATCCACCTCGATCGGGCTGTGGCGCAATAGGGCGGCTTCCGGGCGGAAGCGGCCGGAGACAATGACCCCGTCACATTCGATCCGGTTGGGGGTGCCGTCAGGAGCTGTGAAGCTGATGGCTTCAACCGTCTCGCTGCCATGGATGTATGGCTGCTTGATGCCGGTATGCAAGGCGATGCCATTCAGGGTCAGATAGGGTTGCAACATGCGCTGGGCAATCAGGCCGGCAGTTTCCTCGATCATGGCAACAGGCTTGATGCCCAAGTGGCGGCAGGTGTTGATGGCCGAGAAGGACACGAGCTCGGAGCCCAGAATGACTGGACGGGAGAAGGGTTTTATGCCCTTGAGATAAACGAGGGACTGGAGCGCTGCGGTGGACAGAACGCCGCTGACGCGATCGCCGCTGATGAAGCGCTGGGCGCGGCTGCTCTCGCGCACGCCGGTGGCAAGAACGACGCGGCTGGCCTCAAGTCTGGACGGTCCGTCATTGGTCGTGATGTCGAGCGCCCCGCCTGCATGAAGCTTGGTGACCGTTGTGTCTGTGCGGATGTCGACGCCCAGTTTGAGCGCTGCTTCGACATTGCGATGCGCATAGTCCGGGCCTTTGAGGAGGCGTTTGTATTCGCGCAGGCCGAAGGGGTAGTGGCCGCAATGGCGAGGGATGCCGCCGGCCTCCGATTCCCGTTCCAGAATGATAACGCGGGAGACGCCTTCTCGTTTGAGTTCGCTAGCGAGAGCAAGGCCAGCGGTGCCGCCGCCGACGATGGCGACGTCGCATTGTTCGGATTTCTGTGGAGCGTCAGTCATGGCTGCCTCCTTTGTCGGAGGGATCTGTTTCGATTGGCGCTGTGCCGGGGAAGGGGTGCTTCAGCCGTCCTTTTGTCATGGCGGTAAGCTCGGCGGTGCAATAAAAACCCTGACAGCGCCCCATGGTTGCGCGCGTCCGGCGTTTGAGCCCGGAAGGACTGTTGGGAGGCAAGGGGCCATCAAGGATGCGGTTGATTTCGCGGCGGGTTACCAGTTCACAGTGACACACGATGCCGCCGTTGCCCTCTTCCTGCCAGTCTCGCGGGTGGTAGTTGGACAGTCGGTCGAGCGTGGGCGAGGCCGGATCACTGATTGTCTCGCCTGAAAAGGTGTCGGGATCCAGTTTGCCCGAGACATGGCTCGCAATGCCGAGGGCGGCGGTAAGGCCGGTTGAGCGGATGCCGCCAACACTCACATAGTTGCGGTCTGAGTGGATTGTGATCTGAAAGTCCTGAAATTCCGAGGCTGGTCTGAGGCCCGCATAGGCGGTCGTGACTTCGCACTGTGCCAGATCCGGGATCATCTCGATGCCCCGGTCGCGCAGCATCATCAGGGTTTGGCGTTCGGTGGAGGCGTCGGTGCGGCTTTGCTGGTCCTCGGCTGTCGGGCCGACCAACAGATTGCCGAAGATTGTGCGGCAGATGACGATGCCTTTGGTTTTCTTGGTCGGGACCGGCAAGAGGATCGCGGATGCCAGATCGGAGGCGACCTTGTCAAAGACGACGAATTGTCCCTTGCGCGGAGTGATCGTGAAGTCGTGTTGCCCAAGGAGGGTTTCGTCAACCCGGTCGCCATAAAGGCCGGCGCAGTTGATGACCTGTCGGGCCGAGATTGTGCCGTGGTTGGTGTCGAGGTGCCAAAGATTTTCGGTGAAACGGCCACCCGTAACCTCGGTGTCCGTGAGAAGCGTCGCGCCATTGAGGACTGCCTGATGGATGTAGGCATGTGCGGACGTCCACGGATCAATGAGATATTCGCGTGGGACTTCGAAGCCGCCCAGCAATTTGTCCGAGAGATGCGGCTCGCGCTTCAGGATGTCCTCGCGGCTGAGCATCTTGACGTCCATGACGCCGTTCTTGTGGGCCTTGTCGATTAGTGAGGGCAGGGTTTCAAGCTGGGTTTCATCCCATGCCAGAACCAACGCGCCGCTCTTCAGGATCGGCAATCCCATTTCTTCGGCAACGGTGAGATATTCGGCGTGGCCAGCCTTGACGCATTGCTGCTCCTGTGACCCCGGTGGGGCGTCGAACCCGGTGTGCAGGATGGCGCTGTTGCCCTTTGAGGCGCCGGACAGGACATCAGCACCCTTTTCAATCAGAACGACGCGCGCGCCATCAAGGGTCAAGCGACGCGCCATGGCGCACCCCACCACGCCAGCCCCGATGATGGCGACATCGTTCGTCGTCTCATGCTCGGGGCTGGTAACTGCGGTGGGTGTCTCGGTTGCTGTCATTGATGGCTGCTTTCGCTTGTCTTGGGTCTGCTGTGTTCGGCGAGCATATCCTCAGCCTGCGTTGTGCGGCAACCGAAATATTGCAATTCTTGGAGAATCAACAAAGTTATTTCAATGGTATTTATTTATTAAAACGCTGTAATTAATTGTGAAATTAAAATTATTTTTGATATGAACAAATATTGTGCAGGATTGCGATGGCCGTTTGGGATTTCACAGCGCAATCATTAGGCTGCGGTTTCCGATCATGCATGGCTCCTCTAGATGGGTGTGTCGGGTTGGCTTGCTGTGTGGGTTCGCCGGACGGCGCAATGTTGGGACGGATGAGAAAAATGCTCAAATGGCCGCTTGCATTTGCCGGGTGGAGGCTGTGAATATGGGGCACCGAAAACAAGGAATGATATCAGTGAGCGAACCGAAGCCTTCGATCCGGCCCAGCTATCGCCGGGCCGCCATCCGGGATCACATCGAGAAACGCGGTTCAGCGACCATCGAAGAGCTGGCCCAGAAATTCAAGAGCTCGACCGAGACCGTCAGGCGCGATCTCAAGGTGCTGGCTGATGCGGGGCAAATTCGCAAGATCCATGGCGGGGCCTGCCGGATCGATGTGAGCGAGGAAGGGCCGTTTGAAGCGCGCATGGGGCGGAATACTCTGGCCAAGCAGGCCATTGCCGAGAAGGTTCGCTCGCTCGTTGCGCCCGGTCAGACGCTGTTTATCGATACCGGTTCAACCACGCTGATCTGCGCCAAGGTGCTGGCGCGCATCCGCAAGCTGCGCGTTGTGACCAACTCTGTTTTGATTGCCGATGTCTTTGCCAAGGGGAGTGGTGGTGCGGATGTCACCCTGCTCGGCGGGCGGTTTCGCAGCGATAATCACCAGACAGTTGGAGCGGAAACCGTGCAGGAAATTCGCAATTTTCAGCTCGATCATGCCATTCTGACCGTGGGGGCAATTGATCAGGATGGATTGCTTGATATCTCCGAGGAGGAGGCGCAGGTCGCCCGTGCCATGATCCGCTCTGCGCGGGATCTGACCGTCGTTGCGGATCTCTCGAAGCTGCAGGCGCGAGGGCAGTATCGACTGTGCGGATTTGAGGATGTGACCAATCTGGTGCTGGACGAGGCGCCCAATGCCGCCTTTGCCCAACGGGTCGCCGAAGCAGGCGTGACCCTCTATTGATCAAACATTTGGCAGGTCTGCCTAGATTCGATGCTTGTCTATAAGCCTCGGGCGGAAGCATACTGTCGCCATTCCTTTTAAAGGCCCGTCCGGATCGGTTTGATCGCTGGATAGCCGCCAATGCCCGACCGAAAGCAAGATTATGGTCCAATATGCAATCACACTGGGTGGTGAGCGCCATCTTTTTCCGGATCTCAAGAGTCTGATGGCGGTGGCGTCATCGCCCAAATCCGGAGATTATCTGGCAAGGGTAGGTGCGCCTTCCAACGAGAAGCGCGTTGCAGCCCGGTATTGTCTTGCCGATGTGCCGCTCAAGACCTTTCTTGAAGATCTGCTCGTGCCCTATGAAAGCGATGAGGTTTCGCGCCTTATCATCGATGATCATGATGCCGAGGCCTTTCAGCCGGTGTCGCACATGACGGTCGGGGCGTTTCGTGACTGGTTGCTGTCCTATGAGGCGACGCCATCCAAACTCAAGGCACTTGCGCCGGGGCTGACGCCGGAAATGGTGGCGGCGGTTTCCAAGATCATGCGCAATCACGATCTCATTGTTGTGGCTGACAAGATGGAAGTGGTCACCGCGTTCCGAACGACGGTTGGACTCAAGGGTCGTTTATCAAGCCGCCTGCAGCCCAATCATCCGACCGATGATCCTGAAGGGGTTGCTGGGTCGACGCTGGACGGGCTGCTCTACGGGGTGGGGGATGCGGTCATTGGCATCAACCCGGCAACGGACAACCTTGAAGCCTGCACTCGTCTGATGGTGCTGTTTGATCGGTTGCGCGAGAAGTTCGACATCCCCATGCAGTCCTGCGTGCTTACCCACGTCACCACCTCCATTGAGGCGATGGAGAAGGGCGCGCCGCTTGATCTGGTGTTCCAGTCGATTGCTGGCAGCGAGGCGGCGAATGAGGGTTTCGGGGTTGATCTGAAGGTGCTGAAGGAAGGCTATGATGCAGCCCTTGCCATGAAGCGCGGCACTGTGGGCGAGAATGTGATGTATTTCGAGACCGGGCAGGGCAGTGCGCTGTCTGCCAATGCCCATCACGATGTGGATCAGCAAACCATGGAGGCGCGGGCCTACGCGGTTGCACGTCGATATAAGCCCCTGCTGGTCAATACCGTCGTCGGGTTCATTGGGCCAGAGTATCTGTTCGATGCCAAGCAGATCATCAGGGCGGGTCTTGAAGACCACTTTTGCGGCAAACTGCTCGGCGTGCCCATGGGTGTTGATGTCTGTTACACCAACCATGCCGAAGCCGATCAGGACGATATGGATAACCTGATGGTTTTGCTCACCACCGCGGGGGTCAATTTCCTCATTGCGGTTCCGGGTGCGGATGATGTGATGCTCAATTACCAGAGCCTTGCCTACCACGATATTGTCAGTCTCAGGCATCAGTTCAATCGCCCGCCTGCGCCGGAATTCGAGGCGTGGCTGAAGGCTATGGGGATGCTTGACGACAGCGGTCGTCTCGCGCCGATGTCTCTGTCCAGCCCGACGTCCAGCAAATTTCTTTCCTACAAGGTGGCCAAATGAGCGATCTGATTGAGCTTGATCCTTTCCGTCGTTTTCGTGATGTCACCCGCGCCCGCATTGGTCTTGGTCGCACGGGCGATGCCATCCCAACGAAGGCTGTGCTCGACTTTCAGCTGGCTCATGCGCGGGCGCGCGATGCGGTGCATGGGCAGGTGGATTTTGCCGCCATGGCCGCGCGTCTCGCGCCGCTTGAGGTGCTTGAGTTGCGCTCAAGGGCTGGGGATCGCATGACCTATCTGTCACGCCCTGATTTGGGGCGGGAGCTGGATCCGGCGTCGTTGGAAAATGTCTCTGAGGGGCCGTTTGATGTGGCGTTCGTCATTGCGGACGGGCTATCCGCCTCTGCTGTTGAGGCGCATGCCGAGGCCGTTTTGAAAGCCAGTCTGGCGTTGCTTGGCGATGTGTCCGTTGCGCCCATCATTCTTGCTGAGCAGGCGCGCGTTGCCTTTGGTGATGAAGCGGCCGAGGTGCTTGGTGCCAGACTCGTTGTGGTGCTGGTGGGAGAGCGTCCGGGGTTGACGACGCCAAGCAGCCTTGGTGCCTATCTGACGTATGGGCCGCGCAAGGGACGGCTCGATAGCGAGCGCAATTGCATCTCCAATATCCATGATGATGGACTGTCTCACGAGGCGGCTGCACACAAGATCGCGTGGATTGTGTGCGAGGCCCTGCGCCTAAAACTGACCGGTGTTGCGCTTAAGGAAAACTCACCCGAGGCCGGATTGCTGATCGATGGATCGGATTCCGATTAGGTTATATTTTCCAATGCTTTAATTCTCTTTTAGAGCTTTTTCTTGTGTCGAATCCATGCTCTTTGGGACCGCGCTTTTGGGGGTGTGGTCGCGGTGGCGTCTTTTTGGACATCGGAACAAATCTCCTCATCAAGCATTGTTTTACCGAGAGCGACGAGCTTTGAGAGACCTTTTCGGTTTGGCTGTCAGCTCGTTGGAAACAAGTTTGGATTGAAGGAGTATTGATGATGAAACGCGCATTGAAACTGCTGGCCGTTGCTGCCGTTCCGGCCATGTTGATGGGACAGAGTGCTCAGGCCGAGGGCGTCGAGCGAGTCGAGGTTGGTCGGCTTGATTGCGCTGTCAGCAGTGGCGACGGATTCATTTTCCAGTCCACCAAGGATCTGTCCTGTACCTTCCATCCCGCCAATCCCGATGCTGCCGATGAGCCCTATTTTGGCGTCATCAATAAATGGGGCCTCGATATCGGGAAATCGGAGAATGGTGTGATTTCCTGGTTGGTGTTGGCACCGACCAAGGATGACTACCGTCCCGGTGCTCTGGCTGGTGATTATGCCGGTGTGAGCACGCAGGCGACGGTCGGGGCCGGTGTCGGGGCCAATCTGCTACTTGGTGGCTCGAGCGAGACGATTGCCCTGCAGCCGCTGAGTGTTTCGACCCAGACGGGCCTCAACTTCGCACTGGCTGTCAGTCAGATCGAGCTGCGTACGGCTGTTGACTGATAAGCGGACCTAAACCAGCGACACACCCTTGATCGGGGACGATGCAATCGTGAGGACCGGCTTGACCTGTCCCTTCATCGTCCCCAACCCCTTTTCCAAAAGGAGCTCACGCACCATGTACGGTTATAGCCTTCTTGGCCTTCTTATTCTGATCGCCGATATCTACGCCATCATCAAGACCCTGCAGAGCGGGGCAAGCACCGGAGCCAAGTTGCTCTGGGTCCTCGGCATCCTGATCTTCCCGGTTATTGGCGTGATTGTCTGGTATTTTGCTGGCCCCAGTGGCGGGCGCAGCGTTAGGATTTAGTCTTCTCGCTGGTTTCGAGCGGGATGATGATCTCGACTGTCAGGCCGTGATCTTCATAGCGCCGCTCGATTTTACCGTTCAATTCGCCGACGATATTGGCGTCAATCAGTTTGGTCCCGAATCCCTTGTGGGTCGGGGCCTCTATTCTTTCTGCGCTTTTTTCCTCCCATAGGAACGTAAGAAGCCGTTTCTTGCCTTTGATCATTACGTTCCATTTCACCTTCAGCACTTCCTTGGCTGTGGAGACCGCGCTGTATTTCAACGCGTTGGTTGCAAGTTCGTGGAACGTCAGGGCAAGTGCCTGAGAGGTGGTTTCGTCCAGTTCAACTTTCGGCCCCGATATGCGGTTCTTTATGCCATTTTCTCCCAGAACCTGCTCAAGCTCCTTGGCGAGTAGATCTGACAGATCGGCGCGTTGCCAACGGGAGCGCGTGAGAGCATCCTGAGCGTTCGCCATGGCCTGTAGGCGGGCGTTGAAAGACTCGGTGAAGTCATCAATGGTATCCGAGTGGCGGGCTGTCTGGCGGGATATTGCCAGAATGCGGGCAATCGAATTCTTGATGCGATGCTTCATTTCCTGAAGCAGCAGTTCCTTCTCCTTCAAGTTCTTTTCCGTCAACGCATGCATTGCATGTGCTGTCCTGACTGCGCGCAGTTGCGAATGGGTGATCCATGCGAGCATGCCGGCAAGCAGTAGGAACATGACAGCCGAAACGTAGGGCGCCAATGTTTCAAGATCCCACTTGGTGGCCTTGCGTATCCGGACATCCAGAACCCAGGTTCTGCCAGCCACGTCCAGTGAGCGCGTCTGGCTTAAGTCGAGATCGAACAGGGCGTCATCATCGTAGGTGGAGGACTTATAGAGCACGGGTGTGTCTTTTTCGTCGTCTCGGGCGAGGACTGAAACGGGAATGTTCAGTGACTGCTCAAGTGTCTTTTGAAACAGGTCGCCGGCCCTGAATGGTGAGTAGATGAGGCCTCTTGATGGCTTTGTGAAGCTGTATGGCGCGCGCTTTATGTCAGCATTCTGATCCTTGATATAGGGAAGATAAAGCAGGAAGCCTGCCTGCTTTTTAGTTGAGATTTCCTGGACCAGTTCAACCGGAGCCGACGCGGTGACATTCTTGCTGGCAAAGGCCTTGCGAATGGCGTTGCGCCTGACCTCATCGGAAAACATGTCATAGGCGATGGCAGCTTTATTGCGCACATCCATCGGTTCGAGCAATACGATCGGCGTGCGATAATCCTGATCTGTTTCGGGCCAGACGGCAACGTCCACATCATAATAGAGCTGAAGTATGGTGTTCAGGGAGTCTTCGTGTCTGGTTTCGATCCATTCGGCAAAGCCTATGCCCTGAAGGCCTGGATATCGCTCGTTTATGTCGAGGCCCTGAACGATCTGGTGAAAGCGCTTTGCGTTGATTCGACTGGGGCTGGCCTGAAAAAAGGCATTTGTTGCCCTCATCAGCGCGACGCATTCATCAAGCCGTGTCGAGATCTGATTGACGGTTTGGTCTGCGTAGTCCTTTGCTCTGAGATCTTGGTTGGTTTTGGCGCCATTGTGAAGCGTGAGGGTTACGCCTGATCCAATAATCAGGATCGTCGAAAAAACGATGGGGGCAATCAGTCTGTGCATGTTTTGGTTTTTTTATCCAGTTCTGGGCGTAGATTTTCGACGCCTTACCAGATGAAGGATTATAAAACCAGTTTCCCATGGATACATACTAAATTTTGATTTATGGGGCTTTTATCCAAGCAAAAGTGGTACGTATAAGTCCTGTTTTGCGTATCCATACGGTTAAATGATCGTAGATTGTACCTAGGCTTTGCTGCCAAACGTTTTGTGTTTCTTTTAAGGAACCAATCTGTTTGAGAGACGTTTACAGTATGAAGGGGAGAAAAAGACCCCATTGAATAAGTTTAACTCCAAGAAAGGGAGACTAATCATGAATTGGAATCAGGTCGAAGGCAACTGGGAACAGTTTAAAGGCAAGGTTCAGGAACAATGGGGCGAGCTGACCAATGATGATGTGGATGTCATTGCTGGTAACCGCAAACAGCTGGCTGGCAAGATTCAGGAGCGTTATGGCAAAGCCGAAGATGAAGCTGAACGCGAGATCGACAGCTGGATCGCCCGTCACTGACGGCCATGTCTTTAAAGACTTTTAAAAAGCGGAGCCCTCTTCGGGGCTTCGTTTTTTTGTGTCCTGTTTCTTGGGGGCTCTGTATTTTCGTTGCCTCGCCTGTTTCCTCCCTTTGCGCTTTGGCCGTGATCCGGCTCAGCCAATCGGGGGGCGGCGGGTAGGCATACAAAAAAAGCGGCTCTGCAATGATGCAGAACCGCTTTTTGTGAGAGCGATGGCCTTGGGGGCTGTCGTTCAATTTGTCTTATCGACCTCTGAGCAGATGAGCGAAGAGTGAAAGGACAAGAAAGGCCAAGAACAGGAAGAATAGAATTTGAGCTATCCCTGCTGATGCGCCTGCAATCCCACCGAATCCGAGTACACCTGCGATAAGGGCGATGATAAAGAATACCAAAGCATAATAAAGCATGTCGTTTCTCCTTTTCATGTGTCTGTATAACGCGAGGAAAGGAGAGTTGGTTCCACTCTTTATTATTTAAATTTGGTCGTTGTTCGTGCTGTCAAAAAAGAGAGCCTGACTGATCAGTGCTTTCACCATGTCAGCGTTGAATGGTTTGGTGACGAGGAACGTTGGTTCGGGGCGTTCGCCGGTCAACAGGCGTTCTGGAAAGGCCGTGATGAAGATCACCGGGATATCGCTGTCCGAAAGGATGTCGTTGACAGCATCGATGCCTGAAGACCCATCGGCGAGCTGAATGTCGGCAAGAACCATTTTCGGCTTGTCGCTGTTGTAGAGCTCGATTGCTTCGGTGTGGGTGCGGGCGATGCCGGTGACCCGATGGCCAAGGCTTTCGACCATTTGTTCGATGTCCATGGCGATCAGAGGCTCGTCCTCGATGATCATGATGTCGGTTGCAACCTGAGAGGAGATTTCCTCCGAGGCCTTGTTGATCAGAGCACCGATCTCGTCTTGCTCGAGATCGAGAATGGCAGCGGTTTCTTCCGCCGTGAATTCCTCGATCGACGTCAGCAGAAAGGCCTGTCGCGCCTTGGGCGAGACCATCTGCAGATTGCGTGCAGCGCGACTCTCCCAGGCATAGGGCGAGTCTGCTGTGGGAACATCCACGTGCGCGCTGTCATAGATCTGAGTGAAAATCCTGAAAACCGACACGCGATCATTTCCGGTTTCGGGGAAGAGAGTAACGTCGGCGATTAACGCCTCCAGTGTGGCGGCGACATATGCGTCGCCAGAGGTCTGGGATCCTGTCACGGCACGAGCGTAACGACGAAGATAGGGGAGATGTGCAGCGACACGGGTAGAGAGCGTCATCCGATAGCCTTTCCTTGATGGCAGATTTTACCAAGAATTGATTGCTCAATATTCTGTGATAACTCTTTACATTGCAAAATGTTCCGATGGCAGGGAACATTTTTGCGAACAAGGCGTTATTATAACAAAACTGCGGCAATTCTCTGATCTTAATGGTGTCACATATGACAAGAAATGAAACGAAACAGGTGGATCCCGGTGCGGAGGCTGGCTCTTTGGGGCAGGGGCTTCGGTCGAATGACGAGTGGAATCCCAATGATGCAATCTCGCAAAAACTCAAGGCACTTTACACCCGTACCGAGCAGGAGGCGATTCCTGACCGATTTCTAGACCTGCTGGAGCAGCTCGACGATGCAGAACGAGCGGCCAAAAAAGTCAGCAAGGGGTAATTTCATGCAGCATGATAAAAGCTTCAAGCGCGAAATGCTTGCGGTTCTGCCAAGCCTTCGCGCTTTTGCGATGTCCTTGTGCGGCAAGCAGGATCGCGCTGACGATCTGGTTCAGGATACGGTTATGAAAGCCTGGGCCAAGCAGGAGAGTTTCGAAGCTGGCACCAATATGCGAGCATGGCTCTTCACAATCCTTCGCAATGAATTCTACAGCCAGATGCGCAAGGCTGGACGGGAAATTCAGGACAGCGAGGGGACCTTCACCAACAATGTTGCAACCCAGCCGACCCAGCACGGCATGATGGATATGCATGACTTCCGCAAAGCCCTTGAAGAGCTTCCGGACAATCAGCGTGAAGCCATCATTCTGGTGGGAGCGTCTGGTTTGTCTTATGAAGAAGCTGCTGAGGTTTGTGATTGTGCCGTCGGGACAATCAAGAGCCGGGTTAATCGCGCCAGAGCAAGGCTGCAGGAGCTGCTGGCGCTGGATGAAAACGGCAATTACCAGCCTGACGAGTCCGCTGCCTCAGTGATGTCGCAGGCCTTTGTGAGCTGATCTCACACGATTTTATCTTCTGGTTTTCTTCTGGTTTATTGAAAAGCCCCCGGATGGTCATTGTCAGGACATCCGGGGGCTTTTTCTGTTTAGTGGCCAGTGTGCTGATGCCTGTCCTGATGCCGCGCTGGTTGGGTTCTAGTTCAGGACCAGCAGGGCCGCGTTGAGATAGGTGGCAAAGCCCACCCAGAGCAGATAGGGCGCAAACAGGGCGGCCGCGATTGGAACGCGCCTGCTTGCGCTGATAATGAAGAACACGATGGTCGCAAGCAGTGCGATGATCACGAACAGACCCAGTGTCAGGCTGTGCGCGGAGAAGACAACCGGGCTCCAGACAAAATTGAGCAGCATCTGCAATCCCCAGATCGGCATAAGCTTGCGCACGTGATCGGATCGGAACACCTCGGCTCCGGCGAGCCCGATGAGGACGTAAAGCAGGGACCAAACCGGTCCGAACAGCCAGGACGGGGGTGTCAGGCTGGGCTTCGCTAAGGCCTGATACCAACTGCCCGGCAGATTGGTTGCCCCGATGTAAAGCCCGCCACCAAGCGAGATGGCAACAAAGACGCCGATTGTGATGATTTTTTTTCTGGTCATTCGTCCGGATAAATTCTGTTGCGGGCGCTGCCTGCAATTGTCAAAGCAAAGGGTTCGAGCGCAGCTTAACCCATCATGGCGGTTTGGAAAGTAAAAAGACACCTCTCCCGCCGCGCACTCGGGCGGAAAAGGTGTGTAAGGGCTATGGTGCGGGCATCGCCAGAGCTGTCGGCTCGTTTTAGTCTGTCGCGATGGCGCGCAGCATCCAAAGCGCCTTCTCGTGGAAGGCGAGACGAGCTGTCAGCATGTCCTCGGTTACCACGTCGTCGTGATCGCCGGCAATCGATGCCGCACGGCGCATGGTGCGAACCAGATCTTCGTGCATTGTGATCAGGTCCACGATCATGTCATAGGCCTTGCGCTCCTTGATGTCGCCGCTTTCGGGGACAAAGGTATCGAAGCTCACCTGTTTGACAGGGGCGAGGCTGTCGAGGGCGCGGATGCGCTCGGCGATGACATCGGCTGCTGCGAACAGATCGTTGTAATGGTCTTCGGTTAATTCGTGCAGGGACTTGAACAGCGGTCCGACCACATTCCAGTGATAGATGTGACTGATGATGGTCAGCTTGTAGGTGCCGCCGAGAATGTCAGACAGCGCCTCGGATATATCCTTGCGGTAGGTCTCATCAAGGCCTGTGTTGATTGCGGTGCTGTGTGGTTGAATTTGCAGAACTGCCTGTGAAGTGGACATTTTCCTTTCCTTCTTGCTCACTTGTGAGTCAATGCGTTGAAGTGCTGGGGTGGTCGCCGGTTACAGCTTGCCGCGTGTGATATAGCTGGCGGCAGCAAATCCTGCTCCGAGCGCGAGCATCAGAAGCGGCGTTGTCGTCACCTGGCCCAAAAGGGCGCTGGTTGCTGCTGCTTCACGATTTTGTTCTTTGATTATCGCTCTGCGAATCTGGCGCAACCTTCGGCGCCTCAGCACGTAGATCAAAATCCCGCCCCCCATCAGGAAGGCAAACGCTCCCATGATGAGTGAGGCAATGATGGCACCCAGCTGCTGCTCGAGAACGAGAAAGATCGCGAGCGTTGCAAAGCCAGCGCCTACCAGGCATATCAAGCTTGCCAGACCGAAGAGCAGACCGTCTTCGGCCTGACTACGGACCTGAGCTTTGATGCCCGGAGCCAGCATGTCAGCCAGGTTTTTTACAAAGGCATACATGGTCTATTTGCGGCTCATCAGACCCACAAGCAAACCAACGCCAGCGGCGATGCCAATGGCTGCGAGCGGTTTCTTGCGAATCTCGAGCATCACCTTGGCTTCAGCGCGACCAAGTTCCTTGTTGGCGTCGGTCAGTGCTTCGGTTGCCTTGTCAGCTGCGGTGAGAGCTGAGGCTTTCGCGCGATCCTGAAAGCGGATCACGTCTTCAGAGCCGCGCTTGGCAAGAATCTGGCTGATGCCCGCGATGTCTTTGCGCAGTTGATCAATCTGTTCATTGATTGCTGCATCAGAAGTGCTGTCGGTCTTGGTCGTCTGGGTAGATTTGTTGGCTACAGCCATGGTGCAATCTCCTTCGTTTTGGCAATTACGTTCGTTCCGTTCGATGACAAACCAATGCGAACCCATCGCCAAAGGTTCCGAGAAATCGCGAAGATTTTTCTTAGAAATTTTTGGAACCATCCGTAGCCTTGCGCGTTCAAGACCATAATGAGTGTCTCGCTCTCTGGCATGTGTCTCCACTCCGAGGAGATCCTCTTGCAGGGGTCTTTGTATTGGTGAGTGGCATTGCCTGAAGGGCGCAGCACAAAAAAGAATGATCGAGCTGTGGGCAGTATTTATGGAAAACCAGATTGAGACACTTAATCAGAATGTGAACGCGGCGGTCACGACCCTCAACGGTTTGACCGAGGGCTTTTTTGCCCTGTTGCCTCAGGCGGCTATCGCACTTGTCGTTCTGATTCTGATGGTTGTTGTTGCATCCATCATCAAGCGGATCGTTGTGCGCGTCGTCACCATGCGCGCCTCATCGGGGGTCGGGGTAGCATTGGGGCGGATTGCCTATACCCTGACGATTTTTGCCGGGCTTCTGTTTGCGGTTGCAATCATCGCTCCAAGTATTGGCGCCGCCGAATTGTTGCAGGTTTTGGGCGTTGGGTCGGTTGCCATTGGCTTTGCCTTTCGGGATATTCTGCAGAATTTCCTCGCTGGGCTTTTGTTGCTGCTGCGCCAGCCCTTCTTTGAAGGTGACTGGGTCAAGTTCGGCAGTCACGAAGGCATCGTCACGGAGATCTCGACCCGCTCGACCTGGATCAAGACGTTTGACGGGCGGGATATTGCCATTCCAAATGGAGAAATCTTCACCAACTCGCTTACGGTCATGACCCGAGATCCGATGATCCGCAGCGATTACGAATTTGGTATCGCCTATGACGCTGATATTGGACAGGCAAAGACCGTGATCCTTGAGGCTGCCAGAAAGGTGAAGGGCGTTTCAGAGGAAAAGGGGCCCGATATCGGTGTTTCGGACCTTGCGGCTTCATCTGTCAACTTGCGCCTTCGTTGGTGGACCACAACGGATGATGTCTATGGTGCGAAACTTGAAATGTTGCAGAAGGTCAAGGAAGCCCTTGATGCAGCCGGCATATCCATTCCATTTCCTCATCGGCAGCTGATCCTGGAGGACGCGGCTTTCGAGGTCATTTCCAATCGTTCCGACGCACCTGTTGCGTCGGCTTGAGTAACAACACCCACGCGTTCAGACAGAAAATGACCAGTCCCGACGTTTTGAATGAAAAACTGACCCCCCTATTGCAAGATAAGGCCCGGCTTCGCACTGTCCAGCAGATTGCGGAGCTCGGCGTGTCTTCAGATCCCGATTTCGACACGGCTATCGATCTTATCAAGGCCAAGTTCGGAGCTGAAGCGGCCTTTGTTGCCATCATTGATGAAAGCGAAGTCCACTATCAGACGATATCTGGCGAGTCTTTGCCGGATGGCGAGGCGCTTGATGGTATCGCACGGCTGAGCCTTGAGGGCCATTCCGGCCAGATGCTTTTGTCCGGCGAGGGCGAAGGCGTGAGCGAAGCCAGCGCCAAGATGGTGCTTGGTGTGCCTTTGAGCGTCGGAGGACAACGCATCGGTTCGCTGTGCCTGATCGGTTTGAAGCCCGAGCAGGAGAGAGCCGCTACAGACGTCGCCCATCAAGGCCTGATGGCGCAAGCGCAGTTTCTCAGTTCCCTGTTCGAGCTGAAGAGATCGGCACGCAAGAACGCCATGAGCGAGTTGCATTTGTCGCGTGCCAACGTGCGTTATGCGCTGGCGCTCAAGGCAGGAGGGATTGCGACCTTCAGTTGGGATCGTGAGGCGGACATCATTGAATGCGATGCATTGTCACTTGAGTTTCTTGATCTTGAGGGGGCATCGCAGATCTCGTCGCGTCGGGTGCTGCGCCAAATCGATCCAAAAGACCTTCATGCGATTCGGCACACAGCGGAGCAGTTGCTCGGCAGCGATGATGACGTGTCTTTCGAGTTTCGTGTTCGCACGACCGGGCGCTATCTTCTTGCCCTGTGTCATGTGATGGAAAGCGATGACGAGGGCAAGCCGCTCAAATTGATCGGTGTGGTTCTGGATCTGACGAACAGCAAGCAGTCCGAAGCAAAGATGCGGCTGCTACTCAGAGAGGTCAATCACCGGGTCAAGAACATGCTCGCGATGTTGCAATCGCTGGCCGGACAGACGCTGCGTCATTCCCAGACGCCCGAGGGCTTCACCCGCGCATTCTCTGGTCGTTTGCAGGCGCTTGCCAGTTCTCACAGCCTTTTGTCGGATCAGGAGTGGGATGATATCGAGCTGTCCAATTTGCTGCGCACCCAGATCAAGCCCTATGCCAGCCATTTTGACGAGCAGGTCATCATTGAGGGGCCTAGCTACACGGTGGATGCGGATGCGGCCATCGCGCTGGGGTTGGCGGTGCACGAGCTCGCAACAAATGCCATGCGTCATGGCGCGCTTTCGCGCCGGGAGGGACGCCTACATATCAAGATGCTCGTTCAGGGAGCTGGTGCGTCCGCGCGGTTGACCATCGCGTGGACAGAGCAAGGCGGGCCTGTTCTCGAGGAACAGGCGCACCGGCAAGGATTCGGCTCTATCCTGATCAAGCACAGTCTTGACAAAATCATAGGGAGCCGTGTTCGTATTCGGTTCGATCCGACTGGTGCTGTGGTGGAGTTTTCACTTCCTTTAAAGAAATAGAAAGGGTCTCGCTACCCGTTGTTGTTGGCTGTGATTATGGTTTGAGGAACAATATTCTGTCTGTTGCGTTTTGTATTTGAAGGGTTGGAAGAGTGCTTTTAGCCCAACGAAATTTATTTCGATTTGTTTGTTGGAATAGGAACGAACAGGAGAGACGAAAATGAAACTCAAGCTGATTGCTACGACTGCAATGATGGCCATTCTATCGACCGGTGCGATGGCTGCCGAAAAGACTGATCAGGCTGCCGGAGAGAAGACATCTCCCGAATTGACGTTCAACATCTTTTCATCGACCGTTTCTCCTGAAGCGACCGTGAGCCGAAACGGCTATCTGTCTGCGAAACCCGGGCAGGTGTTGGCCACTGGTCTGCTTGGCAAGGAAGTTTATTCCGGAGCGCCGAATGGCGATGAGGAGCCCGAACTGATCGGCGATGTCAATGATATTGTCATGACCGGTGATGGTGTTGCGAAAGCGGCAGTGATCGGCGTTGGCGGCTTCGTCGGCCTTGGCGAGAAGGATGTCGCTGTGGACTTCAAACGCATTCAGTGGCGAGCCTGGGATGGTGAACCGCATCTTGTTCTGACGACTTCGAAAGAAGATCTGGAGACGGCTCCGGAATTCAACCGCGAAGGCGTGACCATGATGCAGGATGCCAACATGCTGGTCATCGATCAGAGCAATCTCAGTGCGGATCGTCTGATCGGGACGTCAGTGTATGGCAAGGAGCAAGGAGAGCTTGATGACATCGGCGAGATTGGTGATGTGATCCTGACGCCTGACCAGAAGATTGAAGCCTATGTTGTCGATGTTGGCGGCTTTCTGGGTATTGGTGCCAAGCCCGTCGAGATGTCTGCTTCGCAGTTGACGGTCTATGTCGATGCCGCTGGCGCGTTGCATGTCTACACGCCTTTCACGCGAGCCGAGCTGGAAGGCATGCCCGCATATGAAGTCGACAATGAACAGATCAGCCTGACGCGCTGATGCTCCTGTCCGGCAATTGTCTGGTTGCGGCTTGCCTTAAAATCGAATGACCCCGTGACCAAATAAAATCGCCTGCCGAACCGCTCCGAGAGTGCTGGAGCGAGTTCGGCAGGCGGTCCCCACGTATATAGATTGAGCGGCCAAGAACGTCCGGCGCACCCTTTTCCCTAGCTGATTTCGGGCAGTGTCTTGAGCTCATAGGACAGAGTGATGCTGCGCGACAGGATCGGGTCCTCCAGTTCCAGCTTGTATTGGCTGGCAGGGCGCACCCCGCCGATTGCGCCGAGGGTTCCGCACAACATGGCGGAGTTACTTGGCAGTCGCGCTCCCTTGATCAGCTCCGTGATCGGCCGGATGGCTTTGACCTCGCCTTGCTGATAGAGCGTCCACTCCCCTTTTTCCATGATGAAGCAGCGTAGCACGAGACTGTCGAGATGGTCGGCGACGTCTTCATACGGCCACAGTTCGGTTGCCACGGGCTTGGGGCAGATCTGTTTCGAGGCAGCAACGGACGCAGCTTCGATCTTGCGATCCGTGTGATCCGAGCCAAGGCCGATGTAAAAGCTCTCGCCATCCTTGATCAGCAAAGGCTCGACCTCGCCGGAGGTTTCGTGCCCGAGCACCTCGATGGTGGTTGACTGGGTGAGAGTGGTCGCCGATACGCGGTAGTAGAGCGGGATCGTTGAAGGGGGGGAAACACCCAAAGCGGACAGTTCGTCGATGTGGTGCTGCACAGCGCTGGTGTCGCGGCCCGTCCAGCCGGCCACAACGACGTGGCTGATGTCAAGATCGAGGTCATTTCCCAAGCAGGTAAATTTCATTTTGTTCATTCATCCTTGCGTTGGCTATCCATGTGTCGGCCCGGAGGCCATATCCATATTCACTGCCTTACTGCAGCATTCTGGGCAAAATAAGAGCGAGATCGGGATAGGCGATCAATAGCCCCACCATGACCAGCATGGTCAGGGCGTAGGGAGCCGCGCCGAGCATGACTTCGCTCATGTTGCCGCTTTTGCGAGCGCCTTGGACCACATAGAGGTTGAGCCCGACCGGTGGCGTGATCAAAGCCATTTCCACCAGTACAATCATCAGGATGCCGAACCATATGGGATCATAGCCAAGCCCAACCACGATGGGAACGACGATGGGAATGGTGACGACCATCAACGACAGGGTTTCGATGAAGAAACCCAGCACAATATAGATGAGCACGATGACCATGATGGTCATGAGGCTGCCAAATCCAAGCCCTTCGAGAAACCCGCGCATGACACTGCTCAGGCCCGCAGCCGACAGGGTAAAGTTGAGGAAGGATGCACCGATGATCACCAGCATGATCATGGACGTCACCTTAATGGTGCCGATGATGCTTTCGGCGATCATGCCCATCGACACGCCGCCAAAGATCAGGGCGATCACAAGTGCGCCACCAACGCCCACAGAGGCGGCTTCGGTCGGGGTTGCCCAGCCGTTGTAGATGGAGCCGATGATGGCGCTGAAAAGCAGTATGATGGGCAGCAATTCGGCAAGCCCGCCCAGTCTTTCGCGAAACGTGAATTTGCGCCGTTCTCCGCCTAGATGGGGGGCGATTGTGCAGATGATTGCCGTCACCAGCATGAAAGCCAGTGCCAGCAATATGCCCGGCAACAGACCCGCGAGGAATAGCTGCGGGATTGATGTCTGGGTCAGAAATCCATAGACAATCAGGTTGATCGAGGGCGGGATCATAATCCCGAGCGTGCCGCCCGCGGCAATGGCACCGGAGAAGAGCTTGGGGTCGTAGCCGAGGCGTTCGGCCTGCGGCATGGCGACGGTGGAAACGGTCGCGGCGGTGGCAACCGAAGAGCCGGATGTCGCCGAGAACATGGTGGCGGTCGCCACGTTGGCATGAATGAGGCCACCCGGCATCCAGGAAACCCACTTGTCGAGGGCCGCATAGGTGCGCTCTGCAATGCCGCTACGCACGAGAATCTCGCCGAGCAGGACAAAGAAGGGGATGGCGATCAGCGTGGCGCTGTTGGAGGTGGACCAGACCATGTTGCCCAGACCGCGCAGCAATGGAAAGGCGCTGAAGAATTCGTCAATCCCGAAGCCGAGCAGAAACAGAACGATGCCAACAGGAATGGACAGGCTCAAAAGGCCCAAAAGGCCAATGGTAAGGAAGGGAATCATAGCCATTCCTCCTCTGCATTGGCGATGCCAATCGTTCTTTCACTCGTCTGGAACTCGCCCTTGACGATCAAGGCCCCGGCGGCAACAAAAACAATCCATGATGAGATGGCGAACCATATCCAACCGGCAAACCATGGGATCTGCACCCAGATCAGGGGGGTCTCCAATGGTGTGTTGGCGGTCGAGGAATTCTTGAGGGAGGTTGCAACGACGGGCCAGCATTGCTTGGCGATGATGCTGACGGTCAATGACAGCATCAACAATGCAAAAAGATCAAGCATGGCGCGGCCCTTCTGCGGGGCAAGGCTCCGCAGAAAGTCAATTCGGACGTGAGACAGCTCTGTCAGAGCGAAGCTCATGCCCCAGGCGGTGGCGATTGCCATCACATATCCAGTGATTTCATCCGTTCCACCGAAAGAGGAGCCAACCTGGCGCAGCGTGATATCCGCAAGCACCAATGTCGCGCAGGCAAACAGAATTGCGCCGACCAGCAGCGCAATCCATTTGTTCAGTATGCGGACGCCCCGAAGGGTGCTTTCCGCTCTGTCTACAAGCATCTCGGTTTCCCTGTCTTGAGGTACTTATTTGACAGGGACGGTGACACCGACCACTTTGCCGACGCTGTCGTTCCAACGGGCTGCCCAGTCGCTACCAGCGCGTTCCGCCCATTCTGGCAGCACCTTGGTTTCGAGGATTTCACGGGCCTTGGCGATATCAGCATCAGATGCTTCAACGAGGGTCATATCGCGAACTTCACCGGACTTGCATTCACCTTCGCCTGTCAGGCAGGCAACGTCGTTGACCAGAGCACCCTGAGCGGAAGCCCATGCTGGTGCTTCGAAATTCTCGGCAACCTGCGTGGTGATCAGCTCTTGGGTTTCGGCGTCAAGCGCGTTCCACTTGTCCATGTTCATGGCGGTGACAACCGGATCCCAGCCACCAAGCGGGATGGTCAGCAGATGGGTGGAAACTTCCCACCAGCCAGCGCTGTAGCCAGACCCAGCACCGGTGACGGCACAGTCGACAACACCTTTTTGCAGTGCGCCCGGCACTTCAGAGAAGGCCACGTTGACGCCTTCTGCCCCGAGGGCTTCAAGGAATTTGGCGGTCATGCGGCCGGATGCCCGCACTTTCAGGCCCTTCAGGTCGTCAAGATTGTTGATTTCCTTGTTGCAGAAAACGACCTGTGGCGGATAAGGCGCGATGGCCAGAAGCTTGGAGTTGAAACGATCCTTGAAGATGTCAGCAACCATCGGGCGGGCGGCGTCGACCGCTGCCTTGGCTTTGTCCGCATCCATGGCGACGAGCGGCACGTCGAGGCCTTCAAGCTCTGGGGCATCGGATACGGCATAGTCGCCGACGGTCATGCCAACGTCATAGACGCCCTGACCGAGCAGGCGGAAGACATCGGCAACGCCGAGGTTCATTTCGTTGTGGGTGGTAACCTGCGTGGTAATCTTGCCGCCCGAAGCCTCGGGCAGGGTTTTGCCCCAGAAGGGGGCTTCATATTGATTGTAAAGTGGCAGGCTTGACCAGCTGCCAACCACCGAAAGCTCTTCGGCCATGGCCGGCATTGTAAAAGCAACAGCAGCAGTGAAGGCGAGAAGTGTCCGTTTCATATGGAATCTCCGTTGTCGGTTCCCTTATTTGGAATTTGGAAGGTTTATTATTGGCACCTCTGCATCATTTGGTATGTCCGTGACGAGCATGTGCCCCGGTTTATGTGTGATGCAGATCGGCAGTTTTGCGTTTTGTATCGAGGCTTGGGGTGTGACACCGCAGGCCCAGAATACGGGCACGTGATTGTCCAGTTCCGGAGCGGGATCGCCCCAGTCTGGTTTTGAAAGATCGCTGATGCCGATCTCGGCAGGGTCTCCGACGTGAACCGGAGCGCCGTGCGCCAGCGGGAATTTTCGGGTGATGGCTTTTGCCTCTTCTACCCGATCTTTCGGAATCATCCGCATGGATACCACCAGAGAGCCGGAAAAGGGCCCGGCTGGCACGGTGGGGATTGCGGTCTTGTACATGGGAACTGTCGTATTGTTGGTAATATGCCAGACATCGATGCCTGCGGCCAGCAGGGCATGCTCGAATGTGAAGGAGCAGCCAAGGGCAAAGGCAACCATATCATCGGTCCAGAGGTCGGAGACATCCGTGACCTCTTCCGACAGCAGCCCGCCGCGGTAGATGTAGTAGGCCGGAACATCGGTGCGGATGTCAATGTCCTTGCCAGCGGTCGACATGATCGGATTACCGGTGTCAGAGACCGCAATGAGCGGGCAGGGCTTGGGGTTTCTTTGACAAAATCTCATGAAATCGAGCGCTTGAATCGCTGGCATAATGACAACGTTGGCTTGCAACATGCCATCGCCCAGCCCGGCGGTGTGGCGGGAATAGTCGCCATGCCGAATGACCTGTCGCAGGGCATCGGTCGTTTTTGATTTCAGTGATTGATAGTCCGGGGCCATGGCTCATCCTTTGCTTTCCAAAAATCAAGCGGATGGCGGAGTAAAAATCAAATCGATATTTTTACGTCATAATGATAAAAATATTTTATCATCTTTGCGCGGTGCCTGACCAAATGGGCCCTTTGAGAGGGAATGAGTACGTGAAAATCCGGAATCTTGATACATTTTACTGGGTCTCCACTCTGGGTAGTTTTCGTGCCGCTGCTATCCATCTCAATATCAGCCAACCGGCCATATCGGCGCGCATTCACATGCTCGAGCAAGATCTGGGGGCGTGGGTTTTTCTCAGGGACGTCAGAAATGCCGAGCTGACACCGGAGGGGCGCAAGTTGCTGCCCTATGCGGAGCGAAGTATGGCTCTGGAGCAGCAGATCATCGATGCCTTTTCCTCGACGACGCGGATCGTGCAGACCATACGTCTTGGGGCTGCTGAGACCATCGTAACCAGTTGGCTGCCGGAGTTTCTTGCCTATGTTGGCAAGACAATGCCGGGGATTGCGTTCGAGCTGTCGGTTGATACGACCAACAATCTGCGCAATGCCCTGTTGTTGCGAGAGGTGGATCTGGCGTTTCTCATGGGACCCGTTGCCGAATCCAGCATCGCCAACAATCCGATCTGCGGCTATGAGATGGTGTTGTCCACGACACCGGATATCGCCTCGCAACATACCCATTGGAGTGCACCGGATATCGCTGCCAACCGGATCCTTACATTCTCACAGGAAACCCGGCCGACCAAAGAAATCCGGTCGCGGCTTGTCGCGGTCTCGGACGTGCCGCTTGACATGACGACATCGACCTCGGTCGGAGCGCTGATTGAACTGGCCTGTTCCGGTTACGGGATCTGCGCCCTGCCGCGTGCGATCATTCAGCAGGCCCTGAGCAGTGGCAAGCTGGTGGAACTCAATACCGACCTGCAACTTCAGGACCTCTCCTTCACAGCGTCTTATGTTCAGAGCGCCGTGACCAGCGAAATGGTGCGCAAGATCACCGAGAGTCTGACGACCTTTCTTGAGCCGCGCCTGCGCGACGGGATCTATTTTACCGGAGCGTCCCAGAGTGCCATCGAGCGTATCTGAGAGCGCCGGCCGCCCCGTTGCTCAAGGCCTTGCGGCGGCCTTTCGACCGCCGATGGGGCTATGGGTGCTGTTGTATTGGTATGAACTGAAATCGGAAACGTCTGATATTGGGCGCTTGTTCTGAAATTTTTTTTGCTTTTTTGGGGAACCTTTGCGGCAATCGTGCGTTGTTGAGAGCGTTAGAGAAGTGAAGGAAATCGGATTTAGTTGACCAAAAGTGTCGGAATCGCGATTTCAGTTATTTCTTGCACTTTCCGGGTGTAACTCTGTTGCGTCCGATTTCTTTTCTAATCTTGCGAATTTGTTGCGCTGCGGCAGGATTGACTTGCAAAAGCGGAAACGAGTTTTATGATGTTTATGTTAGCAAGAATGACCAAACAATATCATGGCACTGCCACTCGCAGCTTTTTGAGTTCCCTTTTCGGGGGCCGGAACCCTGACATAAAGCGTCGGAATTCTCCACGTGCGGTTCCTGCTTCGAGCAAAAACGAACGAGACCTTATGGATATCGAAACCTCTCAATCAGAAGAAGACTCTCTGAAAATGAGCGCACACCCCTTCTCCTCCCTGACGGTGGTAGGCGCTGGTTCTTGGGGCACAGCACTGGCGGCAACCGCCGCACGCGCTGGTGCACGGACCATTCTTTGGGGGCGGTCTGAAGAGACGATCTCGGAAATCAACGAAAACCACACCAACTCTGTCTTTCTGCCTGACTGCGAGCTTCCCCCCACGCTCGCAGCAACGGCTGATATTGAAAAGGCGCTGAAAGGCGCCGAAGCCCTGATGATCGTCGTGCCTTCGCGCGCCATCCGATCTGTTTGCAAGGTTGTTGCGCCTTTTGTTCCAGAGGGCATTCCCATTGCGGTTTGTGCCAAGGGGATTGAGGCGGAAACAGGGTTTTTGATGACACAGGTTGCCGAAGTCGAGCTACCGAACCATCCGGTCGGTGTGGTCTCCGGCCCAACCTTTGCCCGCGAAACGGCCCTCAATCATCCCACAGCTGTCGTCTCTGCCTTTCCGTTCACTTATGCTGACCGGCTGATGCCGAGCGAAAGCCCGGCGGTTCGGTTTGCCATGACGCTGAGCACTGAATCCTTCCGCGCCTATGTCTCTGATGACTTGGTGGGCGTTGAAATCGGTGGCGCGGTCAAGAACGTGATTGCCATCGCTTGCGGCATGATGGATGGGGCCGGGTTTGCAGAAAATACCCGAGCGGCCCTGATCACGCGCGGCGTTGATGAAATGAAGGCACTTGCCCAGGCGCTGGGTGGTCGACGGGAAACGGTGACCGGGTTGTCCGGTGTTGGTGATCTGTCGCTGACCTGTTCCTCGCCAACCTCGCGCAACATGCGTCTTGGTCTGCAGCTAGGACAGGGCATCAAGCGCGAAGACTGCTTCGATGGCCAGAAGGTCGTGGTAGAGGGCGAGATCAACGCCCGCTCGATCACTGATCTGGCCCATCGGCTTGGCGTGTCCATGCCGATCTGTGAAGCGGTGCGGGAAGTTCTTTATGAGGGCGCTGATATGGGCAAGACATTTGCAGCCCTGTGGTCCCGGCCGATTGAGGCAGAGCCGCAGGCGATGGATCTGTCCTTCACGCATCCGGCCCAGCCTCATGACGTTGCCAAATTTGCAGAGAAGATCTCCTGATCTTCTCTGACCCTACTGCAAAACTTGCATAGCCGGAGATATTATGAACGATCTCAGTTCAACTATCGCGCCGGACATCGCGCAAAAGCGTTTTGTTCTGGCGACCGATCTTGACGGAACCTTCCTAGGCGGAAGCGCTGATGACCGCAAAGCCCTTTACGATTGGATCGAGGCGCATCGCGACAGCGTCGGATTGGTTTTTGTAACGGGGCGCGACCCCGAATTTATTGTCGATCTGACGGGACGCCAGGGTGTCCCGCGCCCGGATTATGTTGTCGGCGATGTCGGCACCACGATCGCTCAGGTCATGACTGATGGCTCGGTTGCGCCCATTCCGGCGCTTGAGCAGGACATTGCTGCAACATGGAACGACAGCGGCGATGCCGTGCGTGAGGCGCTCGAGGGAGCGCCCGGCCTGACACTGCAGCCCACCGCTTTCCGCTATCGTGTCAGCTATGACATGGACCCGGACACCTTTGACAAGCACGCATGCGAAGTGGTCGAGGATATGGGCCATGACTGGCTGATTTCGGCAAACTGCTATTTCGACGTTTTGCCCAAAGGCTTCTCCAAGGGACCATCGCTGCTCAAGCTGATCGACCATTTGGGTCTCGATCAACAGAAGGTTCTGGCAGCTGGCGATACGCTCAACGATCTCTCCATGCTGGAGTGCGGTGTTCCCGCAGTCGCAGTCGGCGGGTCCGAAGAGCCGCTTTTGTCGCGGGTGCGGTCTCTTGATCATGTTCACAAGGCCTCTGCTATCGGAGCGGCTGGTATCACCGAGGCCATTCGCGCCTTCAATCTGCATCCGGAGGTCTGATCCCAGCCAAACAAGACCATTATTTATTCATTCAGCAATAAGGAAATAGAGCTAGACCCATGTCTTCAGATCTCGTCATCGTCTACCATCGCCAACCCTATGAAGAAGTTGAAGTCAACGGCAAGACCGAGCTTCGGGAAAACAAGAGCCCGAACGGCATCGTGCCGACACTGAAAAGCTTTTTCGGGGCAGCCGACCACGGCGCCTGGGTGGCTTGGAAACAGGCCGATGATCCTTCCAATCCGGAATTTGAACAAATTATCGAGGTGGAGGACGACTTTGGCAAATATTCTGTCTCCCGCCTGCCCCTATCCGCCCATCAGGTCAAGGAATTCTATCACGTCACCTCGAAAGAGGCCTTCTGGCCAATCCTTCATGGCTTTCGTGAGCGTTTCAACTATGACCCGGTCGACTGGCCAAACTTCCGCGAAGTGAACTGGGCTTTTGCCGAGGCCGCCGCTGCTGAAGCCGCTGATGGCGCAATGATCTGGGTGCATGACTATAACCTGTGGCTGGTCCCGGGATACCTGCGCAAGATGCGTCCGGATCTTCGGATTGCCTTCTTCCATCACACGCCTTTCCCGTCGGCTGACATGTTCAACATTCTGCCTTGGCGCAAGGAGATCATCGAAAGCCTGCTGAATTGCGACGTTGTCGGCTTCCACATTCCGCGGTATGCAGCCAACTTTGTGTCCGCCGCCAGCAGTCTTCTGGATGTGGAAGTGCTGCGCCGTGAAAAGGTCAGCGACGACATGATTTTCGAAGGAACGGCTCTGACCGAGCGCCGGGTTCCGACCCTGCTTAGCTGGGAAGATCGTGAGATCGGTGTCTCTGTTGCTCCGGTCGGTGTTGATGTCAAATATATTGCCGAATGCGCAACGGAACAGAAAACCCTTGATCGCGCCGCGGAAATCCGTGAGGAAATGGGCGACTCGCAGCTCATTCTGTCAGTTGGCCGGACCGATTACACCAAGGGCGGTGCCGAGCAGCTGGAAAGCTTCGAGCGGCTTCTTGAAAGCAACAAGGACCTGCATGGCAAGGTGCGTCTGATGCATGTGTCGGTCAGCGCCAACCGTGGCATGAGTGCCTATGAAGAAATCCAGAATGATATCGAGGCGGCAGCCGGGCGCATCAACGGCCGGTTCGGTACGCTCGACTGGCATCCTGTGGCGCTCATCTCGCGCGCGATTCCCTTCACCGATCTGGTTGCCTACTATCGCGCTGCCGATATTGCCTGGATCACCCCTCTGGTGGATGGCATGAATCTGGTGGCCAAGGAATATGTGTCCTCTCGCGTGGACGGGGATGGTGTTCTGGTGCTGTCCGAGTTCGCCGGGGCTGCGGTTGAGATGGGATCTGCCGTGATCACCAACCCCTTCTCGCACAAGTCCATGGATGAGGCGATTCTGACGGCTTTGAAGATGCCTGAGGAAGAACGCCGTGCCCGCATGGAGCTCTTGCGCAATGCGGTCGCCCGACGGGATATTGCCGCATGGGGTGATCAGCTTGAAGCGGAATTTGGTGCGTTGAAGGCGGCCCAGAAGCGCCGGACCTTCCATTCGGCCTATCATTATGGGGCCCAGAGCTAAGGCGCTCTCGGCTCCCACGTTGCCCTCAGAAGGGCTGCGGACATAAAGAAAAACACGAAAGCCGGGACACATGTCCCGGCTTTTTTGTGCCCGCGTCGCGCTTCAGGCGATGCCCGAGTGTTCAGCTTGTTTCCAGTCTAAGTGTTCCCGTCTATCCTGTTGCTCTGCTCTGAGTGTGAGAGCAAGGGCAGGTCCGTAAAAGGGGGGGCTGGATGATGCCTCTTGATGGTGGGTGGAATGCTGACCCTGCTTTTTGTTTCGGCAGGCGCAGACCATTCTTTGGTTGTCTCTTATTCCGTGTGATTTGCGCGCTTCAGATCCCTCCGCACTGGCTGGGAGCGTCTGATTGCGCGAGCAAAGGGCAGGCACATAAAAAGGGGCGCCGGATGGCGCCCCTTTATGGTGGTTGGACTGTTGATCCCGATGTCTTATTTCGGCAGGGCGTAGACCGCTATCTGGTCGCCGACCGTCGGCTTGAGGATCGAGTTGCCGCCGCTGATAAAGGCCACATACTCTTGTCCCATATATTGATAGACGGCAGGGTTGGCGACGACCGGGGCTTCGAGTTGGTCGGACCACAGCGTCTTGCCGGTTTTGAGGTCATAGGCTCTGACCTTGCCGTCCATGGTGGACCCGATGAAGACGAGGCCGCCGGCGGTAACCGCTGGACCACCAATCGTCGGGGAGCCCATGCTCTCTGGCATGAAAAAGCCGTATCTCTGGGATTCACCGATTGGCTTGCGCCATTTCACGTCACCGGTGGTCATGTCCAGTGCGACCAGTTCACCAAACGGAGGCTCCCAGCAAGGCATGCCGAGCCAGTTCATGGCATTCATCAGCGACATGCCATAAGGCGAGCCAAGCTGCGGGTGGAAGCCCTGCTCGTTGCCCGAACTGCCGTTGATTTGATCATAGTCTTTGCGGGCAAAGAGCTTGATATACTGCACAATGTGGCTGGTGTTGACGATAGCCGTCTGGCTTTCCGGATCGAAGGCCACGCCACCCCATTGGACGCCACCGGCGCTATCGGGATAGGTCAGTACACCTTCACCTTTAGTGGTCGGCGGGGAATACATGCCGTTGTAGCTGAGATCATCGAACAGGGCCGAGCAGGAGCCGCCGCCGACAAGATCGGCAAGCCACCAGACATCAGGTTTTTTCGACTGATCCAGAAGCGGGGCAGGCTTGGTCGGGAAGGGCTGCGTTGCGGCATAAACCTCACCCTCGACGCTGCCGTCGCCCTGAGGCACAGGGCGTTCTTCGATCGGCCAGACGTCTTCACCGGTTTCGCGATTGACCACGAACAAGAAGCCCATTTTGGTGGCCTGAAGCAGTGCCGGGATCTCTTTGCCGTCGACGGTGATATCCATCAGGGTCGGGGCGGAGTTGATGTCATAGTCCCAGACGTCGTGATGGACCCACTGACGCGACCAGACAACCTTACCTGTATCAAGGTCGAGTGCTGTCGTTGATGTGGCATAGGGGATCTGTTGCTTGCGATTGCCACCCCAATAGTTGGGAGAGGGCGAGGCGACCGGTAGGTAGACAAGCCCGAGAGCCTCGTCCACGGACATGGCAGTCCAGACGTTTGCCGTACCCGTTTGCTGGCGGATGTTTTCAGGGATCGTGTCGAATGACCACTGCAATTCGCCAGTCTGCGGGTCAACCGAGAAGACCGCGCCCGGTGGCGCTTCGGAATATTGCCAATCGCTGCCGGCCCAGCCCATGATCAGGTGATTGTCGGTGACGGTTGGTGGCTGAAGCATGGACAGCGGAAAGCGATCCTTGCGGGTGTTCCACTGGTTGACGTCGAGTGCACCATTGTCGCCGAAATCGGCGCATGGCTTGCCTGTGTCTGCGTCAACTGCAAACAGGCGGGCATCCATCGTGCCGATGTAGACGATTTTTTGACAGGCTTCCCCTTCGACTGGGTCTTCTGCCTGCCAGTAGGCCACACCACGGTTTTTCAGGGCTGGCTGGGTGAGCGCCTTGAGTGTCGATTTGGTATCAAACGCCCATTTTTGCGCGCCGGTTGCCGGATCAAGTGCAAGGATGCGATAGAAAGGGGTGCCGATATAAAGGGTGTCGTTGGCAAAAACCGGGGTTGCCGACCAGACGGTTGCCGGCAGGTCGCCGCTACCATCCGAGATATCTCCGGTGTGGACTTCCCAGACCTTTTCGAGATCGCCAACGTTGTTGGCGTTGATTTCGCTGAGGGGGGAGTATTTCTGGGCGCTCAACTGACCGTGGAAGCTGTCCCAAACGGGCGAATCCGGCACAAGCGGAATGCTTTTCTTGTCGCGCGGCTCGGTGTTGAGGATCGGCTCGACGATCGCCTCGTCGACATCCCGGATCGGGGCCGGCGCGACGTAATTGCTGTTGGCTGCCGCGTTTTCAGCCGCGTTTTCAGACTCTGTGGCGGCCTCAGTGTCTGCTTCTGCGTCGGGTGTTGCAGACGGTGCGGACATTGTTGGGGAAACCGTAAGCGGTTTTTCCGTCTCGCTTGTTTCCTGAGCGACGGATGTCTGTAACCCGAAGGACAGGAAGACCGTGCTGGCGAGGAGGACGCCTAGTGTTTGCTGTCTCATGCTACAGCTCCTTTCGCGCCATGTGTGCTTGATTGGGATTTGTCTGCTACGCCCCATATGGCACCGATCAGTGCGACGACCATGGCTGCGATAAGCCACCATTCATGGAGAAAATATCCGGCTGCGATCGTGCAAAGAATGTCGGCAACGATCAGGGCCTTGACCGTAAAGCGGAAAGCCCCTTTAGGGAGCATAGGGTGAATGAGTGCGGCGAGAAGCATGATGCCGGTCGAGAAGATGACAAGGGCCGCCCCAATCGTCCCGTTCACGCCAGTCAGTGGTGTCAGATAATAATAAAGCGATATTCCCAGCCCAGCCGCTGATCCCAGAAGGATCAGGCCTGTGGCGAGTGAATACCGTTGGGAAATGGCATTCATGATGAAACCTTTCGGATGCTTGTATTCTGTCTTTCAACCTTCATGGTGGCAGCAGCTTGGGAACGCGCCTGTCATGAGGGCCGTTTCGAGACAATCAAAGACCAAGCGAACTTTCTTTCGCCGAGGACTTGCAACCGTTAAACGTTTCGGTGATGGGATTGTTCCGTTTTTGTGCAGATTGTTTTGAAAAGGTGTCGACGCTCGATGTGGCTGCGCACGGAAACGCAGCCAACACGTGACAAGGGGGACTTTGCCGGCTTTTCTGTGTGCCTGATGTGCTGTCAGGCTCTGCCTCTGGTCATCGGGGGAGGAAGCCAGAGGCGGTCGAGCGTGTCAGTCGGTCTGAGGCGAAAAGAACAGGATCATTCGACAGTTTTCGCCGTTTTCGTCACTTTGAACGTAGCCGGAGAGCATGGTCGTCACTCTCTCGCCGGTCTCCTGTTGCAACTGGCATTCGGTGGCGTTGACAAAGCCTTTCACAAACCATCCGGTGCGGACGGGCTCGCTGCCAAGGTGACGCGATTGCGTCGTCAGAAGAGATGACAGCTTCTGATCGACGAGGTCTTCGGGATCTTTCTCCAGTGTTGACGAAATCTGGTGATTGGCCTGAAGGATCTCTCCCTGTTCGTTGATCACAATGGCTGGCAACGGCATTTTCTGGATCAGTTCGTCGATCTGCGCAGCATTGTGACTTGCCTGGCGCTCGGCTGTTCTGTGATCCGTGACATCGTGCAGGGAAATGACGGCGCCGATCTTCTTGCCTTGCTGATCAAGGATCGAGCGGCCATGGGTGCTGACAATGTGTGGCGTATCGCCGTAACGATCAACGACAATCTCGGACTGGTTCTTGTGGTTGTCATTGAAGGCCCGTGTCAGCGGGCTGTTGCCCATGTCCAGCGGCGTGACGCCGTCGGCCTTGAACAAGCGGTGGCTGGTGATCAGAGGCATCAAAAGGCTGAGAGAATTCTCGATGCCGAGCATTTCGCTGGCGCTCTTGTTGAACAGAACCGGAAGGCCATTGTCATCGCAGGCGATGATGCCATCCTGCGCATTGTCGAGAACGGCGCTGAGATATTCCTGCTCGATTTCGAGTTCGTGGGTCTTCTCCTGCACCAGTTCTTCGAGATGCTCGTTGGCGGCGGCCAACTCTTCCTTGGCGAGCTTGCGAGAAATGTGCGCGAACATGCGGGCGCCCAGGATCGTGAAATTGACAGGCTTTTCAATGTAGTCTACGGCACCGCTTTGCAGAGCCTCGACATGATCCCTGGTTTCTTCACGCGCCGTGACGACGACGATCGGCAGATCCAGATGCGGATAGAGCTCCTTGACACGCAACAGAACGTCGTACCCGCTCATTCCCGGCATGACAAGGTCCAGCAGCACAAGATCGGGCGTTTCGTTCTCAATGGCCGCGAGCGCTTCTTCGCCCGTTGCAGCCAGAACGACTTCGTAGCCTTCATAGTCGGCAAACAGTCCGAGGATTTCTCTCAGTTCATTGTCATCATCAACGATCAGAACCTGCGGTTTCTGCCGGTTGTGCTGTTTATCGAGGTGCGGAGGCGCGCTCAATGCGTTCATCATGTCGGTTTTCATTCACTCTCTCCATTGATCTTTCTTGCTGTCTGATACGGCCCACTTTCTACTTTCTGTTTTGAAAGGCGGGGATCTGGGCATCGTATAGGGTTGATTGTTCGGGGCTGGCTTCTTCCACCAGATCCTTGAGGTCGCTGAACAATGCTTCGATCCTTATTTCCTGTTCCTGGGTGATCGGGCCTGCCGTGTTTCCCAGTTCCTTGAGATATCGTTCCAGTTTGGCGGCCGACTGGCTGATTTCGTTGAACCCGATGGTTCCGCTGCTGCCCTTGACCTTGTGTGCACGGTCTGCGGCTTCAATGGCTATGTGCTGGCACTGGTCTCCAGCACAGTGGAGCCGGGTCAGGCTGAGATCGATCTCAGCGAGTTCCTGTCCCAGCGTGGTGCAATGCCTCTTGATCAGGGCCCGCAGTTGCTCAATCATCCTGTTGCGCGCTCCTCACCCAGATAGTTCTGCCAGATGCAGGATACCTTGTAGGGCAATTCAATTGGATCGAATGGCTTGATGATCACGTCAATGGCACCGTTGTCGCGATATTCCTTGACCTCGTGGCGCTGAGCCTTGGCTGTGAGAAACACCACCGGGATGTTGGCTGAGGCGGGGTCTTTTTTCAGTTTCTCGAATGTTTCGGTTCCATCCATGCCCGGCATCATGACGTCCATCAGGATCAGGTCTGGGGCGAATTGTGGCACTTTTTCAAGCGCTTCCTGACCACTGGCGCAAAGGTCGATGGCGAAACCGCCAAGGGAGCCGAGCGCGAGTTCGGCAATCGCTCGAATATCTGGATCATCCTCGACATAGGTTATGCGTTTGAGTTGCTGTTGCATTGTTTTCAGCCTCCTTTTTAGGCAATGCCTCTTAGTGGCTCCGTTGTCGTGTCTTGTTCTTCGGGTATCTCGAGTGCGGACGTTTCAGCGACCTTGAGGCGCACATGGAAGGTAGTGCCCACGCCCTCCTCGGTTTCAAAGCTGATGTCACCACCATGTGCCCTGACGATTTCTTTCGAGATGGCAAGGCCCAGTCCGGACCCCCCTGTGCGCCGGTTGCCGGAATTGTCTGCCTGGGCGAATTTCCCGAAGACCTGCTCCTGGAAGGCTGCCGGGATCCCCTTGCCATGGTCCGTGACGGAGATGTGCAAGCGATCCTTTTCGCGTTCCGCAGCGATCCGCACCTCACCGCCGTCCGGTGAATGCTTGACGGCGTTCGATATGAGGTTGGTCATGACCTGTTCGATACGGTACGGGTCGGCCGATACAACAAGGTTTTGGCTATGGCATTCAAGCTTGAGTGACACACCATACTGGCGGCCGTATGCACGATTTTCACGGATGTTTCTTTCGAGAAGGTCCACAATCCGGATTGGCTCGACGTCATAGGTCAATTTGCCGGCCTCGATTTTTTCCATGTCGAGGATGTCGTTGACCAGATGGGTCAGCCGGTCACAGTTGTCGTAGGCGATATCGAGCATTTTACGCGGTTGCTCTGGCAGATCGCCGGGCATGATCGAGCGAACCAGACCAAGAGACCCCTTGATTGACGTAAGGGGTGTGCGCAGCTCGTGGCTGACCTTCGAGACGAACTCGCTTTTCATTGTCTGGACTTTTTGCAGCTCCGTCAGATCGGTCATGATGCCGGTGTAATAGGTCTCGCCTTTGACGCGCAGTTTGCTGACGGCCAGATGCACCTGAACCGATGAACCATCCTTGCGAACGGCGGTGACCTCGCGTCCGACGCCGATGATATTGGGCTTGCCTCCGCTGGCGAAACGCCTCAGATAGTCGTTGTGTCGCTCCCGATCATAGGCATTCATCAGCATCGAAACATTTTTGCCAATCATTTCCTCGCGGTCGTATCCGAACAAACTGCTTGTGGCCTGATTGACGTCTTTGATGATCCCGCGCTTGTTGATCGACAGAATCGGGTTTTCTGCTGTCGCAAGAATGGCTTTGATGCGTTCCTGCTTCTCTTCGAGGCTGGCCGCCATTTGATAGACGGACCGCAGCAGGATACCGACTTCATCGCGGCGCTTCCGGCCTTCGACCTTCAAGCTTTCAAGTGGGGCTCCCATTGAAAGGTTCGATGTTGCCTTGGTCAGCAATTGCAAGGGGCTGGCCATGTAGCGGGTCAGAATGGAGGCAATGATCGTCGCCACGACAACCAGCATCAGTGTGATGACGATGATCTGGTCGCGCATGACAATGCTCTGCTCCATCAATAAAGACATCGGCGCGACAGCTGCGATCAGAATGGAGTGGTGCTGCAATTCCTCGGAAAGATGCAGCCGTGCAACTCGCGCCAGATAGTCATCGGTTTGCACGCTCCAGCTTTGGCCTTTGGCTGAGTGGGCTGCGCCTTGGAGCAATTGGCCAATGGCCGGATATTCTTTCTGCAATCTGTAGGGCGTCCCCAGATCGCGACCGAATGTTTTCGTTTCATCGGGATGAGAGAGATAGGCACCGGTTTTGTCGGTCATCAGGAAAATCTTTTCCCGCTCCATAACATTCGTCAGCCGTTTGATCACCCGGGACATGTTGGTGTTGATGACGATGACACCAAGCAGTTCAGCGTCGCGCCCATAGACCTTGCTGGCCACGCGCATCACGGCAACGTGGGGCGTCTCGATCTCATTGCGTTCACGGTTCAGGTCAATGCCGAAAAAACGCACCCTGTCCTGCAAGTCGGCCAATGTTGCGGCAAAATATGCCCGAGTACTCTTGTCCTGCAGACCATTGCCTTTGACGCGTGTGGGATTGCCTTGGCCATTGTTGATCCGGACCAGTTCCATCCCTGTCTTGTCGATCAGACGGATCTGCAAGAGATCCGGGTTGCTTTCTGCCAGTGAGAGAAAGATCTGGGCCAGTCGGTCTTTCCAGACGGCTTCCTTGATGTTTGCGATCTGTTCGCTACCGCTTTCGGCGCGCGCGTTCAGAATGCCCTGAATGGGAGGGGTTCCGGCAAGCATCCTGACATTGCGCTTGGCATCGTCTGTTGCGATCTTCAGATCACGGGCGGCCTGTTGAACCGCGAAGTCAAGTCTTTCACTCTCTCTAGAAATATTCGTTTCCTGATTTTGCCAGTATTGTAAAAAACCGACAAAAATCGACGTACACAAAACAAGACCAATCGCCATAGCAAGAAAAGGCGTGAAAATGCTATCCGAAATATTTATGTCTTTTTCTTCGTAAATGTTCATTGTTGTACATTTCAAAAAGAAGGGCGTGCTCATACATGTCTTGTTCTTATTATTTCATTCGGCTGATGTAGAAAAAGTTAAGCGATCAAATTGCAATCAAAATATAATTATTATTATAAATGTCCAAAATTATTTTTGTATATTCATATTTTTACTTAAGTAGACGATCCGTTTTATCAAAATCTTGTTTTGTGTTGTTGATGGTAACTTTTTGAAAACTTAGAAGTGAGATTTTGATGGTTAACACTCTTTGTTAGGCAAGCTGCAGGATTAGTAGAAACTCGATGACTGCTTTACATCAAATCAAACCGATTGCAGATTCCACCGAGCCCATGGATATCAAGTCTGACGGGCTCAGGATTCTGGTGGCTGAAGACAGTTCGATCACGCAGGATCTGATCAAACTGGTCCTGTCTCAACGTGGCCATCTCGTTGATATTGTTGATGATGGAGAAGAAGCTCTGCGGGCCTTGCGGGGCAAGATCTATGATGTCGCATTGCTCGACTATCACCTACCCAAGCTGGATGGCGTTGACCTGCTGGCGCAATTCCTGTCCGAGGCTGGCAATCGACCGCTACCGTGTTTTGTTGCCGTGACGGGCGATGTAGAAGGCTTGTTGGCACATCGGTCCAATTGCGAGCATTTCGACCGGATCATTCCCAAACCTCTCAATGTCGAGGAAATCCTTTCGCTTGTCGATGAGATTGGCGGCAAAGAAGGGCTGGGCCCGGAGCAAGGCAAAACTGCAGAAGGGACTAGACCAAAGACTGATCCACAGCCCGAGGCTTTCGAGCAGATCCCGACGCGCAAGTCGAACCGGGTTCATCATTCGGTTCTGTCAAGCATTGGCTCTGATTGCCACTTTCTGCGTTGGCCAGCCGACTTTCAGGACAAGGCTGGGTCTGAGGGTTGGCCGGATGCTGATGAAGGGGCGGGGGCATATGATGGCATTCTGATCGAAGAAGCCGCAACGGCAGCGTCCCTTGACAGTTTGTGGCAGAGACCGGGATTGCATCTGCTTCCTCTCATTGATCTTGTCGGAGGTCTTGGCCCTCTGGCAGATGTGGATGCCTCGAAGCTGGCCGTGACCGCTGGCAATGTCATCGAGGAGACAATCGAGAGATTTCACCAAAGACGCAATGCGCTTCACCGCGACATTCTCATGTCCAAGGTTCTGGCCGACAAGCTGCTGGCGCGCATTTATGTATCCAGCCGACCGCTGGAGCCGTTCTATTCCTATCAGAGCCTTGAGGCGGTGATCTACAACATATCGCTGGAAAGCCGGATCGTGCTGGAGGAGGCTGGCAAACTTGCTGAGAACGGATTTTTGAAGCCTGCCTTTTTCGAGCGCTTTCATACTTGCGGTGGCTGCGGAAGTTCCCAGTTCAATGTGCGCGAGGAATGCCCAACCTGCCGGTCTTCGAACCTGCACGAGGACAATTATCTGCATCACTTCAAGTGCGCCCATCAGGCGCCCGAAGCGGATTTCATGCAAGGGGATGAGTTGGTCTGTCCCAAATGCCGCCAACGCCTGCTGCATTTCGGGAGCGACTATGACAAACCGGGCACGGTCATCACCTGCCAATCCTGTCACCATTCGACGTCCGAGCCCAACATCGGGTTCGTGTGCCTTGCTTGCGGGGCTCACACCGATGGCGATGCCATTCGGACGCGGGATGTGTTCGGCTTCAGTCTGACGGACAAGGCTGTCGATTTCCTCCGTGCTGGTCAGTCTTATCTGGGGTTCACCGAAAATGTCCTCAAATTCTCGGATCTGCCACTTGATCTGGTGGTGGCTCTCAATGAGGCCGCGCGGCAGTTCAACGAAACGGGCACGCCATTTGCCCTGTTGGAGATCAGGTATGATCGGGCGCGGGAGCTGGAGCGGGAACACGGGCCGCGGCTGTTCCGGAAAATGCGGGAGCAGTTTTTAGAGAATCTGCGCAACCTCTTTGCAACCGCTCAGGTCGGGGCAACGATGAAAAGTGTTCGAGGCCATTCCTTCGATTTTGCCTTGCTGCACCAGACCGATCCGGACCGTTTCAAGACAATGACGAACGATCTGATTGCGCGGGCCGGGCAAGGGCTGCGGGATGATCTCAAGGCACGGATTGCCGTGTTCGGCCCCGGAGACCTGTTCTGATGTCGGGCCATCTTGCAGACGGAATTGACTTCCTTTCTGCCCAGAGCCCAGCGGGCCTGCTGGCGCTTTACTGGTTTGTGCTTCTTTTCGAGGTGCCGCGTTATGCCCTGTCCTTTCTGGTGGCGGCTTTTACGACGCGAAGCGACGACAATGTGGCCAGCACATCGGATGGCGCGACGGTTTGGGACGGGCGCCTGTCCGTCATCATCGCCGGGCATAATGAGGAAAATTCCATCGAACGCTGCGCTCGCAGCTTGTGGGAACAAAGCCTGAAGCCGGATGAGATCGTGGTGATCAGCGATGGCTCGACGGACAATATGGCCCGCACCCTGCGCCGTTTGCAGGTGGAGGGGATCGTGCAAAAGGTGCACTGCACCCATTTGCGGGCGGGCAAATCTGCGGCAACCAATCTGGCGGAACGACTTGCTGACGGCGATGTTCTCGTCAATGTGGATTGTGACTGCTCGTTTGACCGGCATGCGCTTCGCAGCATTGTTGCGCCAATGGTGGACGAGAGAATTGGCGCGGTTTCAGGCAATATCCTTATCAGGGCGCAGGAGAAAAGCCTCTGGTCGGCCTTTCAGGCAATTGAGTATCTGATCTCGATTTCGCTGGGCAAGCGGGTGCAGTATATGTTGGATCAGGTGACATGTGCGTCGGGAGCCTTTGCGGCTTTTCGGGCGACGGCCTTGCGGGGTGTCGGGGGCTGGATGCCGGGGGCGGCGAGGATCTTGATGTCACCTTGCGGCTTCGGCGGAAGGGCTGGAAGATCGCCTTTGCGGCCGGTGCAATCTGCTATACCGATCCACCGCAAACAGCGACCGCGCTCGTCAAGCAAAGGTTCCGCTGGGAGCGGGATGCCGTGCGTCTTCGCTATCGCAAGCATGTCGGGCTGATGAACCCCTTCCATGCTGGTTTCAGGCCGCTGGAACTCATGCATGAGTTGGAGTTCCTGATCTTCAATGTCATTGCTGCGGTGGCTTTGCCCTTTTATCTGGTCTGGTTGTTTGCAACCTATGGAGATTTGGCCTTGCCGGTCCTTTTGGGCGCGCAGATTGGCCTGTTTTTGCTCGATTTCCTTGTTTTCTTCATCGCCGGTTTTGCAACGCCCAAAGCCCAGTCGTTCCAGCTTATCCCGTTCGTTGCCGGCTACAGCATCTTCTATGGCAATTTTCTGAGGATCATCCGATTGCTGGCCTATGGGCAGGAGTGGTTTTTCCGCAGTTCCTACAAGGATAGCTATGTGCCCGACAAGGTTCACGATGTCAGGGAATGAGGGGTGAAACGAACATGCCATATCTGATGCCGAACGTCTTATCGGCCAACCATTGCCAGAGGAGGGTCTTGATATGAGAAGTCTTAAAAAGCGTCCGCGGTCCGACAATCTGGTCAACCAGTCACGCCGCCACTCAGGTTCACTTGGTCGCCGGATCTATCTGGGCTTGCTGATTGTCTTTGTCTTTTTCGTTGCGAACTATTTCTGGGGTGATCTTATTTTCCTCAGAGGGGATGGTCTGGTGATGCGCGACAAGACCGTGATTGCAGCGAGCTATGTCTCTCGCATTGACGAGGTTGCCGTGACGCCGGGGGCCGTGGTCAGCGAGGGGGAAGAAATCCTCCACATCGCGTCGCCCGAGCAACTGGAGCGGCTGGCTGACCTTTCAACGCGGCAGGCGGATCTGATCCAGCGATCGGCCGAGTTTCGTCTGCGCAAGCAGATCGCAGACCGAATGCTGCCTCTTGCCAAGGAACGCCAGCAAAAGACCGGTGAGCTTCTGGATATGGTTGGGGGGCTTAAAAGCAGCGGCAACCTCAGCAACGAGCGGTATCATGACATTCTGGCGGAAAGCTTCGACGCGAGCTCGCAGCTGGCCAGATTGATGGCGGATCAGGACACGCTGTCCGATCAAATGGCGTCGCTGGAGACGGCCCGAACCGAGGCGCATATGGCTTTGAAGAACCTTCAGGATCATTATTCACAAGGCGTGATCCGGTCGCCGGTCACCGGTACGGTGGGAGCGCATGTTCCGGTCCCAGGTTCGGTCTATCGCTCGGGAGATCCGATGGTGTCGATCTTTTCGGGGGACGCCTATGTGTTGACCTATTTGCCGCGCCGCTATCTCTTTGCCATCGAGGTGGGCATGGAGGTCAACGTTTCCAGCGGCAGGCAGTCGGTGGCAGGGGTGATCGATGCCATTCTGCCCGTCTCGGATATGCTGCCGCAGGAGTTCCAGAGCAATTTCAAGCCGCGCGAGCGGAGCCAGTTGGCAAGGATCCGACTGGTCGAACCGGACCAGTTCCCTCTTTATGAAAAAGTCAGTGTATCCAGCCGCTTGATGTGGTGAGGCAAGTGGCCGGACTTGCCTTGCTCAGTCGGCTTTGTGGCGGCGCGTGATGCTATCGGGGCGTCCGGGCAGGGAGAGACGCATATCGCCCTTGGGTCGCTGGGCGATGACCTTGCCCTTGGCGATGACGCAGAGGCGGTCGGCACGCAGGCGAATGGCCTCGATCGGGTTGCCTGCATCCAGAATGACCATGCTCGCCTTCTTGCCTACGTCGAGCCCGTAATCTTCTAGGCCCATGATCGCGGCACTTTCTTTGGTGACCATATCGAAGCAGCGGCGCATATCGTCCGGGCTGGTCATCTGGGCGACGTGAAGACCCATGAATGCGACATCAAGCATGTCTGCGGTGCCCAGCGAATACCACGGATCGAGCACACAATCCTGACCAAAGCCGACGCGAATACCGTAGGACAGCATTTCCGGCACGCGAGTCTGGCCGCGGCGCTTGGGGTATGTGTCGTGGCGGCCTTGCAGCACGATGTTGATGAGCGGGTTGGGAATGGCCGAAACTTCGGCCTCCGCCATCAGCGGCAGGAGTTTGGAGACGTAATAATTGTCCATCGAATGCATGGATGTGAGGTGCGAGCCTGCGACGCGTCCCTGCAGCCCGAGGCGCTGGGTCTCAAAGACAAGCTGTTCGATATGGCGCGACAGCGGGTCATCGCTTTCATCGCAATGCATGTCGACCATGAGGCCGCGCTCGGCGGCGATTTCGCAAAGCTCGGTGACCGAGCGTTTGCCGTCTTCCATGGTGCGTTCGAAATGGGGGATGCCGCCGACCACATCGACGCCCATATCAAGCGCTTCGATGGTACAGGCTCTCGCGTCCGCGGCGCGATAGAAGCCATCCTGCGGAAAGGCGACCAGTTGCAGGTTGATATAGTCCTTCACCTTGTCCTTGACTGACAGGAGTGCGCGCACGCCCTTAAGACCGTCCCGATCCGACGTGTCGACGTGGCTGCGAATGGCAAGCAGGCCCATGGAGGCGGCCCAGTCGCAATAGGTGAGGGCGCGGGCTTCGATCTGCTCTTCGGTCTGGATCGGCTTTAGCTCGCCCCACAGGGAAATGCCTTCAAGCAGGGTGCCGGAGGCATTGATGCGCGGGGTGCCGTAGGAGAGCGTGGCGTCCATGTGAAAATGCGGGTCGACCAACGGCGGGGCGACGAGATTGCCACTGGCGTCAATGACCTCTGCGGCCTCGGCCTCGATGTTTGGCTCGATGGCCGCAATCACGCCGTTGGAAATCGCGATGTCGGCTTGTCTTCCATCGGGAAGACTGCCGCCCTTGACGATCAGATCGAAGCTCATCTTTCACCTTTTTGGTAGGGAACCATCAGGGCCTTGGGATAGGTGGCCCGGCGGGCCATCACAATGAGGGCCAGAATGGATAGAAGGTAGGGCATCATCAGGAAGACCTGATAGGGAATGACGCCACCGGTCAATTGTTGCAGGCGGACCTGATAGGCATCGAAGGCGGCAAACAGGATCGTGCCCAGAAGAGCCTTGCCCGGCCGCCATGAGCCAAAGACCACCAGCGCGATGCAGACCCAGCCGCGCCCGTTTACCATCTCGAAGAAGAAGGAGTTGAAGGCAGACATGGTCAGGAATGCACCGCCGATGGCCATCAAAGCGCTGCCGACCATCACCGCCCCCATGCGCATGGCGACGACGGAAATGCCCTGCGCCTCAACGGACTCGGGGCTTTCGCCCACGGCACGGACCGCAAGGCCGAGCGGGGTCTTGTAAAGGATATAGGCCACAAGTCCGGCGCAGAGGAAGGCGAAATAGGTGAGTGGTGTCTGGGTGAAAAGCGCTTCACCCAAAAACGGAATGCTGGACAGGCCGGGGATCGCGAAAGGCTCGAAGGCGTCGATTTTCGGGGGGGAGGTCACTTTGGGCAGCACAAGGCGATAGATATAATAGGTCAGCGACGTGGCCAGCAGGGTGATGCCGATGCCTGTGACATGCTGGGACAGGCCGAGCGGCACCGTAAGCAGCCCGTGCAGCGCGCCGATTGACAGGCCGATGAAGGCTGCGATCATGATGCCGAACCAGAGATCGCCGCCGAGATAGACCGTTACCCAGCCAGCAAAGGCGCCTGCGGTCATGATGCCTTCGATGCCAAGGTTGAGGACGCCTGCGCGTTCGCAGATCAGTTCGCCCATTGTGGCAAAGATCAGCGGCGAAGCAATGCGGATGGTTGCGACCCAGAAACTGGTGGTCAGAAGGATGTCGAGAGCTTCCATCATGGGTCTATCTCCATCTGACGCGGTAGCGGGTGAGCATGATGGCAACCACCATGGTGAGAAGAGCGGTGGCAACCATCACGTCGGCAATGTAGCTGGGGACACCAGCCGAGCGGCTCATGGCATCGGCACCAACGAAGATGCCTGCAACGAAAATCGCCGACAGAAGCACGCCAAGAGGATTGAGCAGCGCCAGCATGGCAACAACCACGCCGGTCATGCCGTAGCCGGGCGAGAGATCAAGGGTCAGATTGCCTTTGAGGCCCGCGACTTCCGAGAAGCCCGCGAGGGCTGCAAGGCCACCGGAGAGAAGGGCGGTCTTGGCCAGAACCCGATTGACCGGAATGCCCGCAAAGCCTGCAGCCTTGGGATTGTGGCCGACGGCGCGCATCTCGTAGCCAAGGGTGGTCTTTTTCATGATCACCCATGTGATGATGGCCGAGGCGACCGCGATGACGAAGCCATAATGCAGCCGCTTGCCCTTGACGATGCGGCCAAGGCGACCTTCCGGGTCGATGCTTTCCGAGCGGGGCCAGCCAAGGCCCATCGGGTCCTTGAGAGGGCCTTCGAGCAGCATCGAGACAAACAGCAGGATGACGAAATTGAGCAGCAGGGTCGTGACCACCTCGTCGACACCAAAACGGGTCTTGAGAAGGGCGGGGCCGAGCAGCATCAGCGCGCCGCCAATCATGGTCGCGAACATGATGGATGGGATCAGCAGATAGGCTGGCAGCGGCAGAGCGCCGGTGCCCATGATGACCGTGACCGTTGCGCCGACATAAAGCTGGGCCTCTGCACCGATGTTCCAGAGCTTGGCGCGGAAGGCAACAGCCACGGCAAGGCCGGTGAAGATGAGCGGTGTTGCCCGCGTCAGGGTCTCGAACAGCGCAAATTGGGAGCCTGCGGCACCCTTGGCGACCAGATAGAAGACAGAAAGGGGCGAGGCTCCCGCCAGGAGTACCAATATCGAGGCGAAGATCACCGTGGCGGCAATTGCGCCCAAGGGATACAGGAAGGTCGTCTTGAGCGACGTGGACTCTTTGGGTTCAAGCCGCATCGGGTGCTCCCGCGTTGGTGTCCTTGTGGCCTGCCATGAGCACGCCAAGTTCCTGCACGCTGCGTTCGCCGCGCGCCGAGGGGCTCGACAATTGTCCCTCGCTGATGACGACGATGCGGTCCGACAGGGTGCGGATCTCGTCCAGATCTTCCGATATCAGCAGGATCGCCGCGCCGCGCTTTCGCGCTTCCAGCAAACGATTGTGAACATAGGTGACCGCGCCGACATCAAGCCCGCGGGTCGGCTGGGCGGCGATGATGAGCTTGGGGTTGTCATCCAGCGCACGGGCCAGAATGAGCTTTTGCATGTTGCCGCCCGAGAGCAGGCGGATGCGGGCGTCGGGCGAGGGACATTTGACGTCGTAATCGTCAATCGCCTGTTCGGTGAAGCTTCGAGCCGCTTTCCAGTCCAGCCATCCGGCGCTGGAGAAGGGCTTGTTGCGGTAATTCTCGGAAATGGCGTTTTCCATCACGGACATGTCGCCGATGGCGCCCATGGCGTGGCGATCTTCGGGGATACGGCCAACACCCTTTTTGAGGGCTTGGCGCGGTGACCACTTGTCCACTTCCTTGTTGCCGAGAAGCATGTTGCCCGTCTCTGGCGAGATCATGCCAGACAGGAGCGCTGCGAGCGCGACCTGTCCGTTGCCGGAAACGCCCGCAAGGCCGGTGATTTCGCCTTCGCGCAGGACGAGGTCGACATTTTCGAGCGGTGTGGACGTTCCCTGACGGCCAGTCGACACCTTGATCAGTTCCAATACGGGCTTGCCCGGCTCGACCGGCTCGACTTCGGGCACCTTGATTTCTTCACCCACCATCAAGGCGGCCAGTTCGTGGCGGTCAGTTTCGCCGGTGTTGCGCTCGCCAGTCAGTTTGCCGGAGCGCAGCACAAGCACGCGGTCGCTGATTTCGACGACTTCATGCAGCTTGTGGGAGATGAAGATCACCGACATGCCCTTGGCGATGAGCATCTTCAGCGTCTTGAAGAGGGCATCTGTTTCAAGCGGTGTCAGAACGGCGGTGGGCTCATCCAGAATGAGGATGCGGGCGTCGCGGTAGAGCGCCTTCAATATTTCAACGCGCTGGCGCTCGCCAACCGTGAGTTCTGAGACCATGGCATCCGGATTGACCGAGAGGCCAAAATCGCTGGAGAGCTTTTGGATTCGGGCGCGGGCAGCCTTGCGGTCAAATTTCCATGACCACAGGCTTTGGGTACCAAGAGCGATGTTGTTGAGCACCGACAGATTGTCTGTCAGGGTGAAGTGCTGATGCACCATGCCGATGCCTGCATCCAGAGCGGCGGCGGGGTCGCCCGGGGGCAACTGTTGGCCGAAAATCTCGACCGTTCCTTCGTCGGCAACATAGTGGCCGAAAAGGATGTTCATCAATGTCGTCTTGCCAGCACCATTCTCACCAAGCAGAGCGATGACTTCGCCCTTTTTTAGCTCGAACGCGATCGCGTCATTGGCCACCAGAGGACCAAATCGCTTGGTGATGCGGTCGAGGCGGAGAACAATCTCCGCCTCTCTCGGGGTTTGGTTGGCCATTAACTGGATTTCGGTTCAGAATCGTTGATTTCAACAGTGAATGAACCATCCTTAATGGCAGCTTCCTTTTCCTTGATCAAGGTCAGGGCTTCTTCGGGAATCTTGCCTTCGAAGGTGCCAAAAGGAGCTAGCGAGCAGCCACCTTCTTTCATGAAGGAATAGACGCCGTAGTCTTCGGCGGTGAAGCTGCCGGCTTTGAGCTGGGCAATGGCGTGATCAAGCGTGGGCTCGAAATGCCACAGGGCGGACGCAACCACGGTCTCGGGATAATCCGGCTGGGTGTCGATCACGTTGCCAATTGCCAGAAGGCCTTTTTCCTTGGCGGCGTCGGAGACACCAAAGCGTTCGGCATACAGAATGTCCGCACCGGCCTCGATCTGGGCAAAAGCGGTTTCCTTGGCTTTGGGCGGATCAAACCAGGAGCCGATGAAAGCAACCTGGAAGGTGATGTCCGGCTGGACTTCCTTGGCTCCGGCCATGAAGGCATGCATCAGGCGGTTAACCTCGGGGATCGGGTAGCCGCCGACCATGCCGATGTTGTTGGTTTCGGTCATCGCACCGGCGATGATGCCCGACAGGTAGGAGGCATCCTGAATATAGTTGTCGAAGGTGGCGAAGTTGGGCAGATCTTCCTTGGACTTGAAGCTCGACCCCATCAGGAAAGCCACGTCAGGATAGTCGGCTGCCACGCTACGGGCGGCTTCTTCCACGCCAAAGACTTCACCCAGAATCAGCTTGTGGCCCGCTTCGCAATATTCGCGCATGACGCGTTCATAATCGCTGTTGGATGTGTTCTCCGAATAGACATATTCGATGTCGCCACGCTCAGCGGCTGCTTCGGCTGCAATATGAAGGCGGCTCACCCACTGCTGTTCCACTGGAACGGTGTAGATCGCTGCCGTCTTGATCGGTTCGGCAGCATAGGCCCGATGGCCAAGGCCACCCAGGGTCAGAGCGGCGGCCCCTGCACCGGTCAGCTGCATGAAGTGTCGCCGTGACACAGATGGAAAGAAAATTTTGTTATCGGCCATTGAAGTCCCCGTTTTTGGTTTATTTCGCCCTACTTTCGGCGAAGTTTTGCGGATTTTCAAGGCGAAAGTGATGTAATTTTTATCACTCGATAGAGGGAGGTTAATTTTTGGGCAGATTGACTTTGCTGCGGACCATGCCATCAGCAAACAAAACAGTGGATGATTGATCTGGCGCTGGTCGGTTGCGGGGGGGTGTTGCGCGGTCACTTGGATGGCGGACTAAAAACATCCGACAGAGACCGTTCACTTGTCTTGCGTTCCGAGAGATTGAGACCTGAATGCAAATCGACAATGTGGCTCTTCATGATCTGCTCTGCGGATTCCTCGTCCTTGTGCTCGAATGCGGTGAGAAGCGCGTGATGGGAGTGGCTCTCACAGGCGGCATCGGCGCGTTGGCCATAGAGCGCGATGGCGAGTGACGAACGCGAAATCAGCGAGTGGAGAATCTGGGTCAGGATGTTCTGGCTGGCGATCTCGGCAATTGCGAGATGAAACGCGCCTGACAGCGACAGGGCCAGCCCCATCTCGCCCTTCTCCAACGCATCGTGTTCTGCGTCGATATGCTCTTGCAGACGGGCAAGGGCTTCATCTGACATGGCTTTTGCCGCGAGTCTGGCGATTCTCGGCTCGACCAGAGTTCGGGCTTCGAAGACCTCCTGCGCTTCGCGTACACTGGGGGTGGAGACGAAGGCGCCGCGGTTGCGCTCGATGGTGACCAGACCGCCGTGTGCCAGTGCCTGAAGCGCTGTGCGCGCAACGGTGCGGCTCACACCGAACGTCTCACCCACCTCATCTTCGGGAAGTTTCATGCCCGGTCGTACGCGATGACCAAGGATCGCGTCTTCTATCTGCTCGCATATTTCCAGAGCGCGCCCCGGTGGCAGGGAATAGGCACGGTTGATTGGGGTTTGGTCCATGTTGTCGGGAACTCCGTGAATCAGCGCCGCATCTGCATGCAGGCCGTCTTTCCTTCTAAATACGCCGGTGTTGGCATTCGATCAATAGCTTGATTGTATACAATCTTTGTTCAATATGTATTCAATATGACTAATAATTGAGCACATGACTGAATGCGCAGTATCTTGCAGAATTTTGAATATATTTTTTATTTCATATGGTTAGGTCGTTTTTCGGTTTTGGCACGTGGCTTGCAAAACAGATCGGGAATGCATGAGGAGCTATCAATGCCATCAAAATCGGCCCTTGAACTTGTCGGACTGACCAAACGCTACGGACCCACGTTGGCCGTTGATTCTGTCAATCAGAAGATACCCAGTGGGACCTACACCTGTCTTCTCGGACCCTCTGGTTGTGGCAAGTCGACAACCTTGCGGATGATCGCCGGGCATGAGGATGTCACTGAAGGCGACATCATTCTCAACGATCAGAATGTCACTGACCTGCCGCCTGCCAAACGCGGTACGGCGATGATGTTCCAGAGTTATGCGCTGTTTCCGCACCTCAGCGTCGCGGACAATGTGGCATTCAGTCTCAAGATGAAGGGGGTTGAGAAGGGTGCGCGCCTTGCCAAGGCAGTCGAGCTTCTCGAGCTGGTTGATATGGCCTCTTTCAAGGACCGTTTGCCCGCGCAGCTTTCCGGCGGGCAGCAACAGCGCGTGGCGTTGGCCCGGGCGTTGATTTCCGAGCCAAGCATTCTGCTGCTGGACGAGCCTCTATCCGCGCTTGATCCCTTTTTGCGGATCCGAATGCGCACCGAGCTCAAGCGCCTGCAACGCGAGCTCGGCATCTCCTTCATGCATGTGACCCATTCGCAGGATGAGGCTTTGGCGCTTGCTGACCATATCATCGTGATGAATGGCGGCATCATCGAGCAGTCCGGACCGCCGCTTGAGGTGTTCGACGCGCCGCGCACGGAGTTCGTTGCCCGCTTTATCGGTGGACACAATGTGGTTGCGAGCGGATCCGACAAGTTGGCGGTTCGCGCCGACCGCATCACTTTGTCAAAGGACACGGGGGATGCTGCTGCCCCGGCCACAGTGACCGCCATCGAGTACCTGGGCTCGAGCTACAGCATTGCTGTTGAATCGGCGGAGCTTGGGGAGCTGAGCGTCAGCATCAACGATTCAGAGTTTTTGACCAATCCAGTTGAACTGGGACAGTCTGTCTTCCTCACGTGGAAGCCGGAGGATGCCCACACACTCGCGGCTTGAGCCGCATATGAGCCGGCGACATTCTGTCCCGGCCAGTCGCAGGGAACGTAAAGAGGAGCACCCCATGACGATCAAGCAGGAAAAGAAAGGCATCAGCCGCCGTGCCGTTCTGAAAGGGACAGCAGCGACCGCCGGGGCGGTTGTCGGATCCGGCGCCATTACCGGTTTCCCGACGGTATGGTCCCAGAATATCAAGGACGTGACACTGCGCCAGTTCGGCACCGGCGTTTCCAACCTCAATGATGTTGCTCAGAAGGTGAAGGAAGATCTTGGCTTCACGCTTGAAATGACGGCGCTTGATTCCGATGCCGTTACCCAGCGCGCCGCGACACAGCCGGGCAGCTTCGATATCGCCGATATCGAATACTGGATCTGCAAGAAGGTCTGGCCGACCGGCAACCTGCAGGCCATGGATACCTCCAAAATCAAGAATTACGACAAAATCGTCGGTATCTTCAAATCCGGCAAGCTGACGCCTGACTCCACCATCGCACAGGGCACAGCGCCGCATACTGTCGGCTTTGTTGATGGCCCCGATGGGACCACCTTCTCTGACAGCGAAACCGGCTGGATGACTCTCGTTCCGACCATCTATAACGCCGATACCCTTGGCATTCGCCCGGACCTGATCGGTCGTCCGATCAACAGCTGGACCGAACTCCTCAACCCGGAATTCAAGGGCAAGTCCTCTATCCTCGACATTTCCTCCATCGGCATCATGGATGCTGCCATGGTCTGCGAGGCTATGGGCGAAATCAAGTATGGCGACAAGGGCAACATGACCCGCGAAGAGATCGACAAGACCATGGCGATCTTCACCGAAGCCAAGCAAAACGGTCAGTTTCGCGCCTTCTGGAAGACCTTCGATGAGAGCGTCAACCTGATGGCATCCGGTGAAGTGGTGATACAGTCCATGTGGTCGCCGGCTATCACCGCGGTCAAGTCGCGGGGCATTCCATGCGTCTACCAGCCGCTGAAGGAAGGCTACCGTTCCTGGGGTGGCGGTATTGGCTTGTCGAGCGCTCTGTCCGGTCTCGAGCTGGAAGCAGCTTACGAGTATATCAACTGGTATCTGTCCGGCTGGGTTGGCGGTTATCTGATGCGTCAGGGCTATTATTCGGCGGTTCCGGAAACCTCCAAGGACTTCATGAGCGAGAACGAATGGGGCTACTGGTTCGAAGGCAAGGAAGCCACGGGCGACATCACCAGCCCGACCGGCGACAAGCTCGTCAGCACTGGCGAAATCCGCGACGGCGGCTCCTTCTATGATCGCATGGGATCGGTTGCCTGCTGGAACGCTGTTATGGACGAGAACCAGTATATGGTTCGCAAATGGAACGAGTTCATCGCGGCCTAACTCGATAACAAAGAGCTCTCTCGCGTCCCGGCCCCGGCATCATGGTTTGTCATCATGCTTTGCCATCTTACTTTAGCCGGGGCGCGTCCCCTAACATCATCGTCAACGAATAGCCACGGATCAATCATGACGGACGCGACACACAATATGGAGCTTGACCCAAAGCCCGCAGTTCCGCCCAATCGGCGCAAAAGCCATGGCCTGTCGGATGCGGTGTCGGGGTGGCTTCTGTCCATGCCTCTTGCGCTCGTCCTGCTGTTCTTTCTTGTGTTGCCGATCATCATGATTGTGGTGGTCAGCTTCTGGGGGGCGACGGAATTCTCGATCTATCCGGCTTTCCAGTTTGACAATTATGAGTTTCTTCTGACCTCGCCGGTGACCTACAAGGTGTTTTTCAATACCTTTAAATATGCGGTCATTACGTGGGCTTTCACATTGGCCATGGGCTTTACCGTGGCCTATTTCCTTGCCTTTCATGTGCGCACGCTGACATGGCAGATCGTTCTTTTCCTTTTGTGCACGATCCCTTTCTGGACCTCGAACATCATTCGCATGATTTCGTGGATCCCGTTTCTGGGGCGCAACGGGATTGCCAACTCGTCGCTGATTTCCATGGGTCTCATCGACGAGCCGCTCGACTGGCTGCTCTATTCGGATTTCTCGGTCATCCTCGCCTTTGTCCACCTCTATACGCTGTTCATGGTGGTGCCGATTTTCAACACCATGATGCGGATCGACAAGTCACTGATCGAGGCGGCCTATGACAGCGGGGCAACGGGGTTTCAGACACTGACCAACGTCATCATTCCTCTGACCAAACCGGGCATCGTCATCGGCTCGATTTTCGTCACCACACTGGTGATGGGCGATTTCATCACCGTGCGCTTCATGTCAGGCAGCCAGTCCGCCAACGTCGGGCGGCTGATCTCCAACGATATCGCCTTGTTGCAATATCCGTCGGCTGCGGCGACGGCGGTCATTCTCCTGATCACCGTTTTGTTGGTGATTGCCATTCTCCTGCGCTTTGTCGATATCAGAAAGGAGCTCTAGTCATGGAAAAGAGATCCAGATCCTTTTATGTGCTCGCGGCATTCTTCGCCCTCTTTCTGATCTTCCTTTATGGTCCGACCATCACCATTGCCATTCTGTCCTTTCAGGGGCCGCAAGGGGGGCTGACATTCCCGATGCGCGGCGTGTCGCTGCATTGGTTTGGGGATCTGTTCGAGCAGCAGGCTGTGGGGGATATCTGGGGCAGTTTTGCCCGCTCGCTCACGCTGGGCTTGATGGTGATGGTGACAACCGTGGTCGTTTCCGTGATGGGCGGGCTGGCGTTTCGCAAGCGCTTTCCCGGTTCGGGTGTCATCTTCTATCTGATCATCACGTCGCTTGTTATTCCCTCAATTCTGGTTTCGCTCGGGGTTGGGCTGATCTTCTCGCAATCAGGTCTCAATGTGCACTGGTCGACCTCCGGGTTTGGCTCGCAGCTCACATGGACGCTGCCTTTTGGCCTGTTGATCATGTTCGCGGTGTTCAACCGCTTTGACAAATCCTATGAGGAGGCCGCGCGGGATCAGGGTGCCAATGCCTGGCAGACGGTGCGCCATGTGGTGCTGCCGATCATTGCGCCGATGCTGATCGGGGTGGCCCTGTTCGGTTTCACCCTGTCCTACGACGAGTTTGCCCGGACGCTGCTGACGGCGGGCAGTTACAACACATTGCCGCTCGAGATCTATGGCATGACGACGAATGTCACGACACCGGTGATTTTTGCGCTGGGGTCGCTGACGACGGCCTTTTCCTTCGGGATCATCGCGGTGTTTCTTGTGGCGGTGCTCATCATGAACCGGCGCCGGGCAAGGCTTGGCTCGGACGCTGGCAAGGGCATGGTCTGATGCATATTCTGGTCATCAACCCCAATTCCACAGCAGCGATGACCAAGACGATTGGTGAAGCGGCGCAAAGCATCGTTCGAACCGGAACGCGGATCACGGCGGTCAATCCGACCGACACACCACCGGCCATTCAGGGGCCTGAAGATGGCGCGGCCACGCTGCCGGGCCTCTTTCGGCTGTTTGACAGACTGGTGCTGGAGGAGGGCGGGTTTGATGCCTGTGTCATTGCCTGCTTTGATGACACAGGCCTTGCCGAGCTAAGGTTGCGGTCGCCCATTCCGGTGATTGGTGTGGGAGAGGCGGCGTTCCACGCGGCAATGCTGATTGGTGGGCAATTTTCGGTGGTTACCACGCTGTCGGTCTCCATCCCTGTGATTGAAGCCAATCTGGACGCCTATGGCTTCTCTTCCCGGTGCCATAAGGTGCGGGCGTCCGAAGTGCCGGTGCTGGAGCTTGAGACCAACCCTCAGAGCGCGTGCGAGCGGATCGCTGCTGAAATAGAGCGTTCGATTGCGAACGAGGATCCCGGCGCGATCGTGCTGGGCTGTGCGGGTATGGTCGATCTGGCCCACAGTCTGAGTGTTCGCTTCGGGCGACCGGTTCTGGATGGCGTGTCTACGGCTGTGGCCTTGTGCGAAGCGCTGTTTGCTGCAAGAAATGACCGGGATGCAGCGTAAGGGATGCGGCATAAGAGACAACAAAGCGATCTGGTGTGAATGATGAATGATCTGGTGATCCGCCCGGCAAGTCTGGAAGAGTTCGCAATCGCCGTTGAATGGGCGGTCGGGGAAGGCTGGAACCCCGGTCTTGATGATCTGGCGGCGTTCCATGCGGCTGATCCGGACGGGTTTCTGATGGGCTTTCTCGATGGCGAGCCGGTTTCTTCGATATCGGTTGTCCGCTATGGGGCGGATTTCGGCTTTCTGGGGTTTTATATCGTTCATCCTGATCATCGCGGCTCGGGCGTGGGCTATGGGACATGGACGAGAGGCACGCAGCATCTGGACGGGCGAACGGTCGGGCTCGATGGTGTGCTCGCCCAGCAGGATAATTATATCAGAAGCGGCTATGCTTTCTCTGGTCGCAACATCCGCTACTCCGGTGTCGCCACGGGCGGAGCAAAGCCCAAAATCGTGATCGACATATCCCCCCTGCGCGGTCAGGATGTGGGTGATCTGCTTGAGCTTGATCGCCAGTGCTTCGGTGCGAAGCGATATGATTTCATTCGGAACTGGGTGTTGCCGCAAGCAGGGATTGGCCGCACCACCCTAACGGCCCACGTCGATGAGCGGTTTGTCGGCTTTGGCACGATCCGGGCTTGCCGGGAGGGGTATAAAATCGGCCCGCTTTTCGCATTGGGGCCTGCGTCTGCCGATGGATTGTTTGCGGCGCTGGTCGCCTGTGTTCCTGCTGACAGCACAATCATACTTGATGTGCCAGAAGGCAACCGCGAGGCGGTCGCGCTGGCTGAAGGAGCGGGCCTTGAGCCAGTGTTCGAAACGGCGAGGATGTATCGGGGTGTGGATCCCTGCCTGCCACTCGAAAAGATCTTTGGCATTACGTCCTTCGAGCTGGGCTGATTGGTCTTGTTTGAACGGCCCGGGAAGGGTGAAAACGCCATCAAATTGGGCAAAAAGTCTAAGGAACGGGCAGTCTGTCCAACCTGCAGGCTAGCGGAAAAGCCGTAGGCCTCCGGCTTTGCCGACTGGCCCGGTTCTTGCTTTTCATATGAGCATGAACGTACACAACATCTCATCGGCAAGAGCACATCCCACGGCAACCTGGCAACGTGTGTTCGAAAAACTAGACCGCAAGGGACCGAGCCTGAATATCCAGATCCGGCGCTCAATTGTCTATGCGATTGAAACCGGGCTGTTGAAGTCGGGAGATCGTTTGCCGTCGAGCCGTCAGCTTTCCAACCTGCTCAGCATTGCCCGCAATACGGTGACGGCAGCCTACCAGATGCTGATTGACGAAGGGGTGCTGGTCTCACGCGAACGCAGCGGCATTTTCGTTGCGGACCGTCCGGTGATCATGCGCCGTTCTGTCGGTGAACGTCAGCCGGATAGCGGATGGAGCGCGCGTTTTGCGGCGAGACCGTCCGATTTGCGGCATTTCAACAAGCCGCGTGACTGGCTGAGCTATCCGCACCCGTTTCTCTATGGCCAGTTCGATCCGACGATCTTTCCGATCAACAATTGGCGTGAGGCAGTGAGAGTCACTTCGAGCCATCAGGAGATTTGCGGTTGGGCCGGTGATCTCATCGATGATGATGATCCGGATCTGGTCGAACAGCTCTGCGTGCATGTGCTGCCCAAGCGCGGCATCTTTGCGCGTCCTGAAGAGGTCATCATCACCATCGGCTCTCAGCAGGCCCTTTCGATGCTAGTGCAGCTTCTGTGCGGACCGAAAACGAAGGTGGGTGTCGAGGATCCCGGCTATCCGGATATGCGCAACATGGTCCAACTGGCGACGGGTGATTATACCCTTCTGACAATGGACAAGGATGGTGTTGTTCCGGACGACGTGTTTGCAGGCTGCGACATGGCCTATCTGACGCCGGGCCACCAATGTCCGACGACAGCCATTGCGCCGCTTACTCGCCGCAAGGCTCTTCTGGATCATGGGGTGGCACATGATGTCATCCTCATTGAGGATGACTATGAGGCGGATCTTCTGCTTGAGAATAGCAATGAGCTTGCCTGTCTCAAGAGCCTTGATACGACGGGGCAGGTCATTTATGTGGGCAGCTTCTCCAAAGCGCTCGCGCCGGGCCTTCGGATCGGGTTCATTGTGGCCCATTCGGCTGTGGTTGAGGAATTGCGCGTGCTGCGTCGGCTCTTGATGCGACATCCGCCAACCAACAACCAGCGCATTCTTGGCACGTTCATCAGCCTTGGGCATTATCAGCAGCATCTGCAAAAGACTGGTCTGGTGCTGGCGCGGCGCGCCGGGTTGATCGCGCAGCTTTTGCCCAAGTATCTGCCCCAATGCAGTTGGAGACGGGATGCCGGAGCCAAGAGTTTCTGGATCCGTCTGCCCGAAGGCTGCAACAGCCGGGTTCTGGAAAGTCTTGCCAGAGAGCAGGGGGTGCTGGTCGAGGCGGGGGATATCTTCTTTGCCAATCAGGAGGATGGCGCGCGCTTCATGCGTCTTGGTTTCACCTCCATCGTGGAGTCGCATATCGAAACCGGTCTTGCGATCATCGGCCATCTGATCGACCAGTCCCGCACTCCTTCTTGAGCCAAAATCTTCTTGAGCCAAAATCGGTGGCATCCTGCCACATGGACCAGTTCTCACTTTCCATGGAGCCAGATGGAAAGCGTCCGCCTCAAAGCCCCACAAACATGATATGCCTTTTGCAAACCCAAGCACGGAGATTGCAAATGGATAGTGTGGCGCACGCAAATGATCTCGGGCATGTCATCGAGGCGGACAAGAAACATGTCTGGCATCACATGGCCCAGCACAAGTCGTTTGAGCAGGCTGATCCTCGGATCATTGTCGAAGGCAAAGGAATGACAGTTTGGGATGCGACGGGGCGTGCGTTCCTTGATGGTGTGTCAGGCGGCGTCTGGACCGTCAATGTCGGCTATGGCCGGGAAAGCATCGCCAATGCCGTGCGCGATCAGCTCCTCAAGCTGAATTATTACGCCGGGGTTGCCGGATCCGTTCCCGGCGCGATCTTTGCCGAGATGCTGATGGACAAGATGCCCGGCCTGACCCGCGTCTATTATTCCAACTCGGGATCGGAGGCCAACGAGAAGGTCTTCAAAATGGTGCGGCAGATCTCCCACAAGCATTATGGCGGCAAGAAGAACAAGATCCTGTTCCGCGAGCGGGACTATCACGGCACGACGCTTGGGGCCTTGGCTGCGGCCGGTCAGGAACAGCGCCGCGCCCAGTATGGACCTTTCCCCGAAGGCTTCGTCGAGGTGCCGCACTGTCTTGAATATCGGGGTCAGTATGGCGACATCGAGAATTATGGCGAGCGGGCCGCGGATGCCATCGAAGAGGTGATCCTCACAGAAGGAGCCGACACCATCGGTGCCATCTGTCTTGAAACGGTAACCGCCGGTGGCGGGGTCATCACGCCGCCCAAAGGCTATTGGCAGCGGGTGCAGGAGATCTGTAGGAAATACGAGATCCTGCTGCATCTCGATGAGGTGGTCTGCGGTGTGGGCCGCACCGGCAAATGGTTTGGCTATCAGCATTATGGTATCGAGCCGGATTTCGTGACCATGGCCAAGGGGGTTGCGTCAGGCTATGCGGCGATTTCGGTGACCGCAACGACCGAGCGTGTGTTCGAGATGTTCAAGGACGATCCGGATGATCCGATGTCCTATTTTCGCGATATCTCGACCTATGGCGGCTGTGTGGCCGGTCCTGCTGCGGCGATGGAAAACATGCGGATTATCGAAAATGAAGATCTTCTGGGCAACACGCTTGCCATGGGTGAACGCCTGATGGGCAATCTCCATGCCCTGATGGAGAAACATGAAGTGGTCGGCGATGTGCGCGGTCTTGGGCTCTTCTGCGGGGTTGAGCTGGTCAGCGACCGCAAGAGCAAGGAGCCTGTGGACGAGAAGCGCGTCGGGGCCGTCATCGCGGAATGCATGAAGCGCGATGTGATGATCGGAGCGACCAATCGCTCCATTCCGGGGCTAAACAACACGCTCTGCCTCAGCCCGGCGCTGATCGTGACCGCTGATCAGATCGACGCCATCACGCATGCGATTGATGAATCCCTCTTGGCAGTGTTTGGCTGATTGCAGTCCGATTGCTTGGGGAATGGTTCAATGAGAAGGCCCGCCAATATGGCGGGCCTTTTTATCTGGCTGATCAAGGCTGGCCTAGGTGCGATGGATCGCGAACGGAGCCCAGGCCTGTGTCACCGGCATGACTTCAAGGCTGTTGATGTTGACATGCGCAGGCAGTGAGGCGACCCAGTAGACGGTCTCGGCGATGTCTTCGGGTTGGAGCGGATTGGCTCCGGAATAGAGCTTGTCATAGGCTTCCTTGCTGCCGCCGGTGCGCACCAATGTGAATTCGCTCTCCGCCATGCCCGGTTCGATGGAGGTAACGCGGACCCCCTTGGCGTTCAGATCGCTGCGCAGGTTGAGAGAGAATTGCTGCACGAAGGCCTTGGTCGCGCCATAGACGTTGGCTCCGGGATAGGACCAGTTGGCGGCAGCCGAGGCGAGATTGACGATCAATCCGCGGCGCTCGATCAGTGTGTCGATGACGAGGCGGGTGATGGTGACAAGACCGGTTACGTTGGTGTCGATCATCGTCTTCCACTCTTCCAGATCGCACGCCTCGATCGAGCCGGTGCCAAGTGCGAGGCCGGCGTTGTTGACGAGCGCATCGAATTTGGCAAAGTCATCGGGCAGGGAGGCCAGTGCCGTCTTGGTGGCTTCTTCGTCGCGGATGTCAAAGCAGAGAGGGTAGGCAATTTCGGGGCCGCCAAGTTCGGCAACCAATGCGTCGAGGCGCTCCTGACGACGTCCGGTGACGATGACTTTCCAGCCCTCGCTGACAAAACGGCGGGCGATGGCATTGCCGAAACCGGCGGTGGCTCCTGTGACGAGTGCAATTTTGCTCATGGTTCAAATCTCCAGTCTACTGACAGTCTTTTGGTAGGTGTTCATTTTCAAGGTGGTTAGGCGAGCCACACCGCAAGGGTTTGCAGGGCGCCCGCAAGGGCAATCAGAATGAGGCCGATGGAGGATACGCGACGCCAGATCTGATGGGATAGGCGTGACCCGATCAGATGTCCGGCGCCATAGCCAACAAGGGTGATGGGCAGGGTGTAGAGTAGCATCAAGGGCAGGTCGTTGCCATATTGGTCAAGAGCCAATCGGCTGGTGACGCTGAACAGATCAACCGCACCGAAGAAGACCGCGAGTGTGCCAAGGGTCGTCTCACGCCTGGTGCCGCCAGCCAGCAGCCAGACGGCGATCAATGGACCGCCGACGGCGAAGGCGGCGAGAAGGACGCCAACCACAAAGGCCGCAGATGCGCCAAGCAGCCTATGCGCCAGCCAGCGCGGCGGCTCATGGACCATCCCAAGCAGCGCTGACATGCAGACGACCACAGCGACCAGAAGCTTGGTGGTCGTGGGATCGATCAGACCTGCCAGCAGTCCGCCGAACAGGGCACCCAAGGCTCCACAGATCAACAGGATCGGCGTGATGCTCCAGTCAACCGCGCCGGTCTTGCGATTGGACAGAATGAGACCGGTGAGCAACAGATCGTTGATCAGGATGGTCGGGATCATATTGTTCGGCGCGAGGGTCGAGGACAGGCCGATGGCTGCGATCAGCGCAAAGCCAAACCCGGTGATGCCGCGAAAGGCTGCCGCGACAAAAATCGCCAGGGCGGGGATCAGCATTTCGACAAACACGGGATGGCCTCCTCAGAACAAAGACAGCCGGGCACGAGTGTCCCGGCTTGTCATCTTTCTATCTATCCCTCTCGTCGGGGGCTTTATAGGGCCAGCTTGGACAAACCACCGGTCCAAGGACTTCTTGGCGGTGGGATCAGCCCATGCGCTCGGAGGCGTAGGAGCCCGGAGAGGCGGGGAAGACCACCGTCTTGTTGCCATTGACAAAGACCCGGCGATGAATATGGGCATGGATCGCCCGTGCCAGCACCTGTGCTTCGACATCCCGGCCAAGGCTCACATAGTCTTCGGAAGACTGGGCATGGGTGATACGGATGATGTCCTGCTCGATGATCGGGCCTTCATCCAGATCTTCCGTGACATAATGGGATGTTGCGCCGATTAGTTTCACGCCGCGCTCATAGGCTTGCTTGTAGGGGTTGGCCCCCTTGAAGGACGGCAGGAAGGAATGGTGGATGTTGATGATGCGGCCGGACATGGTTTTGCACATTTCGTCTGACAGGATCTGCATGTAGCGGGCCAGCACGATCAGTTCGGCTCCGCTCTCCTCGACAACGCGCATCTGGGCCGCTTCAGCTTCCTTCTTGTTGTCCTTGGTCACCTTGATGCAATGGAAGGGAATGTCGTGATTGGCCACCAGTTTCTGGTAATCCATGTGGTTCGAGATCACTGCGACGATATCGATGGGCAGCGCGCCGATCCGCCAACGATAGAGCAAATCATTGAGACAGTGGCCAAAACGAGAGACCAAGATGACGACTTTCATCTTTTGGGCTTCATCATGGAAGCTGTAATCCATGTCGAACGGTTTTGCGGTTGCCGCAAAATCTTTTGTCAGTGTCTCGAGATTGGTCCCCTCTTCCGACAGAAAACTCACACGCATGAAGAAGCGACCGCTCTCCATATCATCAAACTGGGAGCTGTCCGTAATGTTGCAGCCGTGCTCTGCCAGATAGGTGCCAATGGCGCCAACGACGCCGCGGGTGGACTGGCATGTAACGGTGAGACAAAAAGTCTGCATGTTTTGTTTCCTTCTAAGGGGGGCTTTCGTCAGGCCTTCATGCGGGCTGATGTCGGGTCATAGAGAGGTTTGAGGGACGCGGTGGCTGCACACCGACGACCGGCGACTTCGATTTCATAGTTTGAGGACAGGAGCGCCTGAACGGACTCCCCGGCGCAAGGGACATAGCCCAGTCCGACTGCGGCTCCGAGCGAATGACCATAGGCTCCGCTGGTGAGATGGCCAACGACGCTTCCGTCCCTGAGGATTGGTTCGGCGTGATAGAGCAGGGGATCTGGATCTGCAAGAAGAAACTGCACCATGCGCCGCTCAAGTCCGGTCTCACGCTTTCGCAATACAGCGTCCCGTCCAATATAGTCATTCTTGTCCTTTGCAACGGCAAAACCGAGACCGGCTTCAAGGATATGATCCTCGCAGGTGATATCATGGCCGAAGTGGCGAAATCCCTTTTCGAGCCTGAGACAATCCATCATATGCATGCCACAGAGTTTGGCGTCAATCTTTTTGCCTGCGGCAAGGAGTACCTCAAAGACATGGGCGGCCATGTCGGTCGAGATATAGAGTTCCCAGCCCAGTTCTCCGACGTAGCTGACCCGGTGGGCGCGGGCAAGTCCCATGCCGATTTCAATTTCCTGCGCGGTGCCGAATGGATTGACTTCGTTGCTGAAATCATTGGGAGAGACCGCTTGCAAGAGGGTGCGGCTGTTAGGCCCCATGACGCAGATGACGGCTTCGGCGGCGGTCATGTCAATAACGGTGACCCGGTCCTCGCCGACATGGCGGCGGAGCCATGTCTCGTCGGCAAGGCGGGTTGCTGCCGGTGTGACCATCAGAAAGGCACTTTCGCTGAGGCGTGTGACGGTGACATCGGCCTCGATGCCACCTCGGCTGTTGAGAAGCTGGCCATAGACGATCTTGCCCACGGGCACCGAATAATTGGCCGCACCGATGCGGTTGAGGAAGCGCTCTGCGTCCGGTCCCTCTATGCGCAGCTTACCAAAGGAGCTCATGTCATAAAGGCCGACATTGGTTCGGGTGGCTTTGTGTTCGCGGGCGGCATTGCCGAACCAGTTTTGACGCTTCCAAGAGTAATGATACTCCCGTTCCTGTCCTTTATCGGCGAACCAGTTGGCGCGCTCTCAACCGGCAAATTCGCCGAAGACGGCTCCTTCTCGCGCCAGATGCTCATGAAGGGGCGTGCGGCGGACACCGCGCGCGGTCGCCTTCTGGCGATAGGGGAAGTGATCGGCAAAGAGCAGGCCAAGGGTCTCGGTGGAGCGCTCGAAGAGATAGTGGCGGTTACCCTGAAAGGGTTGCATCCGGGCGATATCGACGTCGCAGAGATCTAAGGGTTTTTCGCCTGTGTCCATCCACTCGGCCAGCGCCATACCCGCGCCACCGGCTGACTGGATGCCGATGGAGTTGAAACCTGCTGCAACCCAGACATTGTCCATTTCCGGGCAGAGGCCGAGATGATAGGCATCATCAGGGGTGAAGCTTTCGGGGCCGTTGAAGAAGGTATGAATGCCGGTTTCGGCAAGCAGTGGCAGGCGATTGATGGCGGCTTCAAGGATCGGTTCGAAGTGATCGAAATCTTCGGGCAATTGATCAAACTCGAAACTCTCGGGAATTCCATCCATGCCCCACGGTTTGGCGACCGGCTCAAACGCGCCAAGCAGGAGCTTTCCTGCCTCTTCCTTGTAGTAGGCGCATTCCTCGGGCACGCGCAGGGTGGGAAGCTGGGTGAGGCCGGGGATGGTGTCGGTGACAATATAGAAATGCTCGCAGGCATGAAGCGGCACGTTGGTGCCGGTCATCAGACCCAGCTCGCGGCCCCACATGCCGGCGCAGTTGACCACATATTCGCAGGCGATCTCGCCGGTCTCTCCGTCTTCGCTCTGCCATGAGACACCGGTAACCCGGCGGTCTGTTTTGGCGATCGCGGCGACCTTTGTTCGTTCACAGACGATGGCACCGCCCATCTTGGCCCCCTTGGCGAAGGCATAGGCGATGTTGCCCGGATCTCCCTGTCCATCCTTGGGTAGATAGACCCCGCCGACCACATCCTCGATGTTGACATGCTCATAGCGCTCGGCGATCTCGGACGGGCTGATCGGTTCAACCTCGACACCGAAGGCGCGCGCCATGGAGGCCTGCCGCAAGATTTCCTCGTGGCGTTCGTCGCTGAGGGCCACCGTGATGGAGCCGTTGCGGCGAAAGCCGGTCGCGACCTCGGTTTCCTCTTCGAGCTTGCCGTAGAGCTCCTGACTATAGCGCGCGAGGCGGGTCATGTTGTGGCTGGCGCGCAGCTGGGCGATGAGACCCGCGGCATGCCATGTGGTGCCGGAGGTCAGCTGCTTGCGCTCCAGCAGGACAACGTCGGTCCATCCCTTTTTGATCAGGTGATAGGCGACCGAGCAGCCGATGATGCCGCCGCCGATGATGACGACGCGAGCCTTGTTGGGGGGAGTGGGCATGGCAATATCCTCTTGAAAATACGAGGGGCGAACGGTGCTGTTGCTCCGTCCGCATAGACGTGGTTGGAAAAGGGCTTAATAGACAGGAGGTGATATGACCCAAACGGCAATTGCCGGTTCGTCATAAGGGTTGGACCAGCGGAACGGCCTTTGTCGAATGCGGAAACTGTCGCCAGCCTCGACCGTGAACATCTGATCACCAAGCCAGATGTCCAACCGTCCGCTTACCATGAAAGCCAGCTCCTGCGTTGCCCGCTCAAGTGGCTCTTCAAGCTTTGCACCGGGCTGAAAGGTCGAGTGGACCATTTCGAAACTGTCGGTGAGATCAGGGGAAATCAGAGTTTCGATAAGGCCCATTTGTCGTTCGCCGATCATGCGTCGCGCCTGCGCCCGCACGACAAGACCGGATTCCCCGTTCGTGGCATTGTCTTCCCCGAAGAAGAGCGACAATGGAACATCGAAAACATCGGCCAGTTTTTGCAGATCCGCCAACTTGGGCGTCGACATGTCCCGTTCGATCTGGGAGACCCAGCCGATTGAGCGGCCCAGTTTTTCAGCCAGATCCTCAATGGTCATGCGACGCGCGGTGCGCAACGCTCTGAGATCTCCGCCAAGGCTTGTCTGTCTGGTCATTTCAATGTCTCGTGAAAAAATAGAAAATGAAAATTTCATCAAAAATTTCATGAGATGGGTGAAGAAATCAAGCCACTTTTTACGGCCCGAGCCACTGGCGCGTCTGGTCAGGCGGGCGTTGGGCGTGGTGGAGCTTCAGGAAAGAGCTCATGCTCGTTGTTCGTGGTTGAGTGATTTTCAGATGAGCTTTCCATGCAATTTATTCAATCAATTCAACGCTGAACCTGGTTCTTCTTGCAGAGGGCCAGAGCGCCTGCCGACAGCGGGGCGTTGTCTTTGACCGGTCGTTATCCTGTCCATGGCGCGGGGTGTTTCGAGTGAGGGGCCACATCGCAGAATCCGCTGGTCCAGTTGGGTCTTTCTGTTGTGCGAGGTGTGATTTCCGTTAAGTTTTTAAGGGAGCAGGGCGGTCGGTCACGCAATCACCGAACCACCAAGACGGGAAAACCCGCGAAGACCTGCAATACACCAAGGGAACAGCTGGAGTTGTAACATGAAGAAATGGACAGGTTTGCTGAGCACCATCGCCACAGTGGCCATGATGGGAAGCTTGCAGGTAGCGAATGCTGCAGAGGAACTGACTGTCGCGTATTTTCTGGAATGGCCGATGCCTTTCCAGTATGCGAAGGAAAAGGGGCTTTATGAAGAGGCTCTGGGTATCCCCGTCAAATGGGTGTCGTTCGATACCGGGACTGCCATGTCGGCCGCGATGGCGTCCGGTGACGTACAGATCGCCGTCAGTCAGGGTCTGCCGCCGTTCGTTGTGGCGGCGTCTGCCGGTCAGGATCTGAAGGTCGTCGATATTGCCGTCAGCTATTCCGAAAACGACAATTGTGTCGTTGCAGAAGCGCTCGAAATCGACAAGACCAACGCCAAGGAGCTGGAAGGCAAGAAGGTGGGACTGCCGAAAGGCACCGCTGCCCATTATGGTTTCCTTGAGCAGATGAAATATTTCGGCGTTGATATCTCCACCATGGAAATCGTCGATATGGCCCCGGCGGAAGGAGCAGCGGCCTTTGCCCAAAGCAACCTCGACATGGTCTGTGGTTACGGCGGTGCGCTTCGCCGCATGAAAGAGCATGGCAATGTGCTCCTGACTGGCGCGGAAAAGGAAGAAGTCGGCATTCTCGTCTTTGACGTTATTTCTGCGCCTTCCACCTTTGCGGCCGAGGAAAGCGAGCTGATGACCAAGTTCCTCAAGGTTACCGAAGAGGCCAACGAAATGTGGAACGCAGGTGAGAAATCTGACGAAATGCTTGCAGTCATCGCCAAGGATTCCGGTATGGAGCTCGCAGATGCCAAGGCATCGCTCGGTACCTTCTCCTTTCCGGAAATGGAAGAGAAGCTGGGCAAAAAGTGGCTTGGTGGCGGCGTACAGATCTTTATGGGCGGCGTGGCTACCGTCTTCAAGGATGCCGGTTCGATCCCTGAGACACTCGATTCTTACGAAGGCTCTGTCGAAGCCAGCTATCTGGCTGCCGCGGCCAAATAATCCCGTCGTGAACAAAGAGATGGTGCCCGAAAAGGCTCCATCTCTTCTCATATTGTCTTCACACTGACGAGGAGTGCTCCACTATGGATGGCCTGCATATCGAAAATGTATCCATGCGCTTTGATCTGCCAGATGGCGCGCATGTCCAGGCGCTTGAGGATGTGTCAATCAATCTTGCCAAGGGCGAAATCATGACGATCCTCGGACCCTCGGGCTGTGGCAAGTCGACCTTGCTGAATATCGTTGCCGGCTTTCTGGCCTCGACCGGTGGTCAGGTCCGCATGAATGGCCATGTGGTAACCGGGCCGGATGCCGAGCGCGGCATGGTTTTCCAGAAGGGGGCGCTGTTTGAATGGATGAACGTGCGCCGCAATGTGGAATTCGGACCGCGCATGAAGAACATGCCCGAAGGGGATCGCAACACAACCGTTGAATATCTGCTCAAGATCGTTGGGTTGAAGGATTTTTCCGATAAGGCGGTTTATGAGCTGTCGGGTGGGATGCAGCAGCGTGTTGCCTTGGCGCGGTGTCTTGCCAACGATCCCGATGTCATCTTGATGGATGAGCCTCTGGGGGCCCTTGATGCACTGACGCGTGAGAAGATGCAGGGGCTGATCCTGAAGCTCTGGAAGGAGACCGGCAAGACGGTCATCCTGATCACTCATTCGGTCGAGGAAGCCCTGCTTTTGGGGGAACGTCTTCTGGTGATGGCACCGCGTCCGGGGCGCATTCACAAGGAATACAGGCTCCCCTTTGCCGAACGAGCGGTGGGGGCTGATCTCAGAGACGTGAAAAAGAGCGAAGGCTTTGCGGAAACCCGCGAGGAAATCCTCTCGATGATCTGGGAAATGGAAGAAGAAATTATGGGTTCATCGGAGTCTGCCGCATGACCGGTTACATCATACTTGCAATTTATATTGGTCTGTTTTTTGCGGCCTATTTCGCCGTTCACTATATTCGCGGCTTCATGCGCCGCAATGATGATTTCAATGCGCGCAAGACGGTTACCTTTGGCGACGAAAGCGCCATCAAGCCCGACCGGGCCGCATCGATCTTTTCCATTCTTGTCATTTTTCTGATCTGGGGGGCCTTCACCGGCTCCAAATGGGTGCCATTTCATGTCCCCGGTCCCTTCATTGGCGAGACCGGGTTTGACTATACGGTCAAGGATGCTGAAGGTCAGAGCAGCAAGGCGTCCGTGCATGTGGCCGTCTCCGAGATCGGCGAGAAGCCCGAGAAGGCCAAGGCCGAAAAACGCAGTGAAGACAGCCCCTTTGCGCTTGATGACTTTGCCAATACTGCCGCATGGCGGACGGTCTTTCTCAATGTCACCAAGAATGATGGCGAAGGCGCCAAGGTGACGGCCATCGACGGACAAGAAATCGCTTCGGGCGAAGAGGTGGATGTTCGCGATGGCAGCGTCACGATGACGGCCAAGGGATCCCTGATCTTCCAGCCCGATCCCGGCCTGCAGATGGAGCCAATCTGGATGCCGTCGCCCGAGGCTGTGCTCGAGCGCTTCATCGAGATCAGCAAGGAAGGCTATCAGAACTTCACGCTTTGGGAGCATCTGGGCTGGTCGCTGTCGCGGGTTCTGTCGGGCTTTTTCTTTGGCTCTCTGATCGGCATTCCGCTGGGTTATGCCATGGGCCTGTCCAACTGGGTGCGCGGTTGGTTCGATCCGATCGTCGAGTTTATGCGCCCCGTGCCGCCGCTCGCGCTGATCCCGCTGGTGATCATCTGGTTCGGGATCTGGGAAACCGGAAAGGTGGTGCTGCTCTTCCTTGCGGCCCTCTGGATCATGACGATTGCCGCCCGCGCAGGGGTCTCGGGGGTCAATATCACCAAGGTGCATGCGGCTTATTCATTGGGCGCCAATAAGAGGCAGGTGCTCTGGTATGTGATCGTGCCCAACTCGTTGCCCGAGATCTTCACGGGTGCGCGCGTTGCAATGGGGGTCTGTTGGGGTACGGTGGTCGCTGCTGAACTTGTCGCAGCCCAGAAGGGCGCGGGCATGATGATCATCGCTGCCTCCAAGTTCCAGCTTACCGATATCGTGATGATGGGGATCTTCCTCATCGGCATCATCGGCTATGGCATCGATATTGCCATGCGCGTGGCCGAGCGGATCCTTGTGCCATGGCAGGGCAAGGCCTGATCAGCAAGTCGCTCTTAGAAATGAGAAACCCCGACGTGCGCTGCATGCCGGGGTTTTTTTGTGTCCAATGCTGATGGCCAAGCCTTCCGGGGGCTATTCGCCTCGGGGGAAGCGGGCTTCTTCTTCCACGCTGTTGAGGTCCATGTGGTTGCGCATGAAGCGGTCGGATGCCTTCTGCAAGGGCTGATAGTCCCACGGATAATAAGCGCCGTTTCGCAAGGCTTCATAGACCACCCAGCGCCGGGCCTGACTTTCGCGGATGTCCGCGTCATAGCGCTCCATGTCCCAGCGTTCTTTCACCTTTTCGGTGAAGGAGGCGACAAGCGCCTCGTGCTCAGTATGGGTTGCCAGATTATCAAGTTCGTGTGGATCTTTTTCCAGATCGAAGAGCTGGGGCGGATCGAGTTCGCAATGGGTGAACTTATACTGTCCCTCGCGGATGGACACCAGCGGCGCATAGGAGCCCTCGGCTGCATATTCCATATAGACTGGCGCCTGCCTTTCCTCGCCCTTTGCTAAAGGCAGAAGAGAGAGGCCATCGGTCCATGGCTTCACGTCGCTCAAGTCAATGCCCGCAAGGTCGGCCAGTGTGGGGGTGATGTCCAGATTGGAAACCGCTGTGCTGATCTGCTCGGGCAGCAGAGTGGGCGCTGCGATCATCAGGGGGACGCGCGATGAGCCTTCAAAGAAGCTCATCTTGAACCACAATCCGCGTTCGCCCAGCATGTCACCATGGTCCGAACAGAAGACAACGATGGTGTCCTTTTCAAGGCGGCAGGTGCGCAGGATGTCGAGCAGATCGCCTATCTTGTCATCGAGATAGGAGATGTTGGCGAAATAGGCGCGGCGGGACCGGCGCACATCTTCCTGGGTGATGTCGAAATGTTTGTAGTCATTTGCCTTGAAGATACGCTGGGAATGAGGATCCTGCTCGTCGAAGGGCTGCGCACCGACTTCGGGGTCCAAGTGCTCGCAATCTTCATACAGATCCCAGTATTTGCGGCGGCAAACATATGGGTCGTGGGGATGGGTGAAACTGACCGTAAGGCACCATGGCTTTTCATCGCGGCTGCGCGCCAGCTGATAGAGCTTTTGCGCGGCATGGTGGGCGACCTCGTCGTCATACTCCATCTGGTTGGAGATTTCGGCAACGCCCGCGCCGGTGACCGATCCCAGATTGTGATACCACCAGTCAATCCGCTCGCCCGGTTTGCGATAGTCCGGCGTCCAGCCAAAGTCTGCCGGGTAGACATCGGTGGTCAAGCGCTCTTCAAAGCCGTGCAGCTGGTCGGCCCCGACAAAATGCATTTTGCCCGAAAGGCAGGTGTGATAGCCAGCGCGGCGCAGATGGTGGGCATAGGTCGGAATATTCGAGGCGAATTCCGCCGCATTGTCATAGACCCCGGTGCGTGAGGGGAGCTGTCCCGACATGAAAGAGGCGCGAGAGGGGGCACAGAGCGGACTGGCGCAATAGGTGTTGGAGAAGCGAACCGAACGGTTTGCCAGTGCCCGCAAATTCGGTGTGTGCAGGAAGTCTGCTGGCCCATCGGGAAACAGAGTGCCGTTCAACTGGTCGACCATGATGATCAGGATATTCGGTTGCTTGGTCATTCTGTCTCCTTGGAGGGCGTCGGGCGGGTGGTTTGTGGCTTAGCTGTCTTCTCCAAGATGTCCGGAGAGGAAGCGCAGGACCTTTCGCGCCGACAGCTCGCCGACAATTTCGCCCTTGCGCAGGACGCCGAGCGGCTGATCATTGTTGGCCAGCGTGTCGAGCATGTCTGCGAGGAGGGTTTCCGATCCGACGGTTTCAGCATAGTGATCGGAGCGTGGTTTGATCATGGCATCGCTGGCGCGCAAGATCGCGAGCGGGTTCATATGGGCCACGAAATCGGAAACATAGTTATCCGCAGGTTTGGTGAAGATCTCGCGCGGCGTGCCGATTTGGCTGATGCGACCGCCTTCGAGAATGGCAATGCGGTTGCCCAGCTTGAAGGCCTCGTCCAGATCATGGCTGACAAAGAGGATCGTGCGCTGAAGTTTTTCCTGCAGATCCAGCAACTCATCCTGAAGACGGCTGCGAATGAGGGGATCAAGGGCGGAGAAGGGCTCGTCCATCAGGAGGATCGGCGCATCTGTCGCAAAGGCACGGGCAAGGCCAACGCGCTGCTGCATGCCGCCGGAAAGTTCTGATACCTGACTATCTGCCCATTCTTCCAGTCCAACAAGGGCGAGCTGTTCAATGGCTTTCTCTCGGCGCTGTTTTTTGCGCATGCCGGAGAGTTCGAGGCCAAGGCCGACATTTTCGGCCACCGTACGCCATGGCAACAGACCGAACTGTTGGAAGACCATGGCGACGCGTTCGCTTCTGATCTGGCGCAGCTGCTGAGCCGAGGCCTCGGTGACATCAAGCAATGTGTCGCCGGTATCGACATGCAGGGCTCCCCGAACCACCGGGTTGAGGCCGTTGACGGCTCTAAGCAGGGTGGATTTTCCCGAGCCGGAGAGGCCCATCAGGACGAAGATTTCGCCTTGCTGGACGTCGAACGTGCAATCGTGAACGCCAAGAACCTGATTGGTCTGGTCCTGAATGGCGTTCCGATCCAGATTTTGATCCATGAGTGGAAGCGCTGTTTCGGGTTTGTCACCAAAGACGATGGAAACCTGTTCAAACTTGATCGCCGGTGTCACTGTTCTTTGTTCCTATGCAGAATGCGGTCGAGGATGATGGCAACAACAACAATGATGAAGCCACTTTCGAACCCGAGGCTGGTATTGACCTGATTGAGTGCTCGCACGACAGGAACGCCAAGCCCGTCGGCACCCACCAGTGCGGCGATCACCACCATCGAGAGCGCCAGCATGATGGTCTGGTTGAGGCCCGCCATGATTTGCGGCATGGCATAGGGCAGTTCGGCCTTGAAGAGAACGTCGCGGTTAGAGCCGCCAAAGGCACGGACGGCCTCTGTCAAACGATCGGGCGTTGACGCGATGCCCAGTTGCGTAAGGCGGATGGGGGCGGGCAGGACGAAAACGACGGTGGAGATGAGACCCGGGACCATGCCGATGCCAAAGAAGACGATGGCCGGGATCAGATAGACGAAGGTTGGCAGTGTCTGCATCAGGTCGAGGATGGGGCGCAGCACTGCATAAAGGCGGGGGCGGTGGGCGGCGGCAATGCCAATGGGAACGCCGATGGCCATGCAGACGGCGCAGGAGGTGAGCACGAGGGTCAGGCTCTCGGTGGTTTCCCGCCAATATCCCTGATTGAGGATGAAGAGAAAGCCCAGACCGACAAGCAGGCAGGTTTTCCAGTTTCGTTGCAGCAGCCACGCGATGCCGACAAAGATTGCGATGACGACCAGCGGATGCGGGGTATGAAGCGCCCATAAAACGCCGTCAATCGTGCTTTCCAGAATAAGACTGAGGATGTCGAGCGCGCTCTCGGCGTGCGTGCGAATCCATTCGAAAAGGGCGCTCGCCAGATCTCCGACGGGCAGTTTGTGCTCATAGAGCCAATCCACAACTAGCTTTCCTCATTTGCGGAACCATCAAGGCAGGTGCCTTGGTCCCTGATAATGCGATTGGCCCCGCCGGGGGCGAGGCCAATGTGATCGTTCGTTCAGAGACCCAGAGCCGATTTGGCGGCTGGCAGGGCGGCTTCACCGTCCTTGGTGGTCACGCCATCAAGCCAGGTTTCCAGAACCTCCGGATTCTTCTTGAGCCATGCAGCGGCGGCATCTTCAGCCTTTTCACCGTCGTCGAGGATAGCTCCCATGATCTCGTTTTCCATTGCGAGTGAGAATTCCAGATTGTTCAGCAGTTTGCCAACATTCGGGCATTCTTTCACATAGCCTTTGCGCACATTGGTATAAACCGTTGCGCCGCCGAAGTCAGGGCCAAAGAAATCATCCCCACCGCTCAGATAGGTCAGATCGAAATTGGCGTTCATCGGATGCGGTTCCCAGCCGAGGAAGACAATCGGCTTGTCCCGCTTGCTGAGGCGTTCAACCTGACTGAGCATACCCTGCTCGGAGCTCTCGCGCACCTTGAAATCTTTGAGGCCAAAGGCATCTTTTTCGATCATGTCCATGATCAGGCGGTTGCCATCGTTGCCCGGCTCGATGCCGTAGATGACGCCCTTGAGTTCGTCTTCATGCTCTGCAATGGCACCAAAGCTATCAATGCCGAGCTTTGCACCGGCCGCGTTGGTTGCCAGCGTATATTTGGCGCCGTGAAGGTTAGCGCGCAAAGTTTCGACGGTGCCTTTTTCGCGATAAGGCTTGATGTCGGCCTCCATGGTCGGCATCCAGTTGCCGAGGAAGACATCCACATCGCCTTCCTCAAGCGAGATGTAAGTAACGGGAACAGAGAGCACGCGGGTGTTGGTCTTGTAACCAATTGCGCCAAGAACGGTTGTCGTAGCTGCGGTGGTGGCCGTGATGTCTGTCCAGCCGACGTCGGAGAAGGTGACGGTCGAGCAGTCCGCCAAGGCTGCACCGGTGGTCAGGGCGAAGATGGAAGCGGCGACGGTCAGTTTCATTTCGATCTCTCTTTCCAATCTGTAGGTAAGGTTTTTAATATTTATTGATTGACTGATCAATAAATATCAGGATAAATCCATTTTGCAACCCGCATTGCAGGAAAATCAAGCTTGGTCAGAAAATCGGAACAGGAAAGACGCGAAGAGTTGATCGCAGCCACCATTCGTGAGGTGGCGGCCGTGGGCTCGTTGAATGTAACGACCAGCCAGATCGCCAAGAGCGCCGGCGTGTCTGCAGGTCTCGCCTTTCACTACTTCAAGGACAAGGACAGCCTGTTTCTGGCTGCCATGCGCGATATTCTGACACGGTATGGTTCCGATGTTCGAGCCGCGCTTGGCCGGTCGCAGGGCCCGCAAGCACGACTTGAGGCAATCGTACACTCCAGCTTCAACAACCGCAACTTCACGCGCGAGGCGATTGCGTCCTGGCTGATTTTCTACACATTGGCGCTCAAATCACCGGTGGCGCAACGCCTGCTCTATGTCTATCAGCGGCGTCTGCACAGCAATCTGGTGTTTAATCTGCGCGGCCTGATCGGCGGGCGGTCGCCGGATGTTGCACGCCGTGTGGCCGGTCTGATTGACGGGCTTTACCTACGCTATGCGCTTGATGAGACGACGAATGCGGGCCACGAGGCCGCAGACCATGTGCTCAGAGCCATCGCGGCCGAATGCACTGAAGTGCGTGAGAATGATGAAATTTCCATCGATGAGGCTGACCCAAGCCCGATGGACCCCTTTGCCAAACCCCAGGAGTAGATGCCCATGACGACGGCATATCAGCCGCTCGCAAGCCATTTTGTGAACGGGCAGTATATTGATGATGAAAGCGGACCGGACATTCCCGTGATCTATCCGGCGACCGGTGCCGTGTTTGCGACGGTGCACAGCGCGACGCCCAAGATTGTGGGTCAGGCGATTGCATCGGCTGAACGCGCCCAGAAGGAATGGGCCGAGCGATCCGGTGTGGAACGGGGACGGGTGCTGCTGCGTGCAGCCCAGATCCTGCGCGAGAGAAACCGAGAGTTGTCCGAACTTGAAACCCATGATACGGGCAAGCCCCTGTCCGAGACACTCGTTGCTGATGCGACGTCCGGTGCGGATGCGCTGGAGTATTTCGGCGGTCTTGCAGCGACATTGACCGGCGAGCAGATCCCGATTGCGGGCGGAGACTTTGTTTATACGCGCCGCGAGCCTTTGGGCGTGTGCGTCGGGATCGGGGCGTGGAACTATCCCATCCAGATCGCATCCTGGAAGGCCGCGCCTGCTCTGGCGTGCGGCAATGCCATGATTTTCAAACCCTCGGAAGTCACGCCGCTATCAGCGCTCAAGCTTGCCGAGATCCTTGTTGAGGCGGGCGCTCCGGCCGGTCTGTTCAATGTTGTACAGGGTTATGGCGACGTGGGCGCTGCGCTGGTATCCGATCCGCGCGTCGACAAGGTGTCCCTGACAGGATCCGTGCCAACGGGCCAGAAAGTCTACGCCAGTGCCGCAGGCGGTCTCAAGCATGCCACTATGGAGTTGGGTGGCAAATCGCCGATTGTCATTTTCGATGATGCGGATTTCGACAATGCGGTGTCAGCGGCCATCAACGGTAATTTCTATTCAACCGGTCAGATCTGCTCGAACGGAACCCGCGTGTTTGTTCAGTCCGGGCTTCATGATGCTTTCCTTGATCGCCTGACCGAGCGGATGAAAGATGCCGTGATCGGCAATCCCATGGATGAGGCGACGACAATCGGGCCGATGGTCTCGGATAAGCAGCGCCAGATTGTGCTGGGCTATATCGAAAAGGGTCAAGCCGAAGGCGCAAAGCTCGTTGCCGGTGGTCACGCAATCAAAGGCGAGGGCTTTTACATCGAGCCAACGGTCTTTGCCGGTGTGACCGACGAGATGACCATCGCCCGGGAAGAAATCTTCGGGCCGGTCATGTCCGTTCTGTCCTTTGAGGATGAAGACGAAGCCGTCCGGCGCGCCAACGATACGCGCTTCGGTCTGGCCGCCGGGGTCTTTACCCGCGATCTCGCCCGTGCCCATCGCGTTGCGAGCCGGTTCGAAGCGGGCACTTGCTACATCAATACCTATAATCTTACGCCGGTTGAGGCTCCGTTTGGCGGGGTCAAGAATTCCGGCGTGGGAAGAGAAAATTCCAAGGCTGCTATAGACCACTATAGCCAACTCAAGTCCGTTTATGTGTGTTTGGGCGATACGGAGGCGCCATTCTAATGCGAGCTGATTATATTATTATTGGGTCCGGATCTGCCGGCAGCGCCACCGCTTATCGTCTTGCCGAGGCGGGAAAGTCCGTCATTGTCATCGAACAGGGCGGCACTGACATCGGGCCGTTCATCCAGATGCCTGCCGCGCTCTCCTATCCCATGAACATGCCGATCTATGACTGGGGTTATGCCAGTGAACCCGAGCCGCACCTTGATGGCCGCAGCATTGTCACGCCGCGCGGCAAGGTCGTTGGTGGCACCTCCTCGATCAACGGCATGGTCTATGTGCGCGGCCACGCTCGCGATTATGATCACTGGGATGAAAACGGCGCAACCGGCTGGTCCTATGCCGATGTTCTGCCCTATTTCAAGCGGATGGAGAACTGGCATTCGGGTGGTCATGGCGGCGATCCTGAGTGGCGCGGCAAGGATGGCCCGCTGCATATCACGCGCGGCCCGCGCAATAGCCCGCTCGTCAAGGCCTTTGAAGAGGCCGGACGTCAGGCGGGCTACGAGATGACACCGGATTATAACGGCGAGAAACAAGAGGGCTTTGGCCCGCTTGAAGCCACCATCTGGAAAGGGGACCGCTGGTCCACCGTCAAGGCCTATCTCAAGCCTGCGATCAAGGCTGGTCGCTGCGAGTTGGTGAAGGCCTTTGCCCAGAAGATTGTCATCAAGGACGGCAAGGCAACCGGTGTTGAAGTGGTGCGCAAGGGCAAGGTGGAGGTCATCGAGGCCAATGCGGAAGTCATCGTTGCGGCCTCCTCGATCAATTCGCCCAAGCTGTTGATGCTGTCGGGCATCGGCCCTGCTGATGAACTCAAGGGCCACGGCATTGATGTGATTGCGGATCGCCCCGGCGTTGGCAAGAATTTGCAGGATCATCTGGAGCTTTACATCCAGCAGGCCTGCACCCAGCCGATCACCCTTTTCAAATACTGGAACCTCTTCGGCAAGGGACTGATCGGGGCTCAGTGGCTGTTCACCCGCAAGGGGCTTGGGGCGTCGAACCAGTTTGAAAGCGGTGCCTTCGTGCGCTCTGCTGCTGGTGTTGAATATCCCGATATCCAGTTCCACTTCCTTCCCATCGCCGTACGCTATGATGGGCAGGTGGCGGCCGAGGGACACGGTTTCCAAGCCCATGTCGGACCGATGCGGTCGAAATCCCGCGGCGAGGTGACGTTGCGGTCAGCAGATCCGAGGGAAGCGCCGAAGATCCTCTTCAACTATATGGCGCACGAGGATGACTGGCGCGACTTCCGCATTTGCATCGAGCTGACCCGCGAGATCTTTGGGCAGTCGGCCTTTGATCCTTATCGCGGCAAGGAAATCCAGCCCGGTAGCCATGTGACGACGGAAGAGGCTCTGAATGCCTTCATCCGCGACAATGTGGAAAGCGCCTATCATCCTTGCGGGACCTGCAAGATGGGCGCAAAGGATGACCCGATGGCGGTGGTTGATCCAGATCTCAAGGTGATTGGTGTCGAGGGCCTGCGCGTCGCCGACAGCTCGATCTTCCCGCGCATCAACAATGGCAACCTCAATGGCCCCTCGATCCTCGTGGGCGAGAAGGCTGCCGACCACATCCTCGGCACCATGCTGCCCCGCGATGAATCCCAACCCTGGATGCACCCCGACTGGCAGACCAGCCAGCGCTAGGGCTATCAAAACAATCAGAGGCCATCCATGGCCTCTGATCCTCTTTGGCTCAGCTCAGTGCCTGATTAGCTTCGGGAGGCCCTTGTAAAGCTGCGCGATGCGGTCCGCGATCCCAAGAAATATCCCGAACAGGCAAAGACGCAGGTATTGGCTTATACCAAGGGCGTGAAGTTCTGACTCTTTAGGGATTCCATTTTTAGCACTGGCGTGATTCAACATGGCAAAGGAGATTTTGCCATGTCTGCCGCTTTGATTCTTAGCGATGCTTTTGACGCCGATAGTTTGCGCCGTCTTGCCAAAGGATGCCGCAATGCCAAACAGGGCCGCCGCCTACTGGCCATTGCGGCTGTCTATGACGGCATGAACCGTGCTGATGCCGCCAAAGTCGGCGGTATGGACCGCCAGACTTTGCGAGATTGGGTTCTTCGCTTCAATGAGCAAGGCACCGATGGTCTTGTCGACATCAAAGCAACCGGCGCTCCCATGCGCTTGAGCCCAGAACAGCTCGAAGAGTTTGTTGCTATCGTTGAAACCGGTCCTGATCCTGAGAAGGACGGCGTCTCTGTCTGGCGTAGCCAGGATCTGGTGCGTGTGATCCAAGAGCGGTTTGGGGTCTCCTACAAGGAACGTGGAGTACGGGATCTTTTGCGCCGCATGGGGTATGTGCGCATATCTGGTCGACCTCAACATCCAGAACAAAAGCCTGAAGTCATTGATGCTTTCAAAAAAACTTCTCCGCAACGTTGGCAGCGCATGTAGGCCATTTGCCAAAGAACAAGCCCATCGAGATTTGGTGGCAAGATGAGGCTAGGCTTGGTCAGAAGAATGGACTGGCCCGACTATGGGCAAAAAAGGGAACCAGACCACGTCTGCCAGCCGATCAGCGATATAAAAATGCCTATCTGTTCGGTGCAATATGTCCAGCGCGTGGCGTTGGCGCGGGATTGATGATGCCTTTTGCAAATACACAGGCCATGCAAATGCACCTCGAAGAAGTCTCAAGGACAGTGGCGCGCGGCGCTCATGCCGTGGTGCTGATGGATCGTGCCGGATGGCATACGACAAGCAGACTCAACGTGCCCAAGAATATCACCATCCTCCTGTTGCCTTCCAAATCACCGGAACTGAACCCAGTTGAGAATATTTGGCAGTATCTGCGCGGTACCTTCCTGTCCAATCGGGTCTTCGAAGACTATGCCGCCATTCTTGATGCTGGTTGCCAAGCATGGAAGAGCCTCTCCGCCAACCCAACCATCATCCATTCAATAGGTATGAGAAAATGGGCTCAATGTAGGTTTTCACACGGTACTGCCATAATCCGGTATTAGGCGGAATTATCCGGGAATTGCCGAAAACGTGTTTGAATTAAACGGGTTAAGAGAGATCGAAAGGTCATCTTGCCCGTTTTTGTTTTTCACGGGGTTTTGCCACAAAAACGGTTTAGCGGGTGTTTTCTTGATCTGGGATGAGGAACTTTCAACTGTCTTCAATTGCGCTTCGAAGACTGTTTTAGGCGCGCCTTAAATCGCAGAAATCAGCCTTTGAGAAGCTTTTGTGCGACCGCTCCAACCTTTGCATAATCGGGGCTGAAAGCTGGCAAAATCTAAAATGAACTTGGAACAACGCTTCCAAGTTGAAAAAGATGCAGCTTGGATTTTAGGAAAATCACGGAAAATCAATATCTTGCCTGTTCCAAGTTAGACAAACTGCATGCAAAGTGTAGCGGTTCGAACTTGGAACAGGCTGAGCCTCGTTTCCCTATTGTTGGGCTTGGCCTTTTTCGGCGTCCATTTCGCCGAGCTCGCCCAGGATTAGGCGGCTAATCTCATTGAAATGCTTCATCTTGAGATCAGATAGGCCGGAAATGTTGAGGCGGAAATAAATATGTTGCCACAAGAGGTTAGCGTCTTGCTGTTTCGCAGCGGCTAAACTATGGATTGCGGTGTCTAGGCGGTGGTAGTCGAAAGCTCGCATTGGTATCCAAGCTGGCAAGCGGTTATTTAGGAACAACAGCATTGCTGCGCCTAAAACTATCTTTGCCCAGTTTCTTTCCACTGTTGGAAAGGAAACTTTGCTGGATAACAGGCCTCGTAAATAAGTGGCGTCATTCATTCAATTGGAACCTCATCGAAACCCGCGGGCGGCGGGCGTACTTGTTACGATAAGGCGGTTAGGTCGCCGAAGGGGAGATGTTGGTAGCATCTCTCCCCGCCAACTTTAGGCTGTGTTAGGTTGCGAGGCAACTGGCAGATCTGCCTAAAGTACCGCGAGTTTCAAAAGATCGCGGCATCTTTCTTTAAGCTGAGTTCGCATCTCTTCAGGCGGGTATTTGCCCTTGTCCTCTGCGATCTTGCGATAGCATTCCATATAAACCAGCCAAAGCTTTTCCGGGCCTATTTTCACCCGTCGATTTTGAGCTTGGAATTCTGCGACCGTCACAACAACTGCTTCCATCAATTCAGCGTCTAGCGGCTTGACGGGTATTTCATCCAAATAGATCTCACCTTCACCGGTGAACAACCAATGCAGGCTCACGTTGGTAGCGCGTCTTATCTTTTCGATCGCCTCGGCATCTGGCGAGCGAGTCCCCCTCTCATAGTTGGTATAGGAATCGAACTTGATCCCCACTCGTTCGCTGAATTCCACACGCGTCTCGTTCCCACGCAAGAAGGTAAGCCTTTGTGAAAAGGGTGTTTTTGGCTTTGGAGGTCTACCCATATTTTAAAAAGGTACAAATACAATCATATTCGATTGATTAAAGTTTGTTTTGTACCTATACTCCACTTAGTTAAATAACCCAACTTAGGTCAAAAAAGACAATCGCGAGGCTCCACCCTTTTGATTGTCACAACTTCGAAGGTGTGTTCATGACACGTCCACCCAAGAAGGACAAGGCTCCCGCCGATATCCTTCATTTGCTGCGGAAAATGCAACTGTCCTATGCGGCGGTGGACCGCATGTTCAGCCTCTCGAAAGGAAGCGCCGTTCATGCCGCCCGCACTGCTCATGAGCCCGGTGAAAAGGCTATTTCCGAAGTGCTGGGCCTTCCTGCCAATCGCATTTGGCCAAGTCGCTACGATCCGCAGACGGGTGAACGTCTGAAACCACAGCCCTCGTCGAACAATAAGCCCAAGCGCGTTCTGCGTCACCGGCAAATCGACAAGCCTCTCTCCTCATGTGGACAGTCAAAAGGCGGAGAGGCAGCGTGAAAACCCTTCTCGTAAATCCGTGCCCGTTCTTCTTGGCAAATGCGCGATCACAGCCGCTCTCGGCCTTCACTTTCGTGTCCCTGAAGGGTGCGCCGGTCGTCCGTGATCGCCGTTTCATTCCAGCGCATTTCCCATGCCGCGCCAAGGCCAAAAGTCACTTTCGAAATAGACAGCTTTCAGTTTGCGTAAAGGAGCCCAGATCATGAACCGATTGAATGAGGACGAGCTTTATGAATTGTCCTTCCGCGTTTGTATTGCGGTGGTCAAAGAGAGTTTCAATCACATTCCAGTGGAGCGGATTATTTCGCCGAACCATGGTGAGTTTGATGCCTATCTTGCCCGTCAGATCGTGTTGCACTTGTTGGTTCACGAGTTCGGCCTTGTGCGCACTCGGATCGGCAAGTTGATTGAAGTTCGCCGCACGGCCCTCAATGCCTCAATCAGAACCATTGATAACCGTCTCGACGATGAGGACTTCGCCGCGCAATATCGTCTATGGGCGAGCCGGGCAAAGGATCTTTATCTCGATAAACTGGCGGAGGCAGCGTGATGTCTGATTTCAAGACGCTGGTAATCGCCGATATCGTTGTTCCTGAACGCCTGCGTATGGTCGACGACGATCACGCATTGGCTATTCAGGCTTCCATTGTCCAGCATGGTCAGTTCAATCCGATCACCGTGCGGATTACGCCCAATGGCGAGCGCCCCTATACGCTGGTGGCTGGTGCGCATCGATATCGCGCGGTCGAACTTCTTGGCGAAGGCGAAGAGATCGACGCCCTTGTTGTGAAGGCGGACAAAGACGAGGCGATCATCCTCGAGATCGAAGAAAACCTCTTCCGCAATGATCTGTCAGTCATGGACCGGGCCATCTTCGTCGAAACATATCGTGAAGCATGGGAAAAGGTGCACGGCGTCATCAATCCAAAAGGCGGTCGTCCAAAAAACTCCGACAAGTTGTCGGAGTTTTCTGAAAGCCCTGTTGGCTTGTTGGAAGCAGAAGCCCAAAAGGGATTTTCGGCTGTTTGTGCTGATCGATTGGGGGTTTCGTCAAGGTCAATCGAGAGACTAAGCAAGATCTCGCAAAAACTTCCTAAGTCGGTGCGCAAAGCCATTGCAAACAGCCCGATTGCCGACAATCAGAGCCAGCTTTTGAAACTGGCGAAAATACCTCCTGAGAAACTGAAAAAGTTTCCCCGTGCCTTCAAAGAAACAAGTGATTTTGTAAAGTCTTTGGAGGCTCTTGAGCCACCCGCGCCAAAACCAGATCCGGTCATGCAACAACTCTCAGCGCTTATCGGTGCATGGGAGAGGGCAAAACCGGAGGCGCGGGCAAAGTTTTTGTCCCATGCGGCACTGATCGCAAGCCCTGCTGACAACCCCCAAGAGGGGCACATGTCATCATGAGCAAGGACTGTCCCGATCAACTAGATTTTTTCAAAAAGCCGGTATTTGAAACGCGCTTCAAAGACGGGCCAGTCGACCTAGACCGGTTCCGTGCACGTATCAAGCGGGCCATGTCGCAGGCGATCCGTGAGAGCGGCTATGATCGCCGGACAATTGCTTTGCGCATGGCCCAGCATCTTGGCCTTGAAAAGCTTAGCAAGACCACTCTGGACGCTTATACGGCAGAGAGCAAAGAGACCCACGACATTAGCCTTGTGCGCTTTGCCGCCTTCGTGCGGGCAACCGATGCCACTTGGCTTTGGGATTTGATCTTGTCTCAGGATGGATTGACCATTCTTGAGGGTGAAGAGCCTCGCCTCGCTGAAATAGCCCGCCTCCAACAAGAACGCAAAAGCATCAATGCAGAGCTGCGCAAATTGCAGGTTCGCCCGGTGCAAATTGGGGACTGGAGAGCCAAGTGACGCAGAAATTCTTTACCGCCGCCGAGATAGCCGAAATGCACGGATCCAGTCTGCGCTACATTAATCAACTTGCCGCACGGCAGGGATGGCGCAAACAAACTGGAAAGGCGCAAAAACGTGCCGGTCGCGGTGGTGGGTGGGAATACCATTTGGACCTGTTGCCTGAGATTGTTCGCACTCGTTTGGCGGTGAGTTCTGAACCAGTTGAAAAGCCCAAAGATCGAAACGAGTCGTGGCAGCATTTTGAAGGGCTTTCGAAAGCCCGAAAAGAAGCCTGTGAACGCCGTTTGAAAGTGGTCGATGCCGTCGACCAGCTGATCAAAGGGGGCATGACCGAGACCGCAGCCACATCATATGCAGCCAACAAGTTCAGCGTTGCGCAGAAGCGTGAGGGCATGGCGTAATAAGACTGCGAATGTGGAACGGTCTGACCGACTGCCTGCCTTGGCTGACGGCTATAAGCCAACCGCTCAATTTTCAGAGTGCCATCCTGATGCATGGGCCGCGCTAAAGAGCGATTATTTGCGCCCAGAGAAGCCTTCTTTCTCAGCCTGCTATCGCCGCATAAAAGACGCCGCTCCTGCTCATGGATGGGAGCCAATTCCAAACGCGCAAAGCCTTCGCCGTCGCCTCAAAGATGAAGTGTCAGAAGCCGTTGTCACTCTGGCACGCAAGGGCCGTGAGAAGGCAAAGACGCTTTACCCGGCACAACGGCGAGATCGGTCCGGACTACATGCCATGCAAGCGGTCAATATGGACGGACACCGGTTCGATGTTTTCGTCAAGATGGGTGAGAATGAGGGGCCAGTCCGCGTTCACTTGATCGCTCTACAAGACCTCTATTCAGGCAAAATGGTTGCATGGCGATTGTCCCAATCTGAAAGCAAAGACGTGGTTCGTCTTGTTATCGGCGATATGGTCGAGCGGCATGGAATACCTGACAAGATTTTGCTCGATAACGGTCGCGCCTTTGCTTCCAAATGGATCAGCGGCGGGACGCCTAATCGATACCGGTTCAAGGTTCGGGATGAAGATCCTCAAGGCCTGCTAACAGCACTTGGCGTTGAGGTGGTTTGGGCAACGCCATATTCGGGGCAGTCCAAACCGATTGAACGTGCTTTTCGCGATCTCTGTGACGACATTTCCAAGCATCCGTTTTGCGCTGGTGCCTATACAGGCAATCGACCAGAAGCAAAGCCCGAGAACTATGGCGACCGTGCCGTTCCCTTCCAAGATTTTGCCGTTCATGTCGAGCGAATGATTGCAGAACATAACTCCCGGATCGGCCGCGAGAGCGGAAACGCCAAAGGCAGGAGTTTCGACCAGACATTCAGTGAGAGTCTTGCCGAACCGACCACTTTGATCAAGTGGCCTACGAACGCGCAGCGCGCACTCTGGCTTATGGCTGGTGAGCGTATCCGCGCCCAAAAGGGTTCGGGCGAAATCCATCTGTTTGGCAACCGTTACTGGTCGCGCGAATTGAACGCTCATGCTGGCCAGCCGGTCACGGTTCGCTTTGATCCCGATCAGCTAACAAAGCCGATGCACGTCTATGACCACAAAGACCGTCTGATCTGCGTTGCCGAATGCATCGCTGATACCGGCTTCTTTGATAGTCAAGCTGCCCGTGATCATGCCGCCAAGCGTAATGCACTGATGAAAAACATTCGCGAGGGCAAGAAGCTGCACGCTGAGCTTTCGCCTGAAACGTTGGCCGATTTGTACGGCTCACAAAAGACAATTCCCACCCCTGAGGCAGAGCCGCCCCGCTTCAAACAGTTGGCGGTTGGCAATGGCTTAAGTGTGCCCGCTGAGCGGGTTGAATGGGATGCTGAAAACGAAGCCGCTTTCTCCAAAGCCATAAACGCCTTGGAAGGGAACGTTCTGGAATTTCCCGAGAATGGGAAGAGTGGTCGCTAGTTTTGCGTTGACCAAAAAAATAGGGCGGGAAGACCCGCCCAAAAAGTAAAAGACAAAGGGAATATAGATGACACAGACGCAAACCGCAAGGGACTGGGAACTCCCAACAAGTGCTCCAGAGATCGACGGCAATAGCCCCGGTCGCAGTTCCGCTGATCTTGATGAATGGAAGACCCTTGTAAGGAAGGTTTTCGATATCGCGCCCCAGAAAAACTGGACGAAAAGCGATGTTGCTCGCCGGATCGATATGGCGATGGGAACCTTTAGCCAATGGTATTCGGGCAAGTACACGGGACGGCTGGATACCAATAACGCCAAAGTTCGGAAATGGCTGTCCTCGATAGAGGAAATGGACGAACTGGCGTTGACGGTGCCGACAGGGCCGGACTTCGTGTTCACGCCAACGGCGCGTGAGATCATCGGAGCATTGCAGTTCGCCCAGCTCATGCCTGATTTTGTGACGGTTACCGCCGCCGCTGGAACTGGCAAAACGGCGGCTTGCCTTCACTATGCTCGCACTCGCCCTAACGTTTGGATGGTGACCGCTTCTCCGCACACAAAGACTGTCCACGGCATGCTTGTGGAGTTGGCGACGGAGCTTGATATCATCCAGCACAACCCCGCGAGACTTGTTCGGGCCATCGGTTCCCGACTGAAAAAATCGGGAGGCGGAACCCTGCTGATTGTGGACGAGGCTCAGAACCTTGTCGACGATGCCATCAATCAGCTCAGGCACTTTGTCGACAACTATCAATGCGGCCTCGCTCTGGTCGGCAACGATGAGATTTACACCCGCTTTGCAAAGCGTACCGACGGGCCATCCTTTGCGCAGCTCAAGCGCCGCATTGGCAAGCGAGTTCGTAAGAGCGAGCCCATGGCTGAGGACATTGAAATGATCTTGGACGGTTGGGGTGTCACTGATCCCGATGTTCGTCGGGTGCTTGTCGGGATTGGTCGAAAAGAGGGTGCGCTTGGGCAGATCGACAAAACCCTGAAACTCGCAACCATGACCGCGAATGGCGAAGGCAAGCCTGTGACGGCTGAGTTAGTCAAGCGCGCTTGGGCCAATCGTGATGTGGAGGGCCTTTGATATGCCCGCTGCTTTGAAAAGGACCTCACCCGTCACGTTTGAAATCGGCCAGATCCGCGGATTGGTCGCAGAAAACACCAATGAGCATGGGTTCTATTTGACCGTTGACCGGTCGAGGATCCTGCGTGACAGGCTGGAAGTCATTAGCCGTGCAGTTGCCAACATGGAACGGGAGTTGGCGGTCCACCGTATCGCAGAACAAGACGCCGCTGCGGCGGGCGTTCTCGACGACTTCATTTGTGAATTGCTTGAGGAGGCTGTCGGCGAGGATGAAATCGACACCTGCAATATCGTTTTTCCGAGCTTTGAGAAAGGAAGACAGTCATGACGGATCAAATCCAGATACCCGAAGGTTTCATGCTGAACGCCAAGGGAGACCTTGTCCACGAAAGCAATATCAGAGCGCAGCATTTGCTCGAAGATGAACTGGTGAACAAGCTCATAGAAAGAGCCAAACCACTAAACGAAGCACTCTCTTCATTTCGGGAGAACGCGATCAGCGAGATTGATGGGTTTGTTGATTTGCTGGTGAGCAGTTATGGCGACAAAAAAAGGGGGGGCAGAAAAGGGAATGTGACGCTCACCAGCTTTGATGGTTCCAAGCGAATTGAGTTGGTCGTTGCTGAAACGATTGGCTTCGGGCCTGAGCTGATTGCAGCAAGAGAGCTGATTGAGGAATGTTTGCGCGAGTGGACGGAGAACGCCAATCCGCAGCTCATGACGATCGTTGAACGAGCGTTTCGCCTTAACAAGAAAGGCGAAATTACAGTTTCAAACGTGATGGAGCTGCATCAGTACGAGTTCACAGATGAGCGGTGGAGAAAGGCCATGCGGGCTATCAACGATTCCACGCGAGCCACCAGTACGAAACGCTATGTCCGGATATCCGAACGCCGGAACCAAGATGAGAAATTCTCCTCAATTCCTCTTGATGCCGTAAATGCGTGAGGTGAAATGATGGAACCCAATTTAGAACAAATGGCAGGCGACGAGATGACCCGCATCGTCGCTGACGGTGTGAAAGGGATTGTCGATCGGGCTGACGGTGCGACCGAGCAGGCGGTTTTGCTGCAATTGGTTTGTACCACCGCTTTGTTTGGTCTTTCCGAAACGCTTACACCGGCGATGGTTGCGAATTGGCTTCGAGGCTTATCGGGGACATTCGACCGGTTGAGCGCCGTTCAAAGAGGGGAGCTCAACTGATGCCTCTCCTGACTGAATTGCAAATCAACTGTCTCAAGATCATGCAGCGCAGAAATGTCGCTTGTGGCGCTGAAACGTGCAGCCGTGTCTCGACCATAGCTTGGGAGCTGGGCAAGACCACCAAGCAGGCAACTGACTGCCTGTCTCGGCTGAATAGAAAGGAATTGGTGAAACGTACAGGTGTCGGGCTTTGGAGCCTGACTTCTCAAGGGCTGCAATACAAAATCGATTTGCCACCGGGTGAATGAAATGAATGCCAGACGGGAAACTCAGTCAAATGACCTTTTCGTCTGGCAAGCGCGTGCCGAAATCGAGGCACAGCGAGCGGCGCTTCAAACCCGCATTGAAAAGCAATCGAAACACTCTCACAAGCGTGTCGCTCTGGTCACTCGCATTCAGGATTTGACGACGCAGCTTTTGGAATTGGAGACAAAACGATGAGTGCAATTCCAGCAATCCACGTCGGGCTCAAGCAGTTGGGCATTGCCGAAGAAGACGCACGCGATCTCTATCAGCGACAGACCGGAAAACGCTCTTTGAAGGTCATGACCTCAAAGCAGCATGAGGCGGTCTTGGGCGAGCTGCGTAGAATGGGATTTTCCAAGACCAACGGGAAGAAAAAGCTGGAAGGCAAATTTGCTCCCAAGCTTCAAGCGCTCTGGATTGCCGCTTGGAATTTGGGGATTGTCCGCGATCGCAAAGACAGCGCCTTGTTGGCATTTGTAAAGCGGCAGACCGGGATCGATCACACGCGCTTTCTACAATATCCTGAAGACGCCACGAAGGCGATCGAAGCGCTCAAGAGCTGGATGCGGCGGGAGGCTGGTGTTGAATGGAACGTCGAACGTTGGATGCCCGACCATATGCAAGATGCTCGGTACCAAGTCGCTATTGCTCAGGCCAGCATTCTTGCAAATAGGACCGATGGCATCTCAACAGCAAAAGGCATCCTGATCATCAATTGCGCATCCCTTTTTGGTCATAGCGATCTTGATGCCTTCGAGGCGTCTGACTGGATCGAACTGCAAAACCTTCTGGGCAAGCTGGTCCGTAGGGAGACACCATGAGCAGCTCGCTTCCTATCGTATTGCAAGAGATTGCCGATATCACGGGTGACGCCATGGATGCGATCGAGCTCGCACAGAACTATGGTGGAAGCCGTGTTCAGATCCCCGCGTATGTTCAGCCTGAGGGACATTGGTTGACTGACCTGGTTGGCTTGAAAAAGGCCAAACAGATATGCGACTTCTATCGCGTGATAACGCCAGAGGGGCGTTCTATTGGCTACTACATGGATGTGCCGCTCGGCTTGAAGTCTCGGCATGAGATTATTCGCAAGCGCATTGACAGCTTGCTGGCAGAAGGCCGCTCGCACGATGTGATTGCTCGCGAGGTTGGCGTCTCTCGATTGACTGTGCTAAGAAGATCGAAGGAAAAACCACCCGACCGTGGTCAAATGGATTTGTTCAGTCATTGAGCTGGTAACATTTGTTACCGGCTTTTTTGTTGCCTTGTTGGCGCATTCTAGGTGCATCAACAGAGGTAACCTGCATGCACAATCCTCCCTTCAATTCGACATCGATGCGCGAGCTTTCAAGCGTCAATCCGCTGTTGGCTGCAATCACCCTTCGCGCCGCACAGATTTGCGAGCAGCCCTTTCAGGTGACCAACGGTATTCGGTCACTTGAGGATCAAGTCAGAAACCTAGAGCGAGGCGCGTCCAAAACGCTGGCGTCCACTCATCTGATTGGCATTGCCGACGATCTACATGCGACGTCACCGGATGGGGCTGAGATCCTTTGGGAGCCCCTAAGTCTCTATCAGACTATCCAAATCTCCATGAAACAGGCGGCATCGGAATTTGGTGTGAAGCTGAAATGGGGTGGCGATTGGGGCTGGGACAGCGTTCATTTCCAACTCTCTACAAGCAAATACGGTCCTTCACTTGGGCTGAGTGGACAGGCCGTTGTTAATTGCCAGCGGCTTCTCAACCTCGTGTCTCCTGAACCTTTGGAAGTGGATGGCCATTTTGGCCAGATCACAGACAAGGCCGTCAGGGGTTTTCAGGCAAGCGTGAAGCTGCCCGTCACCGGCATTGTCAATTATCCCACCCTGAAAAAATTGATCCCGGCTTTTGAAAGGAGCCTCTAATGAACGACGTCAAACCCGCATTTGCATCCAAGATCAACTGGACCGCTATTCTCGGTGCCGCAGCCGGTCTTGGGACCGTATTTGGTCTCGATATTGATCCTGCTTTGCAGGCTAAAATCGTCGCGACAACCTCAGCCGTTTCGTCTGCTGCGATTGTGGTCTGGCGGACTTGGTACACCAGCAAAAAAGTGGGCTAGTGGTCGCTTTCTTCAAAGTTCTTTGGGCTGCCCTTCAATTGATTGCGACGGGCGCGCGTTACGCGGCGAAGCAGGAAAGCAACAAGGCTGCTCAACAGAAGCTTTTGTTGAACTTGATCATTCGGATCACGGAGCAGATGAATGCGGCGATACAGGCGGGGCATGAATTTGATGCTGAGTTGCATGCCAATCCTGACGGGCTGCTCAATGATGACGGATACAAGCGGCAAGCCGACAGAATTCGAGATGGCCCTAGCCAGCATTAAAACTCAAGAAAACAAGGACCGTCTGCCGTCTGTCATTTGCTCTGCCTTTGAGCCGCTGAGTTGGAGCGCAGAAGACACGAGGCAGACGGTTGTCGAGTTGAAACGGCACAATAGAAAATGGCTTCGGGTCTGTGATCCGGAGAAATATGGAAAACTTGCGAGAGGGCAAGATGACAAAAGCTAAAATCTCCTTATTTGAAATCATCAATTATCTTGCATGGGTTGCCTTGGTCATCCTTGTGTTTGTTCTCTATTTTGCTTGCTTCATGATGATCATGAGCAGAGCAGAGGCTGGCGAGGCCCCCAAAATCTATCCCGGTCCATATATCGCTTACGTGACCGAAGTTGGCGTTTATGATGGCGACACAATCAACGCAGAGATCCACACCGCGCCGGGACAAATCCTCATGACCGGCCTGCGGGTGGCCGGAGTTGATACCCCCGAGATCAGGCGATCAGGTTGCCGAACGGACGCCATGAAAGCCGATGAGTTGGCGCTTGGACAGATCGCCAAAGCCTTTGTCGAAAAACGCTATCCGGTGGGAATGCAGTTTCGCGTTCGGGATCTTCAATTTGATAAATATGGTGGCCGCCATGTTGGCATTGTCGAACGCGAAACCGCGACTGGTTGGCAACGGCTCGATGATGAGTTGTTGCGCGTTCGCCCGAGAATAGCCGATCCGTATGGGATCAATAAGCCGGGTAAAGACAGCCTCAGAAAATCCAAGAGCTGGTGTGAGGGGCAATAATGACACTCCAAGAATTGTCATGGTCAATTGGGTCAGCCAGCGGCGCACTCAGCATCTTTCTTGTTGCCTTCGCCATCTGGCGGCAACCGAGCAAAGACAACTCCGACAAACTGCATGAACAAGAGCAGGAAATACAGGGCTTGGAGCGGCGCGTTGGACGGGTTGAAACGCAGCTTGAACATGTGCCTTCCAAGGATGATTTCACGGCGTTGCAGCTTTCTCTTTCCGAACTGCGCGGCACGGTTTCCATGACTGAGGAAATTGTCAAAACGGTTCGCCGCACCACCCAAAATATCGACGATTGGCTTCGGGCCAAAGGGAGCTGAATAATGTCATCCTATGCTGATTTTTCCGACTCCGTCTCTCGGTTGGTCATCCTCAAGGAGTTGGCCAATCAGGTCGACAATCGCGCCAATACGACCATTCTCGAAATGGTTCTTGAGCAATTCGGGCAGCCTTCTACAGCCGCCTATGTTCGGAACCAATTGCGCTATCTTGAGCAGACCGCACGAGCCGTCAAACTTGAAGACGTCGGGTCTGTGCTGGTGGCCGAACTGACGCAGACGGGACAAGACCATGTTGACCGCAAGATCGCATTGGAGGGTGTGAGACGTCCACGCCTGGGGGAATAACCCATGGCTAGAAAAGGACGCGGGCGGCTCTCGTCGATTGATCTTTGGCCCGATGAGGCCGACTACCTGATTGAATGGGCCATCGAGGAGCTTGGAAAACATGACCGCACTCAGGTCGATATTCTTGCGGATCTCAATCAGAAAATCGACGAGCTAAACAGGTCCGGCGTATTGGATGAACCGCTTGAACCGGTGACCTCCAGTACCTTCAATCGCTACACTTTGAGATTGGCCCGCGAGCAGCGCCGGAAGCGCGAGAACCAGTTGATTATGAGTTCGTTGCACAAGGAACTCAATCCGCAAGATGCGGCCAAGCAAGATCAAGTCCTTATCGAGTTTCTCAAAACGCTCACATTCGAAATTCTGACCAGCTCGGGTGAAGGCAAGCTAACGCCCAAAAACGCGTTGGAGCTGTCCAACGCCCTCAAGTCTGTCATGCAGGCGGAGAATGTTTCGAACCGTCTGCGCAAGGAGATGCAAAAGGACTTCGACGCCAAGACTGAAGAAATCATCGACAAAGCTTCCAAGTCGGCAGGGCTGTCTTCAGGTCAGGTCGCACAATTGCGCCGTGACTTCCTCGGCCTGAGAAAGTGAGCCAATGCTGACCGAACAGCAAGATCCTGATCGCGTTGCCGGTAATCCCGTCCTTGCCCGCGATGACAAGAACCTCTCTGACGACTTGCCGCGTGGCGCTGAAATTCCAAATGATCTGGATCCTTTTGCCGACGGGATTTTGATGGAGCATCAAAAGACTTGGCTTGAAGATGACAACGATCTCAAGATTTGCGAGAAGGGCCGACGCACGGGGATCACTTTTGCAGAAGCGCTCGACGATACGCTGATCGCAGCAGCCGACGTTGCCGCTGGCGGGCAAAATGTTTTTTATATAGGCGATACCAAAGACAAGGGCCGCGAGTTTATCGGCTATGTCGCCCATTTTGCGCGGACCGTGCAAAAGGAAATGGTCGATATCGAAGACGGTGTGTTTTTCGACATCGATGAGAATGGCAACAGCCGCGCCATTGCCACTTATGTCATTCGCTTCAAATCCGGTTTTCGTGCCGAGGCTCTATCCTCCCGCCCCGCCAACATTCGCGGCCTTCAGGGTGTTGTCGTTATTGACGAAGCAGCGTTCCACAACGATGTGCGTGAGGTCATTGATGCGGTCAACGCCCTGTTGATCTGGGGCGGCAAGATCCGAATAATCTCGACCCATAACGGGGTTCTGAATGCCTTTAATGAACTGATCCAAGAGGCCAAGGCAGAGCGCTCCAAGGGAAAGACCAACACCTGGTCAATTCACAAATATGCTTTTGCCGATGCCATCCGAAACGGGCTGTATAAACGTGTCTGTATGATCAAGGGCAAAGTCTGGAGCCAAGAGGCCGAGGACGAATGGGAAGCCAAGATCCGGGGCGCTTATGGGTCACGCAAAGCGTCCATGCGTCAGGAGCTGGATGCGATTGCCGCCGAGAGCGAAGGGCAGGCTCTGAGCCGCGTGCAAATCGAGCATTGTATGGTCAAGGGCATCCCGGTTGTTCGTTGGGAGCAGCCGGACAATTTCCGGGATAAGCCCGACGCCTATCGCAAGGCCACGGTCGATGCGTTTTGCGAAACCCAACTCCTGCCACATCTGCAAAAGCTCGACCCATATTTGCGGCATGTGTTGGGGCAGGATTTTGCGCGCAAGGGCGATGCCTCTTGCATCGATATCAAATCAATCAATCGCGACCTGACCCGGCAAAGCCGCCTTGGTGTCGAGTTGCGCAATATCCCGTTCGAAGAACAGCGCGACATTGTTTACTTCATCGTTGACCGCTTGCCTCGCTTTTCTGGCGGTGCGTGGGATGCGACCGGCAACGGTGCTTATCTCGCAGAGAAGGCCGCTCAAAAATATGGATCAAATGCCGTTGAGGTTCATTTCTCTCAAAGCTGGTACAAGGAAAACACACCTGCCTATATCGAGTCCTTTGGATCGGTTCGATCGAACCTGCTTCCGGCCGACGAGGATATCGTCAAGGACCATCAGGCGCTTGCCTATGTTGACGGCATCATCAAGGTGCCACAGGACTTTCGCTTTAAGGGAACCGACGGGCACATGCGGCACGGTGACTATGCGCTGGCATCGATGCTGGCCTATTGGGTGAGCTTTCAGGACATTGCGGAATATAGCTATCAGTCGGTCTCGTCATTGAGCGCTGAAGGGAAATTGCATTCTGACGACGACGACAGCCCGAGGGGCACAATCTTCGGGCGGTCGTCTGTCTTTGGCAAAATGAGAGGGCTTTGGTAATGGCGGAACAACAGGCGGTTATTTACGACCTCTATGGCAAGCCGATGCGCGTGGAGAAAAAGGCGCTGGCGAGCGACACGGTGCCGGTGCGCAATTTCACGTCAAAGTTCACAGAGAGCTTTTCGAGTGAGATTACGCCGCAAAGGCTCAAGCGCATTTTGGCCTCTGCCGCCAACGGACAGCCCGACGAGTTCCTCAAAATGGCGGAACTCATGGAAGAAGAGGACGCCCATTATGCGGCCGTTCTGGGAAGTCGCAAACGGGCTGTCAGCTCAATAGAGCCCGTCATTGAACATGGCGGGGAAGGTCCAAAGGCGTCTGAGATTGGCGCCGCGGTGGAGCAGCTCATCGAGCAACCCCAGTTCTATGACATGTTGGACGATGCACTCGACGCCTTGGGCAAGGGCTATGCTGTCATTGAACAGACTTGGAGCATCAATGGAAAGTATCTGATGCCGAGCGTGTTCACATGGCTTGATCCACGCTTGTTCATGTTTGCCAAAGAGCAGCGCAAGACCTTGCGGCTGAAGGTTGACGGCGACGTGGACGGCGAAGAATTGATGGCCGGAAAATTCATTGTCCATATGCCACGGCTAAAATCAGGATTGCAGATCCGCACCGGGCTCGCTCGCGTTGCCGCTTGGGCCTATATGCTGAAGTCGTTCACCTTGCGCGGTTGGGCTGGTTACAATGAAGTGTTCGGCATGCCGTTACGGATTGGCAAGTACGACAAGGCGTCCAGCTATGAGGACCGGGCTACATTGTTGCGGGCGGTTGTTGGGATCGCCAATGACGCGGCGGGCATCATCGACAAGAATATGGATATCGAATTCATTTCCAACCCGTCGCGAGGTGGCGACTCTGTCTTTGAAAAATTTGCTGAGTATCTCGACAAGCAAATCTCGAAGGGCGTCCTTGGCCAAACCATGACGACCGATGATGGATCAAGCCTTGCGCAAGCCCAAGTGCACAATGAGGTGCGGATCGATATCCAGCAGTCCGACGCCCGGCAGCTTGCCGCTACGATCAACCGCGATGTGATCCGTCCCTTTGTCGATATCAACTTTGGTCAGCAAGACCGTTATCCGAAATTCACGCTTCCGATCAGCGTGCCCGAAGACCTCAAGCTTATGTCTGAGACGCTTGAGAATTTGGTGCCGCTTGGCCTTGAGGTTAGCATGGCAGAGGTCCGCGAACGGATCAGCTTTTCTGATCCCGACAAAAACGCCGTGCTTTTGAAGTCGCCGGGAAGCACCACGAAAGCGGAAAAGCTCAATCGCCAAGTGGCGCTGGCAAGGAAAAAACCTTCGATCGAGTTTGACGATATTGGCCTTGAGGAGCTTGATGCATGGGAAGAGCAGCTCGGCCCTATGATTGAGCCGATCCAATTGCTTGCAAAGAGCGCGGGGTCGAAAGAGGAATTTATCGCCGGGTTGGCCGAACTGGTGAGCACCATGGATGACGAAGCAATGTCTCAGGCGATTGTTGATGCGGGCCAGAAGGCGCACGCCTTTGGGGATGACAAAGGTTAGGCTGTGGCAGATTTCAGGATCCGCAATGCACCTTCCAAGGAGGTGACCCGCTATCTAAGCGGCAAGGGCATCAAGCCCTCGTTTCATTGGCGAGATGTCAGTCCACGCGAGCATGCTTTCGCTTTCACCATCGCCAAGATGACCAAGTTGGATTTGTTGATCGACACACATGCGTCGCTCAACAAGGCTCTGACAGACGGCACGCCGTTCAAGGCATGGGCAAAAGAGATTGCACCGCACCTTGCCAAAGAGGGGTGGTGGGGCAAAAAGGAGATGATCGATCCAAAGACTGGTGAGACCATCATTGCGCAGTTGGGCAGCCCCCGAAGGCTTAAGACCATCTACTGGGCGAACACGCGCAGCGCACGCGCGGCGGGGCTTTGGGAACGTGCTCAACGCACCAAGAAAGCGTTGCCCTATTTTGCCTATCGGTTGGGGCCGTCTGAACGCCACCGCCCCCACCATGCGTCGAAGGCCGGTGTGATCCTGCCAGTCGATGACCCGTTCTGGGATGCTTGGTTCCCACCGAACGGCTGGATGTGCAAATGCTGGATAGAGCAGATTACGCGTTACCGGGCTAACAAGCTTGGCGGCGAGAGTGAGCGACCGGAAATCGAGATGGTTGAGGAAACCAACCCGCGAACCGGTGAGACAGTCAGCATCCCGAAAGGTGTGTCATTCGGTTGGCATGGCAACCCCGGCAAGAACCGCGCTCAAACACTGGTCGATAATCTTAATCTGAAACTGGAGAATGCCGGGGCAATCACTCCGGCCTTGCCCAAAGCCATTATCAAGGAATTTTGGCAATCAAGAGCGCCCGAGGCCTATAGCCAAATGTCAGAGCGCGTTCACTTGCCGGTGGCCTATGTGCCCAAATGGCAAGGCAAGCTTGATGGCAAGACACCTCTTGTTGTTGTTTCGTCCGATACCGTCTCAGTCAAGGTGGGCAAACACATGGCTGTTGAGGCAAGTGCGTTTGTCAACGTTCAGGACGTGTTGGAATTTGGTGAGGCCTATCAGAGAAAGGGACGACGAGACACGACGGTGTTTCATCGTGTTGATGGTGTATGGTGGGCAGTCGCTTTGCAGCGGTCCAAAGACGGATATTTCTATATCGCGACATTCTTCAGAACCAGCTCGGGCTATGTGCAGCGGTTTCGAGATAACCATGTGTTGATTGATTTTTAGGGCGATAGAGCTTATGATTAGGGAACCGGTCGTACAGTGGCTCGTTGCCCTCGAATGGCAAGGCGGTCTGCCAACCGCATGCGACCGGGTTTCCTTTAAAATGAGTTTCGCCCAGATTAGCCCCCTGAGCGCCGACGCCCCTAAAATGGTATCGTCGGCCCGGTTGGACTTGGAATAGCTTTCGAAGGCCTTCAAAAGCCCTTCAAATTCGATTTCAACGGCATTCCTCCCCCTCCATTTGCAAATCGCGTCGGTTTGAGCCTGTAACATCTGTTACCGGCTTTTTTGAGCTTTGGGCTGTCAGCATTCAGGCATGAACCAGACAGCTCACATATTCCGCACGCATTGTGCCCTTCAGCTCGGTGCCGACGCACAAGTTCCCGAGTGGGTCGAAGTGATCCCGGCCGGGACCATCACTGGCCGCGATGATCGTGTCTTTATCAATGATCGGCCTGAGCTGATTGTTGCCCAATTTGCAGCCGACGGCATCGACCTTATTTTTGATTACGAGCATTTGAGCGAGGTTGATCTTGAAGCCAAGAAACCTGTTCCGGCTGCTGGCTGGATCTCCGCTCTTGAAGAACGCAAGGGTGCCGTCTGGGCTCGGGTCGATTGGACGGCCAAAGCGCGTGAGATGATCGCGGCTCGTGAGTATCGATATTTTTCTCCGGCCTTGCTGCTCGACCAAGATGCCGTGCCCGGTGTTCAAGTTCATGTCGTTGGCCTCAGCTCTGCCGGACTGGTTCACAGTCCCTTCCTTCGTTCTGCTGCGCTTAACAGCAAACAACCCACCACTCCAAAACCCGAAAACAGCGAGGTTGCCATGAAAGGTGACAAACGCGTCGCGCTTTGCCAAAAGCTCAAGCTTGCGGATGAAGCCTCCGACGACGCCGTGATCAGTGCCATTGCGGTGCTGCAAGCGGAAGCCGAGAAGGCTGCGCAGTTCGATCAATCGAACTTCGTTCCGAAGGCTGACTATGAGCAGGTCAAGTCTAAGCTCGATACTCTGCAAGCTGGTGAGGCGGACAAGCTCAAACTTGAAGCCGAAGCCGCAGTCGATGAAGCGATCAAGGATCAAAAGGTCGCTCCCGCATCCAAGGATTACCACCTTGAAGCATGCGCCACCCGCAAAGGGCTTGACCAGTTCAAAGCCTTGATGGGCACCACCGGCAAGCTTGCCATTACCCAGCAGACTGATCTCGACAAGAAGACGCCCCAAGCGGGCAAGGTCGAAACTCTGTCTGTCAATCAGAAGCAGATCGCCAAACAGATGGGGCTTTCCGATAAAGCCTATCTCGATCGCCTCAATGATAAGGAGGCTTGATCATGTCTGAGGCCAAAAAGGTTTCCCGGCGCAAGGGCGATGATTACGCCCACCCGGTTAAAGCGGCGGTCAGCATTGGTGGTGGTCGTTTGGTTGTCATCGACGGCACCGGCTTTGCGCAGGAAGGTCACGAAGCGGCTGGCCTGACCGTTGCCGGGTTGGCGCACTCAAGTGTCGACAATTCGAAAGGTGCCGATGGTGCCAAGACCGTCTCCACCATGCGCGGCAAGGAGCTTTATCGCTTCGAGAATGACGTCGCCGATCCGGTCACGCGTGCCCACCTTAACGCGTCTTGCTACATCGTCGATAGCGAGACGGTTTCATCTTCATCCAACACAAGCGCTCGATCCGAGGCGGGAATTGTCCGCGATCTGGACGATACCGGCGTCTGGGTTGAATTCAACTAGGAACCTGAAACATGGAAATTACTGGTGTAAACCTGAGCGACCTCGGGACGGGCTTCAGTGCTGCCTACGAAGGCGGTTTCAGCGGCGTTAAGACGAGTTATGACAAAGTCGCCGATGTCGTGCCCTCGACTGGGTCCGAGAATACCTATGCTTGGCTCAAGGACTGGCCCGCTCTTCGTGAATGGATCGGTGATCGCAAGATCAAGCAGCTTGAAGGCGAGAGTTACCGTCTGGGCAACAAGAAATTCGAAAGCACTGTTGCGATCAATGCCGATGATATCAACGATGACAAATACGGCATTTATACTCCGCGCTTCAAAGCGATGGGTATTGCGGCCGCGCAGTGGAAAGACCGCCTTGTCTGGCCACTAATGCCTTTGGGTTTTGAAGCCGTTTGTTTTGATGGTCAAAAATTCTTTGATGCTGACCATCCGGTGGGCAGTAAAGAAAATGGCAACTTCACCACCGTTTCAAATATGCAGGCAGGTACGGGCAATCCTTGGTTCCTGCTTGATACCAATCAGGCTTTGAAGCCTTTCATTCTTCAGATGCGCCAAGAGCCTGAATTCAACTCTCTGACCGATGGCGATACGTCTGAGCGTGTCTTTATGCGCGATGAGTATCTCTATGGCGTCAAAGCCCGCGCCAATGGCGGGTTTGCGTTCTGGCAGACAGCTTTCGGCTCCAAGGCTGAATTGAATGCGGCGAATTATGAGGCTGCTCGCCTTGCTATGCTGTCCCTTGAAAATGATGAAGGCGATAAGCTGGGGGTTTTGCCAAATCTCTTGGTCGTTGGTCCATCCAATGAAGCGAAGGCGCGTGCGCTGATCGCCAAAGAGCGCCTTGCGAATGGCGAAGATAACGTTTGGTACAAATCCATTGAGATCCTCGTCTCACCTTGGCTGAAATAGGAGATCAAACAGATGCCAATCAAACAGATCTCCATTGTCACCTCCCGCACGCATTGGCGTGCGGGGATGCACTTTGTTCAGGGCAAGCCCAAGCTGCTTGATCTGGACAAGCTTTCCAAAGAGCAAATCAATCAGTTGAACGATGACCAAGAGCTGCTGGTTAAAGAGTTGGACGGGGTCGCCGAGCTGTCCAATGAACCATTGGCCCGACCGGAAAGTGTGGCCGAAGTGATCGCAGCCATTCAGGTGGCCGCGCTCAACATGCCATCGGCTGACTTTACCAAGGCGGGCAAGCCTCGCGTTGATGAGCTTGAAAAGGCGCTCGGCTGGAAAGCTTCATCGGATGAGATCGAGGCGGCGCTTGATCAAATGACCGACGAGCAGAAGGCGCAACTGGCGGCTCTCATTCAAGGCTGATCAGTTCGCTATGGGTGCACTTCTCGTGCGCTTAAATGGGAGGGTCGTTGCTGGTTTGGCCCTCCCACTTTTCCTTTTCAAAGGTGCTCCATGTCCTATGCAAGTGTCGATGATTGGCTGCTCTATGAAGCCGCCCACAAAACCATTGCCGATACCGATTATGACGGCGAGGCTGACAGGGACGTGATTGAAACCGCCTTGTCTCGTGCTTCAGCCGAGATGGACGGTTGGCTTGCAAGCCGAACCGATACGCCAGTTACGGACCCAAAATCGGCACCTGTTCTGAAGCACCATTGCACGCTTATCGCGACATATCATCTGGCCAATACAGCCAACACGGTCACGGAAGAAATCGAGACCCGTTACAAGGCTTCCCTTTCTTGGCTCAAGAGCGTGTCCGAAGGCAAAAGCAGTTTGCCCATGTCTCCCAATCTGTCCAGTTCTGGGGGCAATGCGTCGGGCATTGGCGCGACCTTTGTTTTGCCCGAACGGATTTTCAAATGAGCGGGATTGAGTTTCTGGCCTCACTGGATGCGACGCTGCCCCTGCGGGCCGCAAGCAAACTGGCCGCCTTGGATGAAGCTGAACTGCTCGATGCCGTCGGCGCGATCGGTGTTAGTCAATCGCAGCGCCGTATCAGCGACGAGCAGGCCGGGCCGAATGGCGAAGCTTGGCCCGCCCTTAATCCTGAATATGCCAAAGGCAAAAGAGGGGCTGGCGGCATCTTGGAAGGCGAGGGCGACCTAATCACATCAATGGATCACGTTGTCGGTTCTGGCGAGGTCAGTTGGGGTTCGCCTCTTGTTTATGCGGCCATTCATCATTTTGGCGGGGTGATCACGCCCAAGAATGCCGAAAAGCTTGTTTTCCAGTTAGGCGGGCGAACCATCGTCGCAGATGCCGTCACCATCCCCGAACGGCCTTATCTCGGGATCAGCCAAGACAATGCCGCCGAGATTGAAGACACAGCCCTCATTTTTATTGCGGAGCCTTTTCAATGAGTGAATGGACTAAGCCAACCGGCTACAATGACGTACTGGCATCGATTGTTGCCCGGATCGAAACCTCGGGCATCTTCATGCAGGGTGCCAAGATCGAAATGGCTCCGGGAACCTTGACGGAAGGCTGGATAGCAAAAGCCAGTATTCCCAATTCAGGTGCCGCGTTTGTGGCATTGGGAAAGCTGCTCTCGGTCAAGCGCCGGTCTGATGGCATGCAGGAGCATTTGTTGAACTTGGGCATATTTGCCGCCGCTCCTTATGGCGGCAGACTTGATCAGGCAAAGAGCCTCAATGATCTGGTGTTCAACCTTACCCGCCTTATTGAGGACAATCGCTTCGAGCTGGTTCAAGCCGGTAAACCGTCCGGCTTTTCCGGGCGCAATCTGTTTTCCCTTTCCCTTATGAAGAAGGGGTCGGCTCTTTGGGCGCTCGAGTGGAGGCAAAGTTTCATGATGTTCGATCAAGATGGCCGGCAGCTCGGTGCTCCGGTTTCAAGCCAGCTTGGCCGCGAGACTGAATGGCCAACAAGTTCGGAGCTGGCCAATGTCAGCCCTTGATGCGCTGATTGATGAAATATCCGATCTGAAAGACTGGCGTGCTGAACAAGAACGCAAGTCCAACAACTACGTGCGCAAAGTCCGCATGAAGGAGCGCAAAGACGGCAAGGTCATCGTCGAAGACGGCTCGGGCTTTGTTAGCGGACCGGTAACCCAAGCCTCTATGACCTCAGGTGAGTGGACCATTGACGCCCCGGCTAATCCCGGTGCGCAAGGCTTTCTCATTTGCCCCGATGGTGAGACCGAGGGCGGCGCATTCTTTCCTTGCCTGCCAAACGACAATCATCCTCATGCCAGCACTGAACAAGGGACTTTGCGGCTCAAGGGTCCAGCCGGGGCCGAGATTGAAATTGCCGGTGGGGTGGCAACGCTGAAAGGCGTCAAGGTGGTCATTGATCCCGAAACACATTTGGCCGGTAAAGGCGGACCAGCGGTCGCCCGCGTTGGCGATATGGTCGACGTAAAATTTGGATCTTCAAAGGGGCTTCACCCGATCATTCAAGGCTCTTCAAAAGTCTTTGCCAACTGATATCTGATACCGGCTTTAGCCAATCACGCTCGCGCATAGTTGAGGCGACTTCAAACGCAACTCAACTGTTTCTCGAACGAGGTTTGTGATGGCGACAAAAGCAAAAGATCCGGGCAAGAAAACCTACATTGTCCAGCAGCGCGGCCCGGTGCTTGATGATCAGATCAAGGAAAAGGGCTCCGAGATTGAAGCCCACCCCAATCAAGTTACCTTTTTGTTGCTCAACGGCACTCTGACCGAAAAGCCTTCTGTCGCAGATAAAGCCAAAGCAACCGCAAAAACCGCTGAGAAATAGGGGGCGGTATGTCGGGCTATGACGCACGAACAGGCAAGCCGCTCGAGGGCGACGCACGCATTGTGCAATCCATCGGCCGACTGATTGTCACCAATGGCGATCTCGTCATGCGGCGCGATCTGGCTTGCGCCCTGCCTGATCTTATCGATGCCCCCGGAAATGACGTGGTGAGGATGCTCTATTGCGCGGCGGTTGCCACGGCTATTCATGAAGGGGAGAGCCGAGCAAATTTGCGAACCCTGAAGGTCGTTGCCCCTGACGAGGCAAGCGACTTGAACGCCGCTTTGTTGGTCGCAGACGGTCAGAGCGTTCTTGTCCTTGATGCGGTGAGCCTTGAGACAGGAAAGGCTCTTAACTTCGGTGAGCTGGTGTCATGAGCAAGTATGATGACCTGATTGATTTGAGCAAGCTTGGCCCGCCTAAGCTGGTGGACTTGTCCGGTTATGACGCTCAGCTCTCGGCCCTGATGGCGGCATACAAGCTACGATACCCGGATTTTGAAGACGAAACGGAATTTGAGCCGGTAAAGGCTCACTTTGGCGTTGATGCTTGGCTTGCAGACAATGTACGCGACAGGATCAATGAAGCGGGCAAGGCAACGCTGCTCGCCAGCGCGGGCGGTTCAGACCTTGAGGTGATTGGTTGGAGCCGGAATGTTGAGCGCAAGGTCATTGATGAGGACGCGGGCATCTATGAGGATGACGATGACTTGCGCGAGCGCATTCACATGGCCCCGGAAAGCTGGTCGACGGCTGGGCCTCAAGGCGGATATGAATTCTGGGCGGAAACGGTTGAGGCCGTCAAAGACGCACAAGCGATCAGCCCTTCACCGGCCGTGGTTGAAATCTATGTTGTCGGGCATGACACATCAGTCCCGGCTACGGAAGGCTTGCTGGCAGACGTAACCGCTGCAATCTCGGCAGACAACCGCCGCCCGATCGCCGATCGTGTGAGCGTTCATAGCGCGGACATCGTTCCTTATGATCTGGTTGCAACCATCAAGGTTCAATCCGGCCCCAGCCCTGACGTCATTCAAGCTGAAGCTGAAAAGGCGCTTGCCGCTTATCAGGAAAGCCGGGCCTATATCGGCAAAAGTCTGCCTGCGTCGGCACTCTATGCGGCTTTGACGGTCGCCGGTGCTGAAGAGGTTAGCTTGTCGCCAGCAGAAGGCGTTACCGTTACGCAAACACAGATTGCGCACTGCAATTCGGTGACGATCAATGTGGAGGTGATCAATGTATGACGCTTCCAAGCATTTGCCGCTTTATGCATCCGATCATGAATTGCGGGTGTCATCTGTCAGCTTTTTGATGGATGACATCGAGGCGGCGATCATTGCCCTGTCGAAAGAAAAGAACCCGGCTGAATGCCGCGCCGAGATCCTGCCTTGGCTTGCCTATGAAGCAAGTGCCGATTTTTGGGATCCTGCATGGTTCGAAGACACACGTCGAACGGTTATCGCTGCTCAATGGGAAATCCACCGTCACAAGGGCACGCCTTACGCATTGAACTATGCGCTCGATATGGTCGGCCTTGAAAGCAATCTGGTTGAGTGGTGGCAGATGGAGCCACCCGGCGTCCCCGGTACGTTTGAGGTTACCGCTTGGTTGGCCAAGCCGGTTTATGATCGCGAGATTGATCATATCGAAAGACTGACCTCGATTGCGCATCAAGCCATAACGCGCACCAAGCCTCTGTCCCGGCATTATAGCTTGCGTTTGGCTTTGCGTTCGTGGCTTTCAATCGTTCCTCACTCGGCTTTGCAGGATCTTCAAAAGGTCAAGATCCTGCCACCCATGGCGACGGACCTCAGTAGCACCATGAAGATGGTGATGGCGGGCTGCGCCTCGACCGGTGAATTGGTCCGGATCAAGCCAAAGCAGACCACCGCGATCTATGACGCCATGTCACTGGCCTTTGGAGGCTCGACATCGGTTGGCGAAGTGATCCGTCTTTATCCTCCAACAGCGTCCGGCCTTGAAAGCCAAGCGTCCTATCACCTTGCTATCGGGGTCCGCCCGGCCAACCCAATTGTGACCATCTTGCCGGAGGGGCATGCATGACGACCTACTCAACGCGCCTGACCAATGCCGGGGCGATTGCCCTCAATGAGGCAATCACCGGCGACACCGCCATCGCCTTGGATGTGCTGGCTGTTGGCGATGCCAACGGCGCGGACTATGTGCCAGACGGCAGCGAGGCCGCCCTGATCAACGAACAATACCGCCTACCACTGGCCTCGATCATTCCTCATCCAGTTAATGCGGATTGGTTGGTTCTGGAAGCCATTTTGCCGCCCGATGTTGGTGGCTGGTGGATCCGTGAGGTCGGGATCTATGATGACAATGGCGACCTGTTTGCCATCGCCAATTTCCCACCAACATACAAGGCTGTGGCAGTCGACGGCGCAACGTCAAGCCTCACCATTCAGATTGTTCTTCAGGTGTCTGATAGCAATGCGCTGACCTTGTCAGTTGATGCACAGGAGGGCTATGCCACGCAGAGTTTTGTGGAGGCGGGGCTTAGCGGCAAGGCCGATAACGACCATACCCATGATGATCGTTATTACACAGAAACTGAGATAGACACCAAGCTGATAGCCAAAGCCCCAGCCTCTCATTCTCATGATAACCTTTACTATACTGAGGCCGAAATTGACGCCAAATTGGCGGGAAAGGCCGCGACCAGTCATACTCACGATGGTCGCTATTACACGGAAACAGAGATGGACAGCAAACTGGCCGGTAAAGCCGCCGCCAGTCATACTCATCCTGTCGGACAGATCAGCGGCATCAATGGTAATTTCGATCTCGCCAATGGCCTCTTTGGTGGCAAATCACCAAGTGAGTTGACCGGAATATTTGCTTGGGTGTCTTTCAATGGTGCCTCTGGTGCTGTGCTGGGAAGCAGCGGTGTCAGTTCTGTCACCAAGAATGGCACAGGTGACTTCACAGTTAACTTCTCGGCTGCAGCGGCCTCTACGGGCTACGCAGTAGTGGCTCTTGCGGGCAGAACAGGCACAGATGGAAACATCAATGCTGCTTTGTGGCCCGGTTCTTCGAAGAGCATGTGGGGTGTTCGCCTTTCCATCCAAGTTTCGTCAAACGCGGTTCGTGAAAACACCGCGATTGTCGACGTTCTGATTATTGGCGGGTGATATGACAGAAGAATGCATCGTCTATAAAGACAACAATGGCCTGGCTCTTGTTATGCCCTCTGGTGAAGTGGCCGACGCCCTTAAGGATATTCCTACAGGTGCTACCCACCGGACTCTGGCCATTGATAACCTGCCGGAGCACCCTATTGATATTTGGGGTGAGGCATATTTGGCTACAGGCCTCATGCCTGCATTGGGCGAGCATGTGCCGCTCATCCCCCTTGCTCCTATCACTCGAAAACAGATGATTGATGTGCTGATCGACCATAATTTGGACGAGGCGGTCGAGCCAGCTCTTGAAGCAATTGAAGATGTTACGGAGCGCAAGAAAGCCCTCAATGCCTGGCAAAACGCCACTCAGTATGAGCCAGACCATGCGCTGATATTGCAAATGAAGACCACCCTCAATCTCACCGACGAAGAATTTCAGACCATGTGGCGTGAAGCCATGGTGCTTTAACGGAGCTGAATGATGACTGCCGCAACTTACTATACCCGCCTCACCAATATCGGCTCCAATGCCCTCAGCGCGGCCATTACCGGTGGCGCTTCGGTTTCTCTGACCCATCTTGCTGTGGGAGACGCCGATGGTTCTAGCTATGATCCAGACGGAACGGAAACCAATCTGGTGCACGAGACACATCGGCTCAATATCACGTCTATCACGCCAGACGTTCAGAACCCGGCTTGGCTGATTGTCGAGGCAATTCTCCCGCCTGACGTGGGTGGGTGGTGGATCCGCGAGGCAGGCCTGTTTGACGCCAATGGGGCAATGTTCGCCATCGCCAAATATCCGCCAACCTACAAGGCCATCCTTACGGATGGCACCGCCTCGACGCTCACGATCCAGATCGTCCTGCAGGTCACCAATACCGATAGCATTCAGTTGGTGGTCAACCCTCTTGACGGCTACGCCTCCCAAAACTGGGTTATATCCTCCTATCCATGGGCCAACGAAGAAGAAGTGGTAGACGCGGCGATTGAAAAGAAGCTGGTGGATCCAAAACGTTTGGCAGCCGCATTGTCACAACTCTCCTTTGCAAGGCCTGAGGATTTAACGTCCTTGTCTGAGGCAATTGATCTTGCGTTGGAAGGCAAAGCAGCACGCAATCATAACCATGCCGGGGTTTATGCGCTGGCAGCCCATAACCACGACGGTGCCTATGCGTCGATCAATCACGCTCATGATCTTCTATATGCCGCCAAAAGCCATGGTCACCAGATCAGCGAAATCAGCGGCATCAATGGCATTTTCGATTTGGCAAATGGTTTGATCGATGGCCGGTTGCCGAGCCAATTAGGCGGGGGACCTGCCGCTTCGATTACGCACGAGATGGCCAATGGAGTTGACGGAGGCTGGCTTTACGCTGGCTCTTGGCAAGTGAGGCCCTACAACACGGAAGATGATCCATTTGGATTGATCTCACTGGCCAACAACAGCTTCACGCCAGCAGCCGACCTGTATATGAGTGGATGGGCTTCTATCAACGATACCGCTCAGACCTCCTCGCGGGTTTTTTGTGTAACAGATAATGCGGTTGTTGCCGTTGGATCAGGCGGGCATTCCAACCCGACCTATTATTGCACCTCGCACACCTTTTTCTCCGCGAAGCTTACGGCAGGAAAAACCTATCGCATCGAGATGCGTGGGGCGGAAACCTCTGTTGGCTTCGGGGTTTCCATGGTGTTGGGGCAAACTGAGCTTTATTCTCAAATCGATTTCTGGAGGCGATAAAAATGGTTGTTCTGATCAACGACGACCGCGTGATCCAACATGTTTGGAAGCATAAGACGATTAAGGATTTGGTAGAAATCCTAAACGGCACTGAAGGCTTTTCGAAAGAGAACCTACTCGAGATGGATGGCGTGCCAGGTCAGATCGTCAATGAAGATGGGTCTTTGCGTAACCCTGCACCGGGGCCGGTGCGGCTCGCTCCTATCACCCGCAAGCAGTTGATTGATGTGCTGATCAACCATGAATTGGATGAGACGGTCGAGCCTGCTCTTGAGGCCATCGCAGATGGCAAAGAGCGCAAGAAAGCGCTGAATGCTTGGCGGAACGCATCGATCTACAAGCCGGATCATGATCTTATCGGGCATATGAAGGCAGCTCTTGATCTTACCGAGGACCAATTCGCAGCCATGTGGCGAGAAGCCATGGTGCTTGAATAGGGAGCAAAAACTCATCCCTTTACCTGATATCTGATACCGGCTCACGGTCTCGCTCCTTGCGGTTAACTGGATGTAGTTAACCGCAAGGAGCGAAAGCATGACGACGAATTATGGTCATGGCGTCTATTCCTATGACAAGACGTCAGCCCCGCCTCAAATCACAGTCGGTGAAAGCGGCGAAATCGCTATCACCGGCACGGCCCCCGATGCCGTTGCCGAAGACTGGCCTCTCGATATTCCTGTCGATATCAATGGCGATATCACCAAAGCTGCAAGCTTGGGTGCAACCGGCACTCTGCCTATCGCTCTGCAACAGATTTGGCGGCAGTATGGCAAGCAATCGGGCCGTATTGCGGTTATCCGCGTTGAGAAAATCGAAGACACAGCACAACAGACAAGCGCGGTTCTGGGCAGTGAGATCGACAAGACTGGCGTCTATGCCATCCTCAAATGTCAGTCGTTGCTTGGCTTCGAGCCTGACCTCCTGATCGCTCCCGGTTTCGCCACGGTGCCAACCGAAGGGGACGTGACGCCAGTTGCTGGTGCATTGTCTGCGATCGCAGAAAAGATCCGGAGCTTTGTCTATCTGGATACGACCAACGGAATGCTCGCCGAAGCCCATCAAAGCCGCGCTTTGGTCGGCTATGACAACGCGATGCTGGTGCACAATTTCACGAAAGAGTGGGATAGCGCAGTTGATGCTCATGTCGCCGTTCCCGGATCTATCTTTGCGGCTGCGATGCAGTCCAAATATGATCTTGAAAAAGGGTTCTGGTGGTCTGCGTCGAACAAGCCGGGCAACCTTGATGGGCTGTCCCAGCAGATCCAATATCGCCGGGGTGACAAAGGATCAGAGGCCAACCTGCTGAACGCCGATCAGATCTCCACGATCATTCGCGATAAGGGCGAATACAAGCTCTGGGGTTCTCATACGCTTGATGACGCCCAGCTTCTTGGCGGCACCATTGTCGGTCGCCGTGTGTCCTACAAGGTGTATGACGCCCTTGACGATGGCCTGCACCCTTACATTGATCAGCCAACGAGCCTGCAAGCGATTGAGGATATCTCCGCTTCGGCCCGCGAGTTCTTGCGCACGCTGGCCTCAAAGGGCGCTCTGATCGGATACGAATTTGAGCTGCCGATCGGCCTCAACACGATCTCCCAAATTCAGGCAGGTCTGTTCATCTATCGCTTGAAATGGGTGGAAGCTGGCCCGATGCGCGAAATTCAGATCTGGGGTGTTCGCACGCCCGATCTCTATGCGGAGTTCCTTGATCAGGCGTCCGCCCTTTCATACTTCCGCGAAACGGTCGCGGGCTAAGGAGCTTCAATCATGGCAATGGAAAAGATTAGCGCGCTCGATGGCTTCACCCTTTGGATTGGTGACGCGGACTATGGTGGGACGGTGACCGGGATCACGTTGCCCGGTCTACCGCGCCGCATTGAGGGACGGCGCACTGGCGGCCGCCGTGGTGTCTTGGGCGTCAAGCTTGGCCTTGAAGAAGCCAAGGCAACAATCAAGACAAAGGGGGTCTCGCAAAGTCTGATTGATGCGGTCAGCTCTGGTAAAATTGACGGCACCCGCCTGTTTGCCCGAGGCAATCTTGACGATCAGCAAGGCGGCTACACATCGGTTGTCTACGAGCTACAGGGCCGATGCACCAACCCGGACAAAATCTCGGAAGAATGGACCGATGACGATGTCGAGGGTGAACTTGAATTCTGGCTTGTCTATTGGCGCAAAGACGTTGCGGGGGAGCGCAAGCTCGAGGTCGATCTACTCAATGACACCATCTATCCGGACGAGGCAAACGACGCCCGTCGCGCCAACCTTGGCCGCTAATGATGCCTCCTGAGCGGGCGTCTTTGAGTTGCCCGCTCTCGCCTTTCTCTTAATCAGCAACGAAAGACACCCTGTCATGAAACAGCAAATTGTCACCCTGCCTCAGCCGATCAAACTCAATGGTCAGGATCAGGACAAAGTCACCATTGTGCGCGAGCCTATTGGGCGCGAAATGGGCCAATACACGGCTTTTGATCTGATGGAAGGCAATATCAAGGCGCTTGCCTATGTGCTGCCCAAAGTCACCAATCCTCCCTTGGCTCGCAATATGGTCCTCGACATGAGCGCCTCCAACCAGATGGCCTTGATTGCGGGGTTCAACCGTTTTTTCGATGGGATGGACGTGGATGGCTGTGTCGAGACGGTGGATACGGCTCAGACCGAGACGACGATCCCGGCGACGAAGACTTCGACCAAGCCTTCATAGATCCTCCCAAAAAACCGGAGGACATGAACCAGATCCGGTATGAAGTCTCGGCCGCCTTTCAATGGTCCCCCGACTATATCGACGGTTTGGACTGGAGCCGCATATATGGCCACTGGATCGACGCACGGGAGATCCTGCTAGAGCGAGAAAAGGCATTGAGGAAAAGTGAGCAATCTTAATGCATCAATGACGCTCTCCATTCGGGATAAATGGTCCCGTGGGGCAAAGCGGTTCCAGAAAGACATGAAGGGTCTGGAAAGCTCGTCGCGCCGGTTGCGCGGCGAGTTCAAAGGCGTTTCGAACGACACTCGAAAGATGGCTCAAGCCAGTTCGGACGCCGCCCGTAAGCAGCTCAAGCTCATTTCGAATTTCAAGCAGACGCAAAAGACGCTGGCTTCGACCAGGAGCGAGTTCGATCGCGCCAAATCAGAAGTGGCCCGGCTCAAAGAGCAAATGCAGGCGATTGGTCCTCCGGTCAAAGGCTTGGAGCAAAGGCTGAACAAAGCCAACGCCACGCTAAGCCGAACCAAGGACAAATTCAGGTCGGCCGCCCAAGCCTCTCATGCCGCAAAGAACGGTTTGCGAGAAGCGGGGATTGAGGCGAAACAACTTGCCGCCACTGAAAAGCGGCTGTCTTCCAGCCTTGATAAAGCAACGCAGGATTTGCGCGAACAGGCGGCCGCCACGCGCAAGCTCGAGGGCGAGTACCAAAGGCTTGAGCACCGCAAACGTGCCATTGCAAAGCTGACCGATCGGGAGCGAAACCGACGAAACGATCGTGCCATGCTGGGCGGAAAGATTGCCATAGCGGGGGTTAGTTCCATGATTGCCGGGCGGCAAGTGGCGCGACCTGTGGTGTCGTCAGCCAACCAGTTTGGCAACTTCGAAGAAGCCATGGACAGCGTGGCGGCCGTTGCGCGGATCAAACAGAATAGTGGCGATTACAAAGAGCTGTTTAATCTGGCTCGCGAGCTTGGCGCGACCACCAGCTATAGCGCCATTGAAGCCGCTCAAGGCATGAACTTTCTTGCCATGGCGGGTATGGACAAAGCATCTATCAAAGCCGCTATGGCTGATGTGCTCAATCTGGCCAAAGCCACCAAGACGGATCTTGCCGCCACGGCTGATATCTCATCCAATATTCTATCAGGCTTCGGGCTGGCCCCTGAAGAAATGAACCGGGTTGCCAACGTCCTGACCGCGACCACAACGCGGGCCAATGTTGATTTGACCATGCTGGGCGAGAGCATGAAATATGCCGCCCCTATCGCCAAGCAATTGGGCGTGAGCCTTGAAGAGACCGCCGCCATGGCCGGTCTTTTGGGGAACGTGGGTATTCAAGGCTCAATGGCCGGTACCAGCTTGCGCACGATCTACACCCGTCTTGCTGCCCCGAACAAGCGGGCGCGGTCTGCGCTCAAAGCCTTGAAGGTTGAAACGAAGGATCTGAAAGGCAACCTTCTGCCTGTGCCTGATTTGCTTTTGAAGATCGCCAAAGCCAGCGAGGGTATGGGATCGGGCAAGCGTGCCGAAATGTTTAAAGACATTGTCGGGGCGGAAGCCGGATCTGCCTTTGCCTCGCTCCTTGATGAGCAGGGATTTGAGGTCTTTGAAAAACTCTTGAAGGATCTGAAGAACGTCAAAGGGGAAGCCGCCCGCGTCGCCACTGAAATGGGCGACAACTGGATGGGTGATAAAAAGGCGCTCGGTTCGGCTATGGCTGAGATTGCCTTGATCTTTGGCGAGTCCCTCAACCCGGCTTTGCGCGAGGCAACCCAATGGATCACAAAGCAAACACGCGCCTTCGGTGAATGGCTCAAAGCCCACCCAAAACTGACCAGAGCAATCGCTTTCACTGTGGCCGCCCTTGCTGGCTTGCTGGTCGTGGGTGGAGGGTTCTTGACCTTCATGGGCACTTCCATCGCCCTGTTGGCTGGGTTGCGGTTTGGCCTCTTTATGCTTGGCTTGAAGGCCAAAACCGGTGCCGGAGCAATCGGTTTGGTTGGCACCGCATTGAAAGCATTGGCCCCGATCAGGTGGGCGGCCTTGTTGCCTGTTGCTGGTCTTGCCAGCGTGGTTAGCAGCATAGTCTCGATCATAGGCGGGATCGGTGCTGGTTTGGTTACGGCGACGGCTCCGGTTTGGGGTATCATCGCGGCATTGGTCGCAGCCGTCGCTGGTTTTGCCTTGGCGATCTATAATTATTGGGTGCCGATTTCGGAATTTGTCGGTGGGTTTGCTGACGTCATTGGCGATGCTTTGTCGTCAATGGTTGCCATGTCGCGCACCGTCAAGCGCCACGCAGCAAGCGCCGCCCTTGCGACCAGTATCGCGGCCGCTCCAATGGCGGCGACGGCCGCGCCATCGATATTGCCTTCTCTGGCGGCCGCAGAAGCCACCGCCGCAGGCAAGACCGATAGAAAGATAGAGCTCAATGTATCGGTTCCGATCGGCTCTATCACGGCAAGCGACCCCAACATCGAGGCCCGTGTTCAGCAAGCCATTCACGCCGGTGTTGAAGAGGCCGTTGAACGGGCTTTGGCCCGCCTCTCTGACCGGCTCGGAGACTGATTATGAGACCACTTGCAGCCCTTGGTATGTTTGTTTTTGCCCCTGACATTGGATCATTCGAGCAGCTTGAACGGCAATGGCAGTTCACTTGGGCAAAGCCTGATCCGATCGGCTCAGCCCCGCTTAAACAATGGACTGGCCCCGGTGACCAGACCATTCACATTCGCGGTGGGATCTGGCCAGAAATTCAGCCCGCAGGCACATGGAAGATTGAAGCCCTTGCTGAACAGGCAGGCCGGGGAAAGCCGCTTAGCTTCGTGCTTGGCAATGGCATGGTTCTTGGCCGTTGGTGCGTTGAAAGCATCTCGAAGAAGGAAAGCGAGTTCCTTTCTCATCTGCCTGCGGCCATCGAGTTCGAAATCCAGATGAGCAAAAGCACGGGAGGTGGGCAATGGCCATTCTAGTTCGCGCTCATGACGGCGAGCTGCTCGAGGAGCTGATCATGCGCCACTATGGCCGCCAGTCGGTGACGCTTGTTGAGCTGGTTCGGTCGCACGTCAAGAACCGCCCTTTGAACCGGCCTAACAGCCCGATCGCGCTTGATATGACTATCGAGGTTTGGTGCCCCGATGCGCCGTTGAGTGAGACGCCGAACATCACGCCATTCAGTCAAAGTCTGGATGATTGAGCATGAACCTTTATGCCTCCATCGCCGGGAGAAATATCAGCTCCTATTTGACCAACCTTCTGGGGCAAGGCCGCTTGATGGATCTGACCATCACGGATGAAGTGAGCGGCAAGGCTGATAAAGCTTCTTTGACTGTGGTGCGTGACGGCACGATGCAGCCGCCGCCTGAGCAGTCAGAATTGGTTTTTGCGTTGCCCGATCGGGCGGGCATGTTGCGGCCAATGGGCACCTACTATTCCGACGCGCCAAAGACTTCGGGTGCCAAGTCATCAGGCCACAAAATGAGCCTGTCCGGTACCACAGCGAACATGGCGAACAAGCTCAAGGAAAAGCGCACGGACAGCTACGACCAGAAGACTGTGAAAGACGTTGTTGGCAAGGTCGCTGGGCGGCAAGGCCTCGCCCCTGTTGTCAGCAAGGCCCTTGGCTCGATGAAGATCCCCCACAAGGATCAGGTCAATGTCAGTGACATGCACTTCCTCAAGACATGGGCGGCCGATCTGGGGGCATTCTTCAAGATCAAAGATGGCAAGATCTTCTTTCTGGAGAACGGCAGCGCCAAGACCGCAAGCGGCGCTCCAATGTTACCGGTGAGCTGCATCGGGACCGAGATAATCTCCTATTCATGGTCTGGCGGCAAACGCGAAAAGTACAAATCCGCCAAGGCGGCTTGGCACGATCAAGCCAAATCAGAACGCATGTTTGAGACGGCTGGATCAGGCACGCCAGAGCTTTCTTTGACCAAGACTTATGCGAGCAAGGAGGAAGCCAAAAAGGCGGCGGCCTCAGCGTTGAAAGAGGCAAGCGTCAAGGATGACAAATGCACGATAACGGTGCCCGGTGACGCAAGCCTGAGAGCAGGCGGCGAGTATATTATCCCGCCGTTCATTCAGCCCGAATTGTCCGGCTCTTGGTTCATCGCCAAGGCCATTCACAAAGTGAGTAAATCAAGCGGGTATCTGACCACGCTTTCATTGGAGAGAAAGAGATGATGAAGCGCAGCAAAACTGCCGAAGCAAGGATGAGCGAAGCGGCTTTGACCATAATGATTGTCGCGCTGCTTCTTGTCTGCTCGATCCTGATCGGCGTGGGCTGGTCGGCCCTCCAGTTCATTCAATGGGTGGGCTGGGTTTGATGGGCCAAAGGATCAAATAGCAGGCGAGAGATTAAGAGCGTTGACGCGCTCGAAAACACGGGGCCTAGATTGGCGTCAAAACCCCGCCGATGAAACAAAAGCATAACACCGCTCTCGCCAGCTCTGCCCACGCGGAATGAGCAGCGAGATCAAGTTATGTGAGTCTTCTTAATGGAGTCTATCCGTTGTAGTGCCTGTCAGGCATTGCTGTTTAAAACCGAAGAAAAGGCCATCTCCGGCCGGATTGAAATCAAGTGTCGGAGATGCCGAACAATCAATCATTTGAGGCCAGCAGAGCCCGAAACTGATTGCCTAGAGCAACCAGCTATCGGAGAAAAATCTTGTGGCTCTATGTCCCACTCGAAACCCTGAAATCAATCCCTTCAACGGTCTTTCCCTCTGCTCCGGATTTGGAGGTTTGGAACTCGGCCTGCATGTCGCACAACCCGAATATCGAACTGTGTGTTATGTCGAGCAAGAAGCTTTTGCAGCGGCCACCCTCGTGGCACGGATGGAAGATCAGGCCTTGGATCACGCGCCTGTCTGGTCCAATGTTAAGTCCTTCGACGGCCGCCCGTGGCGTGGCAAAGTTCATATCCTCACTGCAGGATATCCATGTCAGCCTTTCTCAGCCTCCGGCCTTCAAAAAGGAAAGAAAGACCCCCGCCACCTTTGGCCAGAAGTGGCCCGCATTATCAGAGAATGTAGCCCCGAATGGGTCTTCTGCGAAAATGTCGAAGGACATTTGGACCGTGGATTTGACGAAGTTGCCCTCGAGCTACAAAGCATGGGCTTTACAGTCAAAGCAGGCTTGTTCTCGGCGGCTGAAGTTGGTGCGTCCCACCTCCGGCGCCGGCTCTTCATTCTGGCCCACGCCAACAACTGCGCCGAACGGCAACCGGGCCGAGTTTCGGATGTGCAGGGAGAAGGGGTTGCGGATTGTTCCGGCAATCGATCAAGCTGGCTCTCAGATTGGGATAGTCAACTCTGCTCGCATCTGGACAACTCTTTGGATCCTGACACAAGCTCTGGGCAT